>NZ_CP096659.1:2863920-3579900 GCF_023238205.1 Halorussus limi
TTACGAGGCGGAGGTCCGGCGACTGGAGGCCATCGCCGGTGACCGTCTGCTCGACTACGAACACGTGGGTAGCACCGCCGTCGAGGAACTGGCCGCGAAACCAATCATCGACCTGTTGGCGGTCGTGGCAGACGTGGAGGACGCGACCGAACTCGTCCCGCTCCTCGAATCACACGGCTACGAGTACCGACCGGAAGACGACGTTCCGGAACGACTCTTTCTCGCCAAGGGACCGCGGACGAATCGCACTCACTATCTCTCGCTCACCGAACGCGACACTGACTGCTATCGGGAGGCGATTGCATTCCGCGATTTTCTCCGCTCCCATCCCGACGTTGCCCAGGAGTACGAGGCGCTGAAACGAGAGTTGGCGAAAAAACACCCGGACGACCGGGAGGCGTACACCGAACGAAAAGGTGAGTTCGTCGAGCGCGTCCTCCGGCGTGCGATGGACGAGTGAGTCGAGGTGTAGAGACACCCCCAACCGAAACGGCGTCGAATGACGGCGCCCTGACGAGACGCCCACAGGAATATAACTCACGCGCATCTACCGAACCTTTTTGTATGAGTAACGGGTATGTGCTGGTAACGATGAGCGCCACTCGCTCCGCGGACGTCCGAACTGCCATCGAACGCTGTCGCGTCGAAGACGCCACGCCCGTCAGCCTCGACGCCGACGCCATCCCGACCGCGCGCGCCGACCTCATGGACCTCAAGCGCGAACTCGACGCCGACGACCTCGTGGCCGCCCGCGTGGTCGTGGACGCCTGCTTCGGAGAGGACTGCTCGTTCGCCACGCAGGACGAGGCCGACCGCGTCCGCGAGTACGTGCGCACCGCCGCCTTCCTCGGCGCGAGTACCGTCACCGTCGAGTTCGACAGCGTGGGCGACGAGTCGAAGGTCCGGCCCGCACTGGCCGCTGTCGCGGAGCGCGCCCACCGCGAGGGCGTCACGCTCGACCTGGACGGTCCGATTACGCTGGACTGAGAACCGAATCCGAACGTTCTCCTTCTCGGAGCGATTTCTCTCTCGCATGGATAAGGCCGCGCTGGAGCGCCGTCTCTCTCGGGTCGAAGGGTTCGCGGACCCGCGACTCGACTTGGAGCAGTATCCGACGCCGGCGGACCTCGCGGCCCACCTCGTCCACCTCGCGAGCGTGCATGGCGACCTCGCGGGCGAGACGGTCGTTGACCTCGGCACCGGAACCGGAATGCTCGCACTCGGGGCGGCCTGCCGGGGTCCCGCGCGCGTCCTCGCGCTCGACCGCGACCCCGCGGCGCTCGCGCAGGCCCGCGAGAACGAGCGCCGGGTCGTGGACCCGGGCGCGTCCGCGACCGGGGCGGCCTCCGCGACGCCGGTCGAGTGGCTACTCGCCGACGCGACCCGCGCACCGCTCTGTCCGTCGGACGCGCCGCTCCGCCCGTCCGACGCGCCCGCCGACCGGTCGAACGTCACGGTCCTGATGAACCCGCCGTTCGGCGCGCAGGCGGGCAACGAACACGCAGACCGCGCGTTTCTGGCGACCGCGAGTCGGATTTCGGGGACCTCCTACTCGATTCACAACGCCGGGAGCGAGTCGTTCGTGGAGGCGTTCGCCGCCGACGAGGGCGGCGAGGTGACGCACGCCTTCCGGGCCGAGTTGACGCTCTCCCGGCAGTTCGGCCACCAGACCAGCGAGACCGAAGCAATCGACGCCGAGGTCTTCCGGATTCGGTGGGAGTAGCGCAAGGTTTTCGTCGCAGGATTCGTGTCGGCAAACATGAGCGAACACCTCGAAACCCGAGTCCGACTCATCGGTGCCGGCGTACAGACGTCGCTGTTCGGTCTCGCCATCGTGGAGTACGACTCCGTCGGATTCGCGCTCGTCCTCCTCGGCACACTGGTCACTCTCGGCGGTCTCATCTGACGGACGGGAGCGCCCTCACCGGTACGTCTCGCGGGCCGCGACCTGCACGCGAGTTCCGTCGAGCGAGGCGAACAGCTTTCGACCCTCGCGGGTGAACCGGATGCCGGCGAGAGTCACGTTCCCGCCGGGGTCGGGGATCGGCGCGTCGGCGACCGTCGAGTTGTTCCGCGTGACGAGGAGGCGGAACTCCCCGTCGGCCGGTCGGACGACGACCGAGTGATTCGCGAGCGTCGGCCCGGCGACGGCGGGTTGCGAGGCGAAGACGTGGGTCCACTCGTCGTCGTCCGGGCCACGAAGCCAGACCTGATACGCCGTCCCGCCGTTGACCGCCGACCAGCCCCGGCGCTGAACCCGGACGTCCTCTGCCCACCCGACGCCGCCGACCCGAACGCGCGTCCGGCCGTCGAAGGCGAGGCGTCCCTTCGAGACCGCCTGCGTCCATATCTCGCGGTCGTCGTTGACAACGATGACGCCGCTGGTGGTCACGTTGGTCGTCTCGCCGAACATCGACACGTCGATGGCCGAGACCTTCTGGTTCTGGACGTTCTCGGCGTAGGTCACGTCGTATCCGTGGACCTCTATCGCCGGGCCGCCGCCGGGGACGCTGGCGTCGCCGACCGTGGTGAGGTTGACCGGAATCGCGACGCCTACCATGACAGCAAGCGGGAGAAGGAGCGCGAGCAGGCCGACCTGCTGGCGGGACACGTCGCCGAACAGCGGTCTGCGGTCGGCCGTCGCGGCGACTGTCGTCAGCACTGCGAGCGTGACGACGAAGACGACGCCCCACCCGCGATAAAGGACGTAGGTGCTCTCGCCGCGGTACCACCAGAGCGCCCAGAGGGTCATCGACATGCCGAGGACGACCGCGCCGGTCCAGAGTCGGAGCGCGCCGACTCGCTCGCGCCGCCGGTAGAGGACCGCCACACCGAGAAGGATGCCGAGCAGGAGACCGAGGACGTGGCCCTGCACCGCGATGCCGTACCACCACGGTTCGCCGAACCTCCGCGACGCCGACCCGAATATCCGGGGGTCGAGCAGGGCCCGATAGGTGGTCCTGATGGCTCCCTGCGCCGACACCGCGACGACGGTCATTAGCGGGTAGCGAACCAGCGCGAACCCGACGAACGCGAACGCGACGCCCGAGAAGCCGATGATGGGACCCCACGCGAACACGCTGGTCGCCAGTCCGACCAGCGCGACGCCCGCCGGGAAGAGGACGAACGCGCGAACCCACGGGTTGCTCGTCCGCGAGAAGAAGGGGTTCTCGCCGCGCTTCGACGGGAAGTGCCCGTAGAAGTACTCCGCGAGCGGTGCGACCGCGAGCGTCGTGGTGAGGTTACCGACGAGGTGGCCCGGCCCGGTGTGCGAGAACGGTGCCAGAAGCCACCCGACGGGGTAGAGGTACGACCACGACGAGAACGGGAGGGTCACGGGGTTGCGCCAGTTGCCCGCGCCCTGCTGGACGAAGAGGTAGACCGCCAGCACGCCCATCACCGAGACGAGAGTGCCCCACGGGACGCCGAGCAGGAACCGCGACCGGAGACGGCGACCCCATCGACCCGCGGGAGCGTCGAGCCGCCGGACCAGCGCGAGCGACAGCAGGACGACGACCGGAATCGCTACCTGCGCCGGTGCCGGCAACCACGGGGGCAACTGAACCATACCGGTTAGTTTCTCCATCGCGGTATAAATGGGTGGCTGGATTCGGTCGAGGGCTCGCCGAGCGACGGCGGGTCGCCCTCGACGCGTCTTTCCGTAATGTTGAAACGCACAAAGCTAGAACTGACGGGTATGGAACTACGGGTTGCCGAGAAGGCCGACGACGAACTCTCTATCGAAATCGCCGGGGAGGACCACACGTTCATGAACGTGCTGAAGGGAACTCTCCTCGAACACGAGGGCGTCGCGGCCGCGACGTACGACATGAACCCCGAGCAGTCCGGCGGACAGACCGAACCCATCCTGACCATCAAGACCGAGGACGGCACCGACCCGCTCGACGCGCTGGAAGACGCCACCGGCGACATCAAGGACAAGACCGCGGCGTTCCGCGACGCCTACGAGAGCGCAGTCTGAGGCCTCTTCTCGTCGCTTCGGGCGTCCCGTTTCTCACGAGCGACTCCGAACGCCGAGCGTCGCCCGACTCTGAACCGCCGTTCGCGCCGTTCACTCCGTTCATCGCCACCGCCGAGCGTCGGCGTCGGAGAGCGACCGTCAGACGCCGCCAGAACCCGAATAAGCCCGACTTAATCGTCGTAACACGGCACGGAAGCCCCAAACGGTCGGGGCCGTTTATTGACGCACTCGGAAAACCTTCGGTCGCATGAGAACGCGCGCAGTAGTCGTAGCGACACTCGTACTGCTCGCCGGAGCGTCCTCCGCGCTCGCGG
This sequence comes from Halorussus limi, assembly GCF_023238205.1. NCBI lineage: Archaea > Methanobacteriati > Methanobacteriota > Halobacteria > Halobacteriales > Haladaptataceae > Halorussus > Halorussus limi. The sequence goes on from NZ_CP096659.1 coordinate 2,868,217, forward strand.
CGTCACCGAACGCACACGACGCTACCGCCGCGCCGGCCGACACCGGCGTCGCGGCCCAAGACCAGACGAACAACCAGACCTACCAGTACCAGAATCTCACGATTCAGAATCTCACGATGACGAACGTCACGGTTCAGCAGGCGGTGCTGAACCAGACGCAACTCGACCGCGGGGTCAACGGTACCCAGTCGCTGGGCACCGCGACCGCGTCGAACCTGACCGTGGTGAACGCTTCGTTCGAGAACGTGACGCTGCTGAACGTCACGATTCGGAACCAGACCGTCGCCCAGCAGTTGTTCGGCGGCGAGACGCCGCCCGAGGGCGAGAACGCGACGATTCAGAACGCCTCGCTCTCGGAGACCAGCATCGAATCGCTGTTCGTCGAGACGGGGAGTCTCGGCAGCGCGGAAGTCAACAACATCCGCACGTCCTTCTCGCCCGGCGGCGTGGGTGAGGGCAACCCCATCGAGGGCACGCCGACCGTCGAAGTCGAGAACATGACCGTCGGGTCCGCAATCCTCGACACCGTCGAGGCCGACCGCGTCAGCATCGAGAACGCCTCGGCCGGTATCGGTCTCATCGGCGGCGGTCTCGGTGGCATGAGCGGCGAGACGACCGCCGACGGCGCCGCGACCGGAAACGAGACCGGAAACGGGACCGCCGCGCTCGCGGCCCCCGACCTCTGACGCGCCGGTAACGCGTCGATTCGACTCCCGCTTTTTCTGCCCGCAGACGAGAAGTAGGGACCTCAGAGCCGAACCGGTACGTCGCGCTCGGCCAGATACTCCTTGACGTCCCGAATCGAGTACTCGCCGAAGTGGAAGATGGAGGCCGCGAGTCCGGCGTCCGCGCCCGCCTCGGTGAACACCTCGTGCATGTCCTCCGGACCGCCACACCCCGAGGAGGCGATGACCGGCGTGTCCACGGCGTCGCAGACCGCCTTCGTCAGCGGGATATCGTAGCCGTCCTTCGTGCCGTCGGCGTCGATGGAGTTGACGAACAACTCGCCGGCGCCGCGCTCCTCGGCCTCCGCGGCCCACTCGACCACGTCGAGGCCGGTTCCCTCGCGGCCGCCCTTGACGGTACACTCGAACCAGCAGGACTCGCCGTCCACCTCGACGTAGTGTTCGCCCTGCTCGTCGTAGCGGCGCTCGGCGTCCACCGAGATGACGATGCACTGGCTTCCGAAGGCGTCCGCGCCCTCGGTGATGAGGTCGGGGTTCGCTATCGCGCCCGAGTTGATGGAGACCTTGTCGGCCCCCGCCCGGAGCGTCTCCTTGATGTCCTCCTTGGTTCGGATGCCCCCGCCCACGGTCAGCGGGATGAATATCTCGTCGGCCACGTCCTCGACGACGCCGAGCATCGTCTCGCGGCCGTCGGCGCTCGCGGTGATGTCGAGGAAGACGAACTCGTCGGCCCCCGCCTCGTTGTACCGGCGGGCCATCTCGACCGGGTCGCCGGTGTATTCGAGGTTCTCGAAGTTGACGCCGGTGTAGACCGCCGGGTTCCCGTCCTCGTCCAAGTCCACGTCGATGCACGGGACGATGCGCTTGGTGAGAGTCATTTCGTTACTCGTGAGTTTGCACGAGGCGGGTTTCACGGTTTCGACTCCGACAGGTGTTCGGAACCGGGAGTCGGCCCGAATCGGAGGGTCGTCCGAATCGGGACTGCGAAACGGGGTCGCGGTCACGCGGCCTCCGAACCGCCGAGTCCGACCACCGACATCCCAACTTTCACGACCGTAGCTCCCGAATAACGCAATATGTCCTGCAAGATGGTGATTCTCGCGGTCCGGGACGACGACACCAGTCACGACGAGTGCGTCGAGTACATGCACGACGAACACGCGCCGCTGGTCAACGACCTGCCGAACCTCCAGCGGTACACGTCCTCGGTCCCGCTCGACCCCGAGAAGGCGGGCTACGACTACGTGGCCCAACTCTGGTTCGAGGACCCCGCGGCGATGAACGAGTCCTTCGAGTCCGAGACCGGCGCGGAGGTCCAGGAGGACGCGGCGTCGTTCCTCGACATGGACGCGACAGAGATGATTCCGGTCGCCGACGAGACGACCCACTACGAGGCGGAGTGACCGTCGCTGGGGTTCAGTCCAGTTCGTACACTCGCGCTTCGTACGGTCGCAGTTCGAAGGAACGCGGCCCCTCTGCGTCGACCGCGTAGTTGTGGAGGACGCACTGTGAATCCTCGTACTCGACGCTCTCCGGGAGCGAGAACGTCGGTGTCCCCTCGCCGAAGTTCAGGACCGCCAGCAGTCGGTCGTCGCCGAGCGTCCGGAGGTAGGCGTAGATGTCCGGGTCGTCCGGCAGGAGGAGTTCGTAGTCGCCGTAGATGGCCGCCGGCGTCGATTTCCGGAACCGAATCAGCTCCCGGTAGTACTCCCAGACGGAGTCCTCGCGGGCCGTCGCGTCGGCGACGTTGACCGCCTCGTAGTTCGGGTTCACGGGAATCCACGGCTCCCCCTCGGTGAAGTCCGCGTTCTCCCCGTCGGACCACTGCATCGGCGTCCGGGCGTTGTCCCGGCTTCGGTAGCTTACGACCTCCAGAATCTCGTCCATCGGCCAGCCCGCGCGCTTCTTTCGCTCGACGAAGTTCCGGGCGCTCACGTCTTGGACCTGCGACTCGCGCTCGAACGGGAAGTTCGTCATGCCGATTTCGTCGCCCTGATAGACGTAGGGCGTCCCCCGGAGCGTGAACAGCAGCGTCGCCAGCATCTTGGCCGACTCGATGCGGTAGAGGCCGTCGTCGCCGAACCGCGAGACGATGCGGGGCCAGTCGTGGTTGCCCAGATAGACGCTGTTCCACCCCTCGCCCCGGAGTCCGTTCTGCCACTTCGTCAGCACGCGCTTGAACTCCGCGAGGTCCAACTCGCCGACGCTCCACCGGTCGCCGCTCTCGCCGTAGTCGAGGCTGACGTGCTCGAAGTGAAAGACCATGTTCAGGCCGTCGCCGTCGGGACCGAGGTACTGCTGGGCCTCCTCGACCGTCGCGCCGGGCATCTCGCCGACCGTCATCACGTCTCGGCCGTCGAGCACCTCGTCGTACATCTCGGAGATGTACTCGTGGGCGCGCGGCCCGGTCATGAAGTGTTCCGCGCCGGTCCACCCGGAGTCGGGGTCGCCGTCGGGCAGGCCGTCGGCCTTCGAGACGAGGTCGATGACGTCCATGCGGAAGCCGTCGATGCCCTTATCGAGCCACCAGCGCATCATCTCGTAGACGCGCTCGCGGACCTCGGGGTTCTCCCAGTTGAGGTCGGGTTGCTTCTCGTCGAACAGGTGGAGGTAGTACTGCTCGGTCTGCTCGTCGTAGGTCCACGCCGACCCGCCGAACGCCGACTCCCAGTTGTTCGGCGGAGCGCCTCTCCCGCCCGGCCCGTCGCCTCGGCCGTCGCGCCAGATGTAGAAGTCCCGGAACTCGCTGTCCTTCGACTCGCGCGACTTTCGGAACCACTCGTGTTCGTCGGAGGTGTGGTTGACCACGAGGTCCATGACGAGTCTGATGTCCCGGTCGTGGAGTCCCGAGAGCAGGCGGTCGAAGTCGTCCATCGTCCCGAACTCGTCCATGATGGCCCGGTAGTCGCGGATGTCGTAGCCGTTGTCGGCGTTCGGCGAGTCGTAGACCGGGTTGAGCCACACCACGTCCGCGCCGAACGAGTCGAGGTAGTCCAACTTGGCCTCGACGCCACGGAGGTCACCGACGCCGTCGCCGTCCGAGTCGAAGAAGCTCCGCGGGTAAATCTGGTAGACGACCGCCTCCTTCCACCACTCGCGGTCCACGTCGAACTGGTCGAACGCCGCGCGCTCCTCGTCGGGGTCCGAGTCGGAGAAGTCCATGCGCTCTCCACGAACGGTCTCCGGCGGCTTAGGTTTGGTTGCGTTTAAGTGTCCGGGCCGGAAAGTCACTCGCATGGACGACCACGACGACCAGCACGTCGACGCCGACGACAGCGAGCATCTGGACGTGGACCAGGACGAGTACGCCGAGATGGACGACCACACCGACGACATTCACGGCCACGAGGCCGTGGAGATGGACCGCGTGACCTCGCCGATGCAGGAGTTCTCGTCGTCGCAGGTCGGCATCGGCCTCGCCGTCCTCGTCGTCGGTCTCGCTGTCGCGTTCGCGCTCCCGCTCATCGCGGCGTAGCGCGACACGACTCCGAAACGTCGCTTCTCGCCGGGCGCTTTTACCACTCTCTCTCTGTTTCCTTAGCGTGGATAGAACTATTATAGAAACAGAAAAATAAGTCTTTAGTACAGAAAATCCGTTCTCCGTCCGCTACCGTCGGTCGCCGCCGGCGACGACCGAGACGCTCGCGTTCGTGCCCGTCGCGTTCGCGCCGCCGACGAACGACTCGGTGCCGGCGAGCAGGACGACGGTCTCCTCGTCGACGCGTTCGGTCCCGAACGTGAGATTCCCGTCGCGCCAAATCGTCGGCGAACCGGTCCCCGACCGACCCGCTGATTCGTTCGCCCGCGCCCCGGCCGCGCCACCGGACCGGTTCGCGCGCGAGTCGAGATACGCCGCTATCGCGCGCTCGAACTCGTCGGCCTCGTCCGGCGAGTCCCACCGCGTCGCCCAGACGAAACTCCGGGTGCCATCCTCGTCGGCGACCGGCACGAGGCGGTCCGCGCCCCACCCGGCCGCGGCGTCGGCCGCGCGCGACTCGTTCAGTTCCGTCCCGACCGCGATGCGAGCGAACAGTTCCCCGTAGGTGTCGTTCGGTCCGCGGGTCCGATTCTCCCTCGGTTCGACCGACAGCGAGAGCGACAGCGGCATCTCCGACCCGTCGGTGTCGTTGTGCAGAATCTGCTCGGTGGTCCGGGGCGGGTCGTCGTACACCGCCGAGAGGTTGCGCGGCGAGTCGAACCGATGGCTCAGATAGCGACTGCCGAAGTAGTACCGCGCGATGCTGTACTTGACGCTCGCCGGCGCCGACCGGTAGCGCTCGGTCGTGGTAATCGAGGCCCAGTCGCCCGCCAGATACCGGCGGTCGTACGCGTCGGCGACGAACACCGCTGCGCCCTCGACGACGCTCGAATAGGTCAGGACGGTGTCGCGCGTCGGCCGGCGGTCCACGTCGAGGGCCCACTGCATCCGGACGAACGCGTTCTGGCGGAACTGGATGGTGTGGACGAACTCGTGGGCCATCGTGCGTTCGAGCGCCCGCTCGCGCCCCGCGGTCGCCACCCGTTCGTTGACGACGACCGAGCGGGCCGACGGCGCGTAGGCCGCGACCGAGACGCCCCGGCCGGACCCGCCGGTGTCGCCGTCCCCCGTCTCGTTCCCCGTACCACCGCGCTCCCCGCCGATTCCCATCACGCCGGCGAAACTCCGCGCTCGGGACCCGCTCCCCGCGGCCGACGGGCCGCCGGTGTCGTTGCGAATCTCGGCGGCCGACTCGACGACAATGACCGTCGGCGGCGCGACGTTCGCACCGAGGAGGTCGGCCGTCCGGGCGAAAATCCGTTCGTGTTCGACCGGGAGCGACCCGCCGCGGACCGAGATGTCGCGGCCTGCGGCCGCCGATTCGTTCCCGGCGACGCTCGCGTTCCGGTCGGTCAGTCCGTCCGTCGGTCCGTCACCGGGAGAGTCGGTCCCACGGGGAGCGTCCGACTCGACGGCCGTCTGCTGTGCGGTCGGCGCGGCACAGCCCGCCAGCAGGAGACAGAGAGCGCACGCGATGGCAGTCCGTGACACGATCCACCACGCGGACCGACGAATCAAATTGTTTGCGGTGCGGGAGGTCGGCTTCCGACGGTTCGGCGGGCCACAGAGCGGCGCGCTCTCGGCCGACGCACCCTGCGACGTTATCGCGGCATATTGTTTATTGACGGACAACTCGGGGTGAGAGGACGGCGTAGGACTCGACTCCCGTTGTATTTCCCGCTCGAAACACTCAGTCTCGGGCAGTTACCCCGTCATCTGCGAACGACGCGTCAGCGCCACCGGAGAACAGTCGTAGACGTTCCTGCCAAAATACCGGAAAACGACGAGAGAACTGCGGAAACGTCAGTCGAGTTCTCGGGCCAGCACGTCGCGGAGGGCGGCGATATCGTCGGCGTCGTAGCTCAGCGACTCGCCGTCGACGGTCAGGTCCAGCGCGCCCGAATCGTCCGCTTCACCGAGTTCCGCGACCGGAGCGACGCCGTCGAACGCCTCGCGAACCGCCTCGGGGTCGGTCGTGGCGACGACCGCGCGGCCCGGCGTCTCGGCGAACAGGGCGTCGAGCGAGTCGAGTTCGACCGCCGCGCCCGCTTCGTCCGTGACCATCTCGGCGAGCGCGACTGCGAGACCGCCGTGGCTCACGTCGTGGACCGCCGCGGTCGCCTCGCTGTCGGCGACGTCGGCGAGGGTCGCCACGACCTCGCGGGGGTTCTCCGGGAGTTCCGGGAACCGGTCGCTGCCGCCCGTCTGGGCGAGAAGTTGCGACCCGCCGAGTCGATTCCCGCCGTCCGCGCCGACGACGAGCAGGGTCGCTCCGCCGGCGTCGGCCGAGAGGTGGGCGGGCGGGGCGTCGTACCCGTCCTTCGTCCCGGTCATCGCCAGGGTCGGCGTCGGCGGAATCGGCCCCGACGGCGAGTCGTTGTAGAGCGAGACGTTCCCGCCGACGACCGGCGCGCCGAGCGCCGCGCACATGTCGGCGAGACCGTCCACGATACCGCGGAAGCCGCCGTACACGTCGGGCTTCTCGGGGTTGCCGCCGTTGAGGCAGTCCACCGCGGCGAGCGGCGTCGCGCCCTTCGCGGCGAGATTGGTCGCGTTCTCCAGCGCGACCGCCCGCGCTCCCTCGTAGGGCGCGGCGCTCGTCCAGTTGGGGTCCGCCCCCGAGGAGACGGCGAGGCCAGTCTCGCGGCTATCGCCGCTCGACGCCGCCGCGGAGCCTTTCTCCGCGCTCTTCCGGGCCTCGCGCAGGGCCAACACCGCGGCGTCGTCGCCCGGTCCGGTCGCGGTCCGGACCTGCACCTCGTGGTCGTACTGGCGGTAGACCCACCGCTTGCTCGCGGTGTTCGGGTGGCCGACGACCGCCTCGAAGGCGTCGCGGAGGTCGGCGTCGGGCAGGTCGCGCTCCGGCTGTGTCGGCTCCTCGGCCGGCAGGTCGTTCATCGGCGCGCCGTCGCCGAGGAACTCGGCGTCCACGTCCACCACGGTCTCGCGGCCTCCCGAGTCGCTTCGCTCCTCGGTCGGCTTTTCGGAGGCGTTCGCCTCGCTATCGAAGGTGCAGACGTAGTTCCCCTCGGTCACTTCGCCGATGACTGAACAACCGAGGTCGTACTTCTCGGCGACCTGCTCGACCGCGTCGACGTTCTCGGGGCGGACCTCGTAGCACATGCGCTCTTGGGACTCCGCGAGCAGAATCTCCAGCGCGTTCATGTTCGGTTCGCGCTGGTGGACCGCCTCCAGCCGAATCTCCGCGCCGAGACCGCCCTTGGCGACCATCTCGCTCGACGCGCCGCCGAGTCCGGCCGCGCCGAGGTCCCGGGCCGCCTCGACCAAGTCGCGGTCGAGCAGGGCCTCGTTGGCCTCGACGAGCAGTTTCTCGGTGTACGGGTCGCCGACCTGCACCGCGGGTCGGTCCTCGGTCTCGGCGTCCTCCGAGAGGTCCTCGCTGGCGAAACTCGCGCCGCCCAGACCGTCCCGGCCGGTCGCGTTGCCGACCAGCACGAGTTTGTTGCCGGGTTCCTTCGCGTCGGCCGTGACCAGTCGGTCCTCGTCCAGCAGGCCCACGCAGGCGACGTTCACCAGCGGATTGCCCTCGTAGTCGTCGTGGAAGGCCGTGCTTCCGGCGACAGTCGGGACGCCGATGGAGTTGCCGTAGTCGCTGATGCCCTCCACGACGCCCTCCAGCAGGTAGCGCGAGTGTTCGCGGTCGAAGTCGCCGAAGTAGAGCGAGTCGGCCAGCGCGATGGGGTAGGCCCCCATCGAGAGGGTGTCGCGCACGATGCCGCCGACGCCCGTGGCCGCGCCGTCGTAGGGGTCCACGAACGACGGGTGGTTGTGGCTCTCGATACCCATCGTGATGTACGTGCCGTCCGCGGCTTCCACGACCGCGGCGTCGTCGCCCGGCCCGACGACGACCTGTTCGCCCTCCGACTCGAAGGCCGACAGGAGCGGTCGAGACGACCGGTACGCGCAGTGTTCGCTCCAGAGGTTCTCGAACAGCGCCGCCTCCGCCGGGGTCGGCTCCCGGCCGAGTTCGGCGTCGACGAGTTCGCGGTCTTGCTCGGAGAGACTCATTCACCTGTCTGTACAGACACGGCGAATTAATGCCTTTCTATGTGCGAGTTCGTGCATACTCTCCCGTCGGCGTCCCGGCGAGGTGGAACTGCGACCGGATTTCGGCACGCGCCTCTTGCAAACGAACCTCGCCCGTTGGCGATACTCCGCTCGCTTTCCCCCGATTTGGGTGAGATTCGGGGCTGTCCGCGTCAGAAAATGAAATCTAGTATTCACTTCCTCTCGTCCTGTGACCAACACGTAAACTGTATTCTGATATACGAAATGCTACCCGCGGCAGGTCTCGGAGTGTTTCATGAACCGCTTCCTTGAAGCCCGCTATTCGCTAATATCGGACGATTCACCGTCACCGCGAGAATCGGGAGGCGCGAGCGATGCGAATCGTCGCGCCGAAGGGGCCACGAGCGAGCGGGCCACGACCGACCCGGCGGCCGACTCCGTACCGAGGCGCTTTTGCCGTCCGCCTGCGAACCCCCGCCCGTGCTATCGGTCGAGCTTCACGCCCACTCGTCGCTGTCGTACGACGGCCGGGACCCCGTCGACCTCATGCTGGAGCAGGCCGCCGCGGTCGGACTCGACGCGCTGGCGGTCACCGACCACGACGAACTCTCGGCCAGTCTCGAAGCGGCCGAGAAGGCCGAGGAGTACGGACTCGTCGGGATTCCGGGGATGGAGATCAGTTCCGCGGCGGGACACGTCCTCGCGCTGGGGGTCTCCGAGCGGGTTCCCGCGGGCCTGTCGTTCGCCGAGACGCTCGACCGAATCCGCGAACAGGGCGGCGTCGCGGTCGTTCCTCACCCGTTCCAGAAGTCCCGGAGCGGCGTGATGGCCAACATCGGAAAATCGGAACTCGCCGAGGCTGACGCCATCGAAGTGTACAACTCCCGACTGCTGACCGGCCGGGGCAATCGGAAGGCCCGGCGGTTCGCCGAGCGCCGCGGTCTGCCCCAGACCGCCGGAAGCGACGCTCACATCAGCGAGATGGTCGGGCAGGCGGTCACGCGAATCGACGCCGACGAGCGCAGCGCCGCGGGCATCCTCGACGCCATCCGCGACGGCCGGACGACCGTCGAGGGCAAGCGCACTCCGTGGCACGTCAGCTTTCGGCAGGCCGCGGGCGGGGCCAAACGCCGGGTGAAGAACCGACTCGGCGAACTCCTCTGATGACCGAGCGCGAGGCGTCCCCGGAGATGCGCGGCGCGTCGGCCGAGCGCGTCGCGGAGGCGGTCGCAGCGCGGGAGTCGCTGTTCGACTCGCGGGGGTTCGCGGGTCGGCTTCCCGACGATCGCCTCGTCCGCGACTCGCTCGGACGCCAGCCGATTTTCGCGGAGGGTGACGGGGACGCCGAGTGGTCGTTCGCTCCGGGCGACCTCGCCGACCCCGAACCGCTTCCCGCGGGACACGTCTGCGACCCCGCGAGCGGTGATTCCGAGCAGATTTTCTCGCTCCCCGACCCGCCGACTGCGTCCGACGCCCGCGAAGCAGTCCTCGACCTCGAAGGCGCGCTCCGGGAGGCGCTGGCGTCCGTCGCGCCCGACGACCTCGCGGTCGCATTCTCGGGCGGCGTCGACTCGGCGGTGGTGGCCAGCGCCTTCGACGCGCCGCTGTACGTCGTCGGCTTCCCGGAGAGCCACGACGTCGCGGCGGCCCGGCGCGCGGCCCGCCTGATGGGCCGAGAGGACGCCCTGCGCGTGGTGGAACTGTCCCCGTCGGACGCCGAGCGCGCGGTGCCCGAGGTGGCCCGCGCGACCGGTCGGACGAACGCGATGGACGTGCAAATCGCGCTTCCGCTGTACCTCGCGGCGGAGCGGGCCGCTCGCGACGGCTACGACCGACTCGCGGTCGGGCAGGGCGCGGACGAACTGTTCGGCGGGTACGCGAAGGTGGCGCGAGCGCCCGAGGACCCCCGCGTCGAGGCCGAGACGGTCCGCGGTGCCGCCCGCGAGGCCGTCGGGACGCTCCCGGACCAACTCGAACGGGACGTGCTGGCGCTGCGCGCGGCGGGCGTCGAACCGGTCGCGCCGCTACTGGACGACAGAGTGGTCCGGACCGCGCTCTCGCTTCCGGGCGACCTGCTGGTCGATTCCCGGGGCGAGCGCAAGAAGGCGTTCCGACTGGCCGCCCGCGAGTTCGTGCCCGACGGGGTGGCGTTCCGCGAGAAGAAGGCGGTCCAGTACGGCAGTCTGGTCGCCCGCGAGGTGGACCGACTGGCCCGGCAGGCCGGGTTCAAGCGCCGCATGGACGACCACGTCTCGAAGTACGTCGCGTCACGGGTCGGGGAGTAGCCGGTTCGGCCTGCCGTGCATCGGGAATTTCTCGCTCCAAATCCGAACCGAGTCATGTGCTAGCCAACCACACTAATAGGCGAGTGAGCCGTACCGGTCGGTATGGACGACCCATCGGAACTCACGCGGACTCTCCGAACGGAGGTCGGCGACGCGCTCCGAATGGTCGCAGTCTACGAGGAGACGGAGTTCGACCACCTGTATCTCCGCGACGACCTCGACTCGCAGTACTCCCGAGTCGACCTCGAAGCGCTCCGGCGGGAGATAATCGTCCTCGGTCTGGGGAGAGAGAAGGTGGACGAGGTGACCGCTTCGGGGTCGCTCCGGCGCATCGTCTACGAGACCGAGGACGTGTTCGCGGTTCAGACGCCGACCGACACCCACACCGGAGTGTTCGTCTCGTTCGACTCGTCGAAGCGAACCCGCCTGTTCGACGTTATCGACGTGATCCGAGACCGAGTAGAGGTTCCGTGACGGGCGGTTTCGGAGGTTCAGCCCTCTTCCACCAGTTCGGCGAGTTCGGCGCCGATCGACTCGTCGGCCGAGAACGAGAGCCGTTGGCGCTCGTTGTCGATGACGATGGTGATAGTCGCTCGCTCGGCGTCGGTTTCGACCGCCTTCCCGGCGACGAGGAGCATCACCGACAGCAGGACGAGTCCGGCCCCGTTCATCGCGTCCCTCGTGGCGACGACGACGCCGACCAGCAGGCAGAGACCGCCGCAGGCGAGGAACGCCACCGAGAGGTCCAGTCCCTCGCCTGCGGGCTTGGTCTCGACCGCCCGGATGTGGTTGTAGCCGATGGAGGTCGTCTCGTCGCCGGTCGCGAAGACGACTCGACGGTCGGTCGCGGCGAAGGAGGTGGGCGTGTCGGGGAGCGTCTGCCACTGATTCGCCCAGCGAACGTCGGACCCGGTCCACGAGAGGCGAATCTCCTCGGCGGACTCTAATTGGTCCCGAAACGGGACGTCGCGCTCGTCTGGAGCCTCTTCGGTCCCGTGCCGACCGGTACTCATGTAAGCGATTTATTCAGAACCGGGGTTAATTAACTTTCTTAAATGTCAAGACGACGCGCCTATTCGAAAGGGGATTAGCGTGTTTCGACGTACCCCTCCGAGAGGTCGCAGACACGTCTAATCACGACCGCGCACCTACAATTCCTTAACGCGCCGTAGTGTCAACTTAGCCTACCCTAACCTCCGTATATTAATTCGGCAGTGTGTTGTGGGTCTGGACATGCAGAACGCCGACCGGGAACGAACATTCCTCGCAGCGATTCGCCGCAGAACGAGCGTCGCGTGGGTCGTGGGGCAGTCCTCGGCGAGGTACTTCTCCCGGAACGTCGCCGAGATGGGGTGGAGAGATAGACTCTTTCTGCCGGTCGTCGCCGTGCTACTGCTCGCGCTTGCGCTCCTCGCTCCGGACCTCCTCTCGGACGACACCTTCGGAGAACTGTCGCCCCACGCTCCGGTTTCGGTCTGAGGAACCGGCACGGGCGGAATTACTCGTCGTCGTACCCCGACCCGTCGGCGATGACCGCGGTCGGGTCGGTCCGGAGCGGTCGCTCGGGTTCGTAGTCGGCAGTCGCCACCAGCGTCAGTAGGTTGTAGAGTTCCCGACCGGCGTACTCCTCGCCGTTCCGAACGACGGTGCCGAGCGCGGCGTCGTCGAACGGCGTCTCACCGGCCCGCCGGACCTCGGTCGCCAGTACGTCGGTGAGTCCGTCGCTCGCGCCGTCCCTCAGCAAGGAGGCCACGGTGTCTCGCAGACTCGGATACCGACTGACCAGGTCGAGCGCGAGCGTCTTCGCTTTGTGCCTGAGGGAACTGACCGGCGCGTCGTAGTTGGCGTTCTCGATGTCGCACAGCGCCGGGTCCAACTCCTCGAGGAAGGCCGCCTGCAATCTGCTACGGCGCTTCTGGTCGGCGGGTACGTTCATCGCGTACTCGAAGAACGGGAGCGAGTAGAACGGCGAGACGCTCCAGCAGTAGTAGCGATTCCGGTCCTCGCCGTGGTTGAGCCAGTTGATTCCCCGCTCTCGGACGAGGAAGTGGACGTACTTGGCGTCGTAGGTCCGTTCCGGATACGACTCCAACCGGACTTCGACCGATTGGACGAGTCGCTCGCGAGAGACGCCCGTGAGGGTCGTGACCTCCTCGGGGTCGAAGATGCTGTGAGCGTCCACGACGAACTCGGCGAGGTCACGCCGAGAGTCGAACTCCCGCGGCGGAGTCAGGTCCGGAAGCGCCTTGTCGCCGCCGTCGCCCGTGACGTAGGTGAACTTGCCGTGACGGGCTTCGATTTGTTCGAGGAAGTCCAGCAGGAACGACATCGCGAGGAAGTTCAGTCCCTGCTTCATCTCCAGCAGGTCGGTCCGATGGCCTTCGGTGCGTTCGACGGCGTAGCGCTCCCACTCGGCGTCGAGCGCGTCGGCGATGCTCTCGGCGAGTCGGACGTCTGCGGTGTTCGCCTCGTTCGGCTTCTCGAAGGTCGCGGTGGCGTAATCGGCTCCGATAGCCTCGTACCCACCCGCGACGGCCCGCGAGTCGAGGCCGCCGCTTAGCGAGACGACGTTCGGAAGGTCGCCCGTGTCTCGGTTCGCGCAGGCCGTCTCGAACCGGGACGCTAACTCGCGGGCGTTCTCCCGAACGCTCCGGTCGCCTCGGGGCGTCCCCTCGAAGTCGTGTCGATAGAGGCTCTCGACGCGAACGTCGCCGTCGATGCGAACGTAGGACCCCGGCGGGACGGGTTCGACCGAGTCGAACAGGGTCCGAGTCCCGAGTTGATACCCGAAGAGGAGCGTCTGGGCGAACGCCGTCACGTCCGGTTCGAGCGAGTCGCCGTAGTGGCGGGCGAGACTGCGGACGAACTTGAGTTCGCGGGAGAGGACGACGTTCTCGCCGACGGTCGCGTGGTAGACCGGCAGTCGAGCGAAGGCGTCGTTCACTACCGAGAGCGCCCCGGTGTCTCTCTCGTAGGCCAGAAGCAGGAAGTCTCCGTCGCGGTCGGAGAGCCACGCCCGGACTTCTTCGAGACGCTCGTCGAGGAGTTTCGAGCCGATGGACCGGAGATGGCGCTCCTCGTCGTTCACGTCGTAGAGGTGTCCTTCGAGGAGGTAAATCGCGTCAGCGGTCTCGACTGTCTTCACGGGGTATTCAGCGTAACCAGTCGACCCGAGAAACGAGGTACCGTCTGCTGCGTGGACTGTTCGCTCGTAGTCCTCGCGGAAGCAGACAGTGCGGAGCGACGCCTCCTCCGCTCCCTTCCCAGTCGTCTGGCCCTGAACGAATGAAATTCCGGGCATTGTGGATTGGTCCAGAACCTGTGGGTGTATTGTTATATTGTAGTTGTGACTGAATTTCGGGGACGATGAGCGCGACAAGCGAGGGCTGAAACAGACAGTATGATTACAATTACGCCGAAGTTATCCGGAGAGTAGCGGGTGGCTGCTCCCGAGTCCACCAACACCGTTGTCGCCGGTTCGTACGTCCGAACACGGGCCTTAGCCTGACCATCGACAGCAACAGGACCCGGCGCTCGGTTGTAACGTTCGCCGCGTAAACGTTCGAAATATTCCCGTATAGCTATCGGTGGCCTCGTGGTCCCCGTGACAGTCGTGAAACGTATTCAGGCACCCCCTGAACTCCAAATAGGTGCTACAATTGGAGGCAACTACGCGCAAAGAGTGCTCGGCGATTAGGAGCCGTCTTCGACGCGGACGTTCGCAGGGCCGTCGAGTCGGAACCCCGTAATCTCACCGGAGAAGCGGTAGCCGTCCTTTCCGCCGATGACTCGGCCGGAGATTTTGCCGTCGGTGATGGTGTCGTGGTCGTTGACCGACCCGAGCGCGGCGCTCTTACGGGCCGTGCCGCTGAACTCCACGGTGTACTCGCTGGACCGTCGAGGGGCGTTGCTTCCGTCGATAACGAGTTTGTTCGGAAGCACGAGGTCGTTCACGCTGACCTCGTTACCGCCGTACTTCAGCGTCCACTTACTCTCGTCGAGGTTCATCGAGACGATGTCGCCGTCCACGAGGAAGGAGTCGCCGTAGCCGTTGCCCGAGAGGCCGGAGACTGTGACCGTCCCGTCGCCGTTACTCGTGACGGTGTCGTTGTCCTCGGCGGCCACGTCGCCCGACGAGGTGCGCTTCTGGACGCTCCCCTCGACCGTGAACTCGTAGGTCGTGTTCGAGGTGGACGACCCGGCGACGAGTTCGAGGACCGTTCCGGCGGCGTTCGAGTCGTCGGGACTGGTCGTGGTCGAATCGGAACTATCGCCGGTACTCGTCGCGCCGCTCGCGGCCTCTTTCGCGGTCGTCGGCACGCCGTTCGGTATCCGGTAGCGAGGGGTGCCGGCAGAACTGCCGGAGATGCTGGCGCTGTCGACGTAGGTGTGGGTGCCCCCGGAGAAGCGCGTGTTCTCGAGTTGGACTACGGCGGGCGACTGCCACGAACCGTCGCTGGCGTAGATGCCGTTGTGGATGTCGCAGTCGATGAGCTTCGTGGTGTTGTAGAAGCCCCAGTAGCCTCGACCCGCGCCCTTGCTCACGCAGTTCTTGCAGTACGAACCGTCGGTCCCGAGGCGGAAGTCCGCCGTCGGGTTGTCGGCGGCGTAGGAGTTCGTTATCTGTACCGTCCCGCCGCCGCCGGGGTTGGGGTGGTCGTCGTGGTTACCGGGACCGCTCGCGTAGACGCCGTTGCCCGCCCATCCCTGAATGTTCACGCGATCGATGTCGATGTGACCCGTGTGATACGCGTGGACGAAGATGCCCGTCGTCAGGCCGGCGGGAGCGTCGTACCCGCCGTCGCCGAGGTAGACGTTCTCGATGGTTCCGGACCCGCCGTTGGGGCACATCGCCACGAGGGGGTCGTCTACGTTGGCGTCGAAGTAGCCTTTCACGCCGACGTTGCGAATCGCCCAGCCGTCGCCGTTGGCCGAGATGCGGTAGCCCGCGCCGTCGGCGGAGATGTCGATGAGCGCGTTTTCGAGTGTGTCGCCGTCTCCCAGACTGAAACTCCGCACTTCGCCCGCGGGGACGGTAATCGTCTGGAAGTCGTCTGCGGCGCTGACGCCCGTGCTGAGTGCCGCGGCGGATATCGCGGCCGACCCGGCTAGCCGGAGATAGTTCCGTCTGCTGACGTTCGATGCCTCTCGTGACGGCTCACGTGCCGTTTCGTCGCGTGCCATGCTACCTTCAATGCTTAACCCATGTTTTAAGTATTTTCCGGTTTCATGAATGTACAATCGAGACGGAGCTTTGCTCGAACCAGAGACGTGAGAACCTGAGACGGGTCGATTCGATAAGGGCACTGAGAGACACTACTCGCTCAGCAGGAACGATTTGGTCGAACTGATATCTAAGAGGCCCGTTCGTATCGCCAGCACGGACCAGATGGCGACGCCGAACAGCACCACGCCGACCAGCGAGAACACGTCGGAGACGTACCGAGTAGCCAAGAGAACCGGAACGCCAACCCCGGCCGTGACGACGCCGACGAGCGCGACCGGCCGAACCAGTCGCTTCGAGTCCAGCGGGAGTTCCGAATACATCACGAAGACGTTAGTGAACGTGTAGATTCCGAAGGTAATCACGGTCGCGACGGCGGCCCCGACGACGCCGAGTTTCGGGATGAGAACGAGATTCAACAGGAAGTTGGCGACTGCCGTCGAACCCTTCGCGATGGCCCGAACGCGCGCCCGACCGAGGAAGTCCAGCGCCTTCGTGGTGGTCTGGTTGACGGCTCTGAGGACCACGTAGACTCCGAGGACCTGCAGGACCGGCGCGGCGCCGAGGTACGCCTCGCCGAAGACGATGCGAATCGTCGGTTCGGCCACGATGATGACGCCGACCGCACCGGGGAGATACAGAAGCAGGGTGTACTCCAGCGTCTTCCGGTACATCCGGGCGGCCTGGTCAAGTTGCTCGTTCACCTTCTGCTCGCCGTAGGTCGGCGAGATGGAGAATCCGAGCGACCCCGCGAGGACGGTGAGCGACGAAGAAATCTGCTTGGCGAGCGTGTAGAACCCGACCGCGGCGGGATTGAGCAGGACGCCGATGAGGATGGTGTCGATTTTCGTGTTGAGGACGCCCGCCCCGCGAGTAATCATCATCGGCGCGCTGTATTCGAGAATCCGCCGGGAGAGGCCCTCCTCGGGTTCGTCGGCCTTCTCGTAGTTGCTGTAGAAGTACTTGTAGAGGACGCCGAAGCCGACGACCATCGCCAGCGCGGCACCGACGAGATACCCCAAGAGGGCACCGAGCGCGCCGAATCCGAGAACGAAGACGAACAGGACCGCGAAGATAATTCGGTTGACGTTGTTCACGACCTGCACGAGCGCACTCCACGAGACGCAGTTGAACCCCTGAAAGAGCAGGCTGTTGAAGACGCTGAGCGAGTGGAACCCGAGGTACACCGCGCCCACGAGCAGTAGCGGTGCGACCGCGGGTTCGCCGATGAGTCCGGCGATGTAGTTCCTGCCGAGCGCGAGGGCGCAACCGACGATGCCGATGAACAGCAGTCGGTACTTGAGCGCCGTCTCGAAGACGTACGGGACCTGCGAGGCGTCCGACTCCTTGAACTCCGTCACGTAGCGGGCGGCGGACTTGGCGAGACCGAGGTCGCTGAACAGGCGCGCGACTCCGATGACAGAGAGCGCGAGAAACAGGATACCGTACTCGTCGGGGCTGAGGAGGAACCGGGTCAGCAGGACCATCAGGACCGCGTTCGAGAGGACGTGGACGGCCCGCGCCAGCACGGTCATCTTCAGTCCTCGGGCGAGGCTATCTTTCACAGCCATCCGGCTTCCTCCGTCGAGTAGCCCCCGTTCGCGTCGATTTCCCGACCCGCACCGAGGCCAGATACGTCTCGGAGGCGGTTCGCCGACCTACTCATGTTGAGCGTATCAAAGCCCGAGACGGCTTTTGTTCTATCCGGCATGTTCCGTTCTTACGCTCTCTGTACTCCCGAGTTAGGACGGGCCTGTCCGCCGTCTCAGTCTGACTCGGCCGTACTCGGAATCGTCTCGCCGTCCGACAATCCGCGAAACTCCGGGAAACGACGCGTTGCTATCCCAAATCCTCGCTAATCGAGGAGAAAAGCAGTTTAATCTGGGTTGAGAAACATCACCCGTTAAACACCTCCGAGCGGTCGGTTGTACCGGGTACAGACGATGCCTGACGAAACACGAGACGCCGAAGCGACCGACGGAATCGACCGAAGAACTGTGCTGAGAGGGGCGACGGCCGCCGGAATCGCCGGCGTGGGGGCAGTCGGGACCGCGAGCGCCGAGGAGTGGAAGCGACTGCGATTCAAGTCCGCGGGTGACGAGACGTTCCGATACCGCGTCAGCGTCAGCGGGGAACTCAAGCGCGAGGCCAACCGCGACGGCTACGACACGCTCGTTGACGACAACACGGCCGAAGGCGCGGCCAGCGGGGGCGGATACGACGACTGGCTCTTCACGGGGGACATCACCGAACTGGACCTCGAAGGGCCGGGGATGGTGCTGAAAGAGGGTGAAGTCGTCGAAGACACGACCGAAGACGAGAAACTGACGAACACCGTCACGCTCGAAGCCGACGAACGAGTCTCCTACAAGTTCCGCGTCTCGGGAAGAGTCGAGAAGGGACCGAAGGCCGGGACGCTCGGCGTGGACAGTATCGAAGACAACGTCGTCCGCGGGAAAGTCGGCGGTTCCATCGAGGGCAACTCCGACCCGGTGGACGACTACCGCTACTCGGGGTCCATCACCGTCGAGGAGGCGAGCGGTCCGCTGACGGTGACGCTGGACATCGACGGGTCGTAGCGAAAGCACGCCGGCCGACTACTCGGACCGCGATTCGACTTTTTCGATGGCTTCCGAGCCGATTTGGACCACTTCGGTCGTGAGGTCGTCGCGACTGCGCAGGTCCTCGGGCGTGAACCAGACCCACTCGTCGGCGTCGGCCTCGTCGTCTCCCTCGGGGTCGACGTCCCGGTTTGCGGCCTCGGCGAAGTAGACGAAGTCGATGTGCTGGTGGCCGACCTCGCCGTCCGGATACACGTCGATGTCGAACAGCATGACGTGTTCGGCGGGCGGGAGTTCCCGGCCCGCCTCGACCGAGACGTCGGTCTCGGGTTCGAGCAGGTCCACGTCGAGGCCGGTCTCCTCGCGGACCTCGCGGCGGGCGGCCTCTCGGGGGAGTTCGTCGCGGTCCACGTGGCCGCCGGGCGAGAGCCACATGTCGAGTCGGTCGTGGTGGTGCAGGGCGACCGCGCCGTCGTTGACGACGTAGGTCGTCGCGGTGAAGTGGCGGGTGGTTTCCATGTCGGAGTCGTGGGACGGTCGGGGTTTGCGAGTTACGGTCTCGATTCAGACGGGAATACGCTCGGAGAATCGCCAGTCGGTAGCCTATCGTTCGAGAACGCGGCGATTCCGCCCCAATCACTCTTCGAGCGCATGGAAACAGCACTATAATCGTCTAAACCATAATTTCGATGCTCAGAGAAACAAGATTGTTTCTGCGATGAGCGACGGCGGGCCGCTAACACGTCGCGTCTACGTTCGGTAAAAACGGACAGTTAGGGCGCGATGGCGTCTTCCTTCGCTTCGAGCAGTTCGTGGTAGCGGTTACGAATCGTGACTTCGCTGATGTCCGAAACGTCGCTGACCTCGCTCTGGGTCACCTTCTCGTTGCTGAGGAGGGCGGCGGCGTAGACGGCGGCGGCGGCGAGTCCGACCGGCGACTTGCCGCTGTGGATGCCCTTCTCGGTCGCGGTGTCGAGCAGGTCGCGGGCGCGGCGCTCGACTTCGTCACTCACGCCGAGGTCCGAGACGAACCGCGGGACGTAGCTCTTGGGGTCGGCGGGTTGGATTTCGAGGTTGAGTTCCCGTACCACGTAGCGGTAGGTCCGAGCGATTTCGTCCTTCTCCACGCGGGAGACGCCGCTGATTTCGTCCAGACTCCGGGGCGTGCCCGCCTGCCGGGCGGCGGCGTAGAGCGCGGAGGTGGCGACGCCCTCGATGGAGCGGCCCGGAAGGAGGTCCTCGTCGAGCGCACGACGGTAGATGACCGAGGCGGTCTCGCGCACGTTGTCCGGGAGGCCGAGCGCGGAGGCCATGCGGTCGATTTCGCCGAGCGCCTGCTTGAGGTTGCGCTCCTTGCTGTCGCGGGTGCGGAACCGCTCGTTCCACTTGCGAAGCCGCTGCATCTTCTCGCGTTGACGGGACCCGAGCGAGTTGCCGTAGGCGTCCTTGTCCTGCCAGCCGATGTTGGTCGAGAGACCCTTGTCGTGCATCGTGTTCGTCGTCGGCGCGCCGACGCGGGACTTCTGGTCTTTCTCCTTGGAGTCGAACGCGCGCCACTCGGGTCCGGGGTCGATCTGGTCCTCGTCGACGACTAGACCGCACTCCCCGCAGACCGTCTCGCCGCGCTCTTCGTCGGCGACGAGGTTCCCGCCGCACTCGGGGCAGTGGTTCTCCTCGCGCTCGGTCTCTTGCTCGTCGGTGGTTCGCTCGTCGGTGTGGGTTCGGGTGCGTGTTTCAGTCATGGTGGATTTGAACGAGAGAGCTATCAGTAGGTGGGTCGGTCGCCGCAGACGGGACGGTCAATACCGGGTCAGAAGACGTACTCTAGTTGTGGCCGTTCCTACTTAAAGACTGTGGCAACGCGCGATTTCTCCGATTCCCGTCATCGACCACTCATCCCGCTTCTCGACGGTCGAGCGGCGTGTCTCGGGTTCTCACGGCGACCCCCCGATTCGGCAACCTTTAGTACTACCTTCGAGGGGTCGGTATCGAAACCCTTACCGCTGGCCCGCGGGACGTGACGTGTATGAGCGACACGTCTCCCGGTCCCGAGGAGGTCCGTCACGTCGCCGACCTCGCCCGCGTCGGACTCGACGACGACGAGGTCGAGAAGTTCACCGACCAGTTCGCGGACATCCTCGACTACTTCGAGACGCTCGACGAGGTGCCCGAGGTCGACCGCGAGGCCGACCTCGTGAACGTCATGCGCGAGGACGAGGTCCGAGAGAGCCTGAGCCAAGAGGAGGCGCTGGCGAACGCACCCGAGACCGAGGACGGCTACTTCAAGGGGCCGAACGTCTCGTAACCGCCGACGACCATTCAAGACCGAACCACCACCATCTACTCATGAGCGCAGACCACAACATCTTCGTCACCGAGGAGACCGTCGAGGGCGCGGCCGACGGCCCTCTCGCCGACAGCACCGTGGCGGTCAAAGACAACATCAGCACCGAGGGCGTCCGGACGACCTGCGGGTCCGAGATGCTCGACGACTACGTGCCGCCCTACGACGCCACCGTGGTCGAGAAACTGACCGAGGCGGGCGCGACCATCGTCGGCAAGGCCAACATGGACGAGTTCGGCATGGGTTCGACCACCGAGACCTCGGCGTTCGGCCCCGCCGAGAACCCCGCGGCGCCCGGTCGCGTCCCCGGCGGGTCGTCTGGCGGGAGCGCGGCCGCTGTCGCGGCGGGCGAGGCCGACCTCGCGCTGGGGAGCGACACGGGCGGGTCCATCCGGAATCCGGCGGCGTTCTGCGGCGTCGTCGGCATCAAGCCCACCTACGGCCTCGTCTCGCGCTACGGCCTCGTCGCCTACGCCAACAGCCTCGAACAGATCGGCCCGCTCGCTCCCACCGTCGAGGAGGCCGCGGCCCTGCTCGACGTCATCAGCGGCCCGGACGAGCGCGACGCCACGACCCGCGACGAGGGTGCCGACTCGGACTACGCCAGCGCCGCGACGGGCGACGTCGACGGGACCACCGTCGGCGTTCCGACCGAACTCGTGGAGGGCGCCGACGAGGGCGTCCGCGGGCGCTTCGAGGCCGCGCTCGACGACCTCGAATCGCAGGGCGCGACCGTCGAGGAGGTCTCGCTCCCCTCGGTCGAACACGCGGTGGAGGCCTACTACGTCATCGCGATGTCGGAAGCGTCCTCGAACCTCGCGCGATTCGACGGCGTGCGCTACGGTCACTCGGGCGGGTTCGACGGGAACTGGAACGAGGCCTTCTCGAAGGCCCGCGAGGAGGCCTTCGGCGAGGAGGTCAAACGCCGCATCCTGCTGGGCACCTACGCGCTCTCGGCGGGCTATCACGACAAGTACTACAAGCAGGCCCAAGACGCCCGCGCGTGGGTCAAGCAGGACTTCGACGAGGCCTTCGAGTCGGTGGACGTGCTGGCCAGCCCCACGATGCCGACGCCGCCGTTCGAGGTTGGCGAGAGTCTGGACGACCCGCTCCAGATGTACCTCGCGGACGCCAACACGGTCCCGGCAAACCTCGCGGACCTGCCCGCGATTTCGGTTCCGGCGGGCGAAGTGGACGGCGGTCCGGTCGGAGTCCAGTTCGTCGGTCCGGCGTTCGGCGAGGAGGAGATAATCCGCGTCGGGAGCGCGGTCGAACAGTAGCCCACGTTCTCGCCGTTCCGTACGCTGTACCCTGTTTTCGCGACGCCGCGAACGGCAACCGTTCTCACGTCAGCACGAAGGACGTCAGGAACCCCGCGACCGTCCCGAAGGCGACGTAAGGACCGCCGCGTTCGTAGGCGTCGGGCATCGCCTCGTCGGCGACCGGGGCGAGGACCGCCCCGCCCGCGAACGACCGAACGACCACCAGCGGGGTCTCGCCGAACTGGGTGAACACGAGATTGCCGACGACGAGGCGCTCTACGCCGCGATGCCGACGAGCGTCGCCGTCAACGGCGACGTTGCACGAAACTCCCGTTCTCGTCTGCGCCCGATTCTACTTCCATTCGATCACCGCACGATGCTGTCGGGGTTACGAGTAGTGGCGAAGCCGGGTGTCGACTCGAAAAGTCGGCGCCCCCGACTTCTCGCTCCTCGGGCGCTCGCGTCTCGCGCTACTCGTCGCGACGAACCACGAGTACCGGCCCGACCGTCTCGGCGGCGACTCGTTCGGTCTCCTCGCCGAACACCAGCGACCGGAGCGACGGTGCTTGCTCGCCCATGACGACGGCGTCGTGGCCCGCCACGGCGTCGACGAGCGCCTCGAACGGGTCGACGCCGGTCGCGAGTTCGGTCCGAGCGTCGATGCCCGCCGCGGCGAGCGTTTCGGCGGCCTCCTCGAGCGACGCCCGATTCTCGACAGTCTCCTCGTCGGCGGCGCGAAACAACGTCACGCCTACGTCGCGGCCGCCGACCAAGTCGGTCACGAACGATAGGATGCGCTCGACGGCGACGTCGCCGGTCAGCGGGACGAGCAGGCGTTCGACCGGGCCGGTCGCCCCGGTGATGGCGTACGCTCGCGCGTCGATTTCGTCGGCGACCCGGTCGACGGTCTGGTCCCGGTCGTGGGTGAACACGAGTCGGTGGTCGACGCTTGCCCCCGCTTGGCGGAACTCCGCGGCGAGGTCCTCGAGCGCCTCGGTGGCGCGGTCCTCGTACTGGAGGCGGGCCTGGTCGGGTGGCGTCTGTTCGGGCAGGACGTGGTAGCCCAAGACCGTCACGTCCGCGGTGCCGAGCAGGTCGGTCAGGCCGGTCGAGACCGACTCGCCCTCCAGCACGGCCACGGGAACGAGTACGCGCGTCATCAGAGAGCCCCCTTCAGTGTGACGTCCCGAGCGTAATAGAAGTACCACCCGGCGCTCACCAGCATGATGGCGATGCCGATGATCTGGGACGCAGGCTGCATGAACCCGATGAGCGCGAAGCTCGTGAGCGCGCCGAGCGCGGGCACGAACGGATAGCCCGGCACCCGGAAGTCCGGGTCGTACCACTCCGGTTCGTCTCGACGGAGCGCGACGAGCGCGACGCAGATGAGGCCGTACATTATCAGGTGCAGGAACGACGCGACCTCCGCCAGAATCTCGACCTGTCCCGTCGTCACCAGCACGAGTATCGGACCGCCGGCCATCCCCAGCGCGACGTGGGGCGTGCCGTACTTGAGGTTGATGCGACTCGCCCATTGGGGGAGCAGGGCGTCCTTCGAAACGGCGTAGATGGCCCGCGAGGTACTGAGAACCGACGCGTTGGCGCTCGACATCGTGGCCAGCAGTCCCCCGAACACGATGGCGAGCGCCCCGGCCGACCCGAGGAACTCCCGGCCGACCTCGACCATCGCCGTCTCGCCGAGCGCCGCGAGACGGTCGCTGCCGAACGCGCTCGTGGCGACGAAGACGGTGACGACGTACATCACGCCGACGACGAGTACCGATCCGATCATCGCCAGCGGGAGGTTCCGGCCGGGCCGCTTCATCTCCCCGGCGACGGTCGCCACCTGCGCGAACCCGAGATACGACGTGAACACCAGCGCCGCCGTCGTCAAAACGGGAATCGAGCCGAACGGCGCGAACGTCTCGGGCGCGCTCGGTTGGCCGACGACGCCGAGCGCGTCGAGGCTACCGTAGAGCAGGAAGACGGCGAGAATCGACAGCAGCAGCGCGACGACTCCGTTCTGGAGCTTCGCGGCGTTCTCCGTTCCGGTGACGTTCAGCACCGTGAACCCCGCGCCGAACAGCAGCGCGAGCGGAACCACGAGTCCCTCCCCGACCGCCACGCCGAGTTCCGCCAGCGTGTCCACGGCGTAGAAGCCGAAGCCCACGAGGTAGAAGGCCGTGGCGAACACCAGTCCGAACCACAGCGAGAGGCCGACGACCGCGCCGGGAAGCGCCCCGAGTCCGCGGGAGATGAAGTAGTAGCCCCCGCCGCTCTTGGGCATCGCGGTGGCGAGTTCGGAGGCCGGAAGCGCGACCAGCAGCGCGACGACTGCCCCGATGGCGAACGACGCCGCGGCGGCGGGGCCGGCCCGTCCCGCCGCGAGTCCCGGGAAGACGAAGATTCCCGCACCGATCATCGTCCCGATTCCGATGGCGAGGCCGCCCGAGAGTCCGAGCGTCCGCTCCAGTTCGGCGTCCTCGGTGATGGTCGCCTCGTCGGTTTCGACCGTGGGTTCGCTCTCGGGGGCCCGTCCCTCGATGTTGGTCCCTCCCGGCGGTGGCGGCGTCTCGCTCCCCATAGACAATTTTCGTCTCTCGGAGCGCATATCTCTACTGTCCAAAGAAGCAGTTCGGACGGGGAAGCCGCATCTCGTCGCGTATCCGACGGCGCATCGAATCGGGGGCGACGCGAAAAGCGAACGGTCGAGACGTCTACTCGCTGTACGCGAGGTTCATAATCCACTGCGAGAAGGCGTCGCTCTCGGCGTCGACTTCCTCCTCGCCGATGAACGGCGAGAGCATGTCGCCCGCCATCAACAGCGAGAAGTCGAGGTCGCGGGCCGCGGGCGTGATGAGGTAGGTGTTGTGGCCCTCGTAGACGGTCTCCTCGCGCTGGACGAGTCCCTTCTCGTACAGCGACTCCACGATGCGACTGCCCTTCCGAGAGTCCACGTCGAGTTGCTTCCAGAAGTCGCTCTGGTGGATGCCGCCGGACTCCCGGACGAGTTCGAGTCCCGCGCGCTCGGCGTCGGTGAGGTCCTCCTCGGATACTGCCATACGGAAACCACGGGCCGCGGGCGGTTTAAATCTGACCGTCCGACTCGCCCGTCTCCTCCACCGTAACCGCCTCGTAGTCGGTCTCGCAGGGCGCGTCGTCGGCGAACCAGTAGCGGCCCGTCCCGTCGGCGTCGACGGCGACCAGCGACGACGACCGGGTGCCGTAGCCGTCGCCGTGGACGCAGGCCCCGAGGTCGTGGTCGCGCAGGACCGCCTTCGCGCGCTCGAACCACGCCGCGGCGCCCCCGAGTTCGGTGGCCGATTCGTCGGTCGTGGGTTCGGGGCGGACCGCCTCGCGGATGCGCTCGGCCTTCGTCGCGGCCTCGTCGTACCCCTCGTTGACCACGACGTGGACGCCGGGGTCGAAGTTTGTCGTCCGGAGGACGCCGTCCCACTCCAGCAGTCGGGCCTGCTCGCGGTCGGCGACGACGAGGTTGAACCCGGCGTACCGGCGGTCGGCGAGTTCGCTCTGGACGAACGCGTCGGCGGCGCTCGCCGACTCGCGGGCCAGCGCGTCCCGGACGAGCAGGCCCCGCGAGCGCTCGCCCTCGATGTCGGTCCGGCGGTTCGTGACGGCGACGAACACGCCCGCGTCGTTGTATCCGATCCACGTCCCGCCGGCCTCCTCGTCACGCGGCGCGACCACCCGGGGGTTCTCGTCCAAGACGCCCGGCGGGCGAGACGGGCGGCCGAGCGCCTCGTCGCGGTTCGCCGCCGCGGCTATCGGCGCGTCGTCGAACATCTGCCACGCGAGGATTAGGGTACACACGTCTACGACTACGGACGTATCGGGCTAAAGTGTCGCGGCCTCGGCAGTTCCCGTGCGAACGTCGGCGAACGTCCGCCAAACTGTGGACCACCCGACCGCCGACCTACGCATCGCGCTCGCGGCGAAGTCGCTCCCGGACCGCCTCGCGCTCGACGGTCCCCGAGGCGGTTCTGGGCAACTCGTGGGCGAACGCGACCGTTCGGGGTCGCTTGTAGCCCGCGAGTCGGTCGTCGCAGAAGTCTTCGACGGTCTCTCCCGTGAGGTCTGCGCCATCTTCGGGAACCACCAGCGCGGCGACTCGCTCGCCCCACTCGTCGTCGTCCAGTCCGACGACCGCGGCGTCCCGCACGTCGGGATGCTCGCGCAGGGCCTCGACCACCTCGCCGGGGTGGACGTTCTCCCCGCCGGTGATGATGCGGTCCTCGCGCCGGTTCAGTACCCAGACGCGTCCGGCGTCGTCGCGGTAGCCCACGTCGCCGGTGTGGAAACCGTACTCGCCGAAGGCCTCGGCGGTCGCCGCCGGGTCGCCGTAGTAGCCTCTCATCACGGTCGGCCCGGAGACGACGAGTTCGCCGGTCTCGCCCGCGGGCAGGGGGTTGCAGTCCTCACCGACCACGGTCAGGTCGGTCCACAGCATGGGCCGCCCGACGGTTCCCCGATGCTCGAACGCCTCGCGGGGCCGGGCCGTGGCGATTTGGGAGGCGGTCTCGGTCATGCCGAAGGTCGGGTGGACCGGCACGCCGCGGGCCTCGCACCGCGAAAGCAGTTCTTCGGACGCTGGCGCACCGCCCAGCAGGACGAACCGCAGGGAGTTGGCCAGCGAGTCGCGCGCGTCGAGCATCCGACGGAGCATCGTCGGGACGAGCGAGACGCCCGTGACGCCGAACTCGGCCATCGCGTCCGCGGCGTCTTCGGCGTCGAAGCCCTCCTGCAGGACCACCGTCGTCCCGTAGAGCGCCGACCGGAGGACGACCGATAGCCCGCCCATGTGGTACATCGACAGGCAGAGCAGCCAGCTATCGTCGGGCGTCACGCCGAGTCGGAAGGCCGAGGCGGTGGCGCTCGCGAGGAAGTTCCCCATCGACAGCGACACCGCCTTCGGGTCGCCGGTCGTGCCCGAGGTGAACAGCATCGCCTGCGGGTCCGCGCGGGACCACGATGCCGGGTCGAATCCCGCGGAGTCGCGCTGGCGAAGGGCCGCCACGGCGTCCTCTCCCTCTCGCTGGGGAGCGTCGACCGACGCGACCGGCACCTCGGAAATCGCTACCGCCTCGCTCTCGGTCTCGCGCTCGCAGACGAGCAGGTTCAGGTCCGCCGTCTCGGCCTGCCGGGCCAACTCCGGCCGGGCGAGACGCGCGTTGAGGGGGACCAGAACCGCCCCGAGTCGCATCGCGGCGTGGACCAGTCGGACGAACGCGACTCGGGTCTCCATCAGGACGCCGAGGTGGTCGCCCGGTTCGAGACCGAGCGCCGCGAGTCGGGCGGCGGTCTCCTCGACCGCCGAATCGAGTTCGGCGTAACTCCACTCCGCTCCATCCTCCGCCTCGACCAGCGCCGTCGCCTCGGGGGAGGTCCGCACTCGTTCGGCCAGCCAGTCGTGCATCTCTTCGTCGTGATTTCGAGTAGTTCTCCCGTCAGTCATGGTGTCCCCACGTGTCCGCGGTGCCGTTGCCCTCGCCCTGCGGGACGACCGCCCGGCCGTCGGCGACCGGGGCGATGTCCGGGCCGAGGTCAGACTCCAGCAGTTTCCGGGTGGCGAGTCCGCAGGCCGGAACGTCGGGAATCGCGGCCGCGACGTGGACCGCGGCGGTCCGGGCCACCGCGCCGTCGATAGTCGTGGTCACCACCGGTTCGACGCCCGCCTCGCGGGCGCGCTCGGCGACCCCGACCGCGGCGCGCGGGCCGCCGAGCGCCATCGGTTTCAGGATTACTGCGTCCGGGTCGGCGTCGAGCGCGTCCCCGAACTCGACCTCCGCGAGCGTCTCGTCCAGCGCGACCGGTCCCGAGAGCGCGGCGAGGCCCGCGATGTCCGTCGGGGCCAGCGGTTGCTCGACGTAGGAAAGCCGGTCGCCGACCGCGTCGAGGAACTGCTGGGCCTGCTGGCGGGTCCACGCCGCGTTGGCGTCGGCCCGCAGTTCCGTCTCGGGGAGCGCGTCGGCCACGGCCTCGATTCGCTCCACGTCGGCCGACAACTGGCGCGCGCCGACCTTGACCTTCAGGCACTCGAAGCCCGCCTTCGCGGCGCGCTCGGCCTCGGCGACGGTCTCCGCGACGGGCGCGTCGCCGACCGTCGCGTTGACGGGGACGCTCTCGACGCGCGCCGACTCGTCTCCGGCGGAGTCGGGGTCGTCTCCGGACTCGCCGAGGCGGCGATACAGCGGGACGCCCTCGCGAGAGGCGCGCAGGTCCGCGAGCGCGAGGTCGAACGCGTGGCGGGCGGCCGGGGTCGAGTCGAGGTCCCCGAGCAGGTCGTCGGGGTCGGCTCCGCCGTCCACGGCCTCGACGGCGTCGGCGAGGACCGACTCGCACTCGTCGTAGTGTTCGGTCCACCCCGGAAGCGGCGTCGCCTCCCCGACCCCGACGGCGCCGTCGTCGGCCTCCAGTCTGACCAGCAGTCCGTCGCGGCGCTCGATGGTTCCCCGAGCGGTGTCGAGGGGGTCGGCCAGCGGGAGCGAGAAGGGGCGAACGGCGCCAATCATACGATCAGACCCAGCGCGAACAGGACCGAGTGGGCGGCCAGTAGCTTGCCCGTCTGTTCCAGCGCGGGGTTGAGCGCCTCGCCGGAGGTGTCGGTCAGCATCGTCCGCGCAATCGTGGCGGCGTAGGGAACCGTCGCCAGCGGCAGGAGGACCGCCGGGGAGTAGCCCCGCGCCAGCCAGAACCAGACGGGAACGGCGTACGAGAGCGCGAGCAGACCGACGAACTCGGCCCTGCTGGCCCGGTAGCCCACGAGGACCGCGAGCGTCTTCTTGCCCGCCTCGCGGTCGGTTTCGAGGTCCCGGACGTTGTTCACCACGAGGATGTTCGTGGAGATGGCCGCGACCGGGAGGCTGGCGACGAACGCCGCGAGCGTGACGGTCCCCGCCGGGATTCCCGTGGGGAAGGCCCCGGCGAGTTTACTGGCGGCCTGCACGTAGAAGGTGCCCATCACGGCGACGACGCCGAAGAAGACGAAGACGAACAGGTCGCCGAGACCGTGCGACCCGAGCGGGTAGGGACCCCCGGCGTAGGCGATGCCGGAGACGACGCTCGCGAGGCCGACGACGAGGATGGGGAGTCCGCCGACGTACACGAGGTAGACGCCGACGAGTATCGCCAGTCCGAACGTGGCGTACATCGCGCGCTTGACCGACTCCGGGGCGATGAGGCCGGACTGGGTGACGCGAGTGAACCCCTCGCGCTCGTCGGTGTCCACGCCCTTCACGGCGTCGTAGTAGTCGTTGGCGAAATTGGTGCCGATTTGGATGAGTGCCGCGCCGACGAACGCCGCCAGCGCCGGGAGGGCGGCGAACGTGCCCTCGTGGACGGCGAGACCGACGCCGACGACGACGGGGGCGGCGGCCGCCGGGAGCGTGTGAGGCCGGGCGGCCATCAGCCACGCCTCGCGGCGGGAGTGTTCGGTAGCCATGTCGCTCATTGTCGGCAGTTACGGCGAGCGAACAATAGCGTCTGCGGTTTCGGCAGAGCGGACGCTGCGGAAGTGAGTGTCCGGGAGAACCGCACTTCGCTCGTATCTACTCCTTGTCGCCAGAAGCACTTAAACGAGGGCGGGGAGGCGGGCGCCGCTCAGTCGTCTCCGGTCGCCCTGAACTCGCGGGCCGCCTCGCGCAACGTCTCGGAGATTCCCGGCACCTCGTCGGGCGACACCTCGCCCTCGGCTTCGATTTCCTCGATGGACTTCGGGAACTCTCGGAGCGAGTAGTGGACGTCGATACCGGCGTTCGCGCCCTCGCCCATCGCGACCGGAATCTGGTTGTGACCCGGCGTGAGGTCGCCCACGGCGTAGACGCCCTCGACGCTGGTCTCGCCCGCGTCGCCGACCGCGACGGTGCCGTCGTCGTTGCGTTCACAGCCGAGTTGGTCCACGAGTTCCGCGTTGTAGTCCGACCCGTACATCGGGAACCCGCCGCGGTACTCGCGGAAGGTGTCGTCCTCGAACTCGAATCCGGACAACCAGCCGTCGTCGCTCTTCTCCATCCCGGCGACCTCCGCCTCGACGATTTCGACGGGGTGGGCGCGCAACTGGCGGTCGGTCTCGTCGCTCCACGTCGGTTCGTCGCCGCGGGTCAGCAGGTCCACCTCGTCGGTGAAGTTGAGCATAATCATGGCGACGTGGGCGGCCGACTCGCCGGCCCCCATCACGAACACCGGTTCGTCCACGAACAGGTAGGCGTCGCAGTGGAGACACCAGTGGAGGCCCCGACCGGTGGGCGGGAGCGGCGGGTCGGGGCGCTCGTCGTTGAACCCCGTCGCCAGCACTACCCTCTCCGCGGTGAAGTCGGCGTCGTCGTCTCCTTCTCCCGTCGAGAGCCGAAATCTCCCGTCGTCCGTCTGTTCGACGGACTCCACGTAGTCTCGAACGTAGTCGGCTCCGTACCGCTGAATCTGGTCGCGGGCGGTCCGGAGCAGTTCCTTGCCAGACACGTCCTCGGTGACGCCGATGACGTTGTGGGTCTCGGTCATCATCGCGGCCCGGCCCCCGCCGCGGTTGACGACCACGGTGTCGTGGCTCAGTCGCGTCGTGTAGAGCGCGGCCGTGAGTCCCGCGGGTCCGCCCCCGACGACCGCGACCTCGTACTCCCGAGTCTCGTCGGTCATGGAGTCGTTTTGGGTCGTGACGGCCTTAAGCGGGCGGGCGGCGGCGAGTTCGGTCGGTTCACCGCGACGGTCGGTCCCCTCAGTCGGACGCTTCGTCGGTCGTCGAGCGACGCTCGACTTCGACTCGCCCGCCGCCCGAGACGGTGACCTCGTGGTCGTGGTAAGCGAACGACACCTCGACACCATCTTGACCGGAGTCCCGGTCTCGTAACAGCGCGTTGAGAGCGTCCGGGTCGACAACGGTGTACAGTGGTTCGAGAACCTCCGCAGAATCGGCGGCGTCTTTCGGCGCTATCGCGTCGGTACCGGAAGCCTCGGCCACCGCGGCGATAACGCCCTCGCTAAACGACTCCGACGGTGATATCTCGTAGGTGAAAATCGGCTGTTGCATTCCCTCGCTGGTCATCGCCTCTCGGTACTCCCGCCGGACGGGTCAACTCCGCCGTTACCCATGTAACCCGTTTAAGTATCGGCGTCTCCTTCGCCCGTCAACCCGCTCTCGACGATGATGCGATAGCCCCTGCGCAACCGCGACGAGAACGCCTGTCGGCTGATGCCGAGTTCGGAGGCGAGCGCGTCGAGGTCGGTCTCGCGGGGTTCCTCGTAGTACCCCTCCTCGTACGCGAGTACCAGCGCCTCGCGCTGTTCGGGCGTGAGGCCGAACGCGTTGCCCGTCTCGAACTCCGAGAGGTGGCTGAGTTTGGCGAGCGACACGTGGATGTCGTGGTCGTCGCAGTACTGCTTGAACGCCGCGAGCGCGTCGGACGTCTCGGCCCGGAGTTCGAACGTCCATCCGTTCTTGGAACCGGTGGCGGAGACGACGGTCACGCCGGTTTCGGCGATGGCGGTCATGATGCCGAGGAACTCCGGTTCCCACTCGGCCCGGAACAGTCCCCTTTCGCCGAGGTCCTCCATCAGCACCGCCGACCGCAACTCGGGGAGGCGGTCGAGCGATTCGCAAACGTCCGTCATGTCGGCGCTCTCGTCGGTCACCCAGAAGTACGGCATGACCGTGTCGGCGCTGGGGACCACCCGGTCGAGTTCGAACACCGCGTCGGGGAAGTCCTCGAACGCCTTTCCGAGGGGGAACCCGTCGGCCGCGAGGACGAAATCGGCTATCGAGGTCACGGTACCGTCCGTAACCCGGTTCGGTCCCGATTCGGTTAAAGCTACGCCGGGGTCAGTAGTGCCAGTCGAACTCGTCGAACTCCGGTTCTCGCCCCTCGACGAACGCGTCTCGACCTTCCTGCGCCTCGTCGGTCATGTACGCCAGTCGGGTCGCCTCGCCGGCGAAGACCTGCTGGCCGACCATCCCGTCGTCGGTGGCGTTGAAGGCGTACTTGAGCATGCGCATCGCGGTCGGACTCTTCGAGTTCATCTCCTCGGCCCACTCCAGCGCCACGTCTTCGAGTTCCTCGTGGGGGACCACCTCGTTGACCATCCCCATGTCGGCGGCCTCCTCGGCGTCGTAGTTCTTCCCGAGGAAGAAGACTTCGCGGGCCTTCTTCTGACCGACCTGCTTGGCGAGGTACGCCGACCCGAACCCGCCGTCGAACGACGCCACGTCGGGGTCGGTCTGCTTGAAGACGGCGTGGTCTTCGCTGGCGATGGTCATGTCACAGACCACGTGGAGGCTGTGGCCGCCGCCCACGGCCCATCCCGGCACCACGCAGAGGACCGGTTTCGGGATGTGGCGAATCAGGCGCTGGACTTCGAGGATGTGGAGGCGGCCGCCCTTCGCGGCTTGGTCCGTTTTACCGTCTTCGCCGCGGTACTCGTAGCCTTCCTCGCCCCGGACGGTCTGGTCGCCGCCCGAGCAGAACGCCCACCCGCCGTCCTTCGGCGACGGGCCGTTGCCCGTGAGCAGGACGCACCCCACGTCGGTCTGGCGCTTGGCGTGGTCGAGCGCGTCGTAGAGTTCGTCCACCGTCTTCGGTCGGAAGGCGTTGCGGACTTCGGGTCGGTCGAACGCGATGCGGACGGTGCCCGAATCGACCGCCCGGTGGTAGGTGATGTCGTCGAAGTCGGGACCCGCCGACTCCCATTTCTCGGGGTCGAAAATCTCGGATACCATGTGTCCGCGTCGGGGCGGCGCGCGCAAAAAGATTCCCGAACGCGCCCGGTTCCGGTGCGAGGGCCCTCCCGACGCGTAGATTTTTCTCGCAGGAGTCGGACACTCGACCATGGACGAACTCCCGACCGACGCCGCGCTCGTGCTGATAGACGTCCAGCAGGGGTTCGACCACCCCTCGTGGGGCGAGCGCAACAACCCCGACGCGGAGGCCAACGCCGCGCGACTGCTGGACGCGTGGCGGCGGACCGACCGGCCGGTCTTCCACGTCCAGCACCGCTCTACGGAGTCCGACTCGCCGCTCCGACCGGACCGCCCGGGCGTGGCGTTCAAACCCGAGGTCGCTCCGCACGACGACGAACCGGTCGTCCACAAGTCGGTGAATAGCTGTTTCGTCGGGACCGACCTCGCCGACGAACTCCGGGAAATGGGATGCGAGACGCCGGTAATCGCCGGACTGACGACCAACCACTGCGTCTCGACCTCGACCCGGATGGCCGACAACCTCGGGTTTTCCCCGGTCGTGGTCGCGGACGCGACCGCAGCGTTCGAAGCTGAGGGCCGCGACGGCACCCGATACGACCCGTCGGTGGTCCACGACGTTGCGCTGGCGAACCTCCGTAACGAGTTCGCCGCCGTGCGTCGCACGGACGCGGTCGTCGCCGCGCTCGGATAGTTCCGCGGAGCGAACTTACTTCACGCCCAACTCCGTGACGTAGCCCATGACCGACGCAAGCCAGCGGGACCCCTCCGCGCGACTCGCCGACCGGACGCGGAGCCTCGAACGCTCGAAGATTCGCGTGATGTTCGGCCTCGCCGAGGAGGCGCGACGCGAGTCCGACCGGGAACTGGTCCGCCTCGAAGTCGGCGAACCCGACTTCGGCACGCCCGACCACATCGTCGACGCCGCGGCCGAGGCCGCCCGCGAGGGCGCGACCAGTTACACCGAGAACGCCGGAATCCCGCCGCTCCGGGAGGCCATCGCCGAGACGATGGCCCGCGAGAGCGGCGTCGAGTACGACCCCGAGCAGGTCACCGTCAAGAGCGGCGCGATGGAGGCCCTCTCGCTGGCGATGATGGCGCTCGTCGGCCCGGGCGACGAGGTGGTCGTGCCCACGCCCGCGTGGCCGAACTACGTGAATCAGGTCCAGTTGGCCGGCGGGACTCCCGTGACCGTCCCGCTCCCCGCGGAGTCGGGGTTCGACCTCGACCCCGAGCGCGTGGCGGGCGAAATCGGCGACGACACCGCCGCGGTCGTCCTGACCAGTCCGTCGAACCCGACCGGCCGGGTCTACGACGAGGACGCCGTCGCCGAGGTGGTCGAGACCGCGGTGGCCCACGACGCCTACGTCGTCGCCGACGAGGTGTACGGTCGCCTGACCTACGACCGCGACTTCCGGGGCGTCGCGTCCTACGTCGATTCGCCCGAGAACGTCCTGACGGTCGATTCCTGCTCGAAGACCTACGCGATGACAGGG
Source organism: Halorussus limi (assembly GCF_023238205.1). Lineage (NCBI taxonomy): Archaea > Methanobacteriati > Methanobacteriota > Halobacteria > Halobacteriales > Haladaptataceae > Halorussus > Halorussus limi. The sequence continues at coordinate 2,902,344 of NZ_CP096659.1, forward strand.
TGGCGGTTGGGATGGCTCGCCGGGCCGCGACCGGTCGTGGACGCCGTCACCAGCATCGGCGAGAGCACGACCGCCTGCCCGTCGAGCGTGAGCCAGCAGGCCGCGCTGGCCGCCCTGACCGGCCCGCAGGAACCGGTCGCCGAGATGAAGGCCGCGTTCGCGGAGCGCCGGGACTTCGTGGTCGAACGCGTCGCCGAGATGCCCGTCGTCTCCTGCCCGCGGCCCGAGGGGGCGTTCTACGCCTTCCTCGACGTGAGCGACCTGCCGGGTGGGAGCTTCGAAGTCGCCAAGCGACTCCTCTCGGAGCGAGGCGTGGTCACCGCGCCGGGCGACGGGTTCGGCGACGCCGGGGAAGGCTACCTCCGAATTAGCTTCGCCAACAGCCTTGACCGAATCGAGGAGGGACTCGACCGCGTCGAGCGGTTCGTCTACGAGGAGACGTAGCGACCCGCCCTCGCGAACTGTTATCACGGAAGGCGGGGAATTATTTTCGAGGACTCTGAAGCGGGGCCATGGAACCGCGCCAACTCGAACTGGAGGACCTCTACGACCTGCGCCGCGTCCGAAACCCCGTCGTCTCCCCGGACGGCGAGCGCGTCGCGTTCGTCGTCACGGAAGCCGACGAGGGCGAGGAGACCCACAGGAAATCGCTGTTCGTCGCGCCGACCGACGGAAGCCGGGACCCCCATCGGCTGACCCGACTCCCCGGCGCGGGGTCCCCGAAGTGGAGTCCGGACGGGAGCGCCCTCGCGTTCGTCGCCGACCGCGAGCGAGACCTCGACTTCCGCGTGGGAAAGAGCGACGACGGTGACGGGGTCGAGAGCGCGAGCGACGAGGCCGGGGACGACGCCGACGAGACCACGGACGACGCCGACGAGACCGGCGATGACGACGCGGACAGGACCGGCGAGGACCGCCCGCAGGTCTGGGCGTTCGACCTCGAACGCGGGGGCGACGCCCGCCAGATAACCGACTTCGAGGAGGGCGCGAAGGAGTTCGACTGGGGACCGGAGGGCGAGCGTCTCGTGGTCGCGGCCCGCGACCCCACCGAGGACCAGCGCGAGTACCTCGAAAACCGCCGGGAGGACGACGGTCCCGTCGAGACCGAGCGCCTCCAGCACAAGTTCGACGGTCACGGCTGGTTGGACGACGTGACGACCTACCTGTTCGTCGTGGACCGCGAGACCCGCGAAGCGACCCGCCTCGACGACGCCTACGGCGGCGGCGCGATGGAACCCCGGACCGGCCTGTGTCCCGCGTGGTCGCCGGCCGAGTCCGACGGTAGCCGCATCGCGTTCCTCTCGAACCGGACCGAGCGACCGGACGACTCGGGCGCGATGGACGTGTACACGATTTCGCCCGACGGCTCCGACCTCCGGCGACTCACCGACGGCGACCTGTTCGTGAGCGACGTCCGGTGGCGACCCGACGGCGAGCGGTTGGCGATTTCGGCCCGCGACGCCGAGAACTGGTACGACTCGGCGGACGTGCTGGTGGCCGACCCCGACGAGGCCGACTGGACGAGCGTCTCGGCCGCGCTCGACCGAACGCTCTCGCGGGCCGGAACGCCCGCGTGGGTGGACGACGACACGCTTCTCGCGCCGTTCGCCGACGCCGGGCGGACTCGGTTGGTCCGACTCCGCGTCGGCGGCGACCCCGAACGCGTCTACGACCGGCAGGGCGAGTACCGCACGGTCACGGGGTTCGATGTGGCGGGCGGAACGGTCGCACTCGCACTCTCGTCGCCCGACCGGCCCTCGGAGGTTTACACACTCCCGACCGGGGCAGTGAACGCCGGTCCCGCGGACGACGACCCGGTTCGTCGGGTCTCGGACCTGAACGCCGACCTCCGGGCCGAAGTCGAGACGCCGACCTGCGAGCGCGTCCGCTTCGAGAACTCCGACGGTGAGGAGATAGAGGCCGTCGCATACCTGCCCGCCGACTTCGACGCGACGGACGTAGCGGACGCGGAGGAGGCGGAGGAGGGCGAACACGACGGACTTCCGCTCGTCGTCAACGTCCACGGCGGTCCGATGGCCTACGACTCGCCGCGGTTCGGTTTCACGGAGACCTACTGGACCGGGAAGGGCTACGCGGTCCTCGAAGTCAACTACCGCGGGTCGTCGTCCTACGGGCAGGCGTTCAGCGAGCAGATTCGGGGCGAGTGGGGGCCGCGCGAGGCCGACGACATCGTCTCCGGCGCGCGGGAGATGGTCGAGCGAGGCGTGGCCGACCCCGACCGCCTGTTCGTCACGGGGTTCTCGCAGGGCGGTATCAACAGCCTCTACGTTATCACGCGAACCGACGAGTTCGCGGCGGCCGCACCCGAGCACGGCATCTACGACTTCCACGGTCTCTACGGGACGGCCGACACCCAACTCTGGTACGAGAACGACCTCGGCCTGCCGTGGGAGAACCCCGAGAACTACCGGGACATCTCGACAATTCAGGACGTGGACGAGGTGGAGACGCCGACGCTGGTCACGGCGGGCGAGGAGGACTGGCGGTGTCCGCCGTGGCAGGCCGAGCAACTGTACGTCCGCCTGAAGAAGCGGGACGTCCCCTCGAAACTCGTCGTCTACCCCGGCGAACACCACAACATCGGCGACCCTGACCGGGCGATTCACCGCCTGCGGACGCTGACCGAGTGGTTCGAGCGCCACGACCCGGCGCATCCGGAGACGGACGAGCGGTAGCGGAGACTACGAGGGACCGACTACGACTCCATCGCGTCCAAGCACTGCCCGATGAAGGTGTTGTGCATCGCGAACACCTCGCCGTCGAGTGCGACCGCGGTACCGCTGGTCTCGTCGTGGGGAAAGTGCATCTCCACGGCGTCCTCGAACGACCGGACCGTGCAGTTCAGCGGACCGTGGGCGTAGAGGTCCTCCTGATGGGGCTTCTCGACGGCCTCCAGTCGCACGTCGCGGACGACCTCTCGGATGTCGCCGTCGGTGTACTCGTCGGCCACGTCGTCGCGGACGTACAGCACTTCGCCGCCGTCGTCGTCGTAGTAGATGACGCTTCGGAGGTGGTCGCCGACGCGCGCTCGGAGGAACTCGGTCAGGGCCTCGGAGGATGCGACTGACATAGCCGTTGACTGAAATTGCGCGGGCGCAGATATTAATCTTGTCTCGATTCTCAGCGCAGATAAACGGGGCGTCGGTCGGGCGGGGCCGCCGGTCGCTCACTCCAATTGCTCGGCTGCGCGGGCGGCCAGTCCCTCGCGGAACCGGTGGCTCTCCTCGGCGTCGGTGACGACTTCGAGGACCTGCGTGCCCGCGCTGCCGACCGACTCGCGGAACGCCGACCGGAACGAAGCGAGGTCCCCGAACCGCTCGAAGTCGAGACCGTAGAGGTCGCCCGTCGATTCGTAGTCGAGACCGTGGGGCGTCCGGAACTGCTCGGTGAACGGCGGTTCGAAGTCCTCGATGGGAAGCATGTGGAAGATGCCCCCGCCGTCGTTGTTGATTTCCACGATGGTCGCGTCCACGCCGCAGCGCGCCACCGCGAGGAGGCCGTTCATGTCGTGATAGTACGCCAAGTCGCCCGTGACGAGGACGAGGGGGTCGTCGGTCGCGCTCCCCGCGCCGAGTCCGGTGCTGGTGATGCCGTCGATGCCGCTCGCGCCACGGTTGCCAAGCACCGTCACGTCGGCCGCCCGCGGTCGGGCGAACCGGTCCAAGTCCCGGACCGGCATGCTGTTCGAGACCATCACGGTCGCGGGGTCGGGCGCGTCCGCGGCCACCGCCGAGAGGACGCCGCCCTCGAACAGTCGCTCGGCCCGGCCCGACTCGACCAGCGACCAGTAGTCGCGCTCGGCGTCGGCGAAGCGGCCGCGCCACGTCTCGCGCTCGTCCGACCGACTCGACTCGCCGTCGAGTTCCTCGGCGAGCGTCTGCGCGAACCGGGTCGGGTCGGCCGCCAGCAGGTCGGTCGCGGTAAACGTCGCTTCGCGCCACCCGCCCGCGGGGTCCACGAGGAACTGCCGGGCGTCGCTCGATTCGAGGTAACGTCGCAGAACCTTCGAGGTCGGTGACGCGCCGAACCGGACGACCACTTCCGGGTCGGGCCACGACTCGCCGACCGCGTCGAGGTAGCCGTCGTAGCCGCCAACGACCGGAGTCTCGTCGTCGTGTCCGAACCGGTGTCCGGAGAGCGGGTCGGCCAGAATCGGGAACCCGGTCGCCTCGGCGAGACTCGCCAGCGCCTCGCGCTCCGGCGTCGGTGCGTCCGCGGGACCGACGACGAGCAGACCGCGGTCGGCGTCCGCGACGGTCTCGCGGACGCCGCGCAGGTCGGCGTCGGCCAACTCCGGGCGGCCCTGTGCGGTCCGGACGAAGGGCCGGGCGGTCCCGTCGCTCTCGGTCCGGCCCCCCGCGCCGAGCGGCGCTTCGTCCGTTAAATTCTCGGGCACGTCGCCGGGAACCTCGACCGGTTCGAGCGGCTTTCGGAACGGGACGTTGAGGTGGACCGGTCCCGGCGGCGTCCCGTTCGACTCGGCGACGGCGCGCGCGACGGTCGTCCGCAGCGAGCGGAGTTTCCGGCCCTCGGGTTCGGGTTCCGGCAGGTCGGCGTACCACCTGACGGCGTCGCCGTAGAGCTTCTGCTGGTCGATGGTCTGGTTCGCGCCCGAGTCTCTGAGTTCCGGCGGTCGGTCGGCCGTGAGGACGAGCATCGGCACGCGGGCCTGCGTCGCCTCGACGATCGCGGGGTGGAAGTTCGCGGCCGCGGTGCCGGAGGTGCAGACCAGCGGCGTCGGCTTCCCGGTGCGCTTGGCCCGACCCAGTGCGAAGAACGCCGCCGACCGCTCGTCTAAGTGCGAGAAGACCTCGATGTCGGGATGTCGGGCGAACGCGACCGTCAGGGGCGTCGAACGACTGCCGGGCGCGACGCAGACCGCGTCCACGCCTGCGGCTTCGAGTTCCGAGACGAGGGTTCGCGCCCAGAGCGTGTTGCGGTTCGGTGCCTGAGAGTCGGGGTCGGAGTCGTCGCGGTCACTCATCTTCCAGTTCGTCCAGAATCGGCCGGTACTTCAACTGAACCTCCTCGTACTCCTCGTCGGGGTCGCTGTCGGCGACGATGCCGTTTCCGGCGAACAGCGTCGCCGAAGTGCCGTCCGTGACCGCCGACCGGAGGCCGACCGCGAACGTGCCGTCGCCCGCGGCGTCGAACCAGCCGACCGGCGCGGCGTACCAGCCGCGGTCGAAGGTCTCGGTCTCGCGGATGGTTCGGAGCGCCGCCTCGGGCGGCAGGCCGCCGACCGCGGGGGTCGGGTGCAGGGCCTCCACGATGGAGAGGACGTGGCCGTTGTCGGTCAGGTCGGCCTCGATGGGCGTCCAGAGGTGCTGGATGGTCGCCAGCTTCCGGACCCGGCGGTCGGCGACCCGGACCTCGCCCGACACGGGCGAAAGCTGGTCGCGGATGGTCTCGACCACTAGTCCGTGTTCGTGGGCCATCTTCTCGCTCGTCTCGATGCTGGCTTCGAGTTCGGCGTCCTCCTCGGGGGTGTCGCCCCGGCCGACCGACCCCGCGAGGGCGTCGGTCTCGACGGTCCGCCCTCGGAGCGTGGCGAGGCGCTCGGGGGTCGCGCCGAAGAAGGCACCGTCGGTCGTCGGTTCGAAGCAGAACCTGAAACAGTCGGGGTACGACTCGCCGAGGCGCGCGAGCGCGTCGGGTATCGACACCTCGTCGGCCAACTCCGCGGTGAGCGCTTGGGCCAGCGTGACCTTCCGTAGGTCGCCCGCCTCAATGCGCGAGACTGCGGCGCTGACCTGCTCGGCCCACTCCTCGCGGGTCGTGGTCGAGGTCGTCGAGACGACGCCGGGCGGTCCGGCGTCGGGCCCGTTCGCCCGGTCTCGGCTCTCGGCGAGCGCCTCACGGACCTCGGCGAGTTCGCGCTCGACCGCCTCCGGCGTGGCGTTGAGCGACGAGACGGTCAGCCACGTCTCGCCGTTCGCGCGGGTCAACTGGGTCCGGGGCAGGACGAACTCGGCGGCGCCGAACCCCTGCCACGGCGGGGCCGGGTCGTGGTCCTCGTGGAACGCGAACCCGCCGAAGAGTCGCGGGCGGGCCGCCTCGGGACCGTCGTAGTCGAGCCCCTCGAACAGTTCGTCGGCGGCCTCGCGGACCGTCTCGAACCGGTCGGCACCGTCGGCCGCGATGCGGGCCGCGGTGCCGCCGCCGGCGAACTCCGGACCGTAGGGACTGGTCCAGTAGACACGTGGTGCGTCCCGCCCGGCGAGGAAGGGTCGGGGGTCGCAGTCTGGTAGCTCTACTGCCCGGCTCACGAGGGCGGAGCCGGTCGGTTCGGCCGACACCTGTCCGTCGCGGGGCGGAGACTCCATTCAGTCGAACTGGGGAGTGGGGAGCCTTTAGTCTAACTGAATTACTCGTGATACGCTCCGAGTTGGTATACGGCTAGTCGAATCGCACGCGACGTCGAAGACTCGAATGTTCTCCCGGTGAGAACTCGAATCGGCGCTCTCGGCGACCCGAACGCCTAACTGTACCGCTCCTCGTTCCACGGGTTCGCGGTGTTCGAGTACCCGCGCTTCTCCCAGTAGCCCCGCTCCGGTTCGGTGAGGAACTCGACGCCGTCCACCCACTTCGCGCCCTTGTAGGCGTACTTGTGGGGCGTGACGACCCGGAGCGGGCCGCCGTGTTCCTCGGGGAGCGCGTCGCCGTCGAACTCGTAGGTGAACAGGACCTCCTCGCGCATGCAGTCGTCTAGCGGTAGGTTGGTCGTGTAGCCGTCGAGCGCGGAGAACATGACGTGAACCGCGTCGTCCTCTACGCCCGCCATCTCCGCGAGGTCGGGGAACGTGACGCCCGCGAACTCGCAGTCGAACTTGCTCCACCCCGTCACACAGTGGAAGTCCTGTTTCTGGGTCTCGCTCGGGAGGTCCTTGAACTCCTCCCACGAGAACGATAGCTCCTCTTCGACCGCGCCCGTGACCGTGAACTCCCACGTCTCGGGGTTCCAGTCGGGCGTGCCGCTCTTCGAGAGGACCGGGAACTTGCTCGTCTTCCGCTGGCCCGGCGGTAGGCGCTCGCCGCCGAACTCCTCGTGGAGGTCCGTCACGTCGGTGACGCTCATGGGTCCCAGTCGGCGGCGAACCCAAGTAGGTTTAACGACTCCGGGCGGATTCTCCGTCGGCGTACCCGTTCTCAATCGGGGATTTCGGCGTACGGTGGCCGGTCTGGGCTCGGGCGTAACGAACCGATTACGCGTCGAACTGAATGAACTCCCGCAACTAATTGTCGATACTCCCGGGCAGCAACTGAATAACAAAGGACGGCCTGTGCTAAGGTGTGGTCGCGATGTCAATGGATAACCAGCAAACGGTCGAACGAAAGGCCAAGATGGAGGCCGCCGAGGAGTCGACGACGGACCTCGCCATCCTCGCGTCGGCCGCATCGGTCGCTCTGTCGTGGTACCAGTTCTTCGGACGCGGGAATCGCATGCAGGGCCTGTTCATCGGTCTCTGGCCGCCGACGATTCTCGCGTTCGCTAGCTACTACAACCAGAAGCGAATGGAGGAGAAACTGAGCGCGATGGGACCGGGCCGCATCGTCAGTTCCATCGAGCAGATGCTCAGTAGCCGCTGAGACCCGTCCGCCCGCTTTTTTGCCATCAGTCGGTGATAATCTCCGGTTGTATCCGGATGTGCGTAACTTCCGTTTGTCGTTCGACGTTCGAAGTTTAGGTTCCGGAAACGTATTTTCCACTACTGGAAAAATGGCTTGCCGTCGGCGGTACTCGTCCCCGTCAGACTTAAGAACACCCCTCCCGAAGCCACCAATGTTCCAATGCCGAAGGTAGAGATAACTATTCCGGAACATCTCGAAATGCAGATCGCCCAGATGGTCGAACAGGGCGAATTCGTGAACCGGGAGGAGGCCATCGAGGATCTGCTCTCGACCGGCCTGAAAGCCTACAAAACGAGCGGTCCGATGGACGACGACGACCGCGAACCGGGTATCGAAGACGAAGGGATGATGGGCCACGAGGACGAGTACGTCTTCTAACCCTCTCTTTTCGGAGCAGTGTGAGGCTCTGTCAGAAACCCTTAAACCAGACACATCCGTATCCACAGGCATGCACAAGGACGAGCTTCTGGAACTCCACGAGGAGATGGTCCTCATCATGGAGTACTTCCAGGACCAAGAACACGTCACCGACGGTCTGTTCGACCCCTACGAACAACTCGACGTCGACCCTTCGCACGTCCACAAGTCCAAGAGCGAGCACAAGCACGCGGTGTTCGTCCTCGGAAACGCGCTCGCCACCGCGATGAGCGACGACGAGTTCAGCGAGGCGGGCCGCATCGGCAAGCGCATGCAGGAACTCGCCGACGACGCGGAATCCAAAATCTAAGACGACCTTTTCCGGCGGTCGCTTCGCTCTCTCGCGTAACACTGCTGGACTTTCCGCGGAAGGTGGGGGATGCGCGACCCCGACTCTCTCGGACTGGCGCCCGATTGACTTCCGGGGAGAAACACACAATCCACCGCGTGCGAGGGGCGTCGCACGGCGTGGAGCGTTGCGCGATAGGGCGAGTATACAGGAGAACCCCAAACCCCGAACTGGTGGCGGTGCTGAGGAGTGACGAAGGGTTTTCACCGAAGTTTTGCGAGGGCGCGACGCTCGTGTCGCGCTCGCAGCAGAAGTTCGGGCCGCAAGATATTTGAGAGGCTTGTGGCTTCCACGTAATATGGAAACGCGCACGGTCGAGCAGGTCAAAAGTTGGAAGACTCGTTCCTTCGGGGACGGGTACGCTGGCCTGCGCGAACTCTCGAACGGGGAGTTCTCGGGGGCAGTCAGGGCCGGTGGCGCGTGGCTATTCATGCTCAACGGACGGATAATCGGCGTCTACGAGGGGAGTCTCGACGACTTCGAGGACGCCGACGGCACCGCCTACGCCGCGCCTCACCCGTCGCTCCCGCTCCTGTTCAGCATGCAGGAGCAGGGCGGCGAGACGCAAGCAAAGTACTACACGAACGACACGCCGCTCTCGGAGGTCGATTCGACGCTCACGAGCGGCAACTTCACGGGCTACGTCGAACTCAGCGAGAACGTCCTGAGCGGCGACTACTACGTGGCCTACTACGGCGGGCGCTCGATGAGCGTCGCGTTCGTCGGCGCGAGCGAGCAGGTCGTGACCGGCGACGACGCCTTCGAGCGCGCCAACGACGAGGTGGGAATCTACGAGGTCCGGGACGTGGACGTCGAAGTGATCGACCTCCCGGAACCCGACGAACCCGAAGAACCCGAACCGTCGGGCGTCGCGAGCGGTCCGGACGACGCGCGCGGTGCGGGCAGTTCGGAGCCTTCGGGCGGTGCGGGTGCCGCGGGAGCAGGTGCGAACTCCGCCACAGGCGCGGGCGAACCGTCCGGCGGAGTCGGCAGAGCGCCCGGTGGCGACTCGACTCGGTCCGACGCCGACACCGCGAGCGCCGACGCCGCCCCGACCGACGCCGGCCGACGCCCGGAGCGCGATGCGAGTGGACAGGCCGCCGGACAGCGGTCCCTGGGGCAGCAGTCCGCCGAACAGCAGTCCGCCGCGGGCCGCGTCGAGGAAGCCGAACCGACCTCGGACACAGAGCAGTCGCCGACCGGGGGCGCAGATACCTCGGACGCCGGAGTCGGGGCGACCGGGACCGAAGTCGAGACGACCGAGCGCGAGGTCGAACCCGCGGAGGCCGACGCGCGGGCGACGGGCGCGGGCGAGCAGGCGGACGCAGGAGCGAGCGAGCAGGCCGGTGTGAGTGCGGACACGGCCACGCCCGGCGGAGAGGCGGCGGCCCGAGCGGAGCCTAGCGCGGGCGCCGAACCGAGCGCCGACCCCGCCCGAACCGACTCGACGCCCGAATCGGAGTCCGACGGCGAGCCCGACGAGCGAGAGACCGGCGGCGCGTTCGCCGACGAGGAGGAGTGGCGCGAGACCACTACGATTCCGTCGCTCGACCCCGACCGGAGCGAGGATCTCGCCGGGGCGGCCGCCGAATCCGCCGAGAGCGCGGCCGACGACGGAGGCGCGTCGCCCGACCCGACGAGTCCGGAGTCGGCGACCGGCGGGTCCCCGAGCGACGAGCGGCCGAGCGCGGACCGAGCGTCGCGCGGCCGGTCGGACCGGCGGTCCCGGTCGAGCGCGGCCTCCGGACAGAACGGGTCGCCGAGCGCGCCCGAGACCGAAACCGCGACGGGCGGGGCGAGCGAGGCCGGCGGCGCGGACGGTGCGGGGAGTCCCGGCGCGGGGGCGTCCGGCCAGTCGTCCGAGGTCAGCGAAGACGCAAAGGAGCGCGTCCAGCAGCTCCGGTCGCAGCTCAAGCAGCGCAAACAGCAGGTGAAGCAGTTGAAGGACCGACTCTCGGACGTGGAGTCCGAACGCAACGAGTACAAGCGCGAGCGCGACGCGCTCCGCCAAGAGGTCGAGCGACTCGAAGCCAAACTCGAAACCGCCGGGTCGGCGGGGAGCGCGAGCGGCAAGCGGCAACTCGACCCCTCGCAGGCGTTCGACGGGACCAACCTCTTCGTGCGCTACGAGTCGAAGGGAAAGGCCACGCTGGACGAGGCCGCCGAGGGGACGGTCGAAGCGGAGGACGTGAACGCGAACCTCCGACTCGAACACCACACCCAGTTCGAAGCCGACGACGTGGAGGTCGCGGGCGAGGCGTTCGACTCGTTCCTGACCGACTCCTTCGAGTACCGGTTCGTCTCGTGGGTCGTCGAGGAACTGCTGTACGAGATTCGGGACACCGGCCACCGGACCAGCCTGAAGGACCTCTACGAGTCGATTCCGAAGATAGACCGCGTTGACCTCCACGGGTCGGTGAGCGCGGGGAGTACCGACGACGACACGCGACAGGAGTCGTTCGACATCATCATGCGCGACCGCATGGGGAACCCGCTGCTCGTCGCGGACCTCAACGACTCACGCGACCCCACGACCGGCGAGATGATGGGGTCGCTGGTCGACGCCTCGTCGGACGTCGCGCAGACCCACGACGAGCTATCGGGGACGTTCCAAGTGACCGAGAGCTTCTTCGAACCCGAGGCGCTCGAAACGACGGAGTCGGCTACCTCGGGCGGGTTCCTCAGCCGGGAAAAGAGAGAGAGTTTCGTGAAACTCTCCCGAAAGCGGGGATACCACCTCTGTCTCGTGGAGTCACGGAGCGGTGGCTTCCACCTGAACGTGCCGGAGCTCTAGCTTTCGGCTTCTGCGGCTTCGCTGATCTTCATCTCGTCGAGCTTGCTTCCGATTTCGTCGATCTTGTCGTCGAGTTCGTCGACGAACTCCTGGGTGCGCTCGGTGGTGATGGCTCCCTGACTCGACGGTTCGATGAGGTTCTCCTCTTCGAGGACGCGGAGGGAGTATCGGACCTTGTGGTGGGGGTAGCCGGTCTCGTTCGACATCTTCACGATGCCGATAGGCTCGCTCTCGATGACCATCTTCAGGACCTGCAGATGGCGCTCCAACATATCGACTTCCTTCTCAAGTCTATCTATCATGGCATGTGTTAACTTGTCTTAGAGCCTTTTAAAAGTTGCTGTCCGACGGAACCGCGGAAAACCGCATCCCTACGCTTTGTGGTGCGAGAGGTTAACAGTTCTGGCTTTGGGACCCGACGGTTAAATTCCTTTACCTTCGCGTAGTATCCTCGATACTGCGTCTTTTCGACCGAGCGGGCGCCGATGTGGACACGAACGTGTACAACATCGGCCGAAAGACCGTAATCGGTTTACGGGGTGCGAGAGAACCACTCCGCGTAATGACCGTAACCATCGTCGGTTCGCAACTCGGCGACGAGGGGAAAGGCGGCGTCGTTGACCTCTGGGGCGACGCCGTCGACGTGGTTGCCCGCTATCAGGGCGGGGACAACGCGGGCCACACCGTCGTCGAGGACGGCACTGAGTACAAGCTTTCGCTGGTTCCTAGCGGCGCGGTCCGCGGGAAGGTCGGCGTCCTCGGCAACGGGTGCGTCGTCAACCCCGCGACGCTGTTCGAGGAGATAGACGACCTGCGCGAGCGGGGTCTCGACCCCGACGTTCGGGTCGCCCGGCGCGCGCACGTCATCTTCCCGTACCACCGCGTGCTGGACGGCATCGAGGAGGACGTCAAGAGCGAGTCCGACCAAGAGGTGGGGACGACCGGCCGCGGTATCGGTCCGACCTACGAGGACAAGGCCGGTCGGCGCGGCATCCGGGTCGCCGACCTGCTCGACCCCGAGGGACTCCGCGAGAAACTGGAGTACGTCGTCCCGCAGAAGCAGCGACTCGCCGAGGACGTGTTCGGCGTCGAGACGGGCGAGGAGTTCGACATCGCCAGCCTCTACGAGGAGTACAAGGGCTACGGCGAGCGACTCGCCGAGAACGACATGACCGTGGACGCCGGGGAGTTCCTCGCCGACCGTCTGGACGACGGCGACGAAGTGATGTTCGAGGGCGCGCAGGGCACGCTCATCGACATCGACCACGGCAACTACCCCTACGTCACCTCCTCGAATCCGACCGCGGGCGGGGCCGCCACGGGCACCGGCCTGAGTCCGGGCGTCGTCGGCGGCGGGGAAGTCGTCGGCATCGTCAAGGCCTACCTCACCCGGGTCGGAAGCGGCCCGCTCCCGACGGAACTCGGCGGCGTCGTCGGCGACACGCCCGGCTACGACGAGCAGGGCGAGGGCGAGAACGAGGAACTGGCCGAGTACATCCGCGAGGAGGGCGGCGAGTACGGCACCGTCACGGGCCGTCCGCGCCGGGTCGGCTGGTTGGACATGCCGATGCTGCGCCACTCGGCGCGCGCCAACGGGTTCACCGGTCTCGCCGTCAATCACATCGACGTGCTGGCCGGACTGGACGAGGTGAAGGTCGGCCACAGCTACGACCTCATCACCGACGAGGGAGACTCGTCGAGCAATCGGACGGAGTCCGATGACACCGACGAGATTTTCACGATGCCCGCGACCACCGAGCGGTGGAGTCAGTGTGAGCCCAACTTCCGGACGTTCGACGGCTGGGAGGACGTCGACTGGCAGGCCGTCGCCGACGAGGGCTACGACGCGATTCCGGAGAACGCTCGGGCCTACCTCGAATACGTCAGCGACGAACTCGACGCCGACGTGTACGCGGTCGGCGTCGGGCCGGGCCGCGAGGAGACCGTCGTGGTCGAGAACCCGCTGGAGTAACGGGCCGAGAGACCGTCGTTTTCCTCCTCGGCGGCGCTCGGTGCGTCGGCGGTCAGGTTTAAGGCCGTGTGGACGTACACCATACCGGGGGTAGTCGGGGCCGAGAGGAGCGAAGACCACCGATAGCGCCGGAACCGGAGTCGACCACTAGCCGCGTCACACGACCCACTGGCTACGCCGACAGGCACGCGCCATGCAGAAAACCGAACTCCTGTATCTCCACGCGCTACTCGCAAAGACCCACGAATACCTCGCGGTCCGTCACGACCTCCCGGAGACGTTCGACGGGTACGGCACGCGCGAAATCGGCCCGTATCAGGTTCAGCGCCCGAAGTCCGAACACGAGACGGCGGTCAGACTGCTCGCCGAGCGACTCGCCGACGAAGTCGCGGACGAGACGCCGGAACCCGAACTCCGGGAGGCGTGACGGTCCGCGCCGGCCGAACGGTCGGAATCGTTCGAACCAGACCACCCGACGAGGAGTCGAATCGCCGGTCGAACACAGTTCGGCGCTCACGGAAGTCGTCGAACTGCCGTTCGCGCGTCGCCTGCGTCGCGTCGCCGTGCCCGGCGAACCCGTCACGCTTTTGCCCCACCCACTCACAGGCAATAGCATGAAGCAGTCGCTGATGGACATCATCTGTTGTCCGCTGGACAAGCAGGAACTCGAACTCGACGCGACCGAGACCGACGACGACGAGGAGGTCATCTCGGGCACGCTGACCTGTACCGAGTGCGGCGAGACCTACCCCATCGAGGACGGCATCCCGAACCTCCTGCCGCCGGACATGCGCGACGTCGAGGCGTAGTTTTTTCTACCCTGCGTTTGAGGTGTCGATAGCGTGTCCGAGAGTCTCCCCGTCCGTCTCAACCACGACCGACTGCACGACATCCAGACTCGGGCGTCGCTCGAAGCGACCGACTCGTTTCCGGTCCTGCTTCACAACGGCGACGCGCCGGTCCACGTCCACCTGCATCTGGACGACGCCCTCTCGGCAGTCGCGTCCATCCCCGCGAACAACCACTTCGTCGACGCCGACTCGACGCGACAGGTCAGCGTCGAAATCGAGGACGGCGGGCCGCGGCCGGTCGAAGGACAACTCAAAATCGTCACCGGTCACGGCGCGGAGACCGACTACGTCTCCGTGACCGTCGCCGAACCCGACGAGGAAGACGGCGTCGCGGTGGACGAGACGCTCGCCGAGCGCTCGGGCGGCGACGCCGAGGACGCCGCCGCCGACGGAACCGACGACTCGGGGTTCGAGTTCCCGGACGTCTCAGTGCGCCGGAACGCGCCGGTCGCGGTCCTCGGCGTCTTCGCGCTGGCCGTCGCCGTCGGGTCGGCCTCGCTCTCAGACAGCGTAGCCGTGCTGGCGGGCGCGCTGGCCGTCCTCGGGAGCGTAGTCGCCGCGGGCTATCTCCTCGTTCGGTAGGGCGACTGCCCGCGGGCGCTCTCTCCGTTCGCCCGTGGCTATCGCATCGCTTTTGCTCGTTGCCGCCCTCGCTCCGCGCATGTCACTGGCCGAGGAGACCCGCGCGGCGGCCCGGCGTCGGCCCTTCCTGCTCGCGGCGCTCCGGGCGGGCGTCGTCAACTACACCGCGGCGGCCCGCTCGCTGTCCGGAGACATCGACGGCGACGCCGACTCGATAGCCACCGCGCTCCGGCGGTTCGCCGAGTCGCTGCCCGACCGAGAGACCGAGTCGCGGAGCGCGCGCGTCTCGATGGAGAGCGGACTGGGTGAGGTCGAAACGGACGAGGACGCGTTGCTCTCGGTCGGCGGAACCCGCCTCGCGCCCGGCGAGGGGTCGCTCACGGGCGTTCTCGCCGAGGGCGACGCGGACGCGAGCGCGCTCGAACACGTCCTCGGGCGCTTGGACGCCGACGGCGTGGCGGTCCGCGCGGCGGGATTCGCGGGTGAGGGCCTCCTCGTGGTCGTCGAGCGCCGCGACGGTCCCGACGCGCTCCGAATCGTGGAGGACGCCCTCGACGTGGTTCCGGTGTCGGCGGAACCCGACCGAGCGTAGTCGGCGGCCGACCCACCGAAATGGGCGGCGGAGCCGAGCGCCCGATAATCGGCGCGAAGTGCGTCTATCGAATGTTTAAAACGGTCGCTCCGGCAACTAGGCGCCAATGACGCTCCACGTGACGAACACCCTCTCCGGTGAGCGGGAACCGTTCGAACCGCAGGACCCCGAATCTGTGCTACTCTACTACTGCGGACTGACGGTCTCCGACCTCGCACATCTCGGACACGCCCGGTCGTGGGTCCACGTCGACGTGATGCACCGCTGGCTAGACCACCTCGGCTACGACGTGCGCCACGTCGAGAACTTCACCGACGTGAACGAGAAAATCGTCGCACGCGTCGGCGAGGACGACCTCGGCGAGAGCGAGGCGGAGGTCGCTCGGAACTTCGTCTCGGAAGTCCTGACCGACATGCGCTCGCTCAACCTCCTCCGCGCGGAGGTCTACCCGCGGGTCAGCGAGCACGTCCCCGAAATCGTGGACCTCGTGGAGACCCTCGTCGAGAAGGGCTACGCCTACGAGTCCAACGGGTCGGTCTACTTCGACGTGACCGAGTTCGAGGACTACGGCAAACTCTCGAACCAGAACGTCGAGGAGATGGAGGCGCAGGGCGAGGACGAGGAACTCGAAGAGAAGCGCCACCCCGCCGACTTCGCGCTCTGGAAGGCCGGAGAGGCCCACCCCGACGGTGTCTCTGCGAGCGACGCGAGCGGAGACTCGTCGGACTCGTCCGACGGCGCCGAGTCGGGCGGCCAGACGTGGGACTCGCCGTGGAGCGAGGGCCGCCCCGGATGGCACATCGAGTGCTCGGCGATGAGCATGACCCACCTCGACGAGACCATCGACGTTCACCTCGGCGGGCAGGACCTCGTCTTCCCCCACCACGAGAACGAAATCGCCCAGAGCGAGGCCGCGACCGGCCAGCAGTTCGCCAAGTACTGGATGCACGTCCGCCTGCTGGAGACCGGCGGCGAGAAGATGTCTTCCAGTCTCCAGAACTACTTCACGGTCCGGAACGCGGTCTCGGAGTTCGGCGCGGACGCCGTCCGCATGTTCCTGCTCTCGACCGCCTACAACAACCGCCAGACCTACAGCGAGGAGACGTTGAACGAGGCGGTCGAGCGATGGGAACGACTCGAACGCGGCTACGACCGCGCGGTCGAGGCCGCCGACAGTCCCGACGCCCGGACGAAGGTCGCGGACGACTCGCTCCGCGGCGCGGTCGCCGAGACCCGCGAGGAGTTCGCGGCCGCGATGAACGACGACTTCAACACTCGCGAGGCAATCACGGCCCTGCTGGAACTGGTCAGCGCGGTCAACAAGCACGTCGATTCGCGCGACGAGTACGACTATCGGGCGCTCCGCGACGCGGTCGAGACCTTCGAGGAACTCGGCGAGGCGGTCCTCGGTTTCGACTTGTCGGGCGAGGCCGGGGGGAACGTCGAACTGCTGGACGAACTGGTCGAACTCGTGCTGAACGTGCGCGAACGGGAGCGCGACGCGGGCAACTACCAGCGGGCCGACGACCTGCGCGACGAGTTGGAGGCGCTGGGCGTCGAGGTCCAAGACACCGACTCGGGCGCCGAGTTCCGACTGGAGTGAGCAGTTAGATTTCAGACCCGTCGCGTCCGACTTCGGGGGGTCGTCCGGCGAAGCCACGAAGTTCATAACCCCGGCCTGTCTACCCCGCGAGTAGCATGACACGAAGAGCAGTCGCTGGCGTCTCGCTCGCGGTTCTCCTCGTCCTCGGCGGATGCACCGGGTTCCTCTCGGGACCGGTGACGTTCTCCGCCACCGAGGCGACGGTCAGCGACGCCGCGCTCGAAGACACGGGATACCAGCACAACAGCACCGAGAAGATGGAGGTCTCGCGGACCTTCAGCGCCGCCGGACAGAGCAAGGAGGTCGGCGTGACCAACTGGATTTCCGAGTACCACCAGCGCGTGGGCCTGCCGGGCGTCGGCCAGCAGAAGGTCGCGGTGTTCGCGACGTTCACGAGTCCGAAAGTCGAGATACTCGGCAAGTCGTTCAACCCCCTCGAGAAGTACGACGACCGCCAGCTCGCCCAGCAGTTCACCTCGCAACTCGACAGCGTGAGCGGCGTCCGGCAGGTCAGTAGCCAGAACCGCACGATGCTCGGGAAGACGACGGAAGTCTCGAAGTTCGAGGCCAGCGTCACCACCGCGACGGGCATCGAGTTCGACGCCTACCTCCACGTCACGAAGGTCGAACATCAGGGCGACTTCGTGGTCGCAGTCGGCGTCTATCCCCAGAAGCTCCCCGGACAGGAGCAGAAGGTGTACCGACTCATCCGCGGCGTCCAGCACGGCGAGTAACGAGCGGCGAGTCGTCCCCCGACGAACGGTCTGACAACGTTTTTCTCGGTCGCGCGTGTCGGTCACAATATGAATACCGCGCTGGCCGCCGGTCTCGCGTTCACGCTCGCCGGACTGGTCGGCTATCTGGTGGGCGTCGCCGCGCCCTACCCCGGACGCGCGTTCTCCGTGACCGGCGTGATGGTCGGCGTCACACTGCTGGCCATCGGTTGGGGAGGCGATTCGGCGTGACCGTCGACGCGGTCGTCTACACGCCCGACGGGACGACGATTCACGACGACCTGCGGGCCGCCCGCGAGGCGACCGGGACCACGTGGGTCCGGGCGTCGGACGCGTCGGCCGAGGAGATGGACCGAGTCGCCGAGGCGTTCGGCATCCACCGACTCTCGGTCGAGGACGTTCGCAACGAGGTCCGGCCCAAGACCGAGGAGTTCGACGACCACACCTTCGTCCTGCTGAAGACCGCGATTCTGCGCCGGGGCGAGACGACCTTCCGCGAGGAAATCGCCGTGCGGTCGGTCGGATTCTTCGTCGGCGACGACTGGTTAGTTACCATGTCCCCGGAACCGGTCGGCGCGGTAGAGCGCGTCTGGGAGATGGTGGGCCGCGGAGAGGGCCGCATCCTTCGCAACGGTCCGGACTTCGCCACCTACCGAGTCGCCGACGCCATCGTGGACGGATACTTCGACGTGCTGGACGAAATCGAGGACCAGATAGAGCAGGTCGAGGAGGACGTGATGACCGCGACCGACATCGAGACGCTGGAGACCATCAACAACGTCCGCCGGGAACTGCTCTCCTTCCGGAAACTGCTGTGGCCCTCGCGGGAGGCCATCGGCTACCTCGCCCGAGGCGACCCCGACGAGATTCGAGAGGACACCGAGAAGTACTACCGGGACGTGTACGACCACCTCGTCCAACTCGTGGACCTGACCGAGACCTACCGCGATTTGGCCAGCGGCGCGCGCGACATCTACCTCAACTCGCTGTCGCTCTCGACCAACGAGGTGATGAAGAAACTGACCGTCGTGGCGACCATCGTCCTCCCGCTGACGTTCGTCGTGGGGGTCTACGGCATGAACTTCTCGGGCGGGCCGTTCAGCATGCCGGAACTCGGCTGGACGTACGGCTATCCGGCCGTAATGGTGGGCATGCTCGCGGTGACGGTGATTCTGGTCGTGTACTTCCGGGAGTCGGGATACATGTGAGTCCGGTTCTCGCGGCTAGACCCCGCACGCGAAGGCGCACCCCGACGACCGCGCCAGCGCACGCTGGAGCGGAGGGCGCACAGTGTAAAAACGGGGGCGTAGAACGCTCGGAGTCAGTACGAAGGTTTACGTCGCAAACCGGGACCAATTCGTCCCGGACGTGTCGTGCGGTCGCGGGCGTCGTACTTCACCCAGTCGCGGGCGACGTACCCGGACCGCCAGTCCGACTACCCCGAGAGGGCTGAGCCAACGCACCGATAGCCGCTACGCTTCGCCGGTCTGGGCGAGCAGTACGCCCCCGAGGACGAGCGCGCCGCCGACCACCGTCGCGGTCGTAATCGGTTCTCCCAACACCGCCGCGCCGAGCAACAGCGTCACCACCGGTTCGGCGGTGCTGACGATGCTGGCGTCGCTCGCGCCGATTCGCCGGAGGCCCGCGAAGAACGCGAAGATGGGCAGCGCCGTTGCGACGACGGCGATGGCGACGACCAGCGCCCACTCGTAGTCGGTCGCCGGAGTCGCGAGTCCGCCGGTCGCGGTCCCGAACGCGAGGTACGACACCGCCGCTCCGGGCAGGACGTGCGCGGTGAGTACCTGCGGGTCCACCGTCGCCAGCGCCGACCGACTCGCAGTGATGTAGCCCGCGTACACCACCGCGGCCGCGAGGACGACCGCGACCCCGCGCGGGTCCGCCCCGGCCGGGTCCGCGCCGGTCACGAGCGCCACGCCTGCGAGCGCGGCCGCGAGCGAGGCGACCGTCCGCCGAGTCACCGGTTCGTCGAGTCGCAACGCCGCCGCGCCGACGACGAAGACCGGGTACGTGTAGAGGACGATGCCGACCAGTCCGGCGGTCATGAACGTCAAGCCCCAGAAGAACAGGCCGCTCATCGCCGCGTAGCCGACTGCGCCGAGCGCGACGCCTACCGCCAGCGACCGACCCCGGAGCAGGCGGAGTCGGCCGCAAGCGCCCAGCACCAGCCACACGACCACCGTGGCGAGCAGGAACCGGAACGCGAGCACCGTCGGAATCGACAGCCCCGCGTCCGCCGCCAGTTCGCCGAAGACGCCGAGCGTGCCGAACCCGGCGGCCGAGACCAGCACCAGCGCGGTTCCCGCTCGGTCCATGCCCCGGATTCGGAACACGCTCACAAAACCGGTTCGATTAAACGACCGCCGTCCGACTTCGGGCACGATGACGTGGTTGGCGTCGCTCGAAGAGCGCACCCCGCCGATGGCGGCGCTGGCGGTCTCCATCGTGGCGGTCAGCACCAGCGCCATCCTCGTCCGGTTCAGCGACGCCCCGAGCATCGTCAAGGCGCTCTACCGGGTGGTGTTCACCACGCTCCTGCTCGCGCCGTTCGCGGTGACGAACTACCGCGAGGACCTCCGGGCGCTGTCGGCCCGCGACGCGCTGGTCGCCGTCGTCACCGGCGTCGCGCTCGCGGCCCACTTCGCGACGTGGTTCGAGAGCCTGGAGTGGACCAGCGTCGCCGCCAGCGTCACGCTCGTCCAGTCCCAACCGCTGTTCGTCGCAGTGGGCGCGGCGCTCCTGCTCGACGAGGCCATCAATCGCCGCATGGTCGGCGGCATCCTCGTCGCTGTCGCGGGCGTCGCGTTCATGTCGCTCGGCGGTCTGGTCTCGGGAGGCGCGCTGGCCGGGGCGCGGCCGCTCTACGGCGACGCTCTCGCGCTCGCCGGCGCGGTCACGGCCGCGGGCTACGTGCTGGCCGGCCGGTCGCTCCGCCAGCGGGTCGCCTTGGTGCCGTACGTCACGGTCGTCTACTCGGTCTGTGCCGTCGTCCTGCTCGCCGTCGCGCTGGCGGACGGAACCACCGTCGCGCCGACGGCGTACCCGCCCGAGGAGTGGCTTCTGTTCCTCGGCATGGCGGTCGGACCGGGCATCTTCGGGCACACGGTCATCAACTGGGCGCTGAAGTACGTCGAGTCGAGCGTGGTCAGCGTCACCTTGCTCGGCGAACCGGTCGGCTCGACGCTCCTCGCGCTCGCTCTTCTCGGCGAGGTCCCCGACACCGTCACCGTGGCGGGCGGAGCGGTCGTCCTCGCTGGCATCTACGTCACCGCAACGGGGCGACCGAGCGGCGCGTAGACGGCGCTCGTCGGGACGGCGTCACAGGCCCGAACGGGGGAGTGTAGGCCCGGCCAAATTCGGTCCGATTCGGAGTAGACGCCGCTTTATCGGTTTTCAGGCGGTCTCTGTCGGGTCTACAGCCGCAGGATAACAAAGGGTCGCCGCGGCGGAAGTTCTGGCGTAACGATGCTCTGACGTACGAATTTGCGATTAAGATGGTCAGAACGCACGAAAAACGCCGAATTAACCCCCGAAACTCAGACGAATGCCCGACGCCAACCCCCGTGACGAACACCACGGAAAACCGCCGACGCGGCGGTATTCCCGCGCTAGCATCGATAAGCCGAACGAAACACCGCGGAGCGTAGACCGCGCGAACTCCCCCGGAGGTGACTCGCCGTGACCGAGCGCACACGGAGCGTCCTGCTGACGCTCCTGCTCGTCGTCTCGTCGGTCTCGGCGGGCGTCGGTACGGTCGCGGCGACGCCGACCGACTCTCCGACCACGTTCCACGTCGCACAGGGCGACGCGTGCTACGAGGTCTCGCCGGTCACGTCGAGCGAGGACACGGTCGAGGAGTTCTACGACTACCGGGCCGGAGAAGGAACGAAGTACGGCTCGTACGGCGAGGGCTCGAAGGCCATTCAGGACAATCAGGTCAGTCACCTCTTCGTCTACAAGGGCGAGAAGGGACTGAGCCTCGTGATGCTCCACGACGAACTCAACGCGTCGAAGGGCGGCGCGATTTCGTTCGACATCTCGGGCCTGCCGTCCGACCGCAAGTGGGTCGTCGAGGACGACGACTACCCGAACCGCGACGACAACTTCGACCACGGCCAGACGAACTCGTCCATCGACTGGATGTGGGCCTCGGGTCGGACCGACGGCGCCGCGGTCCGCGGTCTCGGCGGTAGCTTCGACGCCATCACCATCGAGTCCGCCTTCGGCGAGAACTCGTGGGCGTACCAGAACCGCACGGTCGACGGCGAGCACCGTCCGTGGCCCTACGCCACCAACGACACCGACTGGAAACTCCGGTCGGGCGACGGGACCGAGTACGACCTCACCAAGGGCCAGAGCCTGACCATCGAGAAGGGAAGCTGTCCCGACAAGACCTCCCCGAGCGCCGCGCTCTCGGCGAACCCCCAGACCGTCGAGACCGGCGAGTCGGTCTCGTTCGACGCCAGCGCGTCCACTGACAACCAGACCGCCATCGCGGAGTACCGATGGGACTTCGACGGCGACGGCCAGATAGACAAGAACACTTCATCTGCGACGACTTCCCACGCGTACGACGCCGCGGACACCTACGACGCCTCGGTGACGGTCGTCGACGAGGGAGGGAACACCGACAAAGCGACCGCGACGGTGACGGTCGAAGGGTCGAGTTCCAAACCCGTACAGAACGTCACCTACATCAACGGGACCGCGGTCAAGGTGAACGGCACCTACGCTGCAGTCGACCTCACGCTCGGCTACTACACCGAGAGCGGTTACGGGCAGTCGCGTTACGTCGAGGAGAACGTCTCCGGAACGACGGTCATTCACGTCGAGGAGGACCACGGCATCAACGGGACCATCGTCAACCTCGTGGAACTCCACGAGGACGAGTTCCCCGGTGAGGCCGAGTACCAGAAGGAGAATCCGCGACTCGACTACTACGCCGAGACCATCGAACCCCGTCCGGTGACGGTCTCGGTCGACAACGTCTCCGAGGTCGAGAACGGCACCTACGAGGTGACGTTCGCCTACGACAACCCCAACGAGGAGACGCTGTCGATGCCCAACAGCACCTTCTCGGGGAACGTCTCGGTCCAGGCGCCCGAGAACTTCGAGTCGGGCGAGCACAACTTCACCGCGACGTGGACGCCCGAGACCGCCGACGACCGCGCGACGTGGACGCTCAACCGGAGCCGATTCGGACAGAGCGACGTTAGCGCGCAGACGCCGACCGCTGGCGAACTGAACGGCAGCGAGGACACCACCGCGCCGACGGCCGTCATCGAGGGGCCGGACACGGCGTACACCGACACCCACGCCACGTTCCAAGCGGACGAATCGACCGACAATCGCGGTATCGTCAACTACACGTGGACGTTCGACGGTGAAGACGTGAAGCACGGCGAAACGGTCAATTACCTGTTCAACGAAACCGGTGAACACAACGTCACGCTGACGGTCGAAGACGCCGCCGGAAACACGGACACGGCGACGAAGACCATCGAGGCCATCACCCAAGACCGGACTAAACCGGTGGCGAAACTGTCGGCCTCGCCGACGGTCGCGGAGGTCAACGAGACCGTCACCTTCGACGCCTCGAACTCCTCGGACGAGAGCGGTATCGCCCAGTACGCGTGGAACTTCGACGGCGACGAGAGCTTCGAGCGCAAGACGGACTCTCCGACCACGACGTACAACTTCTCGGAAACCGGCGAACACCGAGTCGAGTTGATGGTCGTGGACAACGGAACGCACGGTCTCTCGAACGTCACGTCGGTCAACGTGACGGTCCAGCGGGCGAACCTCGGCCACGGTATCAAGTTCGTCAACGAGTCCGCGGTCGAAGTGACCGGCAACTTCGAGAAGGTGAACCTTCGCACGACGTCCTTCGACGGCGACGGTAAGCAGACCTCCGTGCGGACGTTCGAGAACGTCACCGGCGAGACGGTCCTGACCCCCGACGACGAGGTCTGGGGTCCGGTGACTCGGAGCGTCGCCGCCTACGAGAACGCGTCCGACGACGACCCCGCGCTCAGTCGGGCCAACCCCGACTACGCGGCCCAACTCGAAGCGGTGCGACCCGACAAGGTCAGCACCTTCTTCGAGAGTGCGAAGAAGGTCGACAACGGAACCTACGAGGTCACGTTCGGCTACGAGAACCCGAACGACCGCTCCGTGAACGCCTCGGCCAGCGCGTTCACGGCGGGCAACGTCTCGGGCGAACCCCCGACGGAGTTCGCGCCGGGTCGTAACACCGTCACCGTGACGTGGACGCCGGCGAGCAACGACTCGAACGTCGTCTGGCGGACGGACTTCTCGAACTTCGGCTACGGCGCTTCGACGACGACGGGTCCCACGCCCGACCAGATCGCGAACGGCGAGATGCCGCCGACCGCGAAACTGACCGCCGACCCGACCTCGGTCGCGGTCAACGAGACCGTCACCTTCGACGCCGCGGGGTCCACCGACGACGGCAACGTCACCGCCTACAAGTGGGACTTCGACGGCGACGGCGAGATCGACCGGACCAGCCAGAACGCGACGGTCGGTCACGTGTTCCGCACCGCGGGCACGTACCACGTCACCGTGACGGTCGTGGACGAGTCGGGCCAGTCCGACACCGCGACCGAGACGGTCTGCGTGAGCGAACCGTACGAGAACGAAGCACCGAACGCGCACCTCGACGTTCCGTCGACGGTTTCGGCGGACGAGACGGTCTTCCTCGACGCCCGGAAGTCGAGCGACGACCACGGCATCGTGTGGGTCAAGTACTACGCCAACGGGGACCTCCTGTGGGCCGGGAACCCCGACTCGACGCCCGAGCGGACGTCGCTCACTCCGCAGAAGCACCTCGACGGCCCCGGAACGTACGAGTTCACGGTGAAAGTCTGGGACCACGGAGGACTGTCCGACAAGGCCTCCCAGACGGTCGAAGTCACAGCCGCCGACGACGGTAACGACGGCGGCGACGGAAGCGACGGCAACAACGGCAACAACGGCGACGACGGCGACTCGAACAAGGGCATCGGCGATTCCCCGAACAACGGTAACACGGGCGGCGGCATCGGCGTCGTCGGCCCCGGCGGGAACGGCGACTCGAACGACGGCAACCAGAACGACGGCGGTAATCAGAACGACGACTCGAAGGCCACCGCGCCGCTGACCGACGCGGACGGCAAGGTCGGTTCCGTCGTCGTCCGCGCCGGTAGTTCGGACGCCGACCCCACGGTCAAAGTGAGCGACACCGTGCCCGAGGGCGTCACCGCGCCGACCGTCGAGGCCGACGGCTTCGCGGCGCTCTCGTACCTGAACGTCAGCGGCGCCGAGCAGGCGACGTTCACCGTCTCGAAGAGCCGACTCGCCGACGCGAGCGCGACCCCCGACGCGGTCGGTCTCTTCCGCTACGACGACGGTTCGTGGACCGCCGTCGAGACGGCGCAGGTCAACGAGACCGAGGACGCCTTCCGGTTCCGCGCGAACGTCTCCGACGGCACGTTCGCCGTCGGCATCGGCAAGGCGGTCACGAGCGTCACCGACGTGTCGGTCCAGAGCGGGTCGGTCGAACCCGGCGAGACCGCAACCGTCACCGCGACGGTCCGGAACACCGGCCACGCCGACGGCACCCAGCAAGTCAAGCTGACGGTCGGCGGCGAAGTGGTCGCCACCAAGAACGTCTCGGTCGCCGCGGGCGAGACGACCGACGTGACCTTCGAGCACACGCTCGCCGAGAGCGGCGTCTACGAGGTCAGCGTCGGCGACCAGAACGCGGAAATCGTCGTGAAGGGCGTCGAAACCACGACGACCGACGAGTCGAGTAGCGTCGAGACGACCGCGACGCCGGACAACTCCTCGGGCGTCCCCGGGTTCGGCGTCGGCGTCGCCCTGGTCGCGCTGGTGGCCGCCGCGCTGGTGGCCCTCCGCCGACAGTAGACTCGACGCTTTCGCGCGATTTTCGCTCTTTTCGCGTCGGTTCGATTTTTCGCTTTTTTCGGCTTCTGCGCTCCGGCCAGCGACGGCTATTTTCGCAGACGGTTCGATTTCGCCGATGGTTCGCTCCGGCCCACGGTTCGATTTCGCCGACGACCGTCACCGACGCCGACCGCATCGCGCGGTGCGGTCCGCGGCCCGAACGTTATCACTCACCGACCCGTCGCGTCGGTCATGGGAAAGGTCAACGAGAGCGACCTCGACTGGACGACGTTGGACAGGGGCGAGACGGCGTTCCGGCGCAAGCAACTCGGCGAGGCCGCCGACGGCGACCGACTCGGGGCCAGTCTCTACGAACTCCCGCCGGGCAAGCGGTCGTGGCCGTACCACTACCACACCGCCAACGAGGAGGCGCTGTACGTCCTCGCGGGGTCGGGCGCGCTCCGACTCGGCGGCGAGCGGACCCCGCTCGAGGCGGGCGACTACGTCGCGCTCCCGGCCGACGAATCCGGCGCTCACCGGGTGGTCAACGACTCCGAGGAACCGCTCCGGTATCTGGCGGTCTCCACGATGGACGACCCCGAGGTGACGGTCTACCCCGACTCGGAGAAACTCAGCGTCTTCGTCGGGTCGCCGCCGGGCGGCCGCGACGGCCGGAGCGTCCACGGCTACTACGAGCGCGACGCCGACGTGGACTACTGGTCGGGCGAGGAGAGCGACCCGCGCGACGAGTCGGAGTAGCGCCGATACGCAGGAACCGTGACGAACCGGAGTAGCGCCAGACGAACGCCGACTATCGCCGATTTTCCGGACGCTCACTGCCTCGTCCACCGCCGAAAATCTCCCGCCAGCGCCGCCGTCCTAAGCCCGAACTGACCGCGATTAAGCCCGGGCGACGAGAGTCGTCCGGACCGGGCTAGCCCGGCGAAGCCGACGTATAACAAAGGCCGTCTCGGGGGAATCTCGGGCCACGTTACCGCCCGCTCGTGGATTTCCCTCAACATGACTCGGACACGAACCCGTTTCGCTATCGTCGGTATCGCTCTCCTGGTGGTCGGTGCGGCGGTCCCGCTGTCGCCCGCCAGCGACACCGCCGCGGCCGCGGAACACACCTTCGTCGTCGAGCAGGGCGACCGCTGTTTCGAGGTGTCGCCGCTCTCGAACGACGAGGACGTGCGCTCGTTCTACGACTACCGCAACGTCGAGAACGGGGCCGGCGAGGGCGAGTACACCTACAGTTCGTACATGCCCAGCAATCTCAAGCGGGCCGACGCCAGTCGCCTGTTCCTCTACGACGGCCCGAACGGCGTGAGCCTCGTCGTCGTCCACAACGAGGTCGGCGGCGACAGGGGCGACGGGAGCGCCGCGACCTTCCGGTTCGACGGCCTGCCGAGCGGCGGCGACTGGGTGGTCGCCGACGACGACTACTCAGGGCAGGACGACCGCTTCTCGCGCGACCGAATCGACTGGTCCTGGTACGGCGACCGGACCGACGGCGCCGTCTTCCGCGGACTCGACCGCGACGGCACCGAAATCACCGTCGACCCCGCGTTCGACGAGCAGGCGGCGCTCTACGACTCCCCGGTGGACCGCTCGGGCAACACCGAGGCGTGGCAGTTCCTGACCGGGAGCGTCGGCGACCCGAGCGCGGTCGGTCTCGACATGACCGAACCGATTACGATTCGGACCGGGCACTGCGGCGCGGACGAGACCCCGCCGACCGCCGAACTCGACGCCTCGAACGGCACGGTCGGCTCGTCGGTCACGTTCGACGCCAGCGCGTCCGGCGACGACCGCGGCGTCGCCGAGTACCGGTGGGACTTCGACGGCGACGGCGAAGTCGAGCGAACCACCGAGGACCCGACCGTCGCGTACGAGTTCGGCGAGGCGGGCACCTACGAGGCCAGCGTGACGGTCGTAGACGCGGCCGGGAACGCCGACCGGGCGCGGGCCACGGTCGGCGTCGAGACCGACGACCCGCCGGAGGCCGCGTTCCGAGTCGTCTCGCCCGAGACTCCGGTCGAGGGGCGGGAGGTCGTCCTCGACGCCGGCAACTCGACCGACGACACCGGCATCGCGACCTACCGGTGGACGCTCGGCAACGGAACCACCGCGACCGGCGAGCGCGTGGCCTACACCGCCGAAGAGAACGGCACGCTCCCGGTCTCGCTCGAAGTCGTGGACGAGGCCGGCAACAACGCGACCGAGACGGCCGAAATCGCTGTCCGGAAGGCCGACGAGACCGCACCGGACGCCGCGGCCGCGGCGAACCGAACCGCAGTCGAGGTCGGTGCGCCCGTCCGATTCGACGCGAACAACTCCTCGGACGAGCGAGGTATCGCGTCCTACCGGTGGGCGTTTGGCGACGGAACCACCGCGACCGGCCGGACCGCGGCCCACCGCTACGACGCGGCGGGCACCTACGAGGCGACCGTCACCGTCACCGACGCGGGAGGCAACGCGGCGACGGCGAACGTGACCGTCGAAGTCCTCCCCGAGGACGACACCGCGCCGAGCGCCGCGCTCGCGGTCGGGACGAACCGGACCGACGCCGGAACCGAAGTCGCCTTCGACGCGAGCAACTCCTCGGACGGCGAGACCGGCGTCGCGACGTATCGCTGGGACTTCGACGGCGACGGCGAGACCGACCGGACTACGAGCAACGCGACGGTCGGCCACGCCTACGAGTCGTCGGGCACCTACAACGCGACCGTGACCGCGGTGGACCGCACCGGCAACGCCGACGAGGCGACCGTCGAAATTCGCGTCGAGCGAGACGAGAAGGCCCACTCCGGAAACGGCGGCGGTAGCGGTGGAAATGGAGGCGGCGGAGGTGACGGCGGAAACGGCGCCAGCGGAAGCAGCGGCGGCGGAAACGCCGGCGCGAGCGACGGCGGCGGTGGCGGCGGGGCCGACCTCGGCCCGCCGCCGGTTCTGACGAACGCGGAGAAGCGCGGGCCGAACGCCGGACTCGTGGACGTGCGCCACGGCCGGGCCGACGAGACGATTCGGGCCGACCTGCCCGCGACCGCCGCGCGCGACGCGACCGGCGTCGCCTTCCGCGAGGTCCGGGTGAACCTATCGCGGGACGTGACCCACTTCGCCGTGGAGACCGCTCGCGGCGCGGCGACGTCGGACGCCGCGACTCAGGCGAACCGCTCGACCCCCGCCGACGTGACCCTCGGGTCGCTGTCGGTCGGCGTGAAGTACGTCGAACCCCGGCAGGTCGAGAGCGTCGGCTACACCGTCGCAATCGAGCGGTCCCGACTCGCCGAGGCGGGCCTCGCGCCAGCGGACCTGACCGCGTACCGGCGCGCGGGCGACGGGTGGGAGCGGGCGAACGTCACGGTCGAATCGCACGGCGAGACGGTCCTCCTCGACGTGGAGACCGACGGCTTCGCGCCGGTCGCGGTCGGTGGCGAGCGCTCGGTGACTGTCGCGGCGGCCGAACTGAACGCGACGACGGTCGCCGCCGACGAACCGGTCGCGCTGACCGCGACGTTCGAGAACGAGGGCGACTCGGCCGCGAGGTTCGCCGCGAATCTCACCGCCGACGGCGAGGTGGTGGCGACGGAGACGGTCGCGGTGCCCGCGGCCGACCGAAGCGAGGTGACGCTCACCGCCTCGCTCGCACCGGGCAGGCACTCGGTCGGACTCGGGGGCCCGCGCATCGGTCCCGCGAACGCGCGCGTCGGCAACGTGACGGTGGCCGAACCCGCCGCCGACATCGCGGTCACGGACGTGTCGGTCAACGATTCGACCATCGCGCCGGGCGAGCGAGTCGCCGTCACCGCGACGGTCGAGAACCGTGGGTCGAAGTCCGGCCAGCGGGGTATCGCGCTGAGACTGTTCGGCGAGGCGGTGGCCGACGAGCGCGTGAACGTCTCCGCGGGCGGGACCGAGCAGGTGACGTTCGTCCGGCGAATCGACGCGGCCGGCAACTACACCGCCGAGGTGGGCAACGAGACGGCCGCCGTGTCGGTCCGGAGCGAAGGCGGGAACGACGACCCGGCGAGTCCGGCCGTTCCGATTCCCGGATTCGGCGTCGGGGTCGCGGTCGCGGCGTTGCTCGCGGCGCTGGCCGTCCTCCGGAAGCGCGAGTGAGGACGAACCGCTCGGTCTCGCTTCTAGGCGCGTTTCCCGCTCCCCGTCGAATCCGTCTCGACCGGGCGTTACTCGGCGTACTCCGGGCGCTCCTCGTACTCGATGGGGTCGCGGACGCCGATGTTCTGGAACGCCTCCAGTCGGAACGCGCAGGCGTCGCAGGTCCCGCAGGCCGGGGCCTCCGCGCGGTAGCAACTCCACGTGTGTTCGTAGGAAACGCCGAGTTCGGTCCCGCGCTCGGCGATGTCGGTCTTGCTCCACTCCACGAACGGCGCGCGGAGGTCGATGTCGGTGTCGTCCTTCGTTCCGGCGTCGACGACTCGCTGGAAGGCGTCGAAGAACGCCGGGCGGCAGTCCGGGTAGCCCGAGAAGTCCTCGCTGTGGGCGCCGATGAAGAGGGCCTCGCACTCGTTGGCCTCGGCGTACGAGGTCGCCATCGCCAGCAGGTTGGCGTTCCGGAACGGGACGTAGGAAGTCGGCACCTCTTCGCTGTCGAGGTCGGCGTCCTCGACTTCCATCTCGTCGTCGGTCAGACTCGACCCGCCGATGGCAGCGAGGTGGCCGGTCTCCACGTGGAGGAAGTCCGCGGCGTCGAGTTCGTCGGCCAGCGTCCGGGCGCACTCGTACTCCTTGTCCTCGGTCTCCTGCCCGTAGGAGGTGTGGAGCAGGTAGAGGTCGTAGCCTTCGTCGGCCGCGACGTGGGCCGCGGTGGCGCTGTCCATCCCGCCGGAGGCGAGGACGACCGCGCGCTTCGGTGTACTCTCGGTCATACTCGGATGCTCGCGTGCGAATACCAAGAGCGACACGGTTTCCAGCCGCCCCATCGACAGTAATAAAACACTTTGATTTGATAGGTCGTTTATGGGTGCAACCTCTGCTCTCTCGACCACGGGGCGAACGCTCAAACGAAACACCGCGCTGTTCGCGGCGGCGTTCGTCCTCACGGTAATCAGTCTCGCTCCCTCCGGAGTCAACGCGTTGCTCCCGCCGGTGATGGCGGGACTGGTATCGCTGTTGCTGTCGGGGGTATCGCTGTTCGTCACGCCGTTCTTCATGGGCGGCCTGCTGTCGATGGCAGACGAGGGCCTCTCCGGGACCACGCGATTGGGAACCTTCGTCCGTGGCGGGAAGGCGAACTACGTTCGACTGCTCGGCGCGATGGTGCTGTTCGGCGTCCTGCTCACCGTCGTCGGATTCGTCGTCCTCGTCGTCGGTGCGGTGGTCGGCGCGGTCGTCTTCGGAATCAGCGCCGGCGCCGCCGGGCAGTCGCTCGCCGGGTCGGGCGTGAGCGTCGTCTTCTTGGTGCTTCTCGTACTCCTCGGCGCTCTCGCCTTCCTCCTGCCGGTGTTCGTCTTTCAGTTCTACGCCGCGGCCGTCGTCGTGTCGGACCTCGGTATCGTGGACTCGTTCAAGCGGAGCGCCGCCGTCGTGCGCCGTAACCTCGTCTCGACGCTCGGCTACACGGTCGTCGTCACGGCGGCGGGTCTCGTCACCGGCGTCGCCTCCGCGAGCGTCTCGCTGTTCACGGGGTACGGAACGTCGGGGACGGCCGCTACCGAGGTCGGCGTCGCGGTTCTCGTTCCGATACTTCTCGCGGTAGCGCTCGTCTCGACGGTCGTCTCGGCGTTCGGGTCGGTGTATCAGGTCGCGTTCTACGAGGACTGCCTCGACTCGCTGGCCTGAATCGGTCTCGCTCGGTTCGTCGTCTCGTCGTCCGCCGAGTCGCTCCGGTCGCTACGTCTCGGGCGCGTCGTTCCAGAGGTTGACGTGCAGACGCGGCGTGTACCGGAACCCGTGTTCCTGCGCCAGTTCGGCGGCGACGGGCCGGGTCTGGGCGACTCGGTCTTTCGTCGCGCCCTCGGGCATCAGGAGAACGTCGGTGTCCCGAATCTCGACCGCGGCGGCGTCCCGGATTCGGCCGAGGAGGTCGGTGATTTCGGCCGCGTCCGCGCGGTCGCTCACGACGAACTTGAGTTGGCAGTCGTAGTTCTCCGCGAGCGACGCGAGCGCGTCGAGGTCGATGCGGCGTTCCTCGTGGCGCTCCGTCCACTCGCTCGCGTCGGTCGGTCCCGCTTCGTCCGCCTCGTCGGCCCCGGGTCTGGGGTCGTTCTCGGGGGTCGGCGTGCTGGATGCCAACTTGGGGCTCACGCTGGCGAGGTCGATGGGCGCGTCCCGGTAGATGGTGCCGTTGGTCTCGACCGTGGTGTGGTAGCCTCGGGCGTCGAGTTCCTCCAAGAGCGCGACCGAGGCGTCGTGCAGGAGCGGTTCGCCGCCCGTGAGGACGACGTGGTCGGCGTCGTAGGACTCGACCTCGGCCAGAATCTCCGCGACGCTCATCGTCGCGTGGGTCGGTTCCCACGAGGTGTGATAGGAGTCGCAGAACCAACACCGGAGGTTACACCCCGAGGTGCGGACGAAGACGCTCGGCACGCCCGCGAGTCGGCCCTCGCCCTGTAGCGACTCGAAGAGTTCGTTGACGGGGAGCGCGTCGCCGTCGGTCTCAGATGCGGAATCCTCAGAATCCGCGTCCACGTCGCTGGTGACGGGCATCGTCAGAACGTGGCCCCGCCGCAGAGTTCGGCGGTCTCGCTGACCTGCACCGCGACCTCCGAGACGTTGTCGGGCAACGCCTCGGCGAGGCGGCGCTCCAGCACCGCACTCATGACCTCGGCGGTCGGGGGCGCGTCCAACACGACCAGCGCGTCGCCGTCGCCCGACGCCTCGAACGCCTCCACCAGCGGGTCGCCCTCCTCCAGCAGGAATCGGTGGTCCCACTCGGAGATTATCGAGGTAATATCGCCCTTGTCCGCAACCCAGCCTTCCTCGCGCAACTCGCCGACGACTTTCACGGCGATTTCGTAGTTGTGGCCGTGAGGACGACTGCACTTCCCGTCGTGATGTTGGATGCGATGTCCGCTGGAGATGCGGATAGGTCGGTCGCGCCCGACGTAGAGCGTGCGCCGACTCGACTCCGCGGAGGAGGATTCGAGTGTTCGTTCAGCCATATCCGAAGATTATCCGGGGCGCACTTAAGTTCACGCAAACGGCGGAGACGCGGGGCGGACTCGTGCCGCTCGGACGTCCACTGTCCTTGTCCCGTCGCCCCTGTCCCATCGCCCCTGTTCTACCGCTCGGATTCGACCGTGAGTTCGGGGACGGGACTCACTGCGAACTCTGAGTCGCGGTCTCCGACAGCGAGACGGTCGTCTCCCCGGACACGCACCCCTCGACGCTGGCGGTCACGGTTCCCTCGGAAGACGCGGCGTAACCGGTGTTGACGGTCTCGGACCACTCGACGCGACCGTTGGGGTCGACCGACTCCCTGACGATGTGGCTCTCGTCGTCGTCGGCAACGGCGGCGGTCGGCCAGTAGACCGCGGCCAGAAACTCGCCCGCGACTCCCGTCGCGTTCTCGGCGACAAGCGACAGTTCGACCCCCGCGCCGTCGCCGACCGTCGCGTCGAACGAGCGGAGTTCGAACCGGGGCGCTCGCCGACCGAGCGCCGCCGCGGTCTCCTCGGGGAGTCGCCAGACCGCCGACGCGCCGCCGTGCCGACACCGAATCGCGGGCGAGTCGGCGGTCAGCGGCGACGGGACCTCGAAGGCGACCCACCCGACGCGGCGCTCTCCGCCGCTGTTCGCGTACGGGTCGGCGTACTTGATTTCGCCGCGTCCGCCCAGCGACGTGGTGAACGCCCCGGTCGTCCGTTTCTCGATTTCGACGGCGGGGAAGCGCTCGCCGCCGGCGACGAGGTCGAAGGCGTCGTACGAGGGCGGTCCCGCGGCGTCGAGGCCCGACCCGGTGTCGGTCTGCACGGCGGCGACGACGAACTGCGCCCCGTCCGGGGCGAGGACGCCGCTCGAACCCATGATGGAGTCGTAGGCGACCGCCGGCCGAGCGACCGGGTTCGCCACGCCGACTCGGGCGTCGGCGACCGACTTCACCGCCGACTCGGGGAGGGCGGAGGACTCCGGGTCGCCGTGCGCCGTTCGCGTCTCGGTCACCTCGCCAGTCGTCCGCCCGTCGGCCGTCGGTTCGACGGTCGTCCCGGCGTCGGTCGCGGTCTCTTCGCGGTCGGGACTGCCGTCTCGGTCGCCACCGCCGAGACATCCGGTCGCTCCGACAGTCGCGAGGGCGGCGGCGCTCGCCCGGAGCAGGCGTCGTCGTTCGTGGGAGGGCATACGCGCCGATACTCGAAGCCCCGACAAGTGCTTTCTGTCGGGTCTCCGTTCGCCGCCGCTCGCTCGAAACACATCCTGATACGCTCTTGAGAAATGAGAATGTTCCTAAAGGAAACTTATACCGTTCTCTCAGATAGCTATAGGTTGTCGCGCTACGACTCGTCGGACTCGTCGTCCGGTCGCTCGGCCAGTCGGTCGAACCGCGACTGGGCGGACTCGGTCCGGCGCTCGGTCGATTCAGGGTCGAACTCTGTCGAGACTACGAACCCGTTCTTCACGACCAGTTCCAGCACGGCGTCCTGCCGGCGGGCGTCGGCGGGCAGTCGCCACGCCGGAACCGTGCGCTCGGCGACGACCGACTCGCCGGATTCGAGGAGCAGGACGGCGAGTCGGTCGCCGTCGCCCGCGGGGTCGGTCGTCTCGAATCGGTCCAGTACCGCGGTGTAGCGGCCGTCGGCCAGTCCGCTCGTGTCGCTCGCGTCGTCGCCACCGTCGCCGTCGCTCGCGTCGTTCGCGTCGTTGCCGTCAGCCATCGTACTCGACCTCCAGCACGAGCGACCCGTCGGCGTCGCGGACGAAAACCGTGTCGCCCGCGTTGTTCCAGACCGGCGCGTCGGCGTTCCAGTGGTAGTCGCCGCCGCCGTCGGTTCCCCGGCCGGTGCGGAGCGTCAGCGTCTCGCCCGGCGCGAGCGTGGTTCCGTCGGGGAAGACGTAGCGGTGGTCGGCCTCGTCGGCGACGGTCCACCCCGAGAGGTCGACGGGCCGGTCGCCCGCGTTCCGGAGGACGACGTACTCGTCGTTCAGGTTCGCGTCCTCGTCGCCGCGCGCGTCGGCGTGGACCTCGGCGACGGTGAGCGAGTCGGCGGCCGAGTCCGCGTCGGCGGATTCGGTCGTCGCAGATTCGGCCGCTGCGGATTCGGTCGCGTCGGAGTCGCCCGCTTCTGCGGTCGTCCCGCCGTCGGTCGCGACGGTCTCCGGTCCTCCATCGGCCGGTGTGCTTCCGTCGGAGGACCGGCCAGCGTCGGGACCGACCTTGAAGGATATCCGGCGTTCGAGCGGCCCGTCGCCACCGGGTTCGACGCCCGGCGCGCTCCGGAGTTCGAGCGGGTCGGTCGGGGCCGCGTACCGGGTCCGGACGACCGCGCGTTCGCCGTCGGTCTCGAAGACGACGGTGCCGTGGACGCCGGTCCAGAAGGTCGGAACCCCGCGGTCGGCGAGGCGCGCGAGGACCTCGCGGTGGGGGTGGCCGTACGGCGAGTCGAACGCGCTCTGGACGACGACCGCTCGGGGAGCGACCGCCCGGAGCATCGCCGGGCCGGTGCTGGAGTTCGACCCGTGGTGGCCCGCCGCGAGCAGGGTCGCGTTCAGCGCCCCGGCGTAGCGCTCGGTCAGGAACCGCTCGGCCGCGGCCTCGGCGTCGCCCGGCAGGAGGACGCTGGCGTTTCCGTACCCCACCCGGAGGACGAGGCTGTTCTCGTTGCGGTCGCGGTCGGCGAGATAGCCCTCCGGCGGCGCGAGGACGCGCACCGACGCGCCCGCCATCGGAATCTCGTCGCCCGCCCGCGTCCGGTAGAGCGTGACGTTGTGGCGTTCCACCGCGTCGAGGTAGTCCTCGTAGGTCCGGGTCGCCGCCGCGATGCCGGGGTCGTAGACCGCGCCGACGCCCTCGGCCTCGGTCTCGAAGTACTCGATGACCTCGGCGTGCCCGCCGACGTGGTCGGCGTCGGCGTGAGAGGTCACGAGGTAGTCGATTCTGGTGACGTTGTGAGCGCGGAGGTAGCCGAGGACGTGTTCGCCGTCGTCGTCCCAGTTGCCGGTGTCGTAGAGCAGGGTCTCGCCCTCCGGACCGACCACGAGGACGCTGCTGCCCTGTCCGACGTGGATGAAGTGGACCGAGAGCGTCCCGGCTCCGGCCGCTCGGTCGCCGGCGGGTGCGAGTCCGGCGTCGGTCGTCGCGGTCCACTCTGGCGTCTCGCCGCCCGGAGCGACGCCGCCGAGACAGCCAGCGACGGCGGCGACGACGAGGAGCGCTGCGAGGGCGTGCGCGACTTGCGGGCTACCGAAACGAGAGCGCATTGCCCTTTCGAACGGTCCGACGTGGCAACATTCTTTCCCACGACGGAGCGTTCGTCCGGGGAGGCGCTCGCGGGCGACCGTCGGCACTCGACCGACGGCCGCACCGGTCGCAGAAGTCGGCCGATTTCCGTGTTCTCACTTCGCGGTGACGCGTCAGTACTCTACGCTGTGACGTGCGTCAACGCCCCGTCGCACTCGGGACACTTCGGCGGCAAGTCACCGTCCGCCTCGACGGTGTAGTTACAGTCGTTGCACTCGCAGGCGTCACGCCGTTGCTGCGACGACCCGGGGGCGTTGGAGTGCGGATTTACTGTCGGGTGGCGGAGGCCGATCGGCGGAGCATCGCTCGCAGCCATGTTCGAAGGCACGACGCGGACGCGTAAACATCTTCCATAGGGTTTGGCACATACCTGCGCTTCGGCGTATGATTTCCGGTAATACGACGGGGAGAAACGCGGGTCACTAACCGTCAGCGTTCGGTCGGTGTACGAAATCCGAACTTGTAGAACGGTCGGCCTCGACCCGCCGAGTACGGTGGACGTAACGTCACCGACCCGAGGGAAACTTTCGCTACCGTTCGGCGTCGGCCAGTAATCGTAATAGTGTCCCCTGGTCTCAATCTCGAATAGACTTCCGATACCGTGCGATTAGAGAATCTGAGAGGTTACTGCTATACCCACAACATGGATTTGTCTGCTACTCGTTACACCAACAGGACCGCTTCTATGACTAACGCCAACACAGGTCGAATCGTCATCCTCAATCCCGTGAGCGGTACTGGTGAGCATACCGAGACAGTTCGAGCACTCGCCGACGAGTACGGATATCTCGTCAAGGAAACGCAAGCAGACGGGGACGCCGTCTCGTACACCCGAGAAGCAGTTCGAAACGGTGCATCCGTGATTGCCGCAGCAGGAGGGGACGGCACCTTGAATGAGGTTCTGCAAGGTGTGGACGCCGAAGACGCCTTCGACGCCGTCACGGTCGGGGTCGTTCCGGTCGGAACGGGAAACGACTTCGCCGAAAATATCGGTATCACGGACGCCGAATCGGCGTTCGACGCACTGGAAAGCGGAGAACGGAGACGAATCGACCTCGGCATGGCCAACGATCGAGTCTTCATTAATTCGTGTATCGGTGGACTCACGGCAGAGGCCAGCGGTGAAACGACGCCCGAACTCAAGAACCGGTACGGCGTACTCGCCTACGTACTCACGACACTCAGAACGCTCTCCTCGTTCGAGGGACTCCGTCTCGACGTTCGCGTCGGTGCCGGGGACGACGGGCCACCGGACTGGGACGGTGATGCAGTTCTCGTCATGATCGGCAACGGACGACGGTTTCCAACCCAAGGTCGTCCACAGGCGAACATGGAAGACGGCGAGTTCGACATCACGATTATCGAAGACGAACCGACGATCGACTTGCTGGGCGACAGGGTCGTGGAACGGCTGTTGGGACAGGAGTCACCACATATTTCGCGGATGAAAGCGTCTTCCCTCACGGTTTCTGTGGGGAACGCCGAATCCGCGACGTTCAGCCTCGACGGAGAGATGCTCGCGACGCAGTCGTTATCGCTAACCGTCCGTCCGGGAATTCTTCAGATGCCCGTGGGTGACGCATACGAACCCACGCCCGAGTGAGAATCAGATTGAGGGGCCTTGGACCACCGGGCGTTGATGGTGTCGCTCTCGCAGTAGGTCTCTAGTTCGGAGTGAGTGAACTCCTCCATCAATTCTTGGTGTGTTCGCCATTCAGTTGACCATTCCTGGACAGGACGCGAAGGTATTCTGAATCCGTCGAGTCGACGTGCTGGACGACGAGCGAAAATCGCCGCGTCCTTCTACGTGAGAAACAACCGGGAAAGTGGTCTTTCACCATGCTGATTGCGAAATAGCAGTATTTTCTGACGGACGTATCGATATCTCTCCATAGTCTCCGTAGAAACCAGCCGAAGAGGACCGAATCACCGCAGGTTTCGCACTCAGCACTCCAGCGGCCGTTCTTTAGGCATTACGCTCCTCCACATTACAAGTCGACTGGAAGAGAGTGGCCAGACATATTCTCCTCGAGTAAGTCGGCAGCACGGTCATGTGGCGACCGTGCCGTCTGTCTCTCGCTCTGGTCGCCTTGTCCGGCATATTCGAAGACAGTGTCGAGGAACGCCATCCTGACGTTTTCGTTTTCGAAGACGCCGTGAAGATAGGTTCCGAGGACCCGCTCCGTCGCGGCACTTTCGGACCCGAGCGGCTGGTCGACAGTCGTTGTTGGCGTCGAGTGACCCATGTGGATTTCGTAGCCACTAGCTGTCCCGTCTGCGCCGGCGAGCATCCCCGCTCCGTCGATTGGCACCGTCAGCTGCTCGACGCGCTTTGTCGTTGCAAACTGCGTTTCGACCGGCAGAAGCCCGAAGCCGTCGACGACATCGCGCTCGCTCGTGCTTTCGACCCCCGCGTTGGTAATCCGTTCACCGAGCATCTGATACCCGCCACAGATTCCGACAATCGGTCCCGAGAAGTCGTTCAGTTGGTCCTCGAAGCCCGCACCGCGGAGCGCGAGCAGGTCATCGACCGTGTTCTTCGTTCCCGGAAGCACGACCGCGTCGACGTCACCGAGGTTCGAATCCAGAGGGAGGTAGGCGACACGGACGCCGGGTTCGTTCGCCAACGGTTCGAAGTCGGTGAAGTTCGAGATTCGGGGGAGGCGAGGGACACCCACCGTCACCGACTGGCCCGCCGGCACACCGTCGTCATCGCCCGTGACGACCCGGTTGCTCGTCGACGGGAGCGAGACGCTGTCCTCCTCCGGTAGTCCGGGGTCGTCGTGTGGGATCACGCCCAGTATCGGGACCCCCGTCCGGGCCTCTATCTCTTCGATGCCGGATTCCAGTAGTGCCGGGTCGCCGCGGAACTTCGTGACGACCGCGCCGCAGACGCGGTCCCGGACATCCGCGGGCATCAGTTCGAGAGTGCCGAAGAGGCTGGCGAACGCACCGCCGCGTTCGATGTTCACGACGAGCAGGACGGCGGCGTCCGCGAACCTGGCCGTTTCGATGTTCGCAAGGTCACGGTGCTGGAGATTGATCTCGGCGATACTTCCCGCCCCTTCCGCGACGATGACCTCGTGTTGTTCAGCCAACCGTTCGTAGGATTCGACGGCGGCTCGGCGCGCCCCGTCCCAGTAGGAGTCGTAGTACGACCCGGCAGGAACGTGTTCGACGGCCTCCCCTTGTATCACGAGCTGACTCTCCCCGTCACCACGGGGTTTCAACAGGACCGGGTTCATGTCGGTGGTCGGCGGCACCTCGGCGGACTGGGCCTGCACGTACTGCGAGATACCGATTTCGCCCCACTCGCCGTCGGGACCGATGACCGCCCGCGCGTTATTGCTCATGTTCTGGGCCTTGTACGGGGAGACAGAGACCCCTCGTCGGGCGAGCAGGCGGCACAGTCCCGCCGCGACGGTACTCTTCCCGGCGTGGCTCTCGGTTCCGGCGACCAGTATCGTCTCGGTCATCAGTACTCGGTGCCCTTCCGGGCGCGCTGGCCGTCGTCGATGGGGTGTTTCTCTTTCCGGACGTTCGTGACTAGGTCGGCATGCCCGACGAGGTATTCGGGTCGTTCGTGCCCGCCAGTGAGGACGAGTTCGAGGTCCTCGGGCTTCGATTCGACGAGGTCGACCACAGATTCCGGGGTAATCAGCCCGCGGCTCACCGCGTAGAGGACCTCGTCGAGTATCAGCATATGAACGCCTTCGTCGGGCGGGGCTGCAGGCCCACGGGGGACGGTGAGGTCTGCGTCTGACGCCGCTTGAACCAAATCTTCGGTGCGGGCGAGTCCGCCCTTCGCCTTCGCGGCGTGCTCGTCGTTGTCCGACCCGTCGAGGAAGCCGTGCCAGCCGTAGTGGCCGGTGTTCTCGTAGGTGAAACCAGGGAAGCGTTCGATGGCGTTGTACTCGCCGCGAACGTCCTCGACGCTCGAGGTCCCGCCCTTCATGAACTGGAGCATGTGGACGCGGAAGCCGTGGCCGGCCGCCCGGAAGCCCATTCCCGTCGCGGCGGTCGTCTTGCCCTTCCCGTCGCCCCACCAGACTTGCACGAGGCCGAACTCCTCCGGCGCCGACGGTTCAATTGGCTCCGCCGCGGGTGAGGTGCCCTTTCCTGGCGTTTGTGCGTGCAGTTTGTTCTGGTCGTCATTAGCTGAAGTGTCTCGTGCCATGGTTAGAGCTGGTCGACGAATCGGTCGAATGCGCCGCTCTCGGCGTGGACGTGTGCGTAGGTGCCGAGCGTCCGGTACTCGGTGAGCCCGTCGCGGTCTCCGTCGATGCCCGACCCCCGTTCGACGTCGAAGGCGAACCGGGCATCGGAGTCGACGTCGGCGCTCGAGTAGTGGAACTCGTGGCCGCGGACGGCGTCGTCTGTTCCCGCGGTCAGCGTCGGTTCGCGAGCGCGGAGTTCTACGTGGTCCAGCGCCTGATAGCGGTCGTGCATCCGGACCTCGGCGGGGAGGACGCCCGCCATCTCGTACGTCTCCTCCTCGGCCGTCGTCAGCGACTCGCTGAGCACCATCATCCCGCCGCACTCGCCCAGAACCGGTACGCCATCGACGGCATAACGACGGAGTGACGAGAGCGCCGGTCCGTCGGCGAGGTCGGCAGCGTGCAACTCCGGATAGCCGCCCGGGAGGTAAACCCCGTCGGCGTCCGGAACGTCGTCGCCATCGGCCGGAGCGAACGTCACCACCTCGGCGCGCGAACGCAGTCGTTCGAGGACGCCCGGATAGACGAATCGGAACGCGTCGTCGCGCGGCACGGCGA
The DNA here is from genome assembly GCF_023238205.1 of Halorussus limi. Lineage (NCBI taxonomy): Archaea > Methanobacteriati > Methanobacteriota > Halobacteria > Halobacteriales > Haladaptataceae > Halorussus > Halorussus limi. The sequence continues at coordinate 2,943,012 of NZ_CP096659.1, forward strand.
CTCGCATGTTCCTGGCCGATCGCTGATTACTCGACTCCGGGCGGGGAGGTTCGCTGGCGGCCGCCACGAGTTGCTCAGTGTCGATGTGGTCAGCGGCGTCGTCGAGCGTTTCCCGGTCGAGCGGGTCCTCCTCGCCCATGTGGAGGCCGAGGTGTCGGTCGGGGATTTCGAGGTCGGCGCTCGGTGGAATCCGGCCGAAGTACGTCAACCCGTCGGGGAGGGCGTCCGCGATGCCCGTTTCGTGACGGCCGCCGTGCGCACGTTGTGCGATAACGCCCGCGACGTCGATATCGCGACCCGCATCGGCGGCGTACTTGCGGAAGCCTACCGCGGTCGCGGCTACGCTCTCCATCCCGGCACTTGCGTCGACGACCAGCACCACCGGGAGATCGAGCGCCTCCGCGACCATCGCCGTACTGGACCCATCGCCGTCGTAGAGCCCCATGACGCCTTCGACGACGCAGACGTCGCCGTCGCCGCGGTAATAGTTCCGTCGGAGCCCCTCCTCGCCTTCGAGCCAGACGTCGAGGGTGCGCGACGGACGGCCTGCGACGACTGCGTGATGACTCGGGTCGATGAAGTCCGGGCCGGCCTTCGCTGGCTGGACCGAGTAGCCCGCCGCTTCGACGGCGCTGATGACTGCGAGGGTGGCGACCGTCTTCCCCACGCCCGACCGAGTGCCACCGACGACGACGCCCTTCATGGTTTCACCGCGGGTTCTTCGTCGGTAATCGGTTCGTAGACGTCGATGACGCGGTCGCCCACCGCCGCCATCGACACGTCCGACCGATCGGCCAGCGCAAGCGCGCCGCCCATTCCGACATCTTCCTTCGCCTCACCGGCGACGTAGGCGTCCATCGCCGGGTGGTCGCTGCGGTCGAACTCGGGGTCGGTCACGGTCAACTCTAGGTCGAGGTCAGTCGCCAATGCCGCTATCTCGGCGGTCCGTGTGCATCCGGCGATAAGAGCGAACCTCATCGTTCAAACTGGCTCCTTCTCGGGCGCTTCCTCGCACCGTTGATCGAAGTCACGTTGTTGTGCAATCATGCTCTGCGCCTAATCCACCTAGTTTTGGTTTAGTGCAATCAGGCTTTAATTGTTTGGTGTGCTCATGAGGGTGGCCGCTGTTCAATTGGACTTGTGACGCCCCACGTATAACACAAACAAGGTTGAAGTATTGCAACCCTGTTTGCCTTCGTATGTGCGAAGATACAACTGAGAATGCACTCCCCGACTCTGAGGGGTCAGACTCAACCGAGAAGTTGTCTGGACCGGTCCGAGCCCCTCTTTTGAAGAAAAAAGACGAAAAGAGCCAACGAAGGGATGGTCAAGAGGACGTAGCGCGGAACGCATCAACTGATAGCAAGACGCGTGCGGATTCGGAAGACCAACTCTCGTCCGGCGTTACGAAATCTGACAACCGAAATACGTCGGTGGAAGGGGTCGGTGAAAGGGGAGACACGGGCACGGTATACTTAGTCGGATCCGGTCCGGGGGATCCGGAACTACTTACGAGGCGGGCGTGGCGACTTCTCCGAGAGGCGGACGTCGTTCTGCACGACTCGTTGACGGGTGACGAAATCGTCGACGACCTTCCGGAATCGGTCGAGGTCGTCGATGTCGGAAAACGTCCGCCGCAGCGAACGACGCAGGACGAAATTAACGAGTTGATGCTCGGGAAATCCCGGAAGGAAGAAACCGTCGTTCGTCTCAAGGGAGGGGATCCGAACGTCTTCGGTCGGGGAGGAGAAGAGGCAGAGTACTTGGCATCCGAAGATGTTCCCTTCGAAATAATTCCCGGGGTCTCGAGTGTCCTCGCCGCACCGAGCGTGAGCGGGATTCCGCTAACACATAGGGACCGATCTTCCAGCTTGACTGTTATAACAGGACACCAGACGCCGGACAAGGACGAAAGCGCCATCGACTGGGATGCACTTGCTGATTCGATTAACGCAGGCGGGACACTCGTCATCCTCATGGGTGTGAATCGCTTGCCGAAGAACGTTCAGGCACTCCGAAAACACGGAGTACCCCGCCGGACGCCGACCGCGATGGTACAGAAAGCGACGTGGGGTGACGAGAAGACAGTCACGGGAACGTTATCTGACATCGTCGAGAAAAGCCAAGCCGCAGAAATTGAGTCCCCCGCAGTCACGATAGTTGGTGACGTCGTTAACGTGAGAGGCGAAGTGGAAGAGTGGCTACGAGGGTAGGTCAACTACCGTGCTCCTTTTCCACAATTTCGAGCAGAAGAACGTGCTGACTATCGGCGGAGGGAGCGTCGCCCTTCGGGAAGTGATGCGGTCTGGAAGCTACTTCCCCATTCGTTCGACGAGGCTAAAGCGACGGCCCGTGAGCTAATTGCGATTGAGGACGGATTCCTGCCTTCCTGATTTTGCTTACTTCCTCACACGTTCCTATTAGTCCGTTTACTCTCGATAGAGCGTTTGAATCTTCTCCCCAGGCGGAAATTTTCCCGCGGCGTCCAAAACTTATTTGGCAGTCCCCCACGACGTGCAAATCAAGCAAACTTGGTATAACTAAATCCAAGTTGTATATCGGCGGGGTTCCAAAATGACAAACGAATCAATACTACTCATCGGCCGGAAAGACCCGCACGCTCGTGAAGTGTACGAAACACACGCGAATCGGCTCAGGAACAGAGCCGGCGTCGACGGCGTGCGCGTCGCAACGTACGAAACCGAACCGGTTCGCGAACTCCGTGAGACGTTCGTCAAAATCGAAAGTGACCGTGTATACGCCGTCCCCCTGACTACGGCACACACGTTCGATACGACCGACGGAGTACCCGCCGCGCTCTCGTACGTCCCCGGCGAGGTACGCTATTGCGAACCGGTCGGTCGAAGCCCCGCCGTCACGGACGTTCTCGCCGAGCGGGCCACGGAAGTAGTTCCAGCAAGGAACGACGCATCGCTCGTGCTCGTCAGTTTCGGAAGTAGCTCGAAGCCGTACCAGCGCCAGACGGCCGAGTACCACGCGGCACGTCTGAACGACCAGTCTGACTACGATGAGGTTCTCACCTGTTATCTCTTACAGAATCCCACCGTCGAATGCGTCCGCTACAACACTTCGAACAGCCGCACGGTCGCCGTACCGCTGTTTTTGACTCAATCTCAGGCGACCGAAGAGGAGATTCCGGCGAAACTCGAACTCGACCGCGGCGGAATCAAATACGCCGACCCGCTCGGCGAGCACCCGCGAGTGACTGACGCTATCCACGCGGAGGTCGAAAAACAACGCGTACTCGCGACTAGCGAGGACGGTCCAGCATCGTTCGAGGCACAGCTCGCCCAAAATTGTCGCCCGGTCGCAACCGACGGAGAAGGAGTACGGCAGTAGCAGAGAGAGTTAGTCCGTACGAACAGCCAGCACGGACAAATCAGAGAACGGCGTGTCGTCAGGGTTGGTTCCGCCCGCAGAGGCTTCGAGATCGCCCAGAGTCGACCGGGTGACCGTTTCGTCTTCGTGCGTCAGCCGCTCGAAGACGAGCGCATCGAGCGACGAAGACGCACCGGAATCGAGGAGATGGGCAGCGATATCCCCCGGCATCCAATCGTATGGACGCGGGAGGACGAGGAGGTGGCGCTCGCCGACGGAATCGCAGAGGCGCTGGAGATCGGGAGCGACATCACCGCTTTTGTGGAGCGTCACGAACGTCGTCTCTTCCATTGGCGTCCGGGCACGACTCGCAGCCACTTGGAGAGACGAGATGCCCGGAATCACGCGAACCGACCGTTCGATCGCATCCTGAACCTTACCGACGAACTGATAGCCCGAGTGGTTGGGATCGCCCATCAGTACGGCCGTCCCGTCCGCACCGTCGCTGATTCGTCGGGCAAACGTCTCGAGCGTCGCGGCCTCGTCGGCGTAACCACAGGTCAGTAGCTCGGCATCGGTCTCTCCGCGGACGAAGTCGACGACCGTTTCGAACCCGACGACCACGTCCGCTTCACGAATCGCTCGCTTGCCCCGCGGTGTCAGATACTCCGCGTTTCCGGGTCCGATTCCGACCGCGTAAACCGGGTCCTCAGTAGGGGTTTCGGGAGCAGCGGCGGCGAGGGTCGCCGGGTCCGGACCGGATTCCAAATCGTACGTGTCGCTCATGCAAGATCGACGTCTCCGTTCCGCGCATCGCTCGCGACGTGGACGAGCTCGTTCGTCAGTCCGGCCGCGAGTCCGCTTCCACCGCGGCGACCGACGTTCGTGATGGCGGGCACTTCGTATTCGCGGACGACGTCGCGAATGCGCTCACGGCTCTCGGCGGCCTTCACGAAGCCCACGGGCGTCGCGACGACGACGGCGGGACGAGTTCCGTCCTCGATGCAATCGGCGAGCGCCAGGGCCGCAGTGGGCGCGTTCCCGATTACGGCGACCGCACCGTCGTAGACGCCTTCGCGGTCGAGTTCGAGGACGGACGCGGCGGTTCGGGTCATCCCTGTTCGTTCGGCGAGTTCGGTCCCGTTCCCGATGGCCTTGCGAACCGGACAACTGTGGCCACGTCCGGTGATACCCTCTTTCACCATCGTGATGTCAGTGACGATGGGTCGCTCGTCGAGCACCGCCTCCGCACCCGCTCGAACGGGATTACCTTCGAACCGCATCAAATGCTGGAACTCCGGATCACCGGTCGCGTGGACCGACTTCTGACGGATTCTGTCGGTGAGCGTCTCGTCGGGGACGAGTTCCCGCACGCGGTCCATGCTCGTTTCGGCTATCTCCATGGCGTTCTCGGTGGTCGCGCCGAGGTCGGCGTACTCTTCAGCGTCGTCAGCCGTCGAGGCATCTACGTCCGCGTCAGTCGTCATCGCTCGTCACCTCCACAGGGTCGACGCCATCGGCGCGCGCTTCGATGTCACCGTCGACCCTGAGGTTGATGTCGCGTATACGGTCCGCCGTTTCGTCGCTGGCGTCCCACAGTCCTCGGTCGATAGCTTCCAGAAGCGTGTCCGTGATGCTTTCCAAGGCCCACGGATTCACGTCGCGCATCCACTCTTGTCGGTCCTCGTCGAATGCGTACTTCTCGGCGACGTCTTCCCAGAGCGCGTCGCTGACGACGCCGGTGGTGGCGTCCCATCCGAGGACGACGTCGACCGTCGTGGAGAGGTCGCCCGCACCCTTGTACTCGTGGTCCTCCATGCTGTCGAGCCAGTCCGGATTGAGGACCCGAGCGCGCATCGCCTTCCGCACCTTCTCCTCGTTGGTGTAGACGTCGACGTTGTCCGGGTCGGCCGAGTCGCCGACGTACGAGGCGGGCTCCTCGCCCGCGATTTCCGAGACCGCTGTGATGAAGCCGCCGTGGAACGCGTACCAGTCGGAGCTGTCGAGCTCGTCCTGCTCGGCGGTGTCCTCTATCTTCACCGTGGCCTCGACGCTGCCGAGTCTGCGCTCGAAGGCGTCGTGCGCCTCGGAGACGCGACCGCGCTTCCCTAGCGCGTAGCCGCCCCACTGGACGTACACGTCTGCGAGGTCCGCGCGGTCGTCCCAGTTACCCTCGTCGACCGCTTTGTTCGTCCCTGCGCCGTAGCCGCCGGGCCGGGTGGTGAACACGCGGTGGGTCGCCGCGCTCCGCGCCTCGGACTCGTCCATTCCATCCGATTGGAGCCGCTCGCTCTCCTCCTCGACGTGCTTCTTGACGTAGTTCATCTCGTGTGGCTCGTCGAGGTCGACTACGGCGTCTACGGCGTCGTGGATCACGGCGGCGGCTTGCGGGAACGCGTCCCGGAACAGGCCGGAGACGCGCGTCGTCACGTCGATTCGCGGCCGACCCAGTTCGTCCAGCGGAATCGGATTCACGTCGTCGATCCGTCCGGCGTCGGTCCACTCGGGTTCGACTCCCATCAGCGCGAGCACCTGCGCGACGGTCTCGCCGCGGGTCCGGACCGTCGGCGTGCCCCACGCGACGACCCCGATCTCTTCGGGGTATTCGCCCTGCTCGTCGTAGTGGCGTTCGGCGAGACCGTCGCCGACTTCGCGTCCGACCAGCCAGGCGCTCTTCGCCGGGACCTTCCGCGGGTCGAGCGTGTAGAAGTTGCGGGCGGTAGGGAGGAGGTCGACCCCGCCGCGCGTCGGTGCGCCGCTTCCGCCCGGCGGGACGTATTCGCCGGAAAGCGCGTCCGCCGTCCGTGGAATCTCGTCCTCGGCTCCCTCGACACGCGGCGCCGCTTCCTCGCAGATATACGCCAGCGCCTCCCGTAAGGCGTTGTGGGCACCCGATTTCGCTCGGGCGTCGCCCAGCGGGTCGATGTCGACGACGAGTAGGTTCATGTTCATCTCGTCGTTCGGACCGGCCTCCGCCTCAGAAGCCGGGACATCGAATTCGTACTCGGCCAACGTCTCCACCAGTTCGAGACTCGTCTCGTACACCTCGTCGGCGGCCTCCGCGTAGGTCATCCCGAGGGTGTCGTCGTACGCCCCGGGGTCGTGGAGCATCCGCTGGTAGTCGACGCCGAGCACGCCGGCGACACTTTCTCGGAGGCTCGGCGCACCGGGGTTCTCCAGGCGGGTGAGCGCGACGAGGTACTCGACGAGGCGCTCGTCGGTGGGCGGCTCGCTCATCGTGTGTAGTCCCATCCGAATCTGGGTGGTCTTCACGTCGGTGAGGTACTCGTGGATGCGCTCGACGAGTTCGTCGACGGCGATGTCGTCGCCGGCGACCTCGCCCTCGGCGAGCGTCGTCCCCGCCTCCTCTGGGCCGCGTACGTCCGCCTTCTCGTCGACGCTTCCTTCGATACCGAGTTCGACGGCGAGGTCCAGTTCGTCGACCTTCTGGCGGACGAGCTGTTCGAGATGTTCGCCGTCGTCGGTCCGGGCGTCCTCCATTCCCGCCTCGCGATATCTGTCTGCGAGTTCCTCGAGTTCGGCCAGTTCGTCGTACGTTCCCGCGTTGCGCATCACCGGCGTGAGGTAGTCGACGATGGCCGCGTACGAGCGACGCTTGGCCTGCGTCCCCTCGCCGGGATTGTTGATGATGTACGGGTAGACGTTCGGGAGGTCGTCGATCAACTGGTCCGGCGCGCTCTCGCCGTTCAATCCCACCGTCTTTCCGGGGAGCCACTCTAGGCTCCCGTGGGTGCCGAGGTGAACGACGGCATCGGCCTCGAAGGCGTTTCGGAGCCACGAATAGAAAGCCACGTAGTCGTGAGGCGGCTGGAGATCCGAGTCGTGGTAGACCTTCGAAGGGTCCATGCCGAACCCGCGCGGCGGTTGCACCGTCACCAAGACGTTCTCGAACTCGACACCGGGGATTGCAAACGGACGGTCTGGGTGTTCACCCCACTCTTCCACGACGTTCTCCTGGAAGCGGTCGTCGGTCGCCTCGAACCACTGCTCGTACTGCTCCGGCGAGACGACGTCGACGCTCAAATCGCGCACGTCTTCGGGGGCGACCCACCGGTCGTCGAGCGTGAGTTGTGCGGTCAGTCGATCGACGAGAGTCTGGCCGCTACTCGGTAACTCACCGCCGAGGTCGTACCCTCGTGCGTCCAGTTCCTGGAGAAGGTTTACCGTGCTCTCGGGGGTGTCGAGTCCGAAAGCAGTCCCGATTCCGTCGTCGCTCGGCGGATAGTTGTGGAGGACGACCGCTACGCGTTTGTCCTCGTTGGGAAGGTGGCGGAGTCGCGCCCAGTTGACGGCGAGGCGGACCGCGTGGTCGACCCTGTCGTCGATGGGGAAGTGCTGCTTCGGCGCGCTTCCGATGTCGCCGGCGTCCTCCGTGCGCTCCTTTCCGCTGATGGGGTGAGTGATGACGTTCCCGTCGAACTCCGGGAGGGCGACCGACAGCGCGAGTTCGAAGCCCATCACGCCCGTGTCACTCCCTTGGTACCGAGAGCGCGAACGCATCGTCGTGATGGTCTGAAGTACCGGGACGCCGAGTCGGTCCAAGAACACGTCCTCGGCGCTGTCGCCTTCGTCGCTGGCACTACGACCTCGCTCGTCCATCGACAGCGAGAACATGAACGAGGAGAGGACGGCGTCGACGACGGGGTCGCCGTCGTCGTCGAGTAACCACTCGTCGACGACCCACTCGGCGTCCTCCTGCTCGTCGGTGTCCGTCGCCGGGTTACAGAAGATGGGGAGCGCGTTCGCGCCGTTCGCTTCGATGGCTCGCACCAACGCGTCCACGTACCGCGTGTTCTCGTGGGTCCAGTGGGACTCGTAGAACCAGACCGCGACGGTCGGCGTCTCGCCGAGCGAGTCGAGTCGGGACTCGCCGGAGCTTCGCTCCGGGTCGATTCGAGCCCGTAGGTCCTCGTATTCCGCGCCCGGTACGTCGGGGTGGTACACCCCCTCGGTCGGGAGCGCTACCGGACTGTCGTATTCGCAGTCCTCGTCGGCGTAACTGTCGATCAGGAAGCGGATGCAGTTAGCGATGTTGGACGTTCCCCCGCGGTCCAAGTACTCGCAGACGGTCTCGCGGTCCTCGATGCCGACCGTCGTGTCTTCGCGAGCGTACGCATCGCCGGTCGACTTCACGACGAGGGGAACGCCCTCCTCGGTGAGCCGCTGGACGGCGTGTTCGTAACCGGGCATGCTCTCCTCGGCGCCGTGGAGCCAGAACACGGCCGCGTCCGCGTCGACTATCTCCTCGAGGTACGCCTCGACGTCCGTCTGTTCGTCGAAGTCTCCCTCCGAGCGGACGACGAGGTCGGCGTCGACGCGCTCGGCCGCGGCTTGGACGGCTCCGAGTTCGTTCTCCGTGGCTGTGTATAGGGCAACCTTAGGCATAACTCTATTAAACCTCTATTTCACTATTGCAAGTATGGTTGATTTGGGAGAGACCAAAAAAGTGTCGCAGCCCTCCCGTTCGACGGTGCCGTTCCCCGCCGTGGTCGGCCAAGAGGCGTTGAAAGAAGCCCTCCTCGTCGTCGGGGCGAACGACGAACTCGACGGCCTGTTAGTCCGCGGCGAGAAGGGAACGGCGAAATCGACGGCAACGCGCGCATTCACGGAACTTCTACCCGACCAACGCGCTATCGCCGACTGCCCCTACGGCTGTCCTCCGGATGACGGAACTAAACAGTGCAAAACGTGTCGAACGCGGGACGACCCGCCCGTCGAAACTCGACCGGTCCCCTTCGTGACGCTGCCACTCGGCGCATCACGTGAGCGCGTTATGGGTTCCCTCTCCGTTGCGGACGCCCTCGACGGGGCGGCGGAATTCAACCCTGGTTTACTTGCGCGGGCGAACCGCGGCTTCCTCTACGTCGACGAGGTGAATCTCCTCGACGACCACCTCGTCGACGTCCTTCTCGACGCCGCAGCCAGCGGCACCAATCGGGTCGAACGCGACGGTGTCAGCGTCACCCATCCCGCGGACTTCACGCTCGTCGGGACGATGAACCCCGAGGAGGGCGAACTCCGCCCACAGTTCCGCGACCGATTCGCGCTCCAAGTCGAGGTGACCGGTGCTGAGGACATCGATCGGCGAGTCGCAGTCGTCGAACGTTCCCTCTCGGGATTCGACGGCGATTACGACGCGGAGACCGCGACCGTTCGTGAGCGCCTCAGCGAAGCTCGCGAACGGCTTCCCGACGTTACTATTCCGGAATCGCTCACTCGGGAGTTGGTGGAACTCTGTCTGGATTCGGGGGTCGATGGACATCGGGCCGATATCGCCACGGCACGGGGTGCGCGCACGCTGGCCGCCCTCGACGGCCGAACCAGAGTCATCGAGCCAGACGTTCGCCGTGCTGTCGAACTCGCTCTTCCCCACCGTCTTCGGAGCCGACCCTTCGAAGACGGTCCTGACTTCGAGGACGTCATCGACGACCATTTCGCGGACGGAGAGGGGGACGCTCAAGACGGCGAGGAAAGCTCCGGAGATGACGAAGACCAGTCTGGTTCCGAGTCTACAGGGTCGGCCGACGACCGCGTATCTGAAGGTGCAGATTCCGAGACTGAAGGAAGCGACGACGGTGACGGTTCGGAGGGAGGAGACGACTCTGGAGAGGAGAACCACGGCGATCCAGAGAGTGGAGGTGATTCCTCGGGGTCCCGAACGGAACCTCGTGACAGTCCCCGTCCGAGCGATGCGGATGGTGCGTCGGGCGACGACTCACCGACTGAACATGGCGGAGACGATACTCCGAACGACGGGGACGAGGAAGCCAAACCCCTGGTTCCCGGTCAACCACCCAACGACGTGGCCGAGCCCGGCGACGGAGTGGCTCCCGACATAAACGCACCGACGGCCGAACGTGCCGACGGGAGCGGTCGGGCCAGCGCACGTCCGAGCGACCGCGGCCGCGGAACGCGCGTTCGGACGGAACGAGCCGGTCTCGACGACGCGGTCGACCCGGCGGCGTCCGTCCGCGCCGCTGCCGTCCGCGGAGGCGATCGCGTCGAGTCCCGTGACCTCCGTCAGTCCGTCCGCGAGGGAGAGAGTTCGACGCTCGTCGTGTTCGCGATAGACGCGAGCGCCTCGATGCGCGGCCCGATGCGGGCCGCGAAGGGGGTTGCCCTCGACCTCCTCCGGGACGCCTACGAGTGTCGCGACGAGGTGGCGGTCGTCACCTTCGCCGGCGAGAGCGCGGACGTAATCCTCCCACCGACTGACAGCGTCGATCTGGCGGCGCGACACCTCAAGTCGTTACCGACGGGCGAACGCACGCCGCTCCCCGACGGTCTCCACACCGCTGGCGAATTGCTCGCGCGGGCAAACCCCGACGATACCGTAGTGGTCGTCGTCACTGACGGACGGGCGAACGCCGGGAGCGACTCCCCGACAACGGACACGAGAACGGCCGCGTCCGGTCTCGCTGACCGCGGAGCGAACGTGCTGGTCGTCGACGCGAGCGACGACGGGCGGACGAATCTGGTGGAGGACATCGTCTCCGCCGCCGACGGCGAACGCGTTCCCCTCGAAGCTCTCACCCCGAATCGCGTCGCGGACGCCTTCCAGCCGACGGAGGGAGGAGACCGATGATAGACGTCTCCGGCGTCGGCGTTCTCGCCGCCGCAGCGATACTCGGGATAACGCACGGGTTCGAGCCCGACCACGCCGCGGGTATCTCCGCGCTGACGACCGACGCCGACGGTTGGGTCCACGCGGCGTTCGTCGGCGGTAGCTTCGCGGTGGGTCACGTCGTGGTCGTCCTCGCCTGGGTCGCAATTCTCACCGCTATCGGTCGGGTCGCGACGGCACCGCCCGCAGTGTTCGACACGGTGGGGACGACGCTGGCGGGTCTCGTCCTCTTCGGAGTCGCGTGCGTGTTGGCCGCGAAGGGTTCGCGGCGAGTCCGTGGCCTTCCGGTTCATACTGTTCCGACTCCCATCCCCGGTTCGGTCGGACGGACGGTGTCTCACGCCCGTTCCCATCTCCATCACCCGCACGACAGCTACGGGGACTATCTCCGGACGGGCGTCGTCGGGTCGCTGTTCGCGCTCTCACCGCCGGTGAGTATGCTCGCGCTCGTCTCGACGGTCGTTCCGACCGGCGGTCTACACGGTGCGCTCACGGCCGTTGCTGTCTACGCGCTCGCCATCACCTCGACCATGTCGGTCATCGGCGGTGGAATCGGCGAGTTATTCTCGGTCGTCCAAGGGCGTGGCGAAAGAGTTCACGCAGCGTTCGAACTCGTGACGAGTGTAATCGTTCTCGGATTCGCGCTCCGTCTGCTGGTCTGACGGTCGAGTCCGACTCTCTACGGTCGCCGTTCTTCTCCCAGCGAGCGTTCTCCCCCGAGCGTCCCGACTTGTCCGTCTGAGAAATATTTATACACCTTTGGGAAACCAAAATATGTCTTAGATTGGGAAAAGGTGTCTCTCCTGTCCGAAGCAATCCGTTCGACAAAAGCAGTGGTGCGCTCAGCAGTGGAGGCGGTACGACCCTCGGACCGCGTCCTCGTCGTGGTAAGCGACGGGTTCCTCCACCGCCGCGACCCGACCGTCCTCAATTGCGGCCGCGGTGACGACGCCCGATATCGGTCGACCCGCAGTTCGACCGTCAGTCACGTCGAATTTGGACAGCGCGTGCGCGTTGGGATCTCGCTCCCGGAAGTGCTGGGCCGCGGGGACCGCGATACGGTCCCCGTCGGTCGCTACTCCGTGGACGAACCCTCCGACCGACGACTCCCAGCGAATCTCGCCTTCTGGACTGACACCGACGGCCGCGTGTTCGGTGGGATGGCGGGCGTCCGTCTCTCGTCCGTCTTCGGGATACGTGTTGCCGGTGACGAAGACGACACCGTCTCCGGTAGCATGCACGTGATTCGGATACGCGTAGACCGTCTCCTCCCCACAGTCGACGGGGCGGCCCAGGTCGACCGCCCATCGGACGCCGTCGTCGTCGAGGAAGTATCCGCGGTAGTCGGCGTGGCTAGCCACTGCAATCCCGTCCTCGGTGAGCGAGAGGTCCCCGACGCGTCGCTCTCCGTCACCCGGCGGGTCCCAACGACGACGTACCGTTCCAGTGTCCGCGTCGAGGGCGACGAATCCGTCGGAATCGGTTCCGGGACACCGATTGGATCCCACGGCGACGGTCCCGTTACGGACACTGAGCGCAATCGGCGAAGCGTCCGTCTCGTAACGCCACGCCACCGTGCCGTCGGATTCGAACGCGTACACGACGCTATCGAAGTTCCGTGTACCGTCTGACTCTCGGTAGTAGCGGCGAGCGGCGACGTACGCCCGCCGGCCGTCCGTGGTCGCGTCCAAGACGAACGGTAGGAAGAACCGAGTCCGTTTCGCCGGGTCACCGACGTCGTCCGCGGAGCGATAGCTCCACCGTTGTTTCCCAGTGTCGGCGTCGAGCAGACGGATGTCGCCGTCGGGGCCGCGTTCCCCGGCGAGGAAGCCGTCCGCGAACGCAGTCAGTGAAACGACACTCCCTGAGACGCCGTCGGATGTCCCATCCGGCGAGCCCCGGTTCGGTTCCCTCGGCGGAACGCTCTCATTCCGCCAACGTTCGTCCAGCGTATCGACTTCGAACGCGACGACCGATCCGTCGGCGAGACCGACGACGACTGTGTCGTCGCGGAGGCAAACACTGGACCTGCGGCCGAGCTGGCGAGACCCTGCGGGGTCGACGCTTCCGAGGTCCACAGCTCGTTCGACGATCACTCGCGGTCGCTTCGCGGATTCAGTCATCGACGGGGAACGCTTCGTGGAGGACGTCGTGTGACGTCCCGAGGTCGTCCAACAGCGACTCCCCGTGGTCGGTCAACCGAGCGAGCGACTGCTCGGCGTCGCGGACCGCGACGAGCCGTCCCCGGAGGTAGTCGTACTCCGGGTCGCTCTCGTCGGCGGTCGCGATCTGCTCTTCCAGGTCGACGAGGGCCGCATCGAGGTGGCGTCGGAGTTCGGAGAGGCTCTCAGCGTTCGCCAGTCCCTCTACAGGACCCTCGAGGTGTCCTTCCAGTTCTTTCTCGGCGTGCTCCCGGACGCTCCGGTCGCTCGTGCCGAGGACGTTCATCAATCCGAGTCGCAGCGCTTCGATTTCGTGACAGCTCATGGTTACAGGGTTTGGTCGACGATATCCGAAACGATTCGATCCCGGTCGAGGTGGGACGAGACGACACGCTCCGCGTCGTTCTGGTCGACGCCGCCGTACCAGACGCCGTCGGGATAGACGGCGACCATCGGTCCGTCGCCGCACCGCCCGAGACAAGACGTGCGCGTGACGCGTGCATCGCACTCCTCCGAGTCTCGGACGGACTGGCGCAGGCGTTCGAGGACTGCCGGCGCACCGTCTGCTGCGCACGTCTGGTTAGTGCAGACGGCGACGTGCTTCTCCGGCGCGTCGTGGGTATGCGGTTCCTCGTCCACGGACTCGCGGTCGGCGTGTGACTCCTGATGAGTCAGCGCCCGCAGCATGGCCCGCGCACCGCCGACATCCTCCTCGTAGCCGTCGAGTTCGACTTTGTGCTTACAGGTGTCACACGACATGCGGACGCTGTCCGTGCGCGCCTCCTGCCAACGGTCGCCGAGCACGTCCAGGAGTCTCGAGTCCGTCCCGAGCGGATCTCCGGCCGCGGCGTCCACGTACGGGTACTCGTCGTCGAACTCCGCCGTCCGGTCGCGAATGCGTTGCGTAAGCACGCCGTCGCCCAGCATGTACGGAAGGACGACGACGCTATCCGGCCGGTGCTTCGCCACGTCGTGAAGTGCGTCCTGCAAACGAGGCTCGGTGACCCCGACGAAACAGGACTCGACGCGGTCGAACTTGCGGCCTTCGTACAGGAGCCGGGCCAGCTTGTGAACGTCGCCGTTGGCGTCCGGGTCGCTCGATCCGCGTGCGCAGAGAACGACCGCGACGTCGTCCGCCTCACGGTCGACGCTCAGGTCTGCCTCCACCGCGGCGGCCCGGTCGTCGAGCAAGTCGACGATTGCCGGATGAACGCCGAGGTGAGACCCGTTGTGGAGCGTCAGGTCGGAGTACTCCGACCGGGCTTGCTGGATAGCCAACGGTACGTCGTTCTTGACGTGACTCGCAGCGAACAGCGAGAGCTGGACGACGGTTATCTCGGACACCGCTGGCGCGAGGCTACCGATCGCCTCCGGTATCGTCGGTTCCGCGAGCTCTAGAAACCCGACGTCTACAGGGACGCCGAGTCGCTCTTCCAGACCGACGGCGAGTTCGCGAACCTGCTCGTTCGACTTCTCCCGACGCGAACCGTGCCCGACCAGCAACACCGCCTCGTCGTCGAACTCACCGCTGGCGTCTCCCGGGCTAACTGCTCCGTCGCGGCTGGACCCTTCTTCGTCGCTACTCCGACTCATCTGTCTCCAGCGCGTTCGAGACTCTTCAGTAGTTTCTGCCGTCGCGTCGGGGCGAATAGTCCGCTCTCCTCGCAGTTTTCGTACAGCCAGGGGCCGGCCTCCGGGACGGCCTCGTCGCTCACACCGAACCAGTAACTGCCCGATGACGACTCGGCGATATCGCTCGCGGGTGCGTCCGGTGGAATTCTGTCGAGGAGACCTCGGACGGATTCGAGGAGCTGTCGGTCGTCGTGGACGAACGATATGCCGACGGAGCCCTGCTCCGTCGAGCCTCCGCTCTCTTCGCTCGCGGAGACGCCGACCGTCTCGGCATCGCTCTTGAAACAGACCGTGCCACATCCCTCGAGTAGTCCCCGGAGGAGCTGGCGCTCGTACCCCTCGAAGGCGTCCAAGCGGTACCCGCCGGGGTCGCCGCTCATGGGGAGCCCGAACGCCGCGGCTGCGCGTTCTGCCACGCCACCGAAGACTTGTATCGTGTACTCGTCCTCCGTGCGCGTGATGGCCGTGTCGTGGGCGTACTCGCGTTCGACGATACGGTGGTCGACCTGTTCGTCGCCAGCAATAGCCGCGAGTCGGCGAGCGGCCGTCTCGTCGTTCGCGCGGACGGTGAGACAGCCCTCTTCGAGGTCGCCATCGCCGATGGCTCGCCCCCAGAAGTACGCGGTTTCCGGGTGTCTCGCGAGCAGGTCCGCCGGAGTACCGGTCTCCATCGACATCAGCACTCCTCCACGGTGATTGCGCCCGGCGGACAGGCAGTGGCCGCCTGTCGCGCCTCGTCGGCGCGATCGTCGTCGAACTCCGCGACTATCCGTCCGTCTTCCTCGCGGATGATACCCTCGTCGGTCCCGCTCGGCGGGACAGGGTCCGACGCCGGATCAATCGTCGCCAATCCGTCCTCGCCCTCAACGAAACGCGGGTCCCGCGTGAGGCAGGCGAAGATTCCCTCGCACGCGTCCTTGTCGACGATAATTCGGTAGCCGGTCATGGTTCAGTAATCGTACTTGCTCTCGTACCCGCGCGGGGTCACCATGCGGTCGTCCCAGACGTACGTGTCCTCGTTGCCGACGAGAATCGTCGTCGTCATGTCTACGAGGTCGGTCTCGCCGAGCTCTTCGAGGTCGCCGAGCTCGACGATTTCGGCCCGCTCATCGTCTCGGCCTGCTCCGTGAACTATGCCGACCGGTGTCTCGGGGTCGCGATGTTCCAGCAGTATCTCGCAGCACTTCTCGAAGTTCTCCCGGCGCTTGCGACTCCACGGGTTATAGATGGTGATGGTGAATCCCTCCTTCGCGGCGGCGTGGAGGCGCGACTCGATGGTCGGCATCGGCGTCAGGTGGTCCGACAGCGAGATACTGACGGTGTCGTTGACGAGCGGTGCGCCGACCCGCGCCGCACACGACTGGGCCGCCGGAACGCCGGGGACGACCTCGAAGTCGAGCGTGCTGGCCGTCGCGCCTTTGGATTCCACGATTTCGAGCGCGAGACCGCCGAGCGCGTACACGTTCGGGTCTCCGCTGCCGACGATGGCGACGTGGTTCCCCGCGAGCGCGCGGTCGACCGCCTCCTCGGTGCGCGAGACTTCGCCGCACATCGGCGTGTCGTACAGCTCGTCCGCGGCCTCGGTGATCTCGTCGGGCAGGAGTTCGATGTACGTCGTGTAGCCGACGATGTGTTCGGCCTCGTGCAGTGCCACCCGGGCGCGCTGGGTCATCCCCTCCGCGTGACCCGGGCCGAGCCCGACCGCGACGAGCCTGCCGGGGTCGGCGTCGAAGTCGTCGACGGTCGCACCGACTTCTTCTTCGGTCGATTCGTTCGTCGAACCACCGCAACTCGAACTCGAGGACGAGTCGGACTCCGACCCGCCGCACTTCGACGATGTCTCTTCAGCGGCCGTCGACCCGCCGCACTTCGATTCGGTGGTGTCCGTCTTCGATGCTCCGCACTTCGACTCGGTAGTGTCGTCCGTACTCATTGTTAGAAGTCGTCGACGTCACGCCCGCCGCGCGGGGTGACGAGATGCTTTCCGTGGTCGTTCTCCCAGACGTTCGTTTCGTGATTGCCGACGAGAATGGAGGTGCCCATCCCGCCGACCTTGTCGTCGTGGTCGTTCGCCTCTCGCAGCGTCGTGATGGTGTGGTTCTCACCGTCCTGATTTCGACCCGTATCGCCGCGACTAGCGTCGTTGAAGATGGCGACCGGAACGTCGTCGGCGCGCTCCTCGCGGATGACGTCGATCGCCCGCTGGTAATCCCGCCAACAGTTGTACAAGACGATGACGAACCCGCTGATCGCGGCTGCGCGCAACTTCTCCTCGATTTCGTTCCAGCCGCGCCACTTGTCCGACAGCGAAATCGTACAGAAGTCGTTCGACAGCGGTGCACCGAGGTTCGCCGCACCGCCGAGCGCCGCGGTCACGCCGGGCACGACTTCGATGGGGACGTCGTACGCCTCGTCTTCTTCCGCCATGAGATACAGAAGGTCGCTTTTTCCGTACACGTTCGGATCGCCGCCCGAGACGTGGGCGACGTCCTCTCCGTCACGGACGCGCTCGAAGGCCTCGCGGGCGAGTTCGATCTGTCGCCCCATCGTCGACCGAACGATCTCCTGCTGGGTCCCGTCCGGTCGGGCGGCGACACTTCCGTCAGATCCGGTCTGACGACGTGCCGAGCGAGACTCGGCACCGCCATCGGTGACGGCATCCTCCGGCGGAAGCGTGCCGTCGCGCCGGAGGAAATCCTGATAGAGGTTCGACGCGATGACGCAGTCCGCGTTGGCGATGACGTCCTTCGCACGCTGAGTCATAGCGTGTGGAAGCCCGGGACCGATACCGACGACGTAGAGCGTTCCCATCTCGCCCGTATTTTGGTGGTCACTCATATTACCGCCCCACCGCGACCGTCACCGCGTCTTCGAACCGCTCTTTCTCCCGAGCGAGCTCGTGTTCCCGGCCGCCTGCGATGGCCGACGCCTCGGCGATTCCCGGCCACCCGATGAGTTCCTTGGAGCGCGACGGCGAGGGGCCCTCGAACCCTTCCAAGGTCTCCCTTTCGAATAGGACGACGCCGAGACCCGTTTCCTGTGCTGCCTCGTAGAGTCCTTCTTCGTCCTCCTTTCTGGTCCCGGTGGCGACGAAGTCCACGTCGTCGAAATCCAGATTCAGGTCGTCGAGTGCGGTTTCCCACGCGTCGAGCACCTGTTCGGACTCCACGCCCGAGACGGTGCCCGTTCCGAGAACCACACCGTCGTTTCCGTTGCGCTTTAGAACGGTCACGTCGTCGTCGACGAGCACCGCACGCGGTCCATCGAGACGGGTGACGGGGCCGAGTTCGTCGTTCAGGACAGCGAGGTTGGTCGCGACCGTGGAGTCGCCGTTGACAACGTGGGCGTCTAGTGCCTTCGCCTTGCTTTCGACGCCCTGCTTGCCTGCGGCTTCGCTCGCCGTGGTCATTGCCGGGACCGCACCCATCTCCGAGAGGTCGTGAGCGACCTGATTAGCGCCGTGGTGGCCGCCCGTGATGGGAATAGCCCACGTGAGTTCTTCGTCGATGACGACGATGGCGGGGTCCTCCCACTTGTCGTCGAGCAGGGGTGCCGTCTTCCGCATCGCAATGCCGGAAGCCATGAGGCCGACGAAGCAGTCGTACTCGCCCCAAAGTTCGGCGAACACGTCGCCGTGATACTCGACGATGTCTACGCGGTCGTACTCGTCGCCGATCCCGTCCTTGATCTCGCGAGCGGTCTCGAGCTTACGTTCGAAGCTGATGATAGCTATCTCGTCTGCCACCTCGCCGTCGGAGTCCGGCGTGGAACAGTGGCCGCCCGATTCGCCCGATTCCGTCTCCTCTGTTTCGGTACTCATGATTAGTCGTCTGCTTCGCTTTCGTTCGAACCGCCATTCGCCCAGTCACCGTACAGGTAGGAGCGCTCGTACCCCGTTCCCTGTGCTGCTTCGCCGATAACGACGAGCGCGGAGGCACGATACCCCGCCGCGTCCACCTTCTCGCCAATGGTTGCGATTGTTCCCTCTATGACGTCTTCGTCCGGCCAAGATGCGTGGTAGATGACGGTGACCGGCGTGTCCGGGTCGTGTCCCTCGGCCAACAGCCGGTCCATCGTCTCGTCGACCGCGTGCGTCCCGAGATAGATGCAGGTCGTCACGTCGCCCATCTCGACGAACTCGCCGATGTGGTCCTCGTCGGGGTCGAGGGTCTTGCCTTGCGGCCGAGTGAACGCGACGTGGTTCGCCACGCCGTTCAGCGTGAGCTGCGTTCGGAGCGTGGCGCTCGCCGCGAACGCCGAGGTCACGCCCGGAACGATGTACGTCGGAACGCCTTCGTGTTCCAGCGCGTCCATCTGCTCCAGTGCCGCGCCGTAAACCGCGGGATCACCGCTGTGAAGGCGGACCACGTTACGTCCGTTCCGGTAGGCGTCCCTCATCAGCGGAATCAGTTCTTCGAGGTCCTTGCCGACGCTCGAGACCTGCTCGGCGTCCGCACAGTACTCCTCGAGGAGTTCACTGTTCACGAGCGACCCTGCATGAACGACGAGGTCCGCTGCTTCGACCAGTTCGCGACCCGTGACCGTCAGCAGCCCCGGATCGCCCGGTCCGGCGCCGATGAACGGAACCCCTTCCTGCACCTCACCCGCTGTGCGCTCGGAAATGCGGGAATCGCGCTGTCGAGTCCGAGTGGCCGACTCCGCATCGATGGCGTCTTGCGGGTCAGTCATCCGACGTCACCTCCGGAGGTACGTCGCCGTGCGCCTCGCCCTCCGCGCGTTCTCGCATCGCCGCGTCGACGCTCGTTTCGAACTGCGCGGTCGCCGGTTCGTACTCGACCTCGTGCTTCTCGGCGTAGGCTAGCGTGTAGTAGTCTCGTTCAACGACTACCTCCGGGTCCTCAGTCACGAGCGTCTCCCCCTGTTCCATGAACAGGCGACGACCGTACACTACGTCGTACCCCGCGTCGACGAGTTTCTCGTGAGTCGCCGGAGCATCAGTGACCTTGAACAGAATCATCCGATCCGGGCCCGTCGGGGCCGCACCCCGCGCGGCCTCGTGGAGTGCGAGGCTCATTCCCGACGAGATTTCGACGCCGAGGGCAGTCGCGAACGCGGTGACTGCACTCACTCCCGGGACGATTTCGGTGTCGACCTCCGGGTGGAACGCCGACATCGTGCGTCGGAGGTGACCGAACGTCGAGTAGACGTTCGGATCACCCAAGGTGACGAACACCGCGGTTTCGTCACGCGCCCGCGATGCGATTTCGTCGGCGGCTTCTTTCCAGGCCCGCCGAAGTTCGTCCTCGTCGCGAGTCATGGGGAAGTCCACATCGCCGATGCGGTCTTCCGGCACGTGCTCGGTCGCCACCGACCGAGAGAGTCGCCCCGGGGAGTAAACGACGTCCGCCTCTTCGAGGACGCGTTGCCCCTTGACGGTGACGAGGTCGGCGTCTCCGGGTCCGAGACCGACTCCGTATAGGCTCATCGCTTTCCCCCGTCTCGTTTCGAGAGACTTCGTTTTGCGCCGGTCGGTTCACCGCCGTCTGTCGCGACTTCGTTCGAACTACCGACCAACATGTAGACGGGGTTGTCAGAGTCGAAGCTGGTCGCACCGGCCAACTGGTACCCGTGACTCACCTGTAACTGGACGACTTCGTCGAGGAGGTTGCGCTCGCGGAACGCCTCGGTCGCTGCACCGGCGACTTCGAGTCTGGAGACGTTCATCACGACGCGGTCGATACCGGCTTCGACAGCGTGGTCGAGGACCGACTCGTAGTTCCTGCTTCCGCCGATGAATAGCGCGTCTGCGTCCTCCGGCAGTCCGTCCGGGGCCTCCACTTCACGGAGCGTGACGTCCGCAGAGACTTCGTTCGCTGCCAGGTTCTTGCGACTGACCTCCAGCCGTTCCGGTTTCCGTTCGATCGCAGTGACCCGCTCGGCGCGACGGGCGGCCTCGATGGTGACCGCACCGGTGCAAGAACCGACCTCGGCGAAGTGGTCGGTCGGCGCCAAGTCGAGTTTGCTGTGAAGGACCGCCCGAACCTCGGGTTTGGTCGGGCCCGCCTTCGCATCGTGTGGAAGTACTGTTCTCGCCATCACCGAATACAACTGTCGATGCCCCTAAAACAATTTTGGTTGTATTACCTCAATCTCGGTTTCTTTATTGAGCCGACTTCCGTCGACAAGAGCAACCTCATCGAGGTTAAGGCAAAGATACTTGAGTTATCGGGACTCACAGTCGATAATGACAAAAGAAATGGATGCGTCCGACGGCTCTGGCGTTCTACAGAGCAAGCGGAACGCCACTCGATATCAAATCTTGGTTCAGATCGCTGAACGTCAGCCAGCGGTGAGCCAGCAAGAAATCGCCGACGACATCGGCATCACCTCGCAGGCCGTGAGCGATTATCTCCGGGATCTGATCGAACAGGGGTACGTCAAAAAGCACGGCCGCGGACGATACGAGGTCACCAAGCAGGGCGTCGACTGGCTCATCTCGCAAACCGACGACCTCCGGGATTTCGTCCGTCACGTTTCGGAGGACGTAATCGGGCAGGTCGAAATCGAAACTGCGCTCGCGACGACGGCAATCGACGAAGGGCAGACGGTGTCGCTTTCGATGCGGGGCGGCGTTCTCCGAGCCACGCCGGGCGAAACCGCAGATGCAACCGCAGTTGCAGTTACGGACGCGGAGAAAGGACAGGACGTCGGCGTCACCGACTTCGAGGGCGTCCTTGACTACGACGTGGGGAGAGTGACTGTAATCTCGGTTCCGCAGGTTCAGGACGGAGGAAGCGCGGAGGTAGACTCCGCTACGGTTTCCGGCCACGTCGAAACCCACGACCTTCTGGTGACGTCTGGTACCGAAGCACTGGCCGTCGTCGAATCGACGAACCACGAGCCGGACGTTCGTTTCGGGACTCCGCTTGCGGTACAGGAAGCCGCCACGAAAGGACTGGACGTGCTGTTACTCGCCGTTACGAGCGAGCTTTCCACGCACACCGACAAACTCCGAGAGCAGAACATCAGTTACGAGGTAGTCGACGCGGCAGAGTAGCCCAGTCGGAGAACCCAATGAACGGATTCCCTATGATGAAAGAATCACCACTTTGGAGGGGAGCTTAGCCGACATACACGGTACTGTAGCGGAGATACGGAGTACCATCGTTAGTGGAGATTTCGCGTCGACGTTCGAGTTGGCAGAACGGGATTCGCTCAGTCTTCTAGCGGCGATGATGACCGGCCCCGACAACTGTGTTTACTGGCGACCCGAAACCCTTCAGTTGCTACGAACCGCCCGTCGTTTACGAGAGGACGGGATTCCTGTCTACTTCTCGGCGGACACCGATGCGACGGCGTATCTCAATACGACAGCTGAATTCGCAGAAGACGTCGCGAAGGGAGTCGAATCGTTGGGCATCGAATCCCGCATTTAGCGAGTCAGGGGCGGTGCCGAAGTTCTCCGGTCGCACTCGTTCTGTTTTCGCACGAATTTCACAGAATATCTTGGATGGATAAATCGTGCCACTATCTCCTGTTAGGAATACCTCACCCGGGAGACGGAAATCGACCGACGGGCCTTCCTGTCACCGGTCGGCCACGGAACCCCGGCGAAGGGAGGTGTCTCGCGGGGTTGGCGACATTCCCTCCAACGGCACCCATCTGTACCGTCGTGGGTGACGTTCGCCGTGTATCCACCGTCCTGCTCCCAGACCTATCGGTAGAACATGTCCATCCGATACGCGCGTGCTCGCACGGTCTCGACGGCGTAGTCATCAACCAGGTCCGAATTCTTGCCGAACGTGAGAAGCCACGTGAGACACCCTTCTCGTTGAGTGCGATAATCCTTCAACTGGCGCGGATTGAGGTTCTCCTTCGCAGTCTCGGTGACGACTAGAAGATCGTCAAGGAGGTCTTGATTGTTCACACTCGGCTCTCCTCCGGCAAACAGACCGCTGTCGGCCGAATTTTGGGTTGGCGTTCCTGCGAATCGAATTGGTCCGGCAAAACGCGAAATCGCCGGAAAGAAAGGGGTTTGGATGCTCCGTCAGGGATTTGAACCCTGGTCCTTGCCGTGAGAGGGCGCCTCAAGCCTCTTATAAATACTTGATGGCTAGCCCTCGATCCCTTATCCCGCGTCGCCTGTTTTCGTCCGTGTAGGCGTCTCTAACGGGCCCGAGCTTTATATAACACGGTGGAATTGCCGGAAAGGCAATGGAAGTTCAGTGGAATTCACCCAGGTCCATGCCCAACGTGGGTCAAAGAGAGGCAAGGACCTGGGGTCGCGGATTTCTCGATACTTTATATGTGAGCCGGGGGGTTAGCCCTTATTTCGATACATCCTATTCCGGATAACCGCGATTCTTTATAAGGACTCTCCGAAAGTGGCCGTCCTAAAGACGAACATCGGGATTTACCTGAAGTAAACCTAGACCGCTAACGACTCCTTGCGGGTTCAACCATGGTCAGGTAATCTGTCGATTTATCTCTGTGTCGATGATCGATTTCTGCCAATCAACTTCGAGAACTCACATCGCTCTACATTTGGAAGAAATCGTGATTTCTGAAATCGCAGTTTCCGAAATCGGAAGTTCCAATTAGGAGGAGACGCAACTGGCTGTATGGCTCAATTCGTTGATCGAGACGTCGAACTCGATCAACTCACAGACTGCTACGAGTCCGAGACCGCAGATCTGGTCGTGATTTACGGACGGCGTCGTCTCGGGAAGAGTGAGCTCGTTCGTCAGTCTATCGCTGACCGGGACGACGCCGTCTACTACCAAGCGGTCGAGTCAACGGCGCAGAACCAGCTCGAACAGTTCGTCGATACCACCACCGCACAGTTCTCCTCATTGCGGAACGTCCGCCGTGATTGGGAGGCCCTTCTCGAAGCACTCGGTGAGGAAGACGCTATCGTCGTCATCGACGAGTTCCCCTTCCTCATCGAGGAGGACGAGTCGCTTCCCTCGCGGATTCAACGCGTCTGGGATATGGAGCTCCAAGAAACCGGGATGACGCTCGTTCTCGTCGGCTCCTCGATCAGCGTCATGGAGGACAAGGTACTCTCCGGAAGCGCACCGCTGTACGGTCGCGGGACGGCGACGATTGACCTCAAGCCCCTCTCCGCAGCTGATGCGCGCCAGTTCTTCCCGGAGTATGACCCCGAGACTGCCATCACCGCGTGGTCGATCTACGGCGGCACACCGTACTACCTGCAGACTATCGATCCAGAGCAGTCGCTGGGGACAAACGTTCAGCAATCGATCCTCTCGGAGCGCGGCCTCTTGTACTCAGAGCCGGAGTTCTTACTCCGGACCGAACTTCGGCAGCCGAACACGTACTTCAGCATTCTCTGCGCGCTCGCTCACGGGCGTCGGACCCCCAACGAGATCGCGGGCATGGCCGGCGTGGAGTCGGGATCGCTCAGCACGTACCTCCAGAAGCTTCGCCGGCTCCGCCTCGTCGAACGCCACATTCCCGTGACAGAATCGCCGATGGCCTCTCAGCGCGGCCGATATCGCATCGCCGCGCCGCTGTTCCGGTTTTGGTTCCGGTTCGTGTACGGGAATCAGGACCAACTTCGGATGCTCGGCGACGACGCCTACGACGAACTCGTTGCGCCCGAACTCGCGGATTACGTGAGTCCGTTGTTCGAACGCCTCTGCCAGCGAGCGCTCCCGAAACTCATCGACCGCCGATTCCGTGACGTCGGGCAATGGTGGTTCAAAGAACACGAACTAGATGTCCTCGGTCTCACCGCTGACGGAGTCGTCGCGGGCGAGTGTAAGTTCACCTCCCGGCCCGTTAGTGAAGGCGTTCTCACCGATCTCGAACGCACGACGACGGAGGTGCGCTGGTCAGGGGAGCCAGCAGACGGGGAGACGCTATACGTCCTGTTCAGCCGCTCCGGCTACACCGACGATCTCGAACACGTCGCTGACAAACGCGATGACGTCCTCCTCTTCGACCTCTCGGACGTCCTCTCATCACTATCAAATACGTAGCAGAGAACTGCGAGCCGCAGCTTACTACTTTCCTTCTATACTCACGTGCACCGCTGAACAATTCGGAATATGGTCGGAATAGTTCGCTATTGCGGCTCCGCACCAGTCACACGTTTGCTGTTCCCGTAGGGCTGACTCTTTGTCGATTGGTTGTCGGCAGTGGAGACACCGATCCTTCTCGCGTGGAGTTCGTTGATGACAACGCGGGCATTCGACCGGAGCCGTCGACTCAGGCTCTTCCGCGTCACTGATCTCCAACCCATGGGCACGAGCGACTTCTCGACCGGTGTCGTCAGCGAAGACGGAAACGTACCGGGAAGCAACGTCACTTCCGCGAGTCCACCCATGATGGTCCTCGATGTGTGCCTGATTAAGTCCTCGTGAGGCGAGGTGGGAGGCACTCGACTTTCGGAGGTTCGTGAACGTCACCGGTTTACTCACTCCTGCCCGGTCTGCCGCGTCCTTCACGGCGGTTCGAAGGGCGTTATAGCTGGGTGCTTCTGGCGCGGTCAATTTCGCCCACAGGGGTGCGTCCGGATCAGCACCCGGGTGATCGGCGAACCACCGCTGGAGGAAGGGAACGCTCGGAATCAGGGGGACCGTCCGCTGTCCCATCTTTCCTCGGACAGTGATTTGATAGCCGTGTGCGTACTCCGTCACGTCACCGAGAGTGAGACTGCGAAGCTCCCCAGACCGCGGTCCAGCATCCCATGCCACAGCAATCAGCGCTGCATCACGAGCATTACGCGTCGCCTCGATCAGAGGAAGTACGTCCTCCTTCCACTGAAGCATATCACTAGGTTCAGGAGCCGGATCATACGTACTCGGAGTGTTTGATGGAATCCAAGCCATCGATTCAGGCGGATCGTCGCCGTTTCGGTCGGTAACGCGCCGCCCGAATTGCTTCAGCGCTACTCGGTAGTCCCGGTTAGTCTCGGGGTTATCGTACGTGCGGTGAATCCATCGAACGATCTCTTTCGCAGCATCCTCGCTTTCGAGCGCATCGACCGGACTTCCAGCGTGCTCGGCCATTCTCACGTTATGGCGGAGTAGCTTGAGATGCCGTTGATCCCCGACTTGACTCGGAATGAGGAAGAGTCCGTTACTGAACTTTAGCAGAGCCTCCTGATTAGCGTCATCGAGCTCTCGTTCCCCGTTTCGAATCTTCTCTCGAAGCGTCTCGATCTGGCTGTCGGCGTTTTTCGTCATGAACCAAACCGTGGGAGGGTTACACGAGACAGGTGGGCGAATGTTATGACATCCCCACCAGACGGGGTATCGTATCAGAAGTTCGTTGGAGGGAGGAGGTCACAGAGGACAGGTGCTTGTTCAAGGAGTGTGTCAAAGAGCCGTTCAGTACGCCGGTACAATATGTGGTGTTCATCGACAGTGTAGGCAGCCTCCTTATCGTCCGTTCGAGAAATGAAGTCATTGTCGAGAAGCGGAGCGAGAGTAGCATCCAGCGCACGTCCCGAACGTCCGGACTCAACTTCGAGTGTACGACGAGGAAACCGGGAACGGAAACCACGCATACAGCAGCTCAAAACGTGGACGCGGCGGTCAATGAACAACTCATTTAGCTCAGAGCGGTGGGTCCGTGTCCAGTAGTCATCAAGTTTGACGTAGATCTTGACGATGGCAGGCAGTTCGTTAAGACTGCCGTTAGCGGGAACGACCCCGAGGTCGTTGAGCGCGTGAAGGTCGTGCGTGTCGAGAGACTCACCCAGCGGGTGGAGATCTGTCCGAAGCGCCCCATAATACCGTGTTATGGGGGCCTCTATCACCGGTTCAAATCTACTCGTTTAGTGGAATATCCCATCATAGGTTCGGAGTTACGGAGGTTTCATGGCGGGAATTCAGTCCTTCGCAGTGTGAGATGCGATTGATGCGCTTGAAGACGAAGGCGTCCTATAGGAAATCAGGGAAAGACTGCAATAAGGCCTATCATGCGAAGGAAATCTTCGATATACTTGACTATCCAAAGGAGCGTATTCAAACTCTTTCACCCAATTGGACATCGCCGACTCCATTAATGAGGTGGATTCCTGGTTTGAGGACTGCCGGAAGATAGCGAATCGCCTTAACATCATATACCCAGTAGACAAGAAACCAATCGTATGGTATCTAATACTAACCTTTAAATTTGACTGGACGTATCGAGGTTTGCTATGACCGAGCACACCGAGTTGGAGATGGTGGAATCGACTGCATTTGACGAGAATCTTGAAGAGATCATTTACCACTTAGACCTGGAGCCGAATGCAAAGGAGATACTCGAACTCCTCGATGTGGATGGTCTCGAAGACGTGTGTGCGATGTGTGGCGAACGCGCCGTGTGGTACACGTCCGAGATTCAAGCGGAAGCTGGGTTCGACTCCGATGAGGGCCGAATCACGCGTTGTTGGTGTGATGAGTGTATCTCGGGACCGTTCATCGAGCTCTGGAAGACGTGGCCATGGACGCCGGACGAGAAACTCGAAAACTACACTGATCCCATACCCTCAGACAGTCACTGCGTCGACGGCGGACTGGCCACGCAGCAAAACAACCCTGAAGTCGTCTCTCACCTCGATTTGCAAAACAACTCGTCAGACGTCACTGGAATACTGAAGCAGTACGGCATCGCCTGGGATGAAGCCGTGTGTCACGACTGCGGACAGCAAGCTGTCTGGTACTATGCAGAGATCTACGATGTCAGTCGCGCATACGATTTCGAGGCCGCTCGTGAGAACGAACTCCTGTGCGATGACTGCATCGACCCAGGACTGGTAGACCTCTGGGCTCGCTGGCCGTGGACGCCGGACGGAGACTATGAGAAGGAAACGTGTGAATGATATGTAAATAAGAATACCTACACTCACAACTAAGCAGTCCAGCCATCGGGAATGATCCGCTCAGCGTCCAAGGTCCCGGCGTTCTATGCAGTAACACATATCCGTACTATCCCGTATGAATCGCTGTCGATCAGAAGTAAAGATTCCACCATAGCCAATCGTCGAAGGTGAGTCCAACTTCAAAGTACAAGTGTCAATTACTACTGTTATAATTCCAGCTCGAAATTTAATGTTACACAATACATAGTGGTAGGAAAGGGGCTTAACCGCGGCGTTCACAACCTTTTGGAATTAGTTTTTCGAGCGCAACGATTCCTCCGTACACGAGGTCAACAATAGTTCCAAGATTCCGCATCATATAATATATCTCTCCCGCCTTACCTCCCCTTGCCTCCGGAACAAAGAATTGTAGCTGCTTCTTTTCGTCATAGACCACGGTACACTGAGGAGGGTCCTGCGGTTCATCCATCTCCGGATTCCGCACTTTGGGCCGATTCCGTAATTGTTCGCTTTTATCAGCGAATTTGCCATTATCCCACGACCAGTATGTTTTAGGCTCGAAGTAGAGAATCGGAACCTGATTATGTTGTTGATCAGTAGATTCTTCTAACGCCTCAAGGTCCTCTTCCGGATTCTTGTTGAACGCCCGTGTCTTTGTCACAGTTCCCGAGGCGACGTATGTAATAGCGTGGTGATTGTCCATTGCTCGAAGCGCAATTACGTCACCCTCGCGGACATCTCGCAGTTCATTGCACGTTACTGCTTGGTCTCGGATATCATTTGGGCCACCGTTATCGTCCCATCTTCTGTCTTTCATCTGTTGAAGCACACCTTTTATCTCCCACCCGTATTTATAACCTTGGCTTGCTCATGGACTTCATACACTTCCTCAAACGCCGTGACAATGTAGCCTTGAGAACCAGGAGTGATTTACTCCGAAGTAACTTCTATAGATACTCTGATAACTACTGACTCTATAGTTACCGGAATAGCTAATATATGTATCTTTGATTGGCACCCGATTTCGAGATGTGCTTGATCTCAATGGCCAAGCAAGGTAACTCTGTCACTCCCCTTCATACCTAATACAATTATTTATATTAATCAAGTATAAAATAATAATACTGGATTTGCTTACGGTAAATTCTCTGCATCATGAGGAATCCATCTCTAGATACACCTCGTAATGATAAACGAGTCGAATGTATCTGATTTAGCGCCGAGTTGGTGAATAATTTGGCGAAAGAGCAGAAGGAAGTCCGTCCCAGGTACAAGGTACCTGGACACGAACTCCTCGTCGGTCGTACCCACGTATGGTTTGCGTGGGAATCACGAGGGGTCAGTGGCAGGGACACTGACCCCTGTAGATGACCGTTGCATGCCCTCAGCCGGATGGCCTCATCGGGCCCTTTCCATCGTATACTCCGCTTTCGCATAGTCGTTCGACTAGCGGACGTTGGACAGATATACATTCAACTTCCGTTCGCTTAATCGTTGGGATAGCATCCTCTTTTCATGACGAACGCTCGGGGAGCGCCGTCGGAAAAGGTTTATACAGCGACTCAACTAGTCTCATGTGAACGATTTCGTTCGTTTGCACACTGATGAGTACGCTGTATCGGTCACTGTCGGTCAATGGGTTCTGTCTCCCCCTGAGGTGGCTGATACAGCTTGACAGAGACGTACCGGTTCAGAGTGATGTCCGCACTCGAATTGACAGATGATTCCCAGGACCGATGGCTAGTTTCACCCTCCTCGTCAGCACCCAGAAACGACCCGAGGCACGATACACATGAGTACAGACACTAGTACAAGTACACTTGAAGCGATAACCGCTGAACTTAAAGCCGAGATTCCTGATGAACTCACCATCTCGAAGGTCACGTACGAAGGCCCTGAACTGATTCTCTACACCGACACCCCACGAGAATTTGCTGAGCGGGATGGATTGATTCGCCAACTCGCGAGTACCGTCCGGAAACGAATCACCGTTCGGCCAGCCCCAGGCACCCAGACAAGTCCGGTGGATGCCGAGCCCCGTATACGCGATCTCATTCCGGACGCGGCGGGCATTACGAATCTCGAATTTTATCCCGAGACCGGTGAGGTCCTTATCGAAGCCGACAAGCCAGGGCTCGTTATTGGGAGTCGTGCCAGTACGCTCCGCGAAATCACGCAAGCTGTCGGCTGGACGCCAGAGGTCCTGCGCACACCACCGATGGAGTCATCGACGGTCGATAACGTGCGGAACTTCCTCAAACAAGAACGTGGCGACCGACGGCAGTTCCTTGAGCGCGTCGGCGAGCAGATTCATCGTGAGTCCAATCAGGACCCCGAGTGGGTTCGCGTGACGACGCTGGGCTGTTGCCGCGAAGTTGGGCGGGCGAGTTTCATCTTGAGTACGCCAGAAACACGAGTTCTCATCGATTGTGGTGATAAGCCCGGCGCCGAGGGCGAAGTGCCCTATCTGCAACTCCCGGAGGCGAACCCAATCGCCGACCTCGATGCAGTCGTCCTGACCCATGCACACCTCGATCATAGCGCCCTCCTCCCGCTTCTCTTCAAATACGGCTACGACGGCCCCGTTTATACGACGGAGGCGACACGGGACTTGATGGGCTTATTGCAACTGGACTATCTCGATGTGGCTGCAAAGGAGGGGCGCACACCGCCGTACGAGAGCGAGATGGTCCGCGAGGAACTCAAGCATACGATTCCGCTCGACTACGGCAATGTCACCGATATCGCCCCAAACATCAAACTCACGCTCCACAATGCGGGGCACATCCTCGGTAGTGCCGTTGCCCACTTCCACGTCGGTAGCGGGTTTCATAATCTCGTCTTTTCGGGTGACATCCACTATTCGGACACCCGCCTGTTCAACGGGGCTTCGAACGAGTTCCCGCGTGCCGAGACGCTCGTACTCGAATCGACCTACGGGCGGCGAAACGATTACCAGACGGATCAAGCAGATAGCGAACGGAAACTGATTACCCTTATCAACGACACGTACGAGGACGACGGAACGGTCGTCATCCCGGCCTTCGCTGTTGGGCGCTCGCAGGAACTCATGCTCGTCCTCGAAGAGGCGATGCGCAAGGGCAAGATTCCGACCATGCCGGTCTACCTCGATGGGATGATTCGCGAGGCAACGGCCATTCACACGGCGTATCCCGAGTTCCTGCGCGATGGGTTACGACAGCGGATTCTCCACGACGGCGATAATCCGTTCCTTGGGGACCAGTTCCAGCAAGTCGACGGCGGTGAGGAGATGCGCCACGCGATTGCTGCCGGTGACCCGTGCATCATCCTCTCGACGTCAGGGATGGTGTCTGGCGGGCCGATCATGTCGTGGCTCGAACTACTGGGCGGTGACCCGGAGAATCTGTTGCTGTTCGTGGGGTATCAGGCACAGGGGACACTCGGTCGGCGGATTCAACGTGGCGAACGCAGGATTCCGTTCAGTGACCGTCGACGCGAGAAAGAACTCACACTCCAGTTCCGCGTCGAATCAGTCAGCGGGTTCTCCGGGCATGCTGACCGAAACGGCCTCGAGGACTTCGTCAGGACAATGGATCCGCGTCCACACAAGATTCTCTGCGTCCACGGCGACGAATCAGCGACCGATCAGCTCTCATCAGCCCTCTACCAGAAATTTAATCTCAGGACGTTTGCCCCAAAGAACACGGAAACGTTCCGTCTTGAGTAACTTCCTGCGTCAGTTCGTAGCTGTAATCGGCGTGATGCTGTTCATCGGGACGAAATCTATTTATCGGTCACGACAAAAGGTGGAACCGTATTCAGGGCTCCGTCCCGTCCTTTCTCCACTCGCCCATCGGTTCGCCACCATGCAGGGGCGTCCTCCGATGGCACTGCTCTGAGATGCGCCGTGCCCACGGCGGTCCGTCCCCGGCGGTCGCTGGGTGTCCCTGACGGGGCTGGGCAGTACCTACCAGAGACACCACACCCATGACCCACGAAACAGACCTTCCGTGCGCCGACTGTGGGACAGCCCTCACCGAGCGAACCCGCCACGTTCAGGACCTTCCCATATCGACGCCGTGGCGTGGTACCGTCGACGTTGCTGAATGTCCGCTTTGTGGTGCGAGGTACTATCCGGAGCAAACCCTGACGCGACTGGCTGGATCACCACGTCGGCCACAGTCTCGGAGTGAGGGCTAACGACCATGGAGGACGTATCACAGCAACACGAAGACGGCGGTGACCCCATTATTGAGTCCTTCCCCGATGCAGTCGCAGCGGGCACAACGGTGTTGGTTGCTGGGACGATTGACCCGACAGAATATGCACTCTGTCTCCGTGCCCTCAGTCACTACAGCAGCGGCACTGATACGGCACTCGTCGTCACGACGACCGAAGGTGCATCACAGACCAGAGGCCAGTACGAACGCGTCTGTCCGAATGCTGACCCTCCACAACTCCGTCTGGTCGATATGGCGTCCGATCAGTATATCACGGCCCTCTACGAGGACCTTCCGACGATCTCTATCCCCGCACCAGATGACCTCGAACGCCTTGTCCTCGCCCTCTCTGAACTAGTCGAGACGAGCGGGCCAACACCAGGGCAGCGCCATCTCGTTATTCGCTCCCTCTCGCCAATTTTAGCTTCCAACCCCGTCGAACGGGTTTCCACGGTTCTCGATCGCATTTCCGGGCTTCGCACTCCAGGTGGACTTGGCCTCTTCGGCCTCGATTACACGGCTCATGACGAAGACACGATGGCGGAACTTGCCACCTGTGTCGATGGCATCCTCTGGGTGACCGAACAGCCTGATACTGGAATCGAGTTCGAGCTCCGATCGACGCGAGCACATCTCAACCGCCGTTAATTGGTGAGATCGAATGACTGATTCGCATACGGAACTGCCCGAAGGATGGGTTGAAGTACCACCCGCTGAGCAGCAGGAGTCCATCCTTTTCGAATATCAGTATCAGACCGACACTGAAACGACAGTTCTCGTCTCCGTGCTCACGCATGTGTCCGACGCACCACTTTACAAACTCCGGCTGTCGACGATTACACCGAGGGCAACGGTGACGCGACACGATTATCCCGTTGCGCAGTATGAAACGAAGGAGAAGGCGCGGACGAACGCGATTGCGTTCCTCCACCACGTGTCGGCTGCGCTCGAAAACGGAACGCTCTCACAGCAAGCACCGGACCCCGAGACGATTCAGTCACTCATTGCGGACTTCAGCAGTGATGGTCTCTTTCCCCGATTCCGCTCGCTCTCGCGCAAACTCCTATGAGGACAGGAGAAATACATTCACGTCTTAGTCCGAGTCGGGATACGGAACTGTGAGCGACTCCCCATCAGCAGGGATACAGACGTCTGTATTAACGAGTTCACTCGCTTCGGTTTCTAACTGTTCAGTCTCGTTTGAATAGCGGGATGAAATATGGGTCAGTGCGAGTCGGTCGACACCAGCTTGACGTGCGATCTCGGCAGCCTCTCGACTCGTCGAGTGCCCCGTCTGTTTGGCCCGGTTGCCCCGGTCGGACGCGAACATCGCTTCGTGGATGAGAAGATCCGCGTCCGTCGCAGCGGAAACCGTGGTGTCCGTCGGTCGGGTATCACCCGTATACACAACTCGACGTCCGGGCCGAGGGTCGCCAACCACCTGCTCCGGGTAGACGACCGTTCCATCATCAAGTTCGACAGGGGTGCCCTCATGGAGTTGTTGGAATTTTGGTCCAACGGGAACGCCAAGTTCTTCGGCCCGTTTACGATTGAATCGTCCTTTGCGCTGGGCCTCGATGAGCGCATATCCCACCGATATCGTTCGATGATTCGTTTCGAAGGCCCGAATCGTGTACTCGTCGCGGTCAACCGCAGCATCACCGGGACTGACTTCGTGAATGGGGACTGGATATATCGGATTCGTCTTCGTCGCCTTGAGCAAGTGTGCGACGGTATCGGCGGTTCCTGCTGGCGTGTAGATTGGAAGTGACGCTGTTCGTTCGTTAAAGTCCAACGTTTGGAGCAATCCCGGAAGTCCGAGTACGTGGTCGCCGTGCAGATGGGTCAGTAAGATCGCGTCGATATCGAAGCCGGTCGAAAAGCGCATCATCTGGCGTTGCGTCCCTTCCCCGACATCGAAGAGGAACCGCTCACCCTCGCGCCGAAGCAGGATCGCACTCGGATTCCGTTCGGTGGTGGGGATGGCTCCACTGGTTCCGAGAAAGGTGACGTCCATACCTGGGAGTACCAACTCGCGCGCCATACGAACTTCGGCATGACCGAGCACTCCCAGAACGTGCCTTCCCTTCTGGACCTCTTGTCGGTTAACGCCCAAACTCGAACGAGAACAGACCTTTGTTTACTGTGGAACCTGTACTCACCCTTGGCGGCGATGACGAATAGTTACCCCACTGAGCCCCTTGTGATGACGATGGCAACTGAGCCGCCACTTCCATTCAACGAGCATGCGTTGTATGGTCCACTGCCAATTAAATACGAGTTGCTCTGTAGCGGGTTAGCCTCGGCTGAGGACGTGCTGACAGACCGGACACATCTGGTTGCCGTCATTGGTTTCAAACTCGGATTCGCTCCCGGTCCAGCCGCACTCGGGGCATTGTGCGATCTCGGGCGTCATTCTACGTGGTTGTAGATTCTCTAATAGGATGTACCTTGGTATAACGTCGGAATCGTGTATCTGACGTGGCACTTCGTTGAATCACTGCCGAGCCACCAATGATGGCTCGGCCCAGTGGAAGAGTCTACTATTGGTGATCGAACTGCCAGGTGGTGCGTTCGACTTGATAGCTTCTGCAGTCAGGACAGACGTGATACTGGAGGTCGAACTCGGATTCACATCGTCGGCATTCATACGCCGACACGGCCTCTGTATCAGAATCCAATAGTGAACAGACGTCGTGGACAATTCCCACGGTTTCACCCTGTAGCGGCGCTTCAACGCCAATTGGCTTAACTATTACACATAATTCCATCAAATACTGGGGAACAGACTGGAATGACACAGATGGCGTACTGTCGACGAACACGGAGTTATAACAGGGGCGGACGTTCATATACGTCGAACTCATTTGTCCCAAACGCACGGAGTTCCTACAGATGCAACAACCCCTCCCGTCCTATGCAAAGGAGGTCTTGGAAACGCTCAAACCCCAAATCACGGCAGCAGATGGTCGACTCCCTATTGACGAGGCAAAGAAACGCCTTTCTGACGAGTTTGAACAGGCAACTGTTGAGGCCGCGTTGGAACAACTCCTCCAACGCGGCTACCTGTACGAAGTAAACGGTCAGTTACGAATCACCGAAGATCACATCTAAAGTCCAATTGCAGCGTATTCCCTGCGGAAATACTGATTCGTGGCTCTGTTGTACCAATATTTGTTCGACATCTTTCTACTGAAATAACCGTTAGGTAGGTGTGCGAACGGAGCAGGGACAACCATCACCGATGGCGTTCGCACGTTCTATCTCAAATTCCCCAGCGACACGACAGTCTTTAAAACGATCTACCTCCGTTGGAGTTGGAGGCGCACAACGTCAAAGTGCCTACGAACCGTCAATCCAGACAACCATGCACGTCAGTAGGTCTGCCTATCCATCGCCACTGGAGAGGACTGTGTCCGTCAACTGTACAAGCGGGGACCATTCATCTCGCCACGACGTTACCGGCGAGTGGTGCTCTCCCGCAGACACTCACTCAGAACGATGACCACTGAAAATCTCTTCTTTCTCGCTCTCGGGAGTCTCCTATTAATCTCGTCGATTATCGACCTCCTCTGGACGACGCTCTGGGCAAACGGTGGTGCAGGCCCCCTTTCCACCCGGTTGACAACCGGAGCCTGGCGTGGACTCCGGACGCTTGGCGGCGGCCAGACACGACTTCTCAATCTCGCTGGCCCAATCATTCTCACGTTGATGCTTACGATGTGGGTCGCGCTCATTTGGGGCGGGTGGACGTTCATCTTCGCTGGCGGTGAGAACGCGCTCACGGACACACGTGACACCGGCCCCATCAGCTGGGCGGAGCGTACGTACTTCGTCGCGTATTCGCTGTTCACGATGGGGAACGGCGATTTCACGCCAACAGACGGCATCTGGCAGATTGCAACGTCGCTCACAACGGCCAGCGGGATGCTGTTCGTGACAATGGGCGTCTCATACGTCCTGTCGGTGCTCGGCGCGGTCGTCGATAAACGCTCGTTCGCTTCGACAGTCACTGGAATCGGAACACGAAGTGAAGCGTTCGTCCGAGATGGCTGGAATGGCGAGGACCTCAGCGAACTTGATCTCCCACTCGATACGCTGGCGTCCGACGTAGGTCGTCTCGCCAAGCAACACAAGGCCTACCCGATACTACACTATTACCACAGCAACGAGGAAGACGACGCCTCGGCGTTGGCCGTCGCTATTTTCGACGAGGCACTCACTATGCTCCGGTTCGGCGTTCCCGAGGACCATCGACCGAACACTCCCCTCCTCAATACTGCACGGTCGAGCACACAGGCCTACCTTCAGACGCTCCATTCCATGGGCATCCAACCTGCTGACGAAACCCCCCCGCCTCCTGATTTAGACTGCCTTCGTGAGGCAGGTGTCCCCACGGTTTCGGATGAAGAGTTCGCCCAGGCCCTCGACGAGCTGAGCGAGCGTCGGCGAAAACTGCTCGGGGCCGTCACCGCCGATGCATGGTACTGGCCATCTGAAAACAATGAGTAGTGTCAACTTCTTCTTTGCCGGCTGGGAGACAGTCCTCCGAGTCATCGTCGTTGGCATTGCGATGTATGTGTCTCTCGTCGTGTTCCTCCGCCTCTCGGGAAGTCGAACGATTGCGAGCATGAACGTCTTCGACTTCATCGTGACCGTCGCGCTTGGGGCGGTGTTCGGTCGGGCCCTCACGGCCAATTCTGTTGCACTCGCGGAGGCTCTCACTGCCTTCGCACTCCTCATCGTCCTACAATACACCGTTGCGTGGCTCCAGACGCGATGGCCTCGGTTCGAACAAGCGGTTACGAACGACTCAACGCTGCTCTACTTCCATGGGGAGTTCCTTCAGGATGCGATGCGTGATCAGCGCGTGACTGAGAACGAGCTACGGGGGGCCGTTCAGAAAGAGAACGTCGGTTCGATGGATGAAGTCGAAGCGCTCGTCCTTGAGTCAGACGGCAAGGTTTTGGTTATCACTTCGGTCGGGGACGGCTCGACTCTCGGGCGGATCATCTCCGACGAACGAACGACGCAGTCTCTCAGTGAGCCATGAACGGGCTATACAGCTGGCTCCTCCTCTTCGGCCTGGTCGTCTTGCTCTTGGGGGTGTTCACGAAGTGGTTCCAGAAACGGTGGTACCTTACCGAACCACTCACTGGCGTCGCCCTCGGTGTAATCCTCGGCCCGGCGGGGCTGGGTCTGTTGAGTCTCTCCGCCACCGGTGACCAAACCCAACTTCTTCAGGAGGTCTCGCGGGTGACTCTCGCCGTCGCGGACATGGGCGTCGCGTTGCGTCTTCCAAGCGGGTATCCGTTGAAGAACTGGCGGTCGCTTGCGGTCGTCCTGGGTCTCGGCATGGTTCTGATGATGGCGGTGAGCGGCCTCCTCGTGTGGGGGCTTCTCAGCGTCTCGTTCTGGGTGGCGATGCTCATCGGGGCCACAGTCGCATCGACCGACCCGATCGTCGCCACGACCATCGTGACCGGCGACATCGCGGAGAAGTACGTGCCTGAACGAGTCCGTCACTTCATCTCCGCTGAGTCGGGTGCCAATGACGGAGCCGTGTATCCCCTGGTTTTGCTCCCGATACTTGTCCTAACACAACCACAGGGAGAGGTCATTTCGCAGTGGCTCGTCAACGTGATTGGATGGCAAATCGGTGGCGCTGTGCTCCTCGGCGCGATTCTCGGGTACGGTTCGTCGAGACTCCTGACGTGGACTGAATCTGTGGGTATCGTCGAGAAGGGGACCTTCCTCGCGTATACCTTCGCGCTTACCTTCGTCGTCTTAGGTGCGGCTCGTCTGCTCGGGGTTGACGGGGTCTTAGCTGCGTTCGTCGCTGGCATTGCCTACCGGATGGGACCCGGTACTGATGAGCCGACAGAAGAAGCACAGATACAGCAGGCAATGACGAAGTTTTTCGTCCTCCCGGCATTTGTCTTCGTGGGCCTGGCGATACCGTGGGACGCGTGGCTGGAACTTGGTTGGCGTGGACTCTTACTTGCAGTGCTGATTCTACTCCTTCGGCGACCGCCCGTCATCCTGGGATTATCTCGGTGGTTCCGGCCCCTCCACACGCGAAAGGAGAAGGTGTTTACTGCTTGGTTCGGTCCAATCGGGATTTCGACGCTCTTCTATGCGATGCTCGCTGAACGACAGACCGGGTTGGACAGTATCTGGCCGGTCGCATCGCTCTTGTTGTGCGCTTCCCTCGTCGCACACGGCCTCTCGGCCACGCCGTTCTCCCACCGGATGGAAGGTGGTGAAGGCGGCGACACGTCTTCTGAATCAGGACGTCCCTGATACCCTACTGATACAAATGCTACGTGAAGAGTGGAGAACGACAAGAGCTATCCCGCCACCAATCGTAATAAGGGACGTGAGAGGGCTGAGTGCCACGACCAAAGCGACGGATCACCTAGAAGAGGCACTTGATGCAGAAAACGTGGAAGAAAAAGACTTCCATATCAGACAGTCGTTACAGCTGATCGACATAGGGTCATCCTCGTAGCTCTCTTTTGGCCACTAGCCGTTCAATGGTGGGTGTTGGTCTCCTTATTCAGTCCGGGTAAGTTCCGGTTCTGCGTCATCACGTTCACCGTCGTAGACTAATTCGTACGTTGTCACCCCGTCAGACGTTTGTATCTCAACTTCCGTGCGTTTCATTCCTTCTACAAATGAATAGTGAATTGAGAGTTCTACCGGATGGTCAAACGTCTGGACGATCGTATCGATTGCTTCCTGTAATTGTGCGGCTTTCGGTGACTGCGGTGTACGCTTTTCCGTCATTTGTGCCCCTTTTACTATACTCTTCCCTCACTGTTCCGATTCTACGTCTGAGTCGCACACCTAGTTAGATTGTCCATGAAGGAAGAGAACTGCTCGTCTGCGTGGCGAACCTGCGTTCTGCTATTCGAGGTTCGGGACCTCATCTTCGACCCGCCCGGAGAGTTCGACTTCAACTTCCAGCTCCGGTTCGCCGTCGCCTTCGAACTCGATATCCAACTCGATCGGCTCACCAAACGCGAACGGCAGCTCCCAGTCGTCACCCGTGATGGTAATCTCGTCGGAATCATGGAACTGCTCGCCCAGCTCGATCAGGAACTCGCCAGCGTCCTCTGCACTGATATAGTACTCCTCCTCGAAGTAGCCATCCGTGATCGTGCTCATCTTCGCTTCCTCGTCTTCGGCGGGCACTTCAGGCATGGTTCAGCCGGGAGTTAGCCTTCGACACGGATAAGTATTCTTTGGAAGATTATCTCCACTATGGATTCACTCGAGATACTCGGGTCGAAAGCTCGACTCGACATCCTCCGAGTCCTTTCACGGCGGGATATGTACGTGTCCGAGCTGATGGAGGAAGTCGGGATGGATGGCAAAACAGCCACCCATCACCTCGATGTGTTGGTGGATGGTGGCCTCCTTGAATCGTATACGGAGGGGCGTCGTCGATACTTTTCGCTAGTCCGTGAGGTTCGGTTTGAGGTTTCGCCCTCACCGAATCGCCGGTTTGTCGTCCAGTTTCCAGAACAGGAAGAGATATGATGTTCCTCGAACGCCGGAAAGAAACGGTCGGTCCAGACACGTACTGAGGAACTGGCTCACATGATCGTTCCGTGAAGAGGCGTTTAGCTGGTATAGGCGTCGATAATCTCGTCGAGTGTTTTTCCGCGTCTTGATCGTCCTTAGACTCCGGCGGTCGGCTGTCGCCCGTTTCCGTCTCTTGCGCTGCCACGGTTGCGCCGCTCAGCTGAGAAGGCATATAACGGGTTATGCGATCGAACAGTATTATGGTTCAGGATACTTCACCCGTAGGTTACCCCATATCCATGTATCACGATGCTCACTTCGAGAGGTTTTTATCCGAACTTGTGTGTATTTTCGCGTATGCCGCGGGAGTTCATTTCTGAATACGGCCTCGACCCGGGAGACTACGTCCAACAACTCGTCGATCAATTTCGTGACCGCTGTCCGAAATTCAGTGAGCAACCAATTGAGGAAGCGATTTTCGTCGACGACGGCCCCATTGACTATCTCGTCTGGTTCGCGCTCGACGATTACGAGCATCACACCTTCTTCTACCACGATGACAACCCCAACCAAGACGTCGTCCGCCGATTTATCTTCCTCTCGCCTTCTGAGCAGGAGATGCTGGAGTTCAAAGCTCTCCTGCAGAAGTACTACGGCGTGTACACCGAACTCAAGATTGCGAGGCTCCTCGAACTCCGGGATACGTATCGTCCACAGGTCGGTGAGCGCCCACGGCTAAATCTCGGTATCTGTCACAACCCGGAGGACGACCGAG
Source organism: Halorussus limi (assembly GCF_023238205.1). Lineage (NCBI taxonomy): Archaea > Methanobacteriati > Methanobacteriota > Halobacteria > Halobacteriales > Haladaptataceae > Halorussus > Halorussus limi. The sequence goes on from NZ_CP096659.1 coordinate 2,983,096, forward strand.
TTGTCTCTGGCGTGAGCGGCATACCACGTCCCCATGAACAGGACATCTTCGACGACGCTGCCAAAATCGTCCCCGACAAGAACTTGGAGAAGTTCATCACGCGAACGGTCCAAACAGTTCATACACAAGTCGAAGAGAAAGCAGATCGTCACACAATCTCTGCGGACATTAGAACGGTGTTGGAGGATGATCCGGATTTCAGTTTGGAAACGACGAAACCGCTTCCGAAAGGGATTCACCCGAAGTACACGGAGCACGAGGCCGAGCTCTGGCAAAAGCCTGCGTCACGCGTCGAGTACATGGAGGGGTCTCAAGGGTTCCTCCAGATTTGGATTCCGACGGACGAAGACGAGATCGCGCTCGTGAATGCGACGGCGGGCAAGTACGACCGCGAGACAATCGTCGATGCAATACGGGACAGATTCGAAGCAACAGTCGCCTGAACTGGGTTATCTACTTACGCACTCTTTCGGACATCCTCCGCGATTCGTTCAAGTACCTCGTATTCTCGTTGGGAGTACGCAATGACTCGGACGTCGGACAGTGCCGTCGGCTGGTAGTCCCGGATTGCCTCACAGACGAGTCGAGCTCCATCTTCGAACTCGTAACCAGCGGCTCCCGTCCCGAGGATTGGGATCACGAGCGACTCACAACCGAGATCATCGGCCTTCGCCAGCGAATTCCGTGTCGCTTCACGGATACTCTCTGCCGTCGCCTGGCCGTCGCCGTAGTGGGGCATCGCTGCCGCGTGAATGACGTACTCGGCGTCCAACTCGTATGCGTCAGTGACGGCGACCGCGCCGAGTTCGACAGGGCCCTTGGAGACGGCCTCGTCGTTGATTGGTCCGTTCGCGCCCCGGCGAAGCGCACCGGCGACCCCGCTTCCCATCTGGAGACTGGTCCCTGCGGCGTTCACAAGTCCATCGGCCTCTTGTGATGCGATATCACCTTGAACGACTGTGAACTCCATACGAACACTCTCTATGCCGGTCCTCAAAAACGGGAGGGGGTCTGATATTACATTGAACAGTACCATATGAGAGATACGTGGCAGAGAGAATCCAACCGAACTTGATCTCTTTTGGTGCGAACAGAGTATTGAACAACCGGATTTCCTCGTGGATTGGTTCCAAGGTCCAATCGAACGATTTTAGTCTTCGACGCTCCTATGAACGCATATGGGTTTTGGGAGTTACGATGAATCCGAGCAACAGAATCAGGAGGTCAACACTGACGACGACGGCGAAGGCGTGAGCGTTCACGAAAACGACCACGAAGGCGAACTCAAATTTGAAACGGGTGCCTCGACCGACGACCTCGTCGACAAACTCCAGGACATCAAAGACGACACCGAAGACGAGTAACTGAAACACTCGGGAAATCCGTGGCCCCCATGGCAGAGTAGAATTTCACTCGCCTACGTCCTACACTCGGTTTTCAGCTAGTCCTTTCAGTATTTCCTATAAAAAACGCACCTCGTGTACCCCTACCCGAGGTATCTCGAAGGATGTATGGAGTGTAGTAAATACTTTCTGTTCCCAAATGGGTTCATTGAATGGCCCAACCAAACTGGATACCGTAACCGTTGTTGGCAACAGTAGCTCGATCGTCGCTGTTCTCAATCCGTAACTGTTAACCGGCTGTGGTAGCTACGTTGAACCGTCACGGCGACTCGCTCTTTGGACGGTTCTGACGGTAGCGATAGCGGTGTCCGATGAGGCCATTCGGCTGAGGACAGGACGCAGAACGGTTCCCCACGACCAATCAGGCGCGCTCGTTGTGGGGCCTTCTGCTCTTTTGCCACTCGCAACGCAACTCGACTGCCTGAGCCTCTGACATACCCTTCTTTCTAGGGCACAACGGCGGGAGTAGGACAGTTTTGCGGTTCTCGGGTGGCAGTACATTTTGGAAGTTGTTCATCCCTGTTCAGCGGTGACGATTCTATGAATTGGGGTGCCCTTGTTGTCAGTAAGGACTCAAGAGGTTTTTTCCGTGCCCGGAGTATCTACGACGTATGAGCGAAAACGCAGACCGTCGAAATCTTCGCATGCCGACTGACGACGAGTTATTCGGCGTCGTGACCGAACACAACGGCGGAAACCACGTCTGCGTCCGGTGTGAAGACGGGAAGAATCGAATGGGCCGCATCCCCGGGCGGATGAAGTACCGCGTCTGGATCGAACAAGACAATGTCGTCCTCGTCGAACCCTGGGACTGGCAGGACGAGAAGGCCAACGTCGAATGGCGCTACAACCAACAGGATGCCGACCAGCTCCGCGCTGAAGGTCACATCGAATAGGCCGTCCCGCTTTTACAGGACGAACTTTGCGTTCAAACCTGGTCGGTTAGCGCTGTAGGCGAGACGCAAGTCGTAGTCACAGAGATCCTAACTAGCACCGAGGGTTAACGGAACCCTCGTGGTCCACTGACACTGCCGTCATCGAGTTGGCCATTCTCGAAGTCGTCCGTGATACGTTCGTACCGTGTTTCGACTGTCTCTGTCATGGTCGGACGAACATCCGCAATTGCCTTGCTGAAATGATGCAGTGCAACCTCTGATGGCTCCGCCTGTTCACGCAACGCTTTGATTGCTGCTTCTTGGGCGACCGCTTCGATGTCACTTCCGACGTACCCTTCAGTCATCTCTGCGAGGTCTCGGAAACTCACGTCCGATGCGAGTGGTGTGTCATCTGTCTGTACCTTGAAGATCTGTGTACGTCCCTCAACGTCCGGTGCGCCAACGTTGACGAGTCGATCGAATCGACTGGTCCGCAGGATTGCTTCGTCGAGCATATCCGGGCGGTTCGTTGCCCCGACCACCATGACGTCCTCTAGCGGTTGGATTCCATCGAGTTCGGTCAGGAGTTGATTGACGAGTCGATCCGAGCTCTCCCCACCCAATCCCTGTGAACGGCCAGCTGCAAGGCTATCGAGTTCGTCGAAGAAAACGACCGCCGGTGCAGACTCTCGTGCTTTCCGGAACGTGTCGCGGATCGCCGCTTCGGACTCCCCCGTCCATTTTGAGAGTATTTCGGGACCCCGAACCGGGATGAAGTTCGCGTCAGCTTCGTTCGCAACGACTTTCGCGAGCAGGGTCTTCCCCGTCCCCGGTGGTCCGTAGAGAAGCACTCCCGTGACCGAATCGATTCCCAACCGATCGAATTTCTCTGGCGACTGGAGCGACCATACGATGCTCTCTCGGAGGGCCTGCTTCGCGTCCCGGAGCCCGCCGACGTCGTCCCACGTTACGTCTGGGAGTTCGACGCGCACGTCACGTAACGCGGAGGGCTTGATCTCGCTGAGAACGCTGTCGAAATCGGTCGTGGTCACGCTCATGCGATCGAGGAGTGCCGGTGGAATCTCCGCGTCCTCCTCGTCGTCGAGGTCAATATCTGGCAGATACCGTCGGAGTGCGTGCATCGCTGCCTCTTTCGCCAGTGATGCAATGTCTGCGCCGACGAATCCGTGGGTGTCGGCAGCGAGCTGGTCGAGGTCAACGTCGTCGGCAAGTGGCATGCCACGCGTGTGGATTTGAAGAATTTCCTCCCGGTCGTGTGCGCTGGGTACGCCGATTTCGATTTCGCGGTCGAATCGTCCGGGACGCCGAAGTGCGGGATCAATCGCGTCAGGTCGATTCGTCGCGCCGATTACGACGACGTCACCGCGATTTTCGAGGCCGTCCATCAACGGGAGGAGTTGGGCAACGACGCGTCGTTCGACCTCGCCAGTCACGTCGTTACGCGTGGGCGCAATCGAATCGAGTTCATCGAGGAAGATGATGGCTGGCGGGTTATCGCTAGCAGACGCGAATATTTCGCGGAGTTCCTCCTCGGATTCGCCGTAGTACTTGGAGATGATTTCCGGACCGGCAATCGAGTGGAATGAAGCGTCGGTTTCGTTGGCGACCGCCTTTGCGAGTAACGTTTTTCCGGTACCCGGTGGCCCGTGCAACAGGACACCCTTTGGTGCCTCGATGCCCAGCTTTCGGAACACCGTGGGATGGGCAATTGGAAGTTCGATCATCTCACGGACGCGTTCGACTTCGTTTTCGAGCCCGCCGATCTCCTCGTATGTGATGATGTTGTGGTCGTCTGTCGTGGATTGGTCGGTCACTGGTGTTTCACGAATGGTGATGCTCGTTTTCTCGGTGATTTTACCGGTCTGGTTGGGCTTGATTTCGAGTGCGATGAGCGAAAGCGTCTCGCCCGGTGTTTGGACGAACGGCTGGTCGGAGGAATCGACCGGAACGAGGTCATCTTCACTGACGGGCCGATTACGGAGTTGGTGTTCGATGAGACCTGCGACATTCGGGCCGATGGGAACGTGGACCTCCTCTGTCGGTGCCAAGATGATGTGCCTGATAGCCCCGAGAGTGGCCTTCTGCACCGTAACGTGATCGCCGAGCGTGACGTCGGCGTTTTGTCTCGTAAACCCGTCAATACGGATCGTTTCGTCGTTCCAGTCCTCGAAGTCGGTCTGCTGGACCTTCGCAACGGTCGTAGTACTGCCCTCGATGGTCACGAACCCACCGGGCGTGAGCTGTAGTTCCTCAAGCACGGTAGGGGCCAGTCGGGCAACTCCCTGTCCGGTATCGTTTGCATATGCTTGCTTGACTTGGAGTTGGATGTCGCTCATGCTCTCACGCGATTCAAATGCAGGTACGAGAGATTCAGAGGCCGGTACTGAAAAAGGGTACGGACACCCCGAAAATCTCTGCTTGGGACGTTGTTCTGACCTCGTACGCGACAGCACGAAGCTGTTCGAGTTGTTGCTCTGTATGGCCAATAATCCGTACGTCAGCCAGCGAGGTGGGTTCGAACGCCCAAATCCTCTCACAGATGAATCGGGCGCCCGCCTCGAGTTCATAGCTGCCACCACCCCAGCCGAGGACTGGAAGGACGAGCGTTCGACAATCCAATGCATCAGCCCGTGCAAGTACGGTCTGAGTCACATCGCGAATGCTCTGCTCCGTTGCGTCGCCCTCATCGGGACTCGATATCGCATGGAGCAGATAAATTGCGTTCAGCCCATGGGGGTCAGTGACAATTACATCACTACAGGACACCGGTCGATGCTGATTAATCTCGTCCATTATCGGACCACGTGCCTGTTCGCAGATCGCGGCGCTGACACCACAGTCCATCGAAGAATCCGGACTATTTGAATTCACGAGTGCATGGGCCGTCGCCTCAGTAATAGTCCCCTGATCCAAGGCAAACTGTATAGTGAATATAGGGGAGAGGGAAGTAAAGGCTGTGGCTATTGGTATTTATTGACGCACACCCGATAATGGCACTGTAGGTAGTAATCTTCTCGAAAACGGATATCTGTAGTGGCGAGACTCCGAGTCTCCGTCAGAATGTGACTTGCCAGTCGTGACCGCAGTCGGGACATTTGAAGCGCAGGACCCTGTTGCCGTCACTGTCGTGGGAAGTCCCCATCTTATTCATCACAAGTGTGTCACAGGCAGGACAACTTGCTGTCACGGTTCAATCTCACCACGCCGTTGCAAAGACCTTGTCGGCCCCGATGGAGTCCGTAAGGTAAAACTGCGAAACCGAGAGAACCGCTCGGGGTCACTCCCCGAGGCACTCGACACTCTGTCTATAGGAATTTCTGGAATCAGAAGTCCTTTTCCCGCGTACGGAATACGACTGATGAGACCATGGGCTCGACGCGAGCAGAATTCTATTCCCTGTACTTGACGCGGTTTGCTGGCAGCCTCGGCTTCATCACCATCCTCACGCTCCTGCCAACGTACATCGACGTCCTCGATCCCTCAGGCGTTGCAGTCGGACTGTTCATCACCGCATTAGGCGTCGGGCGAACTGTTGCTATCGTCCCTCTAAGTTGGGCCGGCGATCGGTACGACAAACGGACCATCCTCCTCATCGCGCTCGTAACGAGTATCAGTGCATACCTGCTTTTTGCGGCGATTTCGAGCAGTCTCGGGTTCATCGCCGCGCGAACCTTACAGGGCCTTGGCATCGTCGGGACCGGACTCATCAGCCTCGCGTTGATCAGTGAACTCGCACCCGCTGGTGACCGCGCGAACGTCATCGGCAAGTACAACTCGTGGCGGATGGCCGCAGGCATCATCGGCACGCTCGGTGCCGGACTGCTCTACCAGCAGTTCGGCTTCACGCCAATCTTTGCGATCCTCGCACTGCTCCTCACGGCGGCACTGCTCGGTGTGTGGCTGTTCATCGATCCGGACGACACGTCAGTCTCTGGCTTCGCGTTGTTTGACCTCGCGTTCAACCAACGCATTCTCACGCTCACGAGTTTCCGCGCCCAGTACGCAGTAGCCGTCACCCTCGTCCGAAAGTGGGTACCGATCTACGTGGGCGTCTCCGCCGCACGCGGTGGCCTCGCATTAAGTCCGTTCATCGTCGGGACGGTCATCGCCGCGGAGAAGTTCATGAACATGGTCTCCCAGCCGTACATGGGTCGCCTTTCTGACCGGTATGGGCGAGCGCTGTTCGTGTTCGCTGGTGGCGGTATCTACGGGCTCGTGGCGCTCGCAATCCCGTTCGCTGGTCCCCTTGGCTCGACGCTCGGACTGCCAGGGACACTCCCCGTTCTCGGAAACGTCTCTCCAGCGTATCCCGTGGTGTTACTCCTGAATGGCCTGCTTGGTCTCGCCGATAGTCTACGAGAGCCCGCAAGTATGGCGTTGTTTGCCGACGAGGGCGATGGCGAGGGGATTGCGAGTAGTTTCGGAATTCGGTCGTTGGTCTGGCGTCCAGGAGCAATTCTCGCACCGATAGTTGGAGGCTACTTGATGAGCGAAGTGGGAATGGAATGGGTGTTCTTCCTCGGCGGTGCTGCGGCTTTAAGTGGCGTACTGACGTTCGTTCTCGTCCTCTCGTCAGTTCATGGTCAACGTGCACTCGCAGAGTGGTGATCGAACAGCAACTCCGCAATGCATCGATAGGGCTTCTTTGTTCCTAAGGAAGCACGCCAAACTGCTCCGGCGAGACAGTATTTCCTTGGCTGTGTACGGGTTTCATGCCGTTTTATCCTTCTCCTTGACGTGCCGATGAGTATGGGGGAACTCGAAACTGAAGCACAGAAATCACGGGCAGAGGTTGAAACTATCTCCGTGAGTTGGCCGACAAACTTGATGGAAGTGGTGATGTGACGCTTGAACTCGGTGGAACGCAGGTGAACCTAAATCCGTCTGACCCGATCGCCTTCAAACTGGAGGGCGAATCGGACTGGTCCGAAGTTGACGCCGAAGCGAAACAAAGTATCGAATTCGAATTGGTCTGGTGGCGTGAGGCCCAAACCGCGGAGGAAGGGACGTTGGACGTCCGGGAGTAACAATCCCAATCACGGTTTTACAGCTCGTTGGAATTGCTTTGTTGAAAACAGTAGCTGATAACTGGTTCAGGCTGCCTGCGATAAGTATAGCAGTAGTTGGTAACACGGTTTCTTTATTCAGAACCATCCGTGTAACCGTCGCGCAATATAGAGCGTCCATTGACCGAAACGGCTTTGTGGAGAATCATGATGTGGGACGATTGACCCAGATAATCAAAACGTAGCTGAGAATGAAAATCTCGTGGTTTGATACCGATAGCAATCAAATTCCCCACGTTGGCAAATGTGAGTCACAGCCTGAGTAGTCCGGCCCACGAAAGACACACCATGACAGACCCCACTAATTCGGCGTCACTCGACGCCATGTTCGACGAGCTGTGGAACATCTACCGCTATCGCCTCTTGTTGGCTGTTTCCGACCATACCCCACGCACCGAAGACGAGTTTACCCCCGAGAGCCTCGCGTCAGACGAGCCAGATGATGACGACCTCGACGGAGTAAAAACGGAGTTACAAAACACTCATCTGCCAAAACTGGCCGAGCACGGCTATATCGAGTGGGACGCCGAGACACAGACGATATGGCGTGGGCCAAACTTTGAGGAGATTGCGCCACTCCTCAGACCGGTGGATGACCACCGCGATGAGTTGCCAAAAGGGTGGCTATAATGGCAGCCAAGCAGATGGAGTCAAAGAACGCACATCACGGAAAACGGGTGTTACTATCGACTATGAATTCTGTCACCCAGTTTCTCAACACGACAACCGGGAGTTAATATGTTAACAATTCACAAGACTGCAAATCGTAGTGAGCGGATGAGCAGCCGATCACCAAACTACCGCTGCTCACAGAACAATGAGAGGTCTTTAGATCCCATGGATATACTCACCACTCTTACCAAACTGGTTCGGGACACAGACACCGGAGTGAAGAGAGAATCGGGAAGTGGACGCGACCGTCTCGCTGCTGCCGTTGACGCAGAGTCGGAGATGGATTGCGCCCTCCTCATGTGGGGCACCAGAAAGAAAACCCTCCTCAAACTGGTCGAATTGTATGGTGGGCGGGTACACCAAGCGGAGTTAGTTGATCGCACAGGGTGGTCAAAATCCTCAGTTAGCAGACATCTATGTGAATTGGAAACCGACGGTGCGATCGCCCGTGTTCGAATCGGGCGTGGCAAAATTGTTCTGTTTCCCGATGACCCGCGTCTGGATGACCTCTCGAACTCAGACATCACTGACCGATAACTCGGAACAGTGTGAACGCTTCCACCAGTTCCATGACACCCGCAACTGTCTCGCAGGTACTTCCCCTCGGTGAAACAGTCATGCTGGGGCGGTGTTCGGCGTGATAGGTGCGCTAATCGGTGAACTCCCCCAGCGTGTCTTCTATGCGCACGCTGAGACCATCTCGACCTGCCCGCCGCAAGTATCGTAGTCACGTCGTTGCTGATTGCTATACTAATAATGAGCGGTTCTTATCTAACTCCGCATAGATACCGTTCCGTGAATGAGCGAACACGATAAGTTCGCACAACACATTGAGCAAAATCACCGAATAAGTTATGTAATATTTACTAAATAAAGAAATAGTATTACCAACTATTGATAGGGCTTGTATTCACCAAATCGGACTGGCTCGTATCGTGAGTGAGTTCCTGTTTCGACAGATAGTAGTTTGAGGGTTTACGCGAATCACCCGTTTATGGCGCACGAACAGGCCGAGGCTGAGGGGCCTATTGACGCATTCCGGCAGTTCTTTGCCCTCCAACGAGACGTGCTGGTGCTTTCCCTGGCAATGTTCGCCTTTAGTCTGGGCTTCCAGATGACCTCCCGATACCTGCCCGAGTACATCGTCGCACTCGGCGCGTCTGGGTTCGTCGTCGGACTGTTCGGGACGGTCGGCAACATCATCTCGGCGGTCTACCCATACCCCGGCGGCGCAGTGTCCGACCGCATCGGCTCACGGTACACGCTCACGATCTTCGGGCTCCTCTCAACTCTGGGCTTTGGGTTCTGGTTCCTCGCACCTGCCATTGGGACGATAGAACTCGCAGGCGTTTCTCTCCCGCCCTGGATCTGGATTTTCGTGGGACTGTTCCTGGCTCAGGCGTGGAAGTCGTTCGGCCTCGGCGCGACGTTTGCGGTCGTCAAGCAGGCGACCGACCCGTCGCGGCTGGCAGCAGGCTTCGCCAGTACGGAGACGTTCCGTCGGACCGCATTTCTGATTGGGCCGGTGCTGGCAGCCGTCCTCATCGGGTTTCACCCTGACTTCACTGTGAACTTCCAATACGTTCTCGGGGTTGCAGTCGTCTTCGGGGCCATCGGCACCGTTGTCCAACATTTCCTCTATGATGCCAGTTCCGACACCATCGGGGACTCCTTCGAAGGCCTCGACCAGATTCGGCAGGACCTCCGGGACATGCCCGAGGAACTCCGCCCGCTACTCGTCGGCGATACACTCGTCCGCTTCGCAAACGGTATGGTCTACGTGTTCTTTGTCCTCGTTGTCACTCGGTTCCTCAGCGTGGACGTGGAGATGACCGTCTTTGTCGGTGGTTTCACGTACCCGATTGATCTTCCGCCGGAGGCGTTCTTCGGGTATCTGCTGGGCGTTGAGATGGTGGTTGCGTTGCTCGTAATGGCTCCTGCCGCCAAGGCGGCTGAGTACGTGGGACTCAAGCCCGTCGTCGCAATTGGATTTGCGGTCTACGCTCTGTTCCCGATTGTACTTATCAACACCCCCGAAAGCACACTTGCCTTGATACTCGTGTTTGCGTTCTCGGGACTTCGTTTCGCGGGCCTCCCCTCGCATAAGGCACTTATCGTCGGGCCTGCCGAGCAGGATACCGGTGGCCGCGTCACGGGCATGTACTACTTGCTCCGGAACACGATGGTCATTCCGAGCGCGGCGCTCGGCGGTTACCTCTGGGACTTTGTCAGCCCCGAGATCACCTTCACGGTCGCGTCTGTCATCGGGCTCGTCGGCACCGGCTACTTCCTGCTCTTTGGCAAAGAATTCGACGCGTACCGTTAACCGGCTCCATCCATTGTCTTGCTACGCAAGATCAGTATATTCAGCACAGCTTTGTAGACCGGACTGGTGATTGAGAAAAGTAGTACCATAAGGTGCGCACTACGTACTTACCAGCCCCCGTCCCAGTCCCATCCGTTATTACTGATTTCAAGAGCGAACTCAGAACCTATCATCGACTGACTGAGCGTAACTTATATCCGGGGCCTCCATCATATATCAAGGTACCCGAGACTCCGTCCCGTCCTTTCTTCGTTCGCCCATCGGGGTGCCGCCAGTATGGAGGCATCATTCGATGGCACTGCTCTGAGATGCGCCGTGCCGGATGATTCCGCCGACCATTGGTGGCCAGCCGTGGGGCTACCAACTGACGGGGCTGGGCAGCCATCTACAATCATGACCACTGAAACTGACCTTCCCTGTACGGACTGTGGCACGGACCTCCATGAACGAACCCTGCCAGCTCACACGCTCTTAGCCTCGATTGAAGGCCATCAATACATCAACGTAGCTGACTGTCCCACCTGTGGTGCTCGGTATTATCCCGAGCAGACAGTAACAGTACTTGCAGAGGTATTGGGAGCACAGCGAACGGAGGAGGAGAGTTAATGCCTGTGGACACCTATTGCGGTGTCGACAACGAGGACCAACTCAGCGACGTTGCGGACGCTGTTTCAGCACCAACCACGATGCTCATTGCGGGCACAGTCGACCCGACGGAATACGCACTCGGTCTCCGCCTATTAGCGCACGCGGGAAGTGCTGATGATACTGCGATCATCGTCACGACCACAGAAGGCCGTGAGCAGGTGATTGCTCACACCCGGGATGGCGTCGTCGAAGACGAGGTGCCTTCGGTGGCCGTGGTCGATACCGTGTCTGAAGATCAGTACCTTACCGCACCGTACGCAGATATCCCCACGGTCTATATGCCCTCAGCGGGGGATCTAGAACGGGTTGTAATCGGCCTATCAGATTTGACCGGGACTGTCGTACCGTCTACGGGAACTCGACACTTTGTCATCCGGTCGCTCACACCACTGATTGAGGGAGCAACTACGGAACGGGTCTGTCGGCTTCTTGAACGAGTGAAGGGACTTCGAGTGGGTGACGGACTCGGAATCTTTGGCATCGATTTTACGGCCCACGACGAAGAGACAATGAACGAGTTGACAGCGGTGGTAGACCGCCTGCTGTGGGTGTCCGAGGATTCTGACGGGGGATTACAGTTCGAACTCCGAACAACGAGACGTCGCCTCTAGCACTAACGCATACTGTTAAGAAGGCCGTCAGTAGAGGTGTAGCATCGAACTTCACATCTCTCGTGGCCACACAGGAACTAGTCTCATCACAGCAGAACTTGATAGGTCGGGTGAGATGGACATCTGCGGAGAAAGGCGATAGGATGAAATCGACCACGTTTGAGCTTGTAATTAAGGACAAACAGGTTTAGTTCGTACTCACCGGAGATGGAAGTGGCGACGCCGATGCACCGGTCATCGAACGGCGGAACCAACTCGGTCGATTATATCCCCCGGCAGATGGCCTACGATTCGACGTATTCGATGTATTCGCGATAGACGAGGTTTCGGGAGAGCCCATGTTCAAGCGCGGCTTCCGAGATTGCGTCTGCCGTATCCATTCCCTCGTCCACATAGCGTTCCGCCGTTCGAACAGCGGGACCCAAACTTGGATACTGGTTCATGACTGCCTCGGTCGGACGAAAATACCGCTCGCCCAGTACACGTCTTTCATGTAGTCCTTCCCGTAAAAAAGTGTGTGTAAGGACACCACACACTACGTCCGATAACGCGGTGGCCAAAGGACAAGAGAACAATTGAAGTAGATCGATTGGATAGACCGAAGACGCACATTAATGACCGAGATACTCCAATTTTCGACGCCCTCTTGCGGCCAGTGTCCGCAGCAAGCAGAAATCCTCCAATCGCTGGCAGCAGACCGACCAGATGTACAGTTCGAGAAAATTGATGCGACGGAGGCGACGGCCAAAGCCAACGAGTACGGTGTGCGGTCCGTCCCGTCAACAATCGTTCTTGACGATGATGGAACGGTCATCTCGAAGTTCGATGGTCTGACGCAAGCCAACGCAATTGAGAACGTTCTGTAGCAACGATTTCTCCATATAGCATTCGTCCCTTCAAGTCACGATTTTAGGTAGGCTGTACTATGAACGGATTCTTACCTTGCAAAACCCTCTTCTTCTAATAGAACCGCTCCGACCGTATACAATGCAGAGCGTGAATTGAATAGCGGTGATTATAATTTGTGTTGAACAATTCGTCTTTCTTGGTCATACTCGATAATGTTGGCCTCTTTGAGCTTCGGGATATGAACGTGATAGAGTGACGCATGAACACGCGTGACCGCCTCTGTGGTCGGAGAAGCTTCGCCATTCTCACGTTTCGCAACTTCATGAGCTAAATCTGTCAAGCTCATCGACGTCTCGTGACTCTGTAATGTCGAAAGGACGTATCGTCGCCGTTCAGCCCGTAGCACGTCAAAAAGAGTATTGACAGACACGGTGTCGCTCTCAACGAGGTCAAGAAACTCCTCCAACTCGTCCATTGGTAACGACTATCAATCTACTAGTCTATATTATTATGGTTTTGGGAAAGAGCAACTATACAACGTCTGCGGATGCGATAAATTGTGTGTCACGTTCCCACATTTAGAGAACCGGAATCAGGTTATCTGTACCAAGCTGTTTGATGCGATAGTTTCGACAGCGAGACCTGTACCTCCTTGTGGTCGGCCGGCTGACTGTCTCTTATGGTGGAAGTTCGAGCACTCACGACCGATGCCGTGATCGTGCTCGACGGGGAAGTACTGCTCCTCGAACGTGACCATCCTCCGTTCGACGGGTATTGGGTGCTCCCCGGTGGCGTCGTCGAACGGGACGAGACCGCACGGGAGGCGTGCGTCCGCGAAACGAGAGAGGAGGTCGGACTCGACGTCACTGTCGAGGAGTTCGTCGGTCTCTACGACGATCCAGACCGCGACGAGCGCGGGAACGTCAGTGCGGCGTATCGGTGTACGCCCGCCACTGACGACCCGCCGGTTCCCCGCGAGGAGGCCCGACAGGTAGCGACGTTCGATCCGACTGACCTCCCGGGAATGGGCTTCGATAACGAACGGATCGTCACGGACGCGCTCCACGAATGAGATGTCAACCGTCGAGGGGGCGCGGGTTTACTATCTCAACCGCGTCGTCGGACTGTCTAATTCGAATCGATTCCCCGACGGCAGGTCGTACATCTCCTTGGTGTTGTCCCGAGTCAGAACGGCGCTGGACGCGTGTTCGGATTCCAGCATCTCGACTTCGACGACGCTATCGTCCGGGAGTACCATGTACTCAGGCCAGTTGAAGACGAAAGTCACGACGAGACCGTCAGCCAACATGTCTTACACGTTCGATTCCGGATTAGTAGGCAGTAATGCTCAGGAGGAATCCGGTCAAAGCACGAAACGATGAGCAGTCAAATCGTCGTCCATCCTGAATTCGACCGAGTGTGGCCGTTCGCAGCCGACCACCTACACAGTCTCTGGGCCGAGCAGGGACCAGTTGAGTTCACTCGACTGGACGACACCGACAGCCGCGATTTGTGCCAGGTACTTCCAGATCCGCAGACGGTCACCCGGTTGGTCTCTCTCGGGGTGCCTATCTCCAACGACTGTCTCGATCAACTTACTGCGCTCGAAGAAGCAGTCGTCTACTCGCCATCTTCGATGTATTCCACGGACGAGGAGATCGCTACCCAACTCGAAGCGAGCGGGGTAACCGTCTATCGCCAACCGTCAGAGGGGTTCTGGGGCCAGTCGGTCGCCGAATTCGCAGTCGGGTTGACGATCGCAGGCCTTCGCCGGATTCCCCAACTCCACAAGGAGATTATCACCAACCAAGAGCCCTGGGACTACGATCCGGATGAGACGCCCGAACCAGGTGGACGCGGCCACCAGTTCGGTGACGACCCCGCGTTCACCAACGGGACGATTGCAGGCAAACGCGTCCGAATTGTCGGCGTTGGCAACATCGGGAGCCGATACGCGGACTTCACCTCCAGCATGGGAGCGACTGTCGCCGCGTACGATCCGTATGCCGATGAGCCCTGTTTCCACCGGTCAGACGCCCGCAAGGTCTGGCGGCTTGACGAACTCGTGACTAACGCCGACATCTTCGCTCCGATGGTCCCGCTGACTGAGGAGACAGAAGGACTGGTGACAGCCGAGCACATTAACGCACTCCCAAGCGGCTGTCTCATTGTGCTTGTCACTAGAGCACAGGTTTGCGATATGGAGGCGGTGCGTGACCGCGTCAGCGCCGATGAGATTGCGCTTGCCGCGGACGTCTAGGACATCGAACCGCTCCCCCTCGACGATCCGCTTCTTGATCGACATAACGTCGTTCATACACCTCATCTCGCCGGACGTACACGCCACGCAAACGAACAGTGGGCTGAAACGCTTGCTGCACAGTTCAAACCGAGGAACTAGAGGTTCAGTTTCTACTCACACTTCTCGGCAGTTACTGACGTCAAACCTAGTAGGGATCTGTCATAAAGAGATATAGAATCCATATCGAACAAATACCGGATTTTTACGCTAATCGGACGCCTGCGAGACGCTTGTTAACCGGTCAGGCGTGGAGTTCGGGGTGACACCGTTCAAGCGCTTCGTGGACTGCGTTGCGGCGACCGACAAATGTGAGGTGGTCACCCTGCTGGAGCAACAAGTCCGGTTCGGGAATTTGTGACTCGCCGTCGCGACTGACCAGCGCAATTAGCACCCCATCGGGGAGTTCCCGATCGAGATCGCTGATGGTTTTTCCGACGAGTCGCTCTGCCGTCACCTCGATTTCTTGGACATCACCGGTCCGCCCGAGTTCCGACATCCACTCCGAAAGTGCGGGCCGCTCGACCGCGTTGTCCATCGATTGGGCAATGGACTCGTCCGCCGAAATCGCACGAACACCGAGTTCCTCGAACGCCTCCGCGTTGCCCGGTGTATTCACGCGTGCAATCACCGTCTCGACATCGAACTTCGAGTTGGCCAGTTGGGCGACGAGCAGGTTCGCATCGTCATCCCCAGTTGCAGCGGCGACGATCTTGGCGTTCTCCGCGCCGGCGGATGTAAGCACATCGCTGTTAGCACCGTTACCATGGTGGACGGTGAACCCGGCGTTCCGTGCTGTCTCGACCGTTGCTTGGTCCTGCTCGATGATGACGACGTTCTCGCCCCGGTCCTCCAGTCGTTCGGCGAGACCACGACCGACGCGGCCCCCGCCAACGATGATGACACGCATTGGAATGACGTCGAGTACTTCTGCGATGTGTCTGGCAAAACCTCCTTCGAAAACGACCGTTGCCAAAATTACGAGGAATACCGTTCCGACGAGGGTCGTTGCTGCCTCGGGACTGGACGACCGAAGTTGTAACGCGAAGAGGGTCGCGACGCTCGCCGGGATGATTCCGCGCGGGGCGACGGTACTCATGAAGAGTTGTTCCCGAAACGTGAACTGATCGCCGTAGGTACTAATCAAGACTTGAAGTGGGCGAACGAGACACGTGACTCCAAGGACCACGAGGAGACCCCCAACGCCCAGTGCCAGCAAGTCGTCGAACGAGAGCAGTGATGCAAGGACAATGAAGACAAATGATAGCACGACGAGAGTGATATCGCCCTTGAACGCGGCGATTTCGTCTTCGTAGGGGAGATCGGCATTGCCGAGGAGGACGCCAGCTGTTGCGACAGCGGCGATCCCTGATTCGTGGGACAGCGCTTCTGCAACCCCATAGGTTGCGATTGCACCGATAAGGATAATGAGCCGTGAGTTCTGGACGGCGTTCGTTGGCGATAAGTCAACGTGTTTGAGCAGGTACCACAGGATGCTCGCGGCGAGCACGCCGACGAGGATACCAACACCGAGTCGAGTGATGAACGATTGAAACAGGCTCGTCGTCTCGGGATTCCCTGGCGTAACGAGATCGAACACGACGACGGAGAGAATCGCTGCCGTCACGTCGTTGACGATCCCTTCCGTTTCGAGTGCTGCCCCAACCCGGTCACGCACCGGCACGACGTCTAGGAGCGGTGTAATGACGGTGGGTCCTGTTGCGACGAGTAAAGCTCCAATGAGAAGTGCCAGTCCCCATGAAGTACCGAGCGCGAGTCGGACAACGATGGCAGTTCCGACCAGCCCGATGATTGCACCGACCGTTCCGAGACGGAACGCGGCCCGTGGCGTCTGGCGAAGCTTCTCCCGTTTCAGGTGGAAGGCGCCCTCGAACACGATGATTGCGACACTCAGGCCAACGATTGCCGGGAGTGACGAGCCGAAGGCCGCTGGCGTGATAATGCCGAGTCCCTCTGGTCCCACCGCAATGCCGGCAAGGATGAGAAACAGGACGCTTGGAATTTCCAGCCGGTCGGCTAACACCTGGGCAGCGACACCCAACCCTAAGATGGTCACCACAAGGGGAAGTAATCCAGTCCCCGCACTCACGATCGAGACACCTGTCTGGATGAATTCGCCCGTGATATAAAGGTGCCGTGAAATTCAGGTACTATTGAGAATCCTCTACGCCCAGTGGAGAGGATTGACTGAACCGGAACCCCTTTTCGGGCCGTTGTAAAAGGGTTTGTATGCGAGTCACAGACGTCGAGACGTTCGTGGTTGATGCCGACTGGCGCAACTGGTTCTTCGTCCAAGTTGAAACAGATAAAGGGATTACTGGTGTCGGAGAAGCACTGAGTGGTGAAGGACTCACAGCCGCGTTAGAGGCGACTGCGGAGGCCCACAAACACTACGTCATCGGGGAGGACCCCCTCAACCGAAAGAAGATCAATCGCCAACTCCGCCGATATCCGTTTGCATGGCGGGCTGGGAAGCTCATTAACGCCGTCTCCGCAGCGTTCGATATCGCGCTCTGGGACATCGCCGGGAAGTATTACGATGAGCCCGTCTGGAAACTCCTCGGCGGGAAGGTGCGGGACGAGATCCCCGTCTATGCCAACGGCTGGCACATCGGCGAACGTACCCCCGAGAACTACGCCCATCACGCCAAGAAGGCCGTCGAGGAACAGGGCTATCCCGCGTTGAAGTGCGATCCGTTCGCCCACTATGAGTACTCGCTGTCAGACGATCAGATCGAGGAGGTTGCGGAACTCCTCGAAGCGGTTCGTGACGCCGTCGGTTGGGACGTCGGTATCGCGCTCGACTGCCACGGTCGATTCACGCGGCGAGGTGCAATCGAGGTCGCAGATGCCCTCGAAGAGTACGACATCATGTTCCTCGAAGAACCCGTCGAGCTGGAGGACCGGGACGTGATGGCGGACGTCACCCAGCACGTCGACATGCCGGTGGCGACGGGTGAACGCCTATACAACAACGAAACGCTGGAAGATGTCGTCCGCAAGCAGGCCTGCGATATCGTCCAACCGGACGTAACCAACTACGGGAGCCTTCAGGAGGTCCAGCACGCCGCAGCCATCGCGAAGTCACGCTACCTGACGGTCGCGCCGCACAATCCGAATGCAGGCATCAGTACGGCAGCGTCCGTCCATCTCTGCGCAGGGATCGAGAATCTCGAAGTGCTTGAACATATGAGCCGTGACGTCGAGTGGGGCGACGAGATCATCTAACACGACTTCGAGGTCGAAGATGGGACGATAGCGGTTCCCGACGAACCGGGGCTCGGTGTCGAGTTCGATGCCGACGCCGCACGTGAGTATCCCGGCGAGCCCAAGGATAGTCACAGTCTCTTCGACGAGGAGGGCGCGCTAAAGCGGCCATAACCAGTTTTAGGGGAAATTGGAAGTCATCGGACAGTACCGTTACTCCTCACCCGTCGTGGCATCCGGACGGGTGAGGAGGTATCCGAAACCGTACAGCACTGCTGCAACGACGACTGCGAGGAGTGTAACGAGTCCTGCTGGGATACCGCTTAGGAGACGTACCGTGCGGCCATAGCTGTCACGGTCGAGTTGCAATCGATTCCAGCAGCGGGAACCGACTACCTGAGGGTGAATGCGGTCGAGCCACGATGGCTCCGCAAGTGCAACATTCGTGTCATCCGAATCGGCCTCCATATCGGGGAGAGGGTACTGCTCTCAGAAATACGTAGTGCTCCGATTGTCATTCCACACGGTAGCGTCTTCATTGCTAGTGTAGCAGACGATTGACCGTATTCTGGATCAACGGGCACAACTTCCGGGAGTATTTATGGCTCGCCTGCGAAGAAGTACGTAACCGAAAGACGCGCAGTCCCGTGTCCGGTCACAGGGAATTTCGTCCGCGAGGTGGTTTTGGCTAGCGGTTCATCGAAGACCTTCCTCATCGGACGGGAGTCCACACGGTACTGTGGTGACGGGACTCCAAGCCGTTACCGTGCTCGTGGACTGCTATGATCGGCAGGTAACTATGGAAATCGAAATTGCGACAATCGGCGGCTACGAGGAAGTTGGCCGCCAGATGACCGCGGTCCGTGCCGGAGAGGACATCGTCATCTTCGACATGGGGCTCAACCTCTCGAACGTACTGATTCACGACAACGTCCAGACCGAACAACTGCACTCGCTCGACCTCATCGACATGGATGCGATTCCGGACGACCGCATCATGAGCGATCTCGAAGGCGATGTGCAGGCCATTGTGCCGACCCATGGTCACCTCGACCACATCGGCGCGATTAGCAAACTCGCCCATCGCTATAATGCTCCGATCGTGGCGTCGCCGTTTACGCTGGAACTCGTCAGAGAGGAAATCCAGGACGAGGGGAAGTTCAACGTCGAAAACGACCTGGTGGAGATGGACGCGGGCGAAACGATGGGCATCGGCGAACACTGCGAGCTTGAATTCGTCAACGTGACCCACTCCATTATCGACGCCATCAACCCGGTCCTCCACACGCCCGAGGGTGCAATCGTCTACGGCCTCGACAAGCGGATGGACCACACGCCGGTGCTCGGTGACCCCATCGACATGAAACGGTTTCGGGAACTAGGTCGTGAGAGGAACGGCGTGTTGTGTTACATTGAAGATTGTACCAACGCAAACAAGAAGGGTCGGACCCCCAGCGAAGCCGTCGCTAGAAGTCAACTCCGAGACCTCATGATGAGCCTTGAGGACTTCGACGGCGGCATCCTTGCCACGACGTTTGCCAGTCACATCGCTCGGGTCACGAATCTCGTCGAATTCGCAAAGGAAATCGGACGCCAACCAGTCCTCCTCGGGCGGTCGATGGAGAAGTACTCCGGGGCAGCCGAACGCCTCGGGGCCACAACCTTCCCCGAGGATCTCGGCATGTACGGCCATCGCAAGTCCGTAGACCGGACATTCAAACGCATCATGAAAGAGGGCAAGGAGAACTTCCTGCCAGTCGTGACGGGCCACCAGGGCGAACCGCGGGCAATGCTCACTCGGATGGGCCGTGGGGAGACACCGTACGATCTTGACAACGGCGACAAGGTTATCTTCTCGGCAGGGATCATTCCTGAGCCGACCAACGAGGGCCAGCGCTACCAGTCCGAGCGCCTCCTGAAGATGCAGGGCGCCCGCATCTACGACGACGTCCACGTCTCTGGCCATATCTCGCAGGAAGGGCATTACCAGATGCTCAATACGCTCCAGCCCCAGCACGTAATTCCGGCGCACCAGAACATGCAGGGCTTTTCGGGCTATGTTGACCTCGCAGAGAGTCAAGGCTACAAGCTTGGCCGTGACCTGCACGTGACTTCCAACGGAAATACGATTCAGTTGGTGTAAAGAACGTTCGTTAATCGCGCTCGAAAACGACAACTCATATCCCCGTTCTACTGTACTGTCTCTCCATGCAAGATAACTCTCTTACCGTCGATCTAGAGTTTGGTGAAACTGAACTGATACCTGCGATTGCACAGGACGTCGAGACGGACGAGATTCTGATGCTCGCGTACGTCTCACCGGACGCGCTTGCGAAAACCCAGAATACGGGTCTCGCTCACTACTACTCTCGTAGCCGCGATGAGCTGTGGCAGAAGGGCGGCTCTAGCGGACACGTCCAACGCGTCGAGGAGATCCGAGTTGATTGCGATGGGGATGCGCTGCTCTACCGTGTTGAACAGGAGGGCGGGGCCTGCCATACGGGGTACCGCTCGTGTTTCTATCGAACGCTCGACGGGGACATCGTCGGAGAGAAAGTATTCGATCCTGACGAAGTATACGAGTAGCCCCCACCAACGAACGGCGTGGAACTGATAGCGGGAGGTGGAGTTGAACCACCGATCTCCAGGTCATGAGCCTGGCGGAATCACCGGGCTATCCTATCCCGCTGTACCGCCGTTTGGACACCGAGCAGTTAACGGTTTGGAACACGCCGTCCCATCACCACGATGAATTCAGCGATACTCACTTATCGGGTCCATCGCCAACTGATTTCGTCTACTCCAGAATGATACATTCCTTTAGAGACGTTCCCACAGTTGGGACAATTAACGGTGAAAATCGAGTACTCATCGGGCGTGACTTCCTGATCGGAGTCGCAGGCAGGACACACAACCTCAATCGGTGCCATCACCGATACTTTCAGTCTCCGATATCTAATGGTTGTTGCCCAATCTAAATGCACTCCTTCTGTACGAGGCGTAACGGTTCAGTGTACCCACTGTCCATTGACGTTTGACAAAATAAGATTCTAAAAGCTCGATGTGCATATTCCGAGGGCTTTGTTGAAACCCTTGCTGAGGAGCATGACGAATGATTACTAGGAGATAAGATGGATGTCCTCCCGAAATCACGTCTTCTCCGATTCGTTGAGCGTGCTATGGTGCTGGCTCGACGTGCTGTTACACGGTTCTCAACCCGATATTCACGGAAGCGATTTACATTTCGGCAACACGTCGTTCTGCTCTGTCTAAAGGTCAAGAAGACAACGACGTACCCGACCTTGTTGACGAACTCATCTACCGCACCGATAATCGGAGGAATGAACATCCCAACAACGGCTCTTGTGACCGCGGTCGTTGATAGCCTCACGAACGTTGTGGGAATTGGGTTGGAGTCGATGTGTGGCCCCACTTGAGACCGAGTACCCCCGGGAGTTGAGAGTCTGCTGTGGCGGTCTGTGCATATGTACGCGGCGGGGTTCGCGGGATGCGCCGTCAGGACTCGCGCCACTTGTGGCCGCACTCGACGCAGGTGAACAGCCGAACCTCGTAGGAGCCGCCCGGCTTCGGCATCATCTCGTAGTCGGCCCGGTCGCTGTCGCAATCGTCCGCCGGACAGGGCTCCTGCATCGTCTCGGTGGCACCCTGGGTCGCGTCGGCCACGACGGGTGCCCCGTCGTCCCGCTGTCCATCCTGGGTCGTCATCGCCGCTTCTGCGTGCGAGTCCCGCACCTCCTCGTTCTCACAGGAGCGACACACCCACGTATCGCCCTCCGTGTGCATCAGCGAACCACACTCGTCACAGAATTGCATACAGAGTAAGAATACACGAGTGTCGGATAAATGTGTTAACTTCTGATCCGTCGTGGATTTCGGGCAACTGCTTATGCTGACTGTACTGAGTTATCGAAGAGACAACAGGCACCGGATCCTTCTCATCGTAGCCGGGGGAAAGCGTGTTTTCGCAGACGTAGTAGAAGTTCGCCGCGGCGGTCCAGAGGTCAGACGACAGGGCATCGTCGTACATGTGGAGCGCGACGTGGATGTCAGCCTCCGCGTCCGCTTCGATCCGTTTCGAACGGCACTCTCGGACATCCCGCTAGACGGACGCGACGTCCCCGGAGATTTCGATTTCCTCGGGTATCTCGTTCATTCCGAGCAACGCGGTCGCAGAATTGCCCAGAGAGAGTTGAGACTGATACTTCAGCGCGCCCCTCCCTGATGTGTAGGCCCCAGATACTACTTCGTGGCGGACGGGTGTACAACGCGAGTACCGGCGTGTCAGCGCTGTCCCCTCGAACCTGAGTGCCAGTACGCAGACCCCGGTTCGAGGAGGTGAGAAACCAGTACGTACTTACATGGATTTGGGAGTGGATTGAAGAGCACCGCCGTTTATGTCGACACATGCTCCGACGTACGTTCCTGCGAGCGCTTGCGGGTCTCTCGGCACTCCCGTTCGTTCCTGGCCGTCTTGACCCGACGCCGAAAAGATTCCCTGCTGACGGACATCTTATGTTCTGGTACCATTTCCGGCAAGCGGTCATCACCGACCACGGAATGAGCACGGAATGGTCCCGAGAAACCCTCGTCGAGAATTTAGAGCTCACCCAGTGCTCCCGCAACGAGGCGAAACTAGCATTGGAACTCGCGCACAACGGGTACTACTCTCTCGACACAGTCCCCGAAGAGTGGCGAGAATACTTTGACCGGGTTGATCGAGTTGACCGGCAACACGAAGAGACGGCGTGAGATATGTAGGATCACGGAATTTACATTGGACATTCGGTGTGGTCACCGACTCAGTAACTATCCGAGCGTTGAAGTCGGTCAGTGGCCGTCGACAAAGCATGCTCCGCGAAATCATCGCTGATACCGACAACGACGACGGAACACCTGTCGTCCGCCTCCGATGCCCCGAGTGCCGATCCCGGATCGACCGCGAGTACTCTGTCCGGTACGGCGAACGGATCAAGTGCGACCAGTGCCGAGAACCCGTGCTCGTCACGTTCCAAGTCGAGCAGGTCCCACAGTAACGAACCCCCTATACCGGGTCAAACAAAAGCCCGATTCACCCAACTTTTTATCGTTATTTCCCCGGAGAGTTCGTTAAGTGTCTGACCATCGGCGTGCCGGAGTTCAGAGGTTCCGGATCATCCGCGGCCTCAACAGTGTAGACGGTCTCTTCACGAAGACGGGGAAGAACACGATTCGTCTCAGAACCAACGCCGACCAGGCGGAACTCCTTGACAACAGGGATCCGCCGGAGGTACTCATTCTAGCTCCGCGTCCGAAGGCAATCTAAGCTGGAGCTCCTGTTCCAGTATCGTCATAATTCGTTTCTTCGCGGAGTCAGAGTTCCCACTCCGTCGCGTGGCCGTTCGGAGTTCCTCGAAAGCGTCAGCAAGTGCGGACACGACATCGTCCGGTAAAGTCTGCGGATCAATTACCGGAAGTTCTCGGAGGTCACTGATACTGAGCGACTCGTAGCCATCCTGGCGTGTGTACGTCTCCTCGGTGAGGAGTTGCGCGGTGAACTCGCTGTTGAGGTACGCGAGTAACGCCTTCATCTCGACCTCGGCGAGTCGGATACCGTGAAGTCCGTGGAAATTATGGACGTTTCGAGCCCGCACCTCGTTGAGAACGAACGGGAATCCGTCACGGCTCGTATCCGGCACCACGATCTGCGGCGGGTCGTGACGCGGCGGGCGATACCAGTACGTCCGCCGGTCGAACGCGTCGGTCCCAACGAGATCGTGGACCGTTACCGCAGTCCGTAGATACGGCTGCAACCCGGTCTCGTCTCCGTCGTTCTGTAGCGAATCCGGGACGGACCGCACCTGCTCGGCGAAAGTGGCGATCTCGTCGGGAACGTTCGACAGTTCGTCCGGATCGAGAAGCCACACCGCCGCACCGCTCTCCCGCAACTCCGCCCAGCCTATCTCGGTGAAGTCGTAGCCATCGACGACCGACGGGCGTCGAATCAGGCGGGAGAGCTGCTCCTCGGAAATACCGTACTCGTCCACAGTCTGCTGTGACAAGCAGAAGAAGTTGACTGCCCCGGTGACGGCCCCGCGTCGACACGTTGCGAGTGTACGTAGCGGTACGAGTCCGTGCGTCTCAATGCTTTCCCGGTCGAAGAGCGACTGCCAGTTGCTAGTTGGATCGAGCTGTTCTTGTTGGCGACAGACCACCTCACCCCACAAAGTTTCGCCGTCGACAACGCCGTCGATGGCGTCGCGGATTTCGTTCGTATCGACATCCTCGTCAACGCGCACGAACCGCGTGTCTCCAGTAGGAGCGTCTTCTGCGGGCACTTCGAGGCACACGAGAAGCGCGGTCTCGTCGGCCGTATCGAAGATTGACGTCGCTTCCGGATTGAACCGGACGAGGGACTTGATCCGGTACTCGTCGAGGAGGAATCGCTTGAGCGTCTCGCCGAATTTGCGGCTGAGCCAACTCTGGGGCGTGATGAACGCGGCTCGATCTCCGGGACCTAAGAACTCCCGCGAATGGTACAGGAAGTACGTATACAACGGCGATTTGCCGCTGATCGTGCGCCCGGTGCTGTCCTCGAACCGCGCGTTGCAGCGTCGCTTGTAGCTCGCTGGCAGCGCTTGGGCACCGGTGAACGGTGGATTCGAGACGATGCCGTCAACCTCACCGGGAAGGTCATCCGGCGAGAGAGTGAGGAAATCCACTGTCTGCGGCTCGTGAGACTGTCCAGACAACGTCAGCGCAGTCGTCCCCATCAGCATCGAGAGTGGGCTCTGATCGACACCGAAGACCTTCTTCGGGTCTAAGTCCGTCAGCCAGTGGGGATGGAACGGGCTGGACAGGACTCCGGACCCTATCCCCGGATCGAGTACTGTGTCGTCGCCAGTGGTAACCCACGAGCGCAGCAGTCGGCCGACGGCTGGCGGCGTGCGGAACTGCCCCAGCGATTGGCGGCTCTCACTCGTCGTGAGTCTCTCATAGACCTGCCCGATGTCTTCTGCCGGGTTCCGAGAGGTGAGGAGGCAATCGCGGGCTTCGACGACGGGCGTGACGATGTCGTCGTCGGCCCGCCAGATGATTCTGTCGACGGGCAGTTCTCGAAACGCTGCATCCCCCGTTTCGTGGTACGCGTGCTGAAGGGCAGCGCGGATGTCTGCCGAGAGTGCTGACAGGTCGCCACGCCGCTGATACCACTCGTAGAGAGTCGTCTTCAGTAGGATGCTAATCACACTATGCCTGGCCAGGACCGTCCGGCGCTCGTCTTGAGGGAGCGTATCGAGACCGTGACGTTCACTCCACGTCTGTATAGCCGTCTCTAGTGAGGCTGAGTCAACCGTCGCCGCGAGGTGATCGGCCGCCGCTGAGAGGCGGTCAAGAAGGTCGTCATCGACGACGGACTCGTCCAGTCGGGGGAATGACGCTGGTGTCTCCGGTGTGACCCTTGGAGGGACAGGGGTCGTGATCGGACAGTCGTCCGGGGTACAGCTGGTATCGACATCTGTCCTTCTCGTCGTTCGATACGCCCCAGGTTGTGAACCTGAATTCGGGAGTGCCAGGTTCGTTCCGGCGAGTCTATCCATCGTGATGGACCGGTCTCATGAACCACTCGTTTATATATGTTAGTCAGACGGGTATACTCGAATTCTAACGGTACGTGTCATTAGAAGGCAGATTCGGGCATAATTGGGGTATACTACGAGATCTCCGCTATAGAAAGGAGTAGATGAGGTCGCGGCTCGGAATGTCGGTACTGACTTTCGAGGATGAACGTCGTGAGACCAGGATTGCTTGGCCCGGAACTGTTCAGACCGTGCAGAGCTCGCGCGGCTCAATTCCATCGCTCTCAGTTACCCACTCATGAGGTTACCTCGGTCACAAGTCGGAGCCGTCTCCGACTTCCGAGGTAGTCATCGTGATTCTCAATTTGCGGAGCCGTCCTGCACTTCCGAAGGGTCCGCCGAGAAAACCAATATATGTTTTCCGCAGAGTAGCGGAGTACGACGCCGGTTTTCGGGAACTGTCTATCTAGTGTTAGGACAATCAATATCCCAGTATTCCCTTCAAAGCGTCGCTGTACGGTGGTTCTGCATGATTCCCAGGAGAAGTTAATGTACCTCCGCCGTGTGGTGGTTCTTAACGAACCATCGTATTCCCAATGGAAGTGACTGTAGGAAGCTGATACTTTTTAGAGGCCAGAGAACCTCGATATCTGATTACTGATATTTTGTGGGCTAAGAATGGATAGAAAATGGAGTTGATCGCCGTCGCGTAATGTGGTTCCCGAAGATTCACTGTGAATGTACATTACTCCGCGCTGTACGGCGGTTCCGAAGAGTTCGGCGCGTGAGCAATGTGAACCGGACGGCGCGAATTCACGCTTTGACAGCACGCTCGCGCGATTGAGCGCACGACCATATCGTCCGCGACCCTGGCCATGTCAGCCGATTCTCAACAATTCGTGTATCACTTCCATTACCACCCACGAAGAGCCTCCAAACCGTTCTTGACAGAATCTGTACATAGTTTAGCGAAGCGCACGCGTTCCGCAGTTGATTCAAGCGTTTGAACCCCTCAGACCCACCGTTATCCGCCTAATCAACCCCTTGCTCCGAGACCAGTATAATTAGGGTACTGTCCCCCATTCAGGGGCGACAGCAGGGGTACTGCGGAAGAGTGAGTTACCAGTTGGTTGAGAATATGATGGCCGGGTCGATTGTGGTGGTCGGGTCACCTATTGTGGAGGACCAGAGATCGGAGGTCGTTGTCCAGCTCTCGACCACCCAGCTCGTGGCTCCCTCGTAGGCCTCGCGGATTTGCTTTTGTCCCGTCGAGACGTTCGGCTCGGAACCAAACGGGCCGTTCGGAAGTTCCGCGCTGAGGGCTTCGTGGTTGTGCCAGTGGTTGAAGATTTGGTAGGCGGTTTCGCGCGTGTCGAAGACGGCGCACGGAATTATCCCCTGATTGTGGAGGTCAACGAGCTTCCGGTACGTGTTGCGGTGAAGCGTCCAGTTGTGGTGGCTCGTCAGTACTTCACCGGCGTAGAGCTGTCCGTTTGGGTTCCTGCTCACGATGTCGACGGTGTAGCCGTTCAGGTTGCAGTACGTCTCGACGTCGCGGCCGTGGTGGCGTTCTCGGATGGTGGCCAACCCGACGGCGACGCGGTGTGGGAGACCCTCTCTGGGATCGCCTTTGAGCGGTGGGAATGCGCTGTGTTGGTTGATGAGCGTTCGACCCTTGAGCGTCGGGCTGTACCAGACCTTTTTCCGCAAGATCGTCTTCGGAGCCAGGTAGACGGACGCCTCTTGTTCGTACCACGGGTGGTCTCCGAACGCTTCGGCGAACTCGTAGTCGTGGTCGGGGTCAATGACGAGTCGCTTGAGGTCGTCTTGGTCGAGGTCGCCGAAGAGGTCGGTCCAGCTCGGGAGTTTGTCCCGGAGGAGGTGGTGACCGCGAACGCGTTCCCCGTTCCACAGCCTCCCGAGGCGCTCAAGTGCAACACGGCGGTCGTGAGTGAGCCTCATCTGTCGGCCCGCCGCACCACCAGGCACGACGTCGGCGGTGCCTTCGTACTTCGCCGTGTCTGATTGTTGCCACGGGGGGAGTTCTTCGACGTCGAGTGTCTGTCGACGAGGATTGTACCCGTAGACGGACTTGAGGTACTCTTCGGTCACCCACGCGACGTGTGGAGCCGGGAACGAGTTCCCCCAGAGGATGAGGTCGTCGACGTCGGCGGGGTGACCGGGGTCGTAGCCTTCCAGTGGCCACACGTCGGGGTCGGGATCATCGTCTGTCGGAGAGAAATCCCCGAATAAGCGCGGTTCCATGTACGGACCGTCGAACATACTGTCGCCTCCGAGGTAGATGAGTCGAATGTCACGGTCGGGGTAGTCGAGGGACGTCGTCATCTTCTCCAAGTTTTCCGGAGGCGACGTCGCACGATCTGGTCGGAATGGAGGTCCGGTCGACATACACTTGGTATGCCCGTGCCACGTTTAATGGTCTGGACTTAGTCGTTATTGGTGGTGCAGAGACTGTCGAAACAACAGGACAGCACGCGCGGCACGAATCCAGCTGGAACTTATGCATTAGCTAGGTCTACGTGATGAATTAGGGGGTCTGCCTCTTCGTTTAGTACTGGTTCCTCTTAGAACGGATTTGCGTTCGTTGCAGGTGGTGAGCCGTGTCGCTGTAGTCTGAAAGATCGAGGCTGCTAGTCGCCGACTTCTTCGATGACCTCCGATTCCTCCAGACCGGACTCCGGCGTGTAGTAGAGCGCTGCGTCGGTCAGTTCGACGATGCGGTAGTACCGGTGCTTCTTGTTGTTGTGGCTCGCACCGCTGACTTTGACGATGTCACCGCTGGACAGCTCGCTGATGTCCATGTGGTAGTCACTGTCGATTGTCTGCTTGTCGAGCCAGTCGCCGTCGACGGCGTACGTGTCGTGGGTGCCGGTGACCTTCATGATCCATGCCTTGCCCGCTTTGCGGTTGGGGTGCGCTGAGAGGTCCGTCCACGCGACGTACCGGCCGTTGACTAAATCAACTCTCTCTGCGTCGTCCGTGTCGATGTCGTACTTACGTCGCTCCAGTTCTTCTTCGATTTCTTCGCGCTGCTCTTCTAACTCCTCGGTCGTGAACTCGTAGAGCTCACTTTGTCTGTGGTCGTGGGGGGTCGCTTGTTCTACCATCGGCACACCTCGAAAACCGCCAGCCCCTTTTCAATGTAAGGCCTGAACGGGGGAAGGAACAGTGCTTCTCGACACAGCGGACGGCGGAAAACACGCTTCTTACCCCGGTTTGAGACTGTCAGCGCGACCTCCTGACTGAGCGCACGACCATATCGTCGTTTGCCGGTAACAGAAGTCCTGCGCGCGTCGCTTGCGATGGATCGTTCAGAATCACACCACGGGGCCGAGCTCAGACTGTATTGAACCGGTAGACAGCGATACTCACC
The DNA here is from genome assembly GCF_023238205.1 of Halorussus limi. Classification (NCBI taxonomy): domain Archaea; kingdom Methanobacteriati; phylum Methanobacteriota; class Halobacteria; order Halobacteriales; family Haladaptataceae; genus Halorussus; species Halorussus limi. The sequence continues at coordinate 3,012,062 of NZ_CP096659.1, forward strand.
ACCCGCAAACTGCCAGCTACGGAACCCGTGTCGGGCTGACCGACGAAGTCTGTTCTGCGTCTTGTCATAGTCAGACTCTCGATATTCTACCGGCCTGTAAGGTCGCCTAAAAGGCCTCGTCAATTTTTAGATCGTCACCATCAGCCATCGAGTCAGGCAACGCGTCACGATACTCTTTCACTGAGAATTTTCCGAGTGTCTCTAGCGAATCAACCAACTCGGCGATGTTCTCTGCACTAAGGTCTGGGTCCTGTTCACAGACGAGAGCGAATTTCCTCGGGGAGCTAAACCACTTGTAGTCTGAAGACGTTCGCGGATCAGGGAGGAGGATCCCGCGTGATTCGAGGAGGTTCTTGTACTTCTCTACTGTCCGCGGGTCGGTACGCCCTGCCTTGTGAACCGCCTGTTCGAAGTCTGACTCACTGACGTTGTCAGGCAGATGCTCTATCGTGCTCTTCACTCCCTGTCTCACCTGCGGCTCCAAGTCATCCAGGTTCGCAAGTCGATCTGTGTGTGAGTGTGTGCGGTCAGTTTGGGCGGGGGCGGCCTCGTTCCTCAGGAGATGTAGGAGTTCGTCCTGCTGCTCTTCGATTCGTTCGAGTCGTTCGTCTAATCGTGCGAGGCGGTCCCGTTCCATGTACTCTTGCATCGCTCTCTCGACTAAACGACCGAATTCTCCCCTGACCTGCCCTTTTACCTCGTGGGTGTACTCTCGGAACGCGTCTCGTACGTCCTCGTCTACTCGGGCATTCAGCGGAATACGATTGCTCAACGAGAACACCCCCCAGATCGGGAGACTAGTTCAGGTGCGATTACAGCACGATTACGTTCACATCTGATCAAGCGCGGATAGAGTACAGTACGATTACGCAGTAGTGTTTGTTGTCTGCTATAGTGGTCGAGTTCTAGATGAATCTCAGCCGTCTTCAGGCCCGTACCTTGACGCCCTCTTTGGTTTTTGTCGCAACTTGTTTCTCTACACCTCCCGGCTATTGGATGGAGTCTCCCACACGCACACAGAGTGTTTTGTCCTCGTCTGAATTGAGAACAGTACTGTGTAGGTTGTATTCTCTCCGTCGGTTCTTCGTCAGTCATCGCCTTATCCCCGGCTAACCACCACCCCTTTAATGCAGTAAGGGTTCAGCGAAGAAACCGGCAAAATATCCCTCTTTCTTTGCCAGAGTTGGGTGCTATAATGGGTTGATTCCCCGCAGATACCTACCGGGACCATCCCCAAATCACCGCGCTTGCTGTCGGTTTCAAAAGTTCCATCGAAGCGAGCAGAGATCAGAGAACGACTAAATGTAGTTTCCAAGGAATCCATCAACGAGTGAACTACCGTACCCTACTCGCTCATGGCTGACGTCGTTCGCTCCTTGAGGGTAGGGCTTCCTGCTTCCACGACGCGCTTTGCAGACACAGGTGTATCCACAGAGAGTGCAGTCTCCGTCTCTATCGCCACTCAGAAAGCCTATCACTATTGGCGATACCGGGCGACGAGACCGTTCAGTATACATCATCGGCACCAATCACTGTTATTACACAGCGGAAGCAACGACACTACGGACATGCAGCACAGGTTCCGTGTCGGCGAACAATACCGAGACACCGGCAGTTATCGGAACTCTTCTGACCAGTTCCTCAGATGGATTCGCGGCCCGCTCGACAGCGGCATCAAAAACACCGGCGGAATCCGTGACCTCCGTGCGAATCGGTCTGAGACGCCTGCAGCGCTCGTACTCGTCTCGAACGACAGCGGTATCTCCCAACATGACGACCCGTGGGAAGACACACTCGCCGTCAACGCCGGCTACATCAGCTACTGGGGCGACGCGAAAGCCGACAATCCATACGACGACTCTATCAAGAACCAGAAAATCAAGACCGCGTTCGACCGAGCCGCGGCTAGACGACGCGAAGACGTTCCACCAGTCCTCGTATTCCGGAAACCTGAATCCGGAGTCGTCGAATTCTGCGGATTGTGCGTACCAGACCACTTCGAGGTCCGCACCTACCAAGCCGACTCCGGGACACAAATCCCAAATTACCTGTTCCACTTCTCAATCCTCAACACCCAGTCCATCCCCATCTCTTGGCTACACGACCGCGCCCGGATGAACGATGACGCCCGAGCGCCGGATGTCTGGAAGCGCTGGGTCGAAACTGGCGACGTCGCCCAATGGCCGACCGGCGAGACGCTCGACCAGAGCGGGCGGGTCCGACGCTACGAAACCTCCGAAACCGCCGTGAGCGACGCCTTTCGAACAGAGACGTTCGAACGGTACGGCCACGCCTGTACCATGACCGATATTCGAGAAGACGACCTCCTCGACCTGGCACATGTCCTCCCGCGAAGCCAGCATCCCGAACTCGCCGAACATCCGGAGAACGTCCTCGTGCTGAACTCACTCCATCACCGAGCGTTCGACGCTGCATTATTTACTATCGACAGCGATTACCGGATTCGAACTAGTCCGTCCTTCGACCCTGCTCACCCGTTCCTCCGCCGAACAATCCTCGAACGAGCGGGCGAGCAGCTTTCATTCCCGTCCACTATTCAAGTCCGGCCGTCGTTTCTTGAAGAACTCAATACCGGCCTATCTTGGTTATAGCACGCCAAGCTTCTCTATTGAATCGATGACCGAAACTCAGCAGAGACGTAGGTAGCTCATCTCCTCCTGTAAATAGTGAAGTAGTCCTTAGGTAGGAATGGGGTCTAACTGAGTGACAATAACCGGAGTTCTATTTCCAACGATGAAAGACAGTGAAGCGGGCGATTCAATGGACTTTGTTAAAAGTAACAGTCTCACTGTCGAGGTCTGGTTCTGCAGCCCATCCGAGTTCTGCCCAGCCTTCGGCATGAGCGTGGCCAGTAGGATTCCACCAAACGGCGTATTTACGAGCAGATGCAGGTAATGGAACACCCAGGATCTCCTCTATCTCTTCAAATGAGAGGTGGAGAGTGTTCACATCAGCCTTCTTAAGGTGATCATAGAGCGGTGCGTACTTACTACTCGTCAATTGGTGCTGATTTGTGGATTCGTTAAAAATAGACTCTCGGTCTTTTGCAGGGCCATCAGCTTGCGCGATTTGCTGTGGACTATCAGTCACGGTGGTTGGAGATTCGAAATTCCAGGATGGATCGCACTCTTCGATTAACGCCGCTTCCCGTTGTTTCCTGTCCTCGGCCTCCATTGCCCAGAGTGCGACCTGCCCTTCGTTGCGGATGACTTCGAGAATGGCGTTATTGATTCGACAGTTGGTCTGCTGTCCACCCTCAAAACAGTTCTTGGGAGAAATGTTGGAGTATCCGTATTGAATTCGACTATGTATATCCACAGCCTCTCCGACATACACTATCTGATGGTTTGCGGTGAAGATATAAACACCTGATCTCTCTTGGAAGCTGGAGGTGTCAACGTGGAATTTACAAAACGGTCCCCAACCGTACTGATGGACAGACGTTTCGTCTGATTTTTCGTAGCGTTGTTGAGGCATTTTGAGATCGATCTGCCCTGCCTCATTCCGTTCTACTGTGACGGTGTCTACAAACTCGAACTTCTGAGTGAGATCAGAGATATCCATAATTTGGATTCAAAGCCATTTGGTATAATAATCGGGTCAGTGAGTCCATTGACAGCTGCTTCCATTTACTCGCCGGCAATGACCTTGTTATGGTACGTGAGATGGTCGTCGCTGATTTGGTGTGGGTCTGCGATATTCAATACAGTTCCATCAACGGCCTCTTCGTAGGTGTGGGTGACGCGGTACGTCTCTGGGTCAACGGTGAGTCGGCCGTAGTCGAAATCGGCGTGGTGGTTCGGACAGAGAACGAGAATATTCTCCGGCTCATCGGGTCCATCGTGCGGGCGACCGAGCGGACGGATATGGTGTGCCTCAGCGTACGGATTCCCATCCGGACCACGCCGAGAGACGCTACAGACCTGGCATGTATGATTGTACATACGCTTCATATCGTGGGCGAGGTCAGTATTGCGCACCACGCGACTACGCGTCGTCTCGACACGATCCGGGTCAGGGGCTATCAAGTCCAGTGCCGGTTCCTTACGATCCGCACGCCCGTCGCGGTCCAACTGAACTATCTCTTCCGGACTGAACTTGCTCAATCCGTCGTCGGCGTCCACTCCCGACTCCAACAGATCTTGGACTGCATCAACATCGGTTACTAAGGCATCTACAGGCGGGTGCGAGCATCTGAACGTAATATGGCGCTCAATTGTCGTCCGCGAACAGTCGTACTCCTCAGCAATGTCGCTAAAGTCGACATCAGGACTGGACCGATACGTTTCCCGGATTGCCTGACAATCTGAGTTCGAGATATCCCGACGCCGATCATTCGGCTCACGGGGAGGTTCGTCAACCTCGTGCGCACACTCACCGTTCACGTGAGCAAGAACCACTTGATACTCGTGGTCAACGGTGTCCGCATAGGCCATCACGCTCGCTGCATCGTGAACGCCACGGCGGAGTTGGGCACATTCCTCCGCTGTAACATGGTCTCGTTGGAGAATCTCCTGCTTCGCAACTGTCGGGGACTCGACGGCAACCTCGTGCGAACAATTTCCAGTAAGATGCCGGACAAGCGTCTGCCAGCGACGACCCGTTGACGCCCGTAGGGCCTCAATCGCCTCCCCAGCGGCATATCGATCTCTAATGTCACGACATTCAGGAGCGGTCACGTTGTGAGTCCGGCCACGTGAAATCGGGGTTTCGTCACAATCGTGAGAACACTCGCCAATCAAGTGGTCGTAGACGTCTCTCCGAGGATGATCGCTCTCGACCGCGAGTTCATACGGTGACTTGCCGTTGCGGTATGATACCCGCCACTCCTGGCACTGCCGTTCTGAAATTGTCTCGTCTTCAACTCTCATAGTCGAACCTCTCGTTGTACTTCGCAATTGTCTGAGTTCCAACACCGAGCGCGGAGCTAATATCGCTGGCAGTCAGGTGCACCCCGTTCGCCTGGGCGACGCTCAAGTATGCACCTCCAGTGACCCCAGCACGACTGGCACTGTCTCCGACGTCCGCATCAGTCGCAATGTCACGGGCATCGTCAGCATACACAGCCGGATGTTCGGAGAAGGCTGTCTGGAGCGTCGCAATTGCCTCATCAATTGTCTGGGGTGGAAGTACATCTACTGGGACATCGTCCGCCAGTTTCAGGAACGTTTTGTAGTTCTTGCGGATGGAGACCGGAGTTTTGTTTACGAAGTCTGCGACATCCCGCTGGCGAATTTCGAGCCCGTGTTTCTGCGCGACGGCATAGAGGATCGCACCGGCGACCGTCGTCGGGGCAAATCCACTATGGAGATTACGTTCTTTCCCGCGTTCAAGCAGATCGAAACACTCCGCTGCCTGGTCTTCCGTGAAGCCGAACTCATCAATCCCGTCATCCAAGTAGGTGTCAGGTTCGACTGGGGTCGGCTGAATATCCAACTCTGACATCAGCCTCGCACTCAAGTGTTGAATGTTCTTCTGGGACTTCCGAGCATGATCGGCAATGTCCGGCAGCGAAATTGGTTCCTCCTGACGGGTACACGCGAGGTAGAAACAGGCACCCGCAACGCTATCGATGGAATCATACTCGTATCCCGACCGGAGGACATCTCCACATAACCGAATTCCATCGACCATCGTGTCCTCTGCCGCGTCGAGCGTCTCACCCATCCGCTCAATCTCGGTCCCCACATAGAGCAGAACCGAGCGACGGGAGTACCGCGCTTGCATCATCATTAAGATGACTTATTTCTCTTATTTACCTTTCGTTACTAGCAATTAGATTCCATCATCGCCATATTTTACTGTAAATGAGGTGTGGTGGCCGAACCACGATGTACCAGTTCGGTTTGCCTGCCCTATTAACGAGATTCTGATCCTGAATCACCCAGATCTCGTGGCGAGTCTCGTACACCCAGTACCGCACCTCGTCAAATTCCGGTGGAAAGCTAACACCTGCATCACGCCATCTTCAAGAGACTATCCGCAAGCGATTCGAGTTCATCGGTTTCGTCGATCATGGAAAGCCATTGGCGGGGGAGCCCCGACGCACCGAATCGCGCCCCGGCAATGGCTCCCGTGATCGCGCCGATGGTATCAGTATCACCGCCACGGTTGACGGCAGTGACAATCGCCTCCTCGGCACTCTTGGACGCTAACCCGTCGTGGAGAGCCGTTTGAATCGAATGGACAACATAGCCAGACGTCTCTAGTGTACCAGGGGAAGTAGCACGGGTGAGAGGACTAAGCGCAGCGGTGAGCTCGTTTGGTGCACTTGCATCGACATAGTCAAGGGCGTCCTGCAGTGGTGCGTTAGCATCGTCAAGGATGCCCGCGAGTGTGAGATTTAGAATGGCGCAGCCATAGGTACACCGCGGGTCAGCGTGCGTAATCTGCGAGGACTGCCGACTCACTTCGACGAGTCGATCCCAGTCAGTGGCATACGGGATGGCGAGCGGCGGGCACCGCATCACACTCCCGTTCCCAGCATTCTGGCCTTCAGGGCTGTTCTCCCAGACCTGCTGGCCCGCCTCGTCCCACTCGTCGCCGCGCTTGAGGCGGCTGAGCGCTCGTCTCGTCATCCCTCCGATGTCGAACGGGCCGCTGTCGTACCACGCGACGAACCTATCGGCAATGTCCGCCGGGTCGAACGCTTGGTGTTCGACGAGGCTTCGAGCGATGCACAGCGCCTGCTCGGTGTCGTCTGTAATCGTTCCAGCAGGCTGGTTCCACGTGCCGTGCCCGACCATCTCGTCAAGCCGCCCGTGCTCAGCACTGATCTCCGACGCAGACGCGAACTCGACTGGCCGGCCAAGCGCATCCCCGCACGCTAACCCAAGGAGGATCCCACGCGCTCGATCTGAACTCATACGTGACCCAACGAAGACCCATGAGAAAAATGTAGGGTAGCAGTCACTCGTCAGGCTTCGTTCCCGTACGGAGATTCTCCCGATACTTCGCCCACGACTGGTACATTTCCACCCGTTCTTCTTCCGTCATCGTGTCGTGCTCGTCCTCGTCGTAGAACGGGAGTTCGTCCTTCTCGGGCATCTCTATGAGCCTTCCGAGCGGGTAGAGTTGCTCGTAATAGTGCTCCAACACCCAGTCTTCGCCATGCTCGTCAACGGCTTGCTGAATGTACGCGGCAGCCCCTGGATAGTCGTCTTCCAACATACCGGTCATTGTGTATGCTCGATGACCCTGTGTCTCTACGTACTGGCAGTTAGGCGTCCGTGAATTCGGTGAGCGAGTGGTTCGAGCTGTTACTGTTCCACTTTCCGATTTGGATGAATTCGAACGTATCGAGGGGAGTCTCAAGCGCGGCGTCGATCTGTGTCTGAACCCCGGTGGGGAGACTGTCGACAGGGATCGCGGTGAGTGCGTGCTGGGTGAGGAAGTAGCTGGTTGCGAGGCTCGTCGGGGCGACGACGATGACGCTTGATCCATCGACATCGTCGAGCGCGAGTTGGGCATCTCGGTACTGGAGCACTGTCGTGTCAAGCTCGTCGACAGGGAAGAGACAGACAGCATCCCCGTAGTCGATACTGGGTCCTGCCGATTTGAAATGCCCTTTGAGCATAATTATTCTCATATCTATTCCCACCACTCATTAATTTTGCGGTGGATAGATACCGCAATCCGTTTTGTTAAAAATCCCATGAGTGGTGGCTTCTGGGAGTAGTACTTAATACATCGAATATTACGCAGCAACACGTAGTTCAACCGGGCTAATGAATGATCGATACAGGATGTCTTCATAACTCCGCTTGGGAACTTCACTAATCAGATCGGTTGATGATTCCTATGCGAGTGGGTTCGCATCGTCACCGAATCCAGTCCCGTATGTCTCAACGACTTCTGTAACAGTAACCTCATACGCATCGTACCACTCCGTCCACCGCTGTTTCGCGCGTTTGTGGTCTGCATCTACTCCAAACGACTCAATCGCGTCCAACGACTCCCAGTAGTAGACGACAAGAACCTCCTCACTATTCGGTGCATGCCACGTCTGTTTGCCCAGATATCCCTCCGTGTCCTCGGCAGCCGCTTGTATCGCGTCATTCAACTCGTAAAACTCCGCATCATACTCTCCAGGAGCGAGGCGGAACGTTACCAAATACATCGTGATAGTCCCTCGTCCATACGAACAAAATGCTTCCCCTCGGAGCATCAAACGGATAGCAACCAACGCCTTGCTCATCCACGCCCAAGTCGGGGTTGGGATTCCTGCCACCTTCGCCGGGAACTCCACACCTATCCTCCGCCACTGAGAACAGGCCTACAAACACTCCGCCAAATCGGGTCCGAGTGAGTCTTGTGGTGAGTATCCGATGACACGACACAATAACCGATCCGACAATGACCGATTCGCAACCATCGCAGTCGGTGCAGCTGAAACTGAAATACATCCGCACAGAGAGGGAACGAACGACGTCGTCCCGCCGATTCACCTTTCGACTACGTTCGAGTGGGCTAACGGAGAGGACGCCAACGAACACGACTATTCGCGCGAGAGCAATCCGACGCGGGCAGCCCTCGAAGAGCAGTTAGCCCGCCTCGAAGGTGGCGAGCATGCGTTGGCGTTCGCCTCCGGAATGGCCGCCACATCAACGACGATGCTAGCGCTGGTCCCTCCGGGCGGCCACGTCGTCTCCTCGGACACCATCTATAGCGGGACCGAAAAACTGCTCACGGAACACATGGCCGGGCATCTCGGTGTTGACATCGACTTCGTTGACGCTCGTGACCCCGGCAACGTTGCCGATGCAGTCAACGCAGACACTGACTTGATCTGGGCAGAAACCCCGTCGAACCCCTTGATCCGGTTATGCGATATCCAGACGATAGCCGACATCGCCGATGACCACGATGTCCTGTTCGGCGTGGACAGTACGTTTGCGAGTCCGTACTATCAAGCCCCACTCAACCTGGGTGCCGACATCGTCGTTCACAGCACCACTAAGTATCTCAACGGACACTCCGACTCGATTGGTGGTGCTGTCATCACCGACAACGATGGGGTTTTCGAGCGATTAGCGTTCGCGCAGCGGGTTGGACTCGGGAATATGCTTTCGCCGTTCGACTGCTACCTCGTTGCGCGAGGCATCAAGACGCTGCCCGCACGGATGGAACATCACGAGAGGAACGCGATGGCAGTTGCCCGGTTCCTCGAAGGCCATGATCGGATCGCTCGGGTCCACTATCCTGGTCTTGAAAGCCACCCGCAACACGACCTTGCGACCGAGCAGATGTCGGGGTACAGCGGGATGCTATCCTTCGAGTTCGATGGGACGCTCATCGAACTTGAAGCGTTTGTCGAGGGACTTGAGGTATTCACGCCGGGGGCCAGTCTCGGCGGGGTCGAAAGCCTTGTTGAGGTACCGTCACTCATGATCCCCGACGAGTTCAGTCGTAGTGAGGAGTCAGCGGAGATTCCCGAAACGTTAGTCCGGGTGTCCGTTGGCCTCGAAGATGCCGATGACCTCTGCGAGGACCTCCGGACGGCGCTACCGTGAACTCCCCCTTTGCCTCATTCCCTATTCTTTGACCTGATGAGCGCGGAAACGCACGCTGTGCTGCTGAATACAACCTCCGCTTCTCACACACAGTACGGTCAACTATTGAGAACTTCAACAGGGTCTTCGATCTGTTATTTATGTGAGTTGAATCCCCAGTTTGACTATCCCTGCCTTCCCAGCTGACGTTATGCCTCGTGATCTCTATGACTGTACTGCGGCCGAACTCGCCACGTACTCCGTCGAACACCTCGACCACGGCACGCCACCTGGCGACGCCGCCGCGTGGCTTGATGAGAACGGGTACGATGCTGCCCCGGTCTACGCTGACGACGACCCAATCGGGTTCATCCACACGGACGATGTCACGACTGACGACGACGGCGACACTCTCGACGACCATCTCACCCCGCTCACCATCGACTACATGATCAGCGGCGACACCTCGTTCACAGACGTCCTCTCCGCACTCATTGAGAAACCCGTTTATTTCCTCGGCGGGCACAATCACGTCACCGGTATCCTCACTCGCGCCGATCTCAACACCGCCCCAGCGCGCATCTACTTGTTCGACCGGATCACGTACCTCGAAGAACATCTCCGCGAACTCATCCTCGAAAATGCACCGAACTGGAAGCAAACCTCCGTCACGAGGGACGAACTCGACGATATCGAAGACCGGTACGAAGACGCACAAGCCGCCAACGTCGCCCTAGAGGAGATCCACTACGCACAATTCTCGACGCTCAAAACTATCGTCAAAAGCGTCGAACCCTGCTGGGAGGCCTGCGGCTTCTCGACGAAAGGAGAAGCCGACTCTCGACTCCACGAAATCAAAGAACTCCGCAACGACGTCGCCCACGCCAACCTCCTCGTCGAAAACACCGACAGCAACGACTTCCTCAGTAGCGGTCGCACCACAGAAAATCTCCACAACGCCCTCGAAACTATCGAGCAAGTCCTCATACATCTCCAAAACGCAGGGTACGACCCAGGGTCGTCAGAGACATAAGCGCCAGGGTACGCTTCGATCTTGACCCTCTCTTGAACTACCGTGTCTGGTAGCATCGCTACTTCTCAGTACTAGAGTCGAAATCTGGATCTTCGTAGCAAGTGGTTTGCTGCACCTCCTGAACTCTGCAGCGCCGCCTGTGATCTCCTGTTCTACGCGGTTATTCCGTTGCTTGTCGCTTGATGAACATGTCGAATAGCGGCGTCTGTTTGACCACCCCGTTGCGCAGTCGCCGAAGATATTTCGATTCGAGGAATGTAACCGTGGCCTCGACGCGTGCCATGCGTTTCACGCGTGCTGCGTCGGGTCGACGCCGGGACTCGAACCTGGTAAGTGCCTTGGACAGATGGTCGGAGCGGGACGTGGCGAGTTCCTGTGCGAGAACACGCGCGTCTTGGAGTGCGAGCGACGCGCCCATCCCTGAAATTGGATGCACTGCATGGGCGGCATCACCGAGTAACGCAATTCGGTCAGTATGCCAGGTGTCACAGGTCACGTCGCGGACGCGGTCAAAGAAGGGCTCGTCGTCGGTCCCGTCAAGAAGAGCGGGTAGCTGCCAGCCGATTGTTTCGGCTTGCGCCCGCAGTTCCTCACGCCCCGGTGGGTTTGGAGGACTGTCGAGTCGTGCAGCGAGATTGAATCCGACGCGGTCACCGACACGAGCGACGAATCCCTCACTTCCGGGGCCCCAGACACTGACCATATCCTGCCCGACGTCCACATCCTGTTGGGCCCATAGCGACCACACGTAGGTATCGTATTCCCGTTTCGACCAGTCATCGAAGCACTGACTGCGAACGACGGAATGGATACCGTCAGCACCGATTACGAGGTCAAATACTTCAGTCGTCCCGTCATCAAAGGTGACGGTCACACCGTCGGCGTGCTCGTTGATGTGCTCAGGAGATGTTCCCATTCGAATCCAGTCTGACGGGACGTTTTCTCGTAGTGCCGCGTGGAGGTCAGCACGGTGGATGACCAGTAGGAGTGTCTGTTCGGGGGAAAGAGATGTGCGTGTGAGAACCTCACCGCCGCTCGCGCGAATCTCAAATCCATTAGGATCGGCTGCTCGCTTATGGGCGGCATCGAGGAGTCCGAGTTCGTCGAGGACGGCGAGTCCGTCTTCCCAAAGCCCAATCCCGTACCCAGAACCTCGCCACTCGGTTGCTTGTTCGATGATCGTCGGCTCATACTCCTGGCGTTGAAGGTACCCTGCCAAGCTTAGCCCGGCAAGACCCCCGCCGACAATCAGTACGTCAGTCTTCGAGTGGTGGGTCATACTGACACGTCGTCCGTTATCGTCGTCTCGTAGAGCCGGTCAATCGTCTCGATCAGTTCGGGGTTCGAGAGAACGCCCTCCTTGACGGCCCGGGAGAGTGCGTCGAGATACGCTTCGAAGAAATCATCGTGACGGTCAACGTCGATCTCGTACTCTGCTCGGAGAACGTTTGATTTGTTCCCCGTGATTGTGAGTTTCGTCCCGTTGATGGCGTCGCTAATCTCGGACTGTGTATTCGAGAACCGGTCGGCGAACCCGTTGTAGAAGTCCTCGTGCCCAGACGGAGCGTTCCTGACGTAGACGACGAGCGTGTGATCCCGGACAGCGTCTTCTCGATTACGCTCAAGTCGATGCAGGAAACCAACCCGCGCATTCGGTTTAATCGCATCCGAAACTGGACGGTCCTCATCGACCTTCCGCCACCACTCTCGCGGGAACAGCCACGCCCAATCAGACGTCCCTTGTCGGAACGTCCACTGTCGCCGCTCACCGGTCGCCATCTCCAGCTCTACTGCCGCGTACTCATCAGGCACGTCCGGATCATCGAGAAGCTCAGCCGCATCCAGCGTTTGCGCCAGCCGTGTCCCCCAGATCTCCTCGAATTCCGACCACTCCTCCTCGAACGCCGCCTCCAAGTCCGAGATTACACCGTAGTTCTCAACGTACAGTTCCACCATTTCGTGCTGATTCTCCTGATACTCGGTCATCGTGAGTTCACTCCGAATCGTGTCGACAAAGTCTTTCAACTGCGCTGTGGTCCGCGCCGGGTACTCGTCGTAGCTTTCCACCAAGAATGACTGTAGCTCTGCAGCCAGCCACTCCCACGAGACATGCACAAATTCCTCAGCGTCCGGTGACGACGCAGATTCCGGGGCCAAGAAAACGTAGTGCTGGCCATCAACTGGTACCTCGGACTTGTCAAGCCCGATTCCATCGAACGAATCCACACCGACGTACCGTGGTGTCTGGTCGTCGCCTTCTGACGCATGGACTTTCAATTCCCAGCAGATGAACCACTCGTCGGACGCCCACAACACGACATCGGGAATCCCGTCCGACGTCGCCACCTCCTGTGCGATCTGGATATCGTCAATGTCGAACCGCGAAAACTCGTACTCCAAGTCATCTCGATCAGACAACGCCGCCAACACGTGTTCTAACAACGCATGGTTCAGCCCGTGCGGCGCGTCCGGCGTCAAGAAATGAACGAGGAACTGCTGCCAGTCACGCTCCTGCGTACTCCGGCCAAGCACCTGCAGCGTTGTCGGCGGCGGCTCCTCCGCCTCCGGAAGCGCAGCGAGCCGCTGCCGGACCGCCGCTAATTCCGCCTCAATACTTCGAGTCATACCGCTACAATCACACACGGTGAAAATCAAAGTGACGCCACCCTCACTGCGTAGAGCAACCCACCAAGAGACCAGGACTACAGGGCAAATGCCGACCGTACGTGAGCGAAGGTGTCATCTCAGGGTAGACGAGGACAGTATTCGATTGGCTCCACTCTCCCGGTTTTGCAACAATCATCGCGGACACCAAGCGCCTCTCGTGGAATCGGAAGTCAGATCTCTTACTCCCGTTGTACCCCTCGCTCTCAGGCATTGACGAAGTCTGCCCAAACGTCCGCGATGGAATTTTCGTAACCGCGTCACCGCGAGCAGCTCGTTAGCCAAGACACGCCCTTAGATAGACTGTTAGGACTGATAAACGGCTATAAGGGATTATTTTGAGGGCGAGGGTTTATAACTAACTGCGAGATAAACGGTTTGCCGTTCCAACACGACGGGAGCGCAGAACAACGTGACGCACCCATCGACCAAACCCGGGCCTACCCCTGCGAAGATGGGAGCAGAGCCCACGGTATGATCGAAATAGTCGCTCGAACGGCACACCGAACCCGAGAAAAAGAAACATGACGCACGATACGGACTCAGAACAGACCGTCCGAGCACAGCTCAACGAAATAGCAGACCATTGTGAGACTCACGACGAGTACCCAGAGGACGTCTCCAAGACCGACGTGCAGGAACTCGGCCAAACCCTGCACGACCAACTCGCAGACCGCATCGAAACGTACGTCGCTGAGACGAACTTCACGCGCCGCGAAGCCGAAGTCTGGGCACTCTACAAGTACGTTGACGAGTACAACAACTTCGTGACCTACGACGGAGCAACGCTCCTCCTCTCCACACCCGGCACGGGATTCAGCGAGACGACCGAAGCGGACGAGGGAGCGGCGGTGAGCCAGTCGGTCACAAGCGAGGACGCCGAGCAGTTGTTCAGAGCTGCAGAGGAGAAGGTCGAAGACGCACGGCAGACCGTCGGCGCAGTCACTTTCCCCGACCGAGATGAAGTCCTCACCAGCCCAAACCTGGTGTGGCTCAATCATCACACGGTGCAACGCTTACGCAGCCAACAACAGTCCGGCGAAACCACCCTCGACGACGTCGCCACACGCATCCTGGATGAAACAGAAACGCAGCGCTCGCTCGAAGAGTTCGTCCACGGATACCTGGGCACCCGCGGCGAGGACAACGTAACTCAACTCGCCGTTGAGCGGGAGAGCTTCAAAACGGGTGCTCTTCAAATCACCTCGCACACGCTCACCCAAGAAGAACTGCCAGACATCGTCACGGAAACCGACGCCATCATCCACCACGGCCACCGGTACGACCTCCACTTCCACGAAGACCCATTCGGACCGCGGGACCTCAATCGACTCACGCTGTATGCCGGAAACAACATCATCGGGATGGACGCAGTCTCGCTGAAGGAAGGGCTCGCCGCCGCAAACGAGCACATGAAGGACCTGCTCGAAAGCGACGAACCACTCGCCAGTCGAACCGTAGAGTAAACACGACGTCGACGCCTCACCAACGCTCATTTTTCACGGAGAGACCCATCTATCGCATCTCCAATGGACTACTGCCGCAACCGATACTGACTCATCCGCGTCCAACTCGTCAGTCAGAGCGCCGAATTCGCCTCTTGTAACGAATCGATTGCTTGCTGCAGATGCGTCCGCAGCTCATCACTGAGGTCATCGTCATCTGCTGATCGGTCGTTCCGTCGGTCACCATCACGCGCTGCCTGTCCATCCGTGTTCGACTCGCGCGTCCCCCAGGTTTCAGTCCGCCCTAACGCTGCATCCTCTTGCTCGGCGACATCATCGAGCCGTTGCTGCTGGTCCGACTCGCTCTTCGTGGCCTGCGTGTTCCGTTCCCGTCTGGACTCATCAGTCGGGCGTCCACCCCGCCCGAACGCATCCAACGGGAAATCATAGGCGTACGCTCTCTTCACCTTGTTGAACGTTGTGCGGCGGGAGATACCCAGCACCTCAGTAACGTCACTTCGGTCACACCCGCGTTCCAGCGCTTGCCGGACTTGTTCATCTTCCATGCGCTGCAACAGCAACTGCCGGTCGTCTGGGATGTGCCCGCGAGCAGAGTTCTCAATCTGATCGACGAGCCCCCACTCGCCGGTCTCGACATCCTTATCCACGATCTGCCGATCACGCGACTCGACACGGTTGTCAAGTCCCATGAGCACCCAGAGTCGCTCCCGGACCGCAGACACCGACAGGTCCGCGGTCATCCCGGACGCGATATCCCCAGTCCGGCTTGGCCCGTGTGCCGCGAGGAACTGCAGCACCTCAACGTCCTGCGGGAGCAACACGCTGCGATCCGCGTCCGTAATCGTCACCGGCGAGTCACCCGGCGTCGCCTGCTGATGTAGCCAACTGTGACACGGCCGGCACAGCAACGTCAAGTTCTCCATATCGTGCTCGCCCATCTCGTCCGGGTTACGTTCGATGTGGTGGACATGCAGCGTCGCCAACCCGCCTTTTTCGGGACCACGCCGCCCGCACGATTGACATCGATGCTTGTACTCCTCCAAGACATCCTGACGCGTGTCCGGGTCAACCGTCTCGTGACACTCACAGTGCCCCGGCCGATCAGCCCCGCTACTACCCGTTCGTTCGCCGCTCGATTCACCATGCCGTCGTGGTTCAGTCTCTGCCATGCTTCGTCCTCGCGTTGATCGGTCACTCGTCGACGCTCCGAGTGCTGAGTGATGTATCGCTTCAAACCGCAGGTACTCAGACGGCTCTCCATTGAATCAAGATCGGCAGTCACCCCGGATCCCACGGGGCACTGTAGCTCCTCTGCCGACCTACAGATCCCGGGGATAGGTGAGTTCGAATCACGTCACACCTCTCTGGTCGGGGTAAGCGACTTCACTTTGAACTCCGATTTCGAGCAGTACCGCTCAGCGACACGGCCAAGCGCCCGCGTCCGCAACACGTCCGCGACATTATGCTGCACTAACTCTGCGAACCACCCGTTCTCAAACGCCGGAACGGCCGCGTCACTCCCATCAAACGGATCGAGGTCGCCGTACTCGCCATCACACAACAGGTCGTACACGCTGCCCAGATCGTGCTGGTCATCGCCGTTGACGGTCGTGTTGAACCGGTCAGTGACGAGCGGCATCACATCCGCGTACGGCACGTCCACGAACGGCCACTGCATGTCGAGCTGCGCATACCGCGTCCGGAGGAACGGCACGTCGAACCCGCCGTTCCACCGCTCACCATTGTACGCGACCAACAACACGTCCGAGCCGCTGAGTCGCTCCGCAACAAACTCCGTCACGGCCGCGAGCACACTTTCCTCGCACTCGTGTGTCGAGACGTCTACGTGCACCGGCACCTGCTCTTGCACTGTCGCCTGCAGCTCTCGCGCCGGACGATTCCCCGTCTGAACGAACACCTGCACACCCATCGACACCGCGAACCCGACCACCGTCACTTCGTCATCAACGCCGAACCCAGTCGTCTCAATATCGAACGCCACCTGCTCCAACACCACTACACCTCACCTCCAGCCCCGGCAGCCCTACGCTCCGAGACGCGATCCTCACTCGCCGGGCGGACACAGAACTCACCGAACCCGAACCGCGAATGCGTCCCAACACGCAACACACCATTCCGCGCCGTCTCGACCGGCTCATCACCAGCATACTGCACGACTTGCCCGTGATCCACCGTCGTCACTGCGTACGTCTCGTCACCGTCCACGAGCCGTGTCGCCCGGCGACGCAACCCGCCCTGTGACACGGGACTCAGTTCGTCCGTGTCGACACGCCACCACCACGGCACGTCCTGCGCATCGCCACTCGGATGCTCCGACTCCAACACGAACGGCGACACCAACTCAATCCGGCACGACTCGCCACTCGCCTGCGCTGCCTTCAGCCGCGAGAAGTCGAGTGCGTCCAGATCCACGATCTGCGTGTCAACGACTGAGACCTCGCCGAACCCGTAGTTCCGCGCACCACCGACCTGCAGGCCGTCAAGCACATCCTCATCAACCGGGACAACACTGCCGTCACCCTGCCTACTGTGGAGGTAGCAGTGCAGGTACCACGACACCGACCGCCGCCGATTCCGCTGCCCCGCTGGCCGCCCAAACCAGCACGTATCGTCGAACGCTACCCGACCACCGTGCAGTTGCAAGTCGTGGACGTTATGCGCGTCCCGCGGCCGCGAATCCAGCAACCACCGCTGCGCCGCATCACGAAACACGAACAAATCCTCGTACACCTCAACGTCCGGCAGCGACTGCCCGAGCTTCCCAGCATACCCATCCTGCGACGCCCCAGCCGGGTACTCACCGTACTCCCCCGGCACGAACACCCCATGACTTACGCGCAGCGACCGGCGCGTCTCCGCATCAACACGCCGTGCGACCGCATTGAACAACGCGTTCCCCGTCACGAAGTACGGATGCCCGAGGTACTGCCCGTCGAACTCAAACAGCACCTGCTGGATCCGCGTCACACCCCATCACCCCCAGGCCCAGCACCATCAAGCGGCGATGGGGCGAGCGCCGCACTGTATTCCTCAATGAACTGGAGCGCCACCGACCACGACCGAACCCGGCGCAACTGCGCGTCAAGCACACGCCACCGACGCTCCCCATCCACATCGAACGGGACCTCCGGCAGGCGCGCCCACACGTCCGCAAACAACCGCGCCGGCCCCGACCCGAGCCGCGCCGCCGGCCGATCACCCGGCTCACTCGTCACGTGCAGCGCGAACCCGCTCGTCGACACGACCGTCCGATGTGGTACCACCGCCGGGTCGCCGTCACTCGGCGTCACCGCGAGGAACAACTCATCGAACGACACCCCCGCCCGGTAATTATCCAGCAACGCCGCCACGAGCAACGTATGATACTTCAAAGACGTGTACGGGTAGTACGGCGACTCACTGAACAACGACGGCACCGTCGCATGCAACCACGCCGCATGCAACGCCGCCGGATCCTTGATGCGAACCACCTTGAACAGCGACCCGCCAATATCACTAACTGGCTCCACCGACGACGCAACCTGCCCAGTCAACAGCGAGACGCGAAACCACGACTCGTGCGCATCCACCGTCTGCTCCGGCTCCCCGCGCGGCCGACTCAACAACGCCGCATCCCGATCCGCACCAAACGGCACGGACTCGTTCACACGCACGCCACGGAACGTTTCCTCAGCATGCTCATGACCACGCATCCGCGCCTTGTGGACGTCATGGCGATACACCGCAACCATTGGATTCACACATGACCCGTCGTCCTCCGATTCACCGGCCGCTTGTTTCGAGTCAATCTTCGACACCGAGGGGCGAATCGACTCCGTCGGCGGCTGCAACGACTCCCCGGACGACTCGTTAGGATCCGTCACGCCGAACCACCTCCCGACACACCGTCCGGCATCGGCACATCACCATCACGCGCCGCCACGCGCGCCTGCAACGCCCGGACGAACTCCGGCCGGCATTCCGACCGCCACACTTCGTCCTTCTCCTCCATCGCCGACGTCGTCGCCTTCGCACGGTCGAACACGCGGCGCACCTCTCGGTCGCTGTACAGCGGATTGATCACCCACACATTAGCGATGCCTGCACCGAAATTCCGTGCGCCGCCGAGCTGGAACTCGAACTCATCACTATGCGCGTCAAGGAACGACACAGCTTCCAAGAGCAACCCCACGAACTCCGGCTTCAGTTCCCGGAGCGTCAACTTCCATGTCCCCTCGACGTTCCCGAGCACGTCACGATCCGCCTGCCGAAGCGGCTCGCCACCGTCCTCCTCGTTCCGCGACCGAACTTGATTCGACACCTGCCGGTAGTGCGCTTCCGCCTCACCCTTCAAGACATCCACATTCCGCCGGATCGGCGAGAACGACACCGGACGACGCAGCAACTTCCCCGGCTGATCGCCGAACCCACCGAACAAGTCATAGACAACACACCCATCACCGTGCTCATTGAGGCACGCTCCCTTCTCGTGGTACCCCGACTCTAAATCGCGCTCGTACGTCTCCGCCCGCATATAATCCGCATCCGGCTCACCCGGATGACACGCCGTCGCCCCAGCAACCTGGACAACTTGCTCACACCCATGACGCAGCCACCCGCTCAGAGTGAACGGCGAAATCTGTCCCTCAATCTGATTCATCGGATCATCCGCCTCATACCGATCCGCCGACGCATGATGCCGATCCGTAACGATACCATCACCAGGCGACAGCAGATCGATTTCGAGCCCGACGTACACATTTGGCAACAACATCTCCTCCACCGACCGCGGTACGTCCAGCTCGACATCGAGATGCGAATCTCTGAGTATTGAACCGCTCAACGTCATCGCTGATCACTCCAGAACAACCTGCGAACCTCGTCGACGTCAGGCCGGTCCGCTCGCCGTCGTGCCTCGCCAAAGGACATCTTTTCCGACGGTTCACGATTTTCGAAACTAGTCGTAGCGTTCACAGCCGTACCGCCATCCGGAATCCTCCGCACCGACTTCGTCGCCGCCGCACTCACCAACAAAACCTCCGGATCCAACAACACTGGCCACGACGACTGCGTCGCCCCGTCTGAACACCAGCCAACATGACCCGACACAACAAGTTCACGCACACCCAGCGTGAACTCCTTCGGCAACTCGTGCCTCCCGTCACCACAAATCACGTGTCCAACCTGAAACATCACCTCACTAGCCGGCCGAAACACGTACACAACGACAGACTCACCTTCACGAAGAAAGGAACCGCACACTTGACACGTCGCGGCCCCTTCCCCGAGCGAAATTTGTTTTAATTGGGATATATCTTCAGTTAGTCTATCAGCAGCTTCTTCATCCTCTGCGGTTAATTCTTTCATGGGTTCTTTGGCGTTGGTGCTGAGAACCCGCCTCGGCGGCCCTACCCGCCGGGATTTCTCCGGGACACGGGTTCTCACTTAGTTCTCGAATTCCCACTGACTTAGTAGTTTGCATATTTGCATATGTTTGCCCATTCGCAAAGTTTGTGTATTTGCAAATGGTGGGTATATTTGCAATGGGCGGCGGAAGCAAGGGCAAGATGGCGCGGACCCGAGCATTACTGACAAAGACTGACAGAAAGCAAATCTCGAATACAGAGGAGGCCGATGAAAATAAGCGGTATCAAGCGATTTCACGTGTTAGGAGCCGTATCCAAGATGAACTTCCTAAAGACGTAGAAGTACTACGGGAACACCATCCAGAACTCTATGAAGAACTACAGGATGTAGTCTGCCAGAGAGACTCTAAATGACAGTGTGAGGAAACACTTTAGCCGTACAACCCAACAACTTCCATGACTGCGTCCGTCAAAGGGACATTCCAAGACATTGAAAACATCGCTCGCCATTAATGCCCGGAACTGGCTCAGGAATCGGACCCTTCCGGGCCGGCCGTATACCGCCGACGATCTGACGGCCATCCTCTATGATCGCGTCAAAGATGCGTTCAACCAGATTTCGTCTCCTCGGAAGTGATGGATCGGATTGTGGCTACCGTGGCTGATAACTGGTATGACTGCCTACATACATTCACCATCCGTCTATTGGTTAAGTCCACTGATAACCGTCTGTGCCGAATTTATCTCGCCCCATGTCTTCCTCGACATAGTGACTCCTTAAGAGGGCAATTCGGGCTCCTCGTAAGACATATTGAACTACCCGTTCCTTAACAAGAATTAGTATCTCTAGAACACTCAATATCTTCATCCAAGGAGTAGATGTTGATCGGCTCTTGGAATCGAATGATCGGCTGGCTGGGATATGCTTGACACACGCCCACCTGGATCATTACTCTAGCCTCTCGGCGGCTCACCGTGACGGAATTCCTATCTTTACTTCGCCGGCAACCGCCAGTGTTCTCGGTGACGTCTTTGATGTTGCGAGCGATGAGTATGGAGTCCGAGCGAGTGGCGAGGTTACCAACGCGATCACACCGGTTGAAGATTGGAGGTCTATCACCTCCGAAGTTGAGATCCATCCTGTTCCTACCGGGCATATTCCGGGAGCTGTTGGGTTTCTAGTGCGGGTAGTGGATGATGGAGAGACCTATCACTTGTTGGCCACCGGTGACTTTACGTGTCGGAGTGCTGGCGGATTTACGGGCTTCCCTCCAGAGGAGTTCATCGATATTGATGCGCTGTTTTTACCTGCTGCAACGAACGAGTCGTTTAGCAGGTCGCTCACTAACGCGCTTGGGACGGCGCTTGAACACGCACATGGCGGTGCGCCGACGCTCGTGGCGACCAGCGGTTTGGTCGGTGTCCAAGTGGCCTACCTGTTAGATGCGTTGCGGGAAGAGTATGATCTCGGTGTGCCGATTCGTGTTGTCGGTCAGGTCGCTAAACTCTATGAGCGACTTGACTACGATTGCGCTGGCATAGAGCAAATCCCGGTGTTCGAGGACCCGCAAACGTGTCTTGGGCACGGTGTCATCACGATTGCCGGCCCGGAGATCCCCCGTGAACGTAGTAGCGGACGGTTGTTCGATTGTCTTCGTGAGAACGCGAATGCATGTGTTGTGCAGTTAGTGGGCTCTGGCAATGACCCGGTGGCAGAAGGTCGGTGCACGATTCACGAGTACGAGTTGGTGAACCATCCTACTCCACAGACCCTCAAGTCCGTCCACGATGCTGTGGATCCGACGGAGACCGTTATCATTCACCGTCACGGCGGTGCCGGCGGGAAATTCAATGATTTCGACAGCGTCGTCTGGGGGACCGGCGATACAAACAAGCACACACTATTTGATGGCGAGCAGTGGCGGTTACCTCCGGCAGCAGGTGGTGGAACCGTCGTGTCGAATGGTGAGCGGAACCTCCAGCAGTTTGCCAGTACGGAACTCCTCCATTCGTTCTCAGTACCGTCACTTACTCGTCATGACGACCCCGACCTCGAAGCTGAAGGGATCAACCAAGCAGAAATCGCCTCGTTACTTCATCACGGTCCCAACGCAGCGACAAGCTTGGACGCACCAAACCACTCCGAAGAAACGCAAGCGACAATGTCTGATACGGAATCCATGACAGCAGACGATGATTCGACGAACGATGACGCTGAGGAGAAAGCGACGCATCGACAGACTGGATTAATCGATACGACTGGTGTTACCCGCGGTGACCAGACGTCTATGGAGGCGACAGAACAACTGGACACCTCGTCGCTTACACCGAAGAACATGGTTTCTCAACGAGCCGCCAAACAACTCAGAGAATCGCAATCCGAAGCCGACCTTGATAACTCGGTGAACGATGACAACGGTGAGCCCGGCACGGGCCAAGAGATTGATTCTACAGCGGAGACGGAGGGTGCGCAAACGACCGGGAACACGGAGGCAGAAGATAACGAGCCTGAACAAGAACCGGAAGGCGAGTCGGCTAGCCCTGAACAGAGCAGTCCCGTCGAAGAGGCCAGTCAAGAACGCCAAGACCCCCAGACAGGCGAAGGCAATCCCACTACTGAAAGTACAGTTACTCCTGAGGGTGACAAGTCCGCTAAGGAGGCGGATACCGAATCAGAGCGCGAGAACGGAAATGCTGAAACGACTGAGGGAGACAGCATAACTGTCTCTCTTGATCCATTGGCAGTGGCATTAGCCGAATGGTCCGTCACGACATCTGACCAGGAAGATGTTCAGACAGTAGATGACTTCGTGACTGAAGCCGTGCGACAGTACGTCGTAGCATTGCTCGCCGGTGAGGCTTCGGGGAGTGAGAAACAGGGGTTCGCTGTCAACCTAACTGGTAGTCCTACTGTCGAGCAAACGATTGAGGACCTTGTTCGTAATAGTGGCGAACTCGATTCGACCATGGATATACTTGCAAAAGGGATTGCAGCCACTCTTGACACCGACATAGACTCAGCAGTTGAAATCCGCAATATGGATGATCACCGTGAATACTTAGACGCCATAGTACGGAATGAGTCCAACACCTTTACCAACCACGAGGAAATCGTCGAAGCAGCCATTAACTGGCAACTATGCACGGAATAGAATCAACGTTATAGGCGCTAACTTGCCAATACTGTCGTAAATGAAGTCTCGATTATTATTTTAAAGCCTGCATCTGATTAACACCGTCCTTCGTCTTTAGAAGAACGCTGTAAGACGTGAGAATGAGGAGACGACCGATTACTACACCTGCTACGGTGAGAATGGAGTGTTGGGTGAGGAATATGGAGTGAATAGAGAGGGGGGTTATTCCTTTAGGCGGATCGGCCGACCAATCAAGTACCCTTTCCCTTTCTCAAGTTTTACACGCCGGGTTTCGCCGGGAACTCCGCCCTCGACGTGTATTTGGTGGTTCTTGTACTGGGCCATCGTGTCTAAGGTGCCGCCGTCGCTCTCAATCTCGACTTCAACGGTCTTCCCGGCGATTTCGTCTTGAGAGACCTTCGGCCCTTGATACTTGTTCTTCCCGGAGGACCGGTTCTCCTTTTTTGGCTTCGACGATTTTGCGGATTGCTTGGAGGAACCGGTTTCCTTTACGGACCGCTGGTAGGACTCTTGAGACTGTACCTTGCCATCGACGATAACATTGGAATCTGCCATCGCTCGGTCGTGGAATGTCCCCTTACTATCACCGACATCCCCCGGTTTGGATTCGCCCATCTGATAGGCATCGTCAGAACGGTGTCGATAGCCGTACCGGTCTTTGTTATCGCGTGCCACGAAAGAAGGACCTATGTCTGACAAGATAAGTTTTCTGGAGCAGGAACTCTGGGTGAAGGTATCCGATCCCGGAGGGGTTGAATCCACGAATCATCAAATCAGCAGATTTATAATTGGCGGGAAAGCCGTATCCCGGTAGATTACAGAGCATGGCCGAGTCCTCCACAGTCTCGAACCAGAAAGCCCTCGCCGGTCTCTTTAAGAACTGGCAAGCGGCAAATGCGTCCCTCTATCAATCTCACGGCAAACCTTCAAACGGAAGCGGTGACGGCGTAGAGGAGATCAACACCGCCGAGGATGTCAAAGACACTGTAGAACATGCAAAGGCCGTTGTCAAGCCAGACCAGCAGAATAAGAAGAGCTACCCGATTCCCCTACACCAGGAAAACGATCCAACCCCTACCCAGCAGTACGTTCTTTGGCGCCCTGATTCGGAGCAAATCGGCTGGTATGATTCGTCATTTGGGGTGAACGGTGTCACTCGGTTCACCTCTGCTGACACACTGCTTGGAACAGTCGTCTGTGAACGCCTCCAATTCTGGCATCCTGACGCAACTCTCGTTGAGGACAGTGAGCTCGAAGACATCGACTTTCCGGAGACGCGGGTGAATCCGCGGTCGGAATCCTCCTCGGCTGAACAGGATGCATTCTTCAACGACCTCTTGGAGTTTGTCCGAACGGAACGAGACACCGAACGTGAAACGAACTGGGATCAACACTGTGAGACCGGGATTGAAACACTCGTCGACCGTGGGTCTGCGGTCGGGCCATTCGTTCCCGTAACCCAAGGTAGAGGGAACGATGGAAATCCCAAGTTCATCTTCCAAATTACCGCTGAGGATGATGAGGATATCGACCTCTTCGAGGACGAAGATGTGTACCCGAATAACCTCTATATCCTAGATACGGTGAGCGACACCGATGAGTTCCCCATTGCTACTGAAGTAACGAATGTGAGTGGCCCCTCGTTGACGCTTCAACCGGACTGGGAGACCGTTGAGAATCGTCCCGTTGTCGAAAAGCTACTGGCAAACGAACAGACCGACTTCTGGGTAACTCCGCTTCTTAATCCAATTCCGTTTGAGCGGCGGTTAGACGCGATCAACGAGGTGAAATCAGACACAGGAAAACGAAAGTTGCTTACCGGGAGTCGGCCAGTCAGGTTCTCGCCGAACAAGTTTGCGGTCCCTAGTGTGGAGGTGGACCTTAACCCGTATCAGAAGCAGGCGTTGGTCTGGGCTGACAGTGCGGAGGATATGGTTTGTATCCACGGGCCACCTGGCACTGGGAAGACGCGTACCCTCACAGCGTACGTCAAGCATGCTGTTACCCAAGGGCAGTCTGTGCTGGTGGCCGCTCACTCAAACCAAGCGGTCGATAATCTCTTAGTGGGAGACAGTACGGTGAATGACCCCGAATCTGATACACTTCACGCGTTTGTATGCGATGAGGAAAGAGGTGAAGCCGAACTGACGATTGCCCGAGTCGGGCATAACTCGCGGAACAAAGTCGTTCAATCACACTACATGGATGTCTCCCCGAAGAGTGCGGATGTCGTCGCAGCAACAACGAGTGGTGCAGCGCAGTTCGATAAGAATGAGTTTGACGTTGCAGTCGTTGATGAGGCGACGCAGGCGAGTCGTCCAGCGACTGCGATTGTCGTCAACTGTGCGCAGAAGGTAGTGCTGGCAGGCGATCACAAGCAGCTCCCGCCGTATTGTGCTGATGAGTCAATGAAGACTGAGGATATGCATATCTCGCTCTTTGAGCACCTCTTGGATCAGTACGGAGACAATGTTTCTGTCCTTCTGCGCCGCCAGTATCGGATGAACGAAGAGATCGCCGAGTTCCCCAACCAAGCGTTCTACGACGGGAATCTGGAAACCGCGGACAAAAACGCAGATTGGCAAATTGACGATCTAAAACCGGTGGCACTCATCGATATCGAAGGAACGGAAAAACAGGAGACTCACGGGAACTCGCGGTATAACGTCGCTGAAGCGGAGGCCGTTGCGAAGCAGGTCAAACTCCTCATGATGTCTGGGCTTGAACCGGCAGATATCGGCATCATTTCCGCGTATAGTGGACAAATTGGGAAGATTTGGTCACAACTACATAGACTTGATGCTGACGATGTGGACCAGGTATCAGTCGATACGGTTGACTCCTTCCAAGGAGGTGAACGGGAAGCGATCATAGTCTCGTTCGTACGGAGTAACCCGGAGGGAAACAGTGGGTTCCTGACGTTCCCCGAGGAAGGGCCACGGCGATTGAACGTCGCACTCACGCGTGCCCGGAAGCGACTGGTTGTGGTCGGGGACTTTGACACCTTGTCAACCGTTGCTCCACATCGGACGACAGCTAATAGTTGTGCTAATCTCTATGGGGAACTATACGAGCTGTTGGATTCGCAGGATCGGGTCTTGAGTATGCGGTCGTAGGTGCCCCATTGTATAGATCAGAGGCATTTCAGCCAAGGACTCTTCCTTACCGGAGTTTGGCATTGAGAAGTTCTGCGTGACCGTTTAGAACTGCTTTCCAGTCCTTTCTTTCGTTAGCCCAGGATTCAATAGTGTTATTTGCGAATTTGGTTTTGGACTGGAAATCGGTCCATCCAATACTGTGTTGTTGTAGTGTCTCTTTCCAATTCTCCCAAAGGTAAGAATTCACGGCGCTTTGGATTTCCCAGCTATCCACTATTCGGTCACCACCTTCTGCATACATTCTTGCTACTTCTTCAGAATCTACTCGCTTTCGAACCTCGCTATCAGACGGTTCGGGAATATAAGGAAGCTCCATACGCCTTGTCGATTATCTATTCAGAATAATCTTACTCTATACAGAATTTACTTCTGCTAGAGGAGGTTCAGCTCATGCTCAGCGAAGGAGCCTATGTCGAAGAATGGGAGCCGAAAAGGTAGGGGAGACACTAACCCCTTTTTCGATTTCTCTCAGTAGTCATTCTGCGTAGTTTGATTTTGGCGGAGGAAGGGCAGACGCGTGGTGGCGACTTAGCTTCGTAGTTTTGCTACGAGATCTTCAACTTCTATACCGTTGTCCTCAGTCGTCTCTTCGGTCTGACGTTCTTGGTGTTCGGACGGTACTTCCACGGTCTCGTTGATCACCGGCGTCTGCTCGTATCTGTCGTGGAGTGTCCGTTGCGCGTCACCGACAGTACCTGGCATTGAATCGCCAATACTGTGGTCTCCAGTCGAGCGGTGTCGCCAGTTGAACGCGTCGCGGTTATCGTTGGACCCCACAACTACCACCTCGTAAAGGTGTTATTTAATTTTATCTCTGGTCAAACAATCTCCATTGCAGTACGCCTGTACATATCGTCAAGATCAGGACCACCGAGTACGGTGTAGAGTTCTATTAGGTCCGCGACATCGCTTGTACAATAATCTTCGAGTAATTGAGTGAACTCTTGGTGGACACTGGTTGCTTCGATACCCGCTTCAACGTTTTCGACGTATTGTTCACCGAGAACTTTCCCGATGTGTTTGCCCTGTACAGCAGAACCATCTATCTCTGAAAGGTATCCACCTGGGAAATCATAATCGTCATACCAGATGCTGTCGTTGTCGATACCCGCAATCTCGTATGCTTTCCAATCGGGGAGTATATGCTGGTCTTCCCATAGTTCGTCAGCATACTCGTCAGCCGCGGCGAGTGCGACATCGATATGGTTCTCGAATAGCCTTTCAGTACGTTTACGAAAGTCGTTGTCGGTAGTCGCGTCTATATCTTTAGCCCAATTGAGAAGATGCTTACCGTCAAACCAAGTGCCGTTGTACGTAAGGAGTCTTTCGACATTCCGTTGATTGCACCACTCAAACAGTCGCTGGTAGAGGTCCTTAGTATAGGAATCTTCCCAGTTCCCGGCCCGGAACAACACTTCTGTTTCTGGCGTTTCTTCAAGCTCGTCAACGTATGCGAGGCTGACGGCAAACCATTCGTAATACTTCGTTTTGTTTGAGTTCTCGGGTGGCTCTTCGAATGGACTTGCAGTTTCGATATCGAGTACCAGCGTCCCCATACTAGGAAAGCACCTCCACACCACCCTGTCCAAGGAAGTCTACAAGAATGTTTTCAAATCAATACATATTGAATTCTGGTTTACCAGTTTGGGGAACCAGAATATCCATTGTGATTCTGGAATAAACATTCTAACGAGACTAGAACTCACTTCCCAAATTGGTTCTCCCTGAACTACTTACGAGTAGAAGACGACGGGGCGGCGGTCGCCACCATGTTCATCCTCAGGAAGGTGCTCTGAGAGATCCTCGCGGGTGTCGTCGCCGAGGAGTTGGTTGAGGACGTCGACGGCAGAGGCCCGGAGGAGGGGTTTGTTGTCGTTGCCGCAGTTTTCGTCGAAAGTGCAGGCAGGGCAGCCGTTGGGTTGACCGCAGTGGCAGTCGCGGAGCTGATCGCGGGCGCGTTCGGCGAGCGCTTCGAAGTTTTCGTAGATGGCGCGAGCGAAGCCGAGGCCTCCGTCGACGCCGTCGTAGATGAACCAGCCGGAGGCGGTGCGGCCGGTGAGCTCCTGAGTGCGTTGTTCGAGTGCGTGGGTGGCGGCTTCGAAGGAGTCGCCGATGGAGTCGGTGATGTCGTCGTAGTCGGGGTGGGCGTAGTGGGTGTCCATGACGAGCGTGGCGAGGCCGCCGAGGTCGTTTTTGTCGACGCGGAGTTCGAGCGGGGCGGTTTGGATAGTGGCGTGTTCTGCGGCGTGGAGCCCAGCGATGTATCCGAGGTGGGCGATACCGGTGTTTTCGGGGTCGACGCCGGTTTCGATGCCGTAGTCCTGGTACTTGCGGGTGAGGGCGGTTTCGACGTCTTCCGGGACTTCCACCCAGCAAAGCTGCGTATCCATCAGGATCGGCGGGGTTTCTGTCGGGATTGCTTGTTGTTTCGGGTCGCTATTGCCAATGTAGAGCTGGTCGTAGGAGTGGTGGTGGACGAGCACGGTTCCGCGGCCGAAGTGGAGAGTGAATCCGTTGACCTCGCGGGATTCTTCGGACTCGGCGTCAAGAACGTTGACTTTGTTTCGGGTACGGGTGTAGTACTCGCAATCGACTGGTTTGAGTTCGATGATGGGTTGCGGGCGGTCTTCGTCGACGTTGACGACTTCGAACTGCTGACCGTTCTGGAGGCGGACTGCGCCTTCGTGGTAGTCGCGGTAGGCGCGGTTCTGTTCGATTGGTTCTAAGTCGAGATCGTCGGGGAGGCCCCACTTGTCACGGTCGACATCGGCTGCGAGTTGAAGGCGGTAGTCCGTGTCGGTGGTGCCGTACAGGTTGACGCGTGTCTGTGGGCGGCTCGGGCCGGAGTAGTGAACGGCGGCGTCAAGGTAGCCGTCGACGAAGCCAGCTTCGCGCCACATCTTGACGGCAGCCCGAAGTCGGTCTTCATCCGCGAACGTACCGATATCTGATTCATCGAGTGCGATTTCGTCGGCGGCGGCGAGGACGTGAGTCGCAAAGACAGAGTTGTTCGATGTGTCGACGACGGCGTCTTCGACGTCGTTTTCGAGGAGGTACTCGGGATGGTTGAGGATGTACTGATCGAGTGTGCGGTGATCGCCGACGAGGACAGCGAGGCTGCGGCTTGCTTCGCGGCCGGCGCGGCCGATGCGTTGCCAGAAGGACTGTCGCTGGCCGGGATAGCCCATGAGAACGGTCGCGTCGAGATTGCCGATATCGATCCCGAGTTCGAGTGCGGATGTCGTTGCGAGGCCGGTGAGGACGCCGGTTTTGAACTGGTGTTCGCGGGAGTGACGGGTGTGGCGACCGAGGCCAGCGTTGTACGCTTCTCTCCCGACGGTGGTCGGATGGTCGTATTCGCGGGGGTTGTTCCGGCGGTGTTCGTCTGCCCGCTGGATGCTAAGCTCGGTGAGTTTGCGGCTGTCGCAGAACAATAACGTGCGGATGCCGCGCGAGGTCAGATGGTTGAAGACTTTCGGCGCTTCGACGCTGGCCGGGACGCGCTCGGCGATGAACTCTTCGCCTTCCTCTTCTGGATCATTCGCATCGTCGATGTCGATATCGAAGGTTTCCTCTTCGGGCGTAGGGTCCTGTGTTTTGTCCCGCGGCGGCGGGTTCCAGAGGATGACGTCGCGGGGGCCGTGCGGCGAGCCGTCGTCATCGATAACGGTCACGGAGGCGTTAATAAGTTCCTCGGAGTGATCCCGGGGGTTCCCGATTGTGGCGGAGGTGAGGACGTATTGCGGGTCACCGCCCCAGTAATCGGCGACGCGTTGCATCCGGCGGAGGATCCACGCGACGTGCATGCCTTCGATGCCAGTGTACGTGTGCGACTCGTCGATGGCGACGAGGTCAAGGGCGCTGTAGAATCGGCTCCACTTGTCGTGGTGTTCGAGGTAGACGTTGAGCCCGGCGAAGTTCGTGAGGATGACGTCGGCTTGCTCGCGGATGGCGCGTCGGTTGCCTGTTGTATCGCCGTCGTAGATTTCGACGCGGATGTCTAACCCGAGTTGGTCGTACAGTTCGTCGAGTGCTTCTTGCTGGTCTTTGGTGAGCGCCTTCATCGGATACACGCACAACGCGGTTGAAGCGTCGTTGTGTTCGGCGGCTCTCGTTCCGTCGGGGTTGAGCACGCCAGCATCGAGGAGATTCCGTGCGATTTGGAGGCCGTAAATGTGAGTTTTCCCGCTGGACGTTGATGTCGTGACGGCGACGTTGTCACCTGTTTCGAGTGCATTGAGCGCGTCGGCTTGGTGGCTGAACAGGTCGTGCGGGTATGGCTCGGCGAGCTCTGGACGGAGGACTTCCGCTGTCGGGACCGTGTCCGCTGGTTCGGCTGGTAAGCCGATGGTTTCGAGGTATTCCGAGTCGGGGGTGAGAGAGGTTCTCGGGAACGTGTCTATAATGGTGTCCGCATCAACGTCGGCTCGTGCGTTCGCGTCGGTCGAGGTGGTGTTGTCACTCATGGTTAGAAGTCGGTGAGGCCAGCTTGTTGTCCGGTTGCGCCGCCAGTGCCGCTGTCGGTCATATCACGTCGCGTGGCATTCGTGATTGCTTGGTAGACGTGCCAGAGTGCCCGGCAGTCGTCTTCGCAGTACGCCTTATGGCGTTCCCAGTCCGGTTCAGCCGCTGGAGAGTCCGGGTTGCGCATAAATTCTTGATACGCAGCAGCGGTTTGCGCGCCAGTTAACCCGGTTCCGGCAGGATCGTAGCCGAGCGCGCGAGCAACGTGGTCGAGTTTGTTCGTTCGACCGGGGAGGAGGGCATTCCCGTCGCGGACGGCCCATTTGTATAGGTCATATGTCCAAATGTCGTTCCAGGCCTCGACGTATTCGGGGAGGTGCTGTTCAAGGAACTGGGTGATCTGTGGATAGTCGAAGTTGTACCCGTTCCATGTGAGCACTGTTCTGTCTTGGTGGTTGGCGAGGAACCACGTGATGAACGCTTCAAGTACTGGCTTCGGGTCGTTTGGGTGTTGCTTCTCGATGAACGCTTGATGTGTGTCAGTTGCTGGGTCGTAGACGCCGAACTGCCAGATGATGGTAGGGGAGAGCCCGTCGGTTTCGATGTCGAGGCAGAGCGGTGGGCGGTCGTCACGTGTCTTGACTGGTGTCTTGTTTGTGAGAACGATGGGTTCGCCTGAGTCGATGACGTCTGCGTGAGCGTGTATCTTCTCGGCAGTCGTCTGTCCAATGCCGGAAAGGTCCGTGAGCGTACTGATGGCGAGGTTCTGGACATCGCCCGTTGTTTGACATCCCTGTCTGCGGAGCCGCTTCGCAGTAGACTCGGCGACACCGTTCAGCGCTTTGAGCCCGAACTGATCGGCGTCGACAGCTTCTGCTGCAACCGTCCCTTGAGGCGTGCAGGTGTACTGTGCGAACTTCAGTCCGTGTTCCTCAGACGCTCCGAGTCCAGAAATCGGGACCTGCACTGATGAGTGATTATACGAGAGTGACCACTTGTGGTAGTACTCTGCTGGCTGGCCGCCTGCGAGGACCGTGACTGGTTCGGACAGGGTAGCAGTGATCGCCGCCAACTGCTCAGCCTGAGGGAGGGTCGTGGAGAGGGTCGTCGTATCCCACTCAACGGAGAGTTGGGGGACGAAGAGGTACGTCGCCGCCTCGGAGCCTGTCTGCCGCTCACCCGATGACAGCTGGGTCTGAAGTCGAGGGAGGACGTCCCCGCTTTGGACGGCGAGAATGTCTATCGTCTCGGGGGGTGGCGCTGTGTCAGGTGCTCCGTGAACGCCCGCGTCAGAGGAGTATCGATAGTGGTGGACGCGGTCAGCACCGTGGCCGCGTTGCGGGTGGAGAACTGGGAGGTCCGGTGCGGCGTCACGGGCGGTCGCATACGCAGTCGGGGTTCGGGCCCCAGGGACAGTAATGAGCGCAGCCGTGAAGTACTGGACAGCGTCACGGACCGCAGGCTGTGACACGCGGTCGAGGGTAGACGCGGGAAGTGCCAGTAACTCCAGGGGTGTTTCGCCGTCCGTGGTCGAATCGGTGTCTCCGGTCATTGTTGGGGTTAGTTAGATGAAGCCGATTTTATCTCGGAGTTTGTTGGTCGGTGGGAGGTGCTGGCGAGCGGCCGCAGTGCTTGCCAGGTCCGCGTACATTGTCGTGATTGGAAGGCGAGCGGTGGCATTGGATGCGCCGACGTGCGCTTGCGACAGGAGGTACGTTTGCGCAGTTAACGTCTCGATGGGGGTATCGCCGTGGACGCGTTCGACAGTGATGGGTTGTGGGAGTCCGGTGCTTTCTCTGCTGGCGAGGGTTTCGGGTTCCCCAAAGGTGGCGACGATGGCTTTAGGAAGGTCCTCGTAGATGGCTGCGGTCGCTTTCTGCGGTGTGTCGAAGTGAGCGCCGCTGTATTTCAGTACGCGGGCTGGAGCTTGCTTCCGGATCTCGACGACATCGTACGCGACGTCGAGTTCCGTGAGGAACTTCTCGACTTCGCCGAGGTCTTCGTTTGCGAATCCATCTCGGTGGATCGTGATGTGGTTCGGGTACCGGTCGTATCGGGTCCGGAAGCCCATCACGGCCTGTTTGACGATCTCTTTGAGATCTTTCGGCGGGATCTTCTCTCCAGACTGCGGTCGAGAGGAGGTGTATCCGAGGACGGCCCCGTCAGCGTGAATCGCGGTGGTTGCGGCGGCGAGATGGACGTGGTTACCGTTCGCTGATTCGTCGTACTGATGGGTGACGTCGATTCCAAGGTGGAGTTCTGACTCGCCAGGCAACGCACGCTCAATAGTGAACGGAATGCCTCCTGCAGCCGCGACCAATCCGAGGGCGATGTTGATGATCGTGAATCGCTCGTCGAGTGTTTCCTCGTGGGCGAACTGGCTGTTGAGGTCCTTCGTAGCGAGAACCTTTTTCACCTCGTCGTAGACTCGCTCCGGATCCGCCGTGTCGAAGTACCCGGTGTTCTTCGGCGGGAGCGTGCAGAACACGGCGTCGTAATCGTGGTCGTCCGGGATTTCCGCCGCAATTTCCATGCCCAGCTGGTCAGGTGACATCGTCGCGTCGAAGGTGACCTCTTCGACGCTGTCTGGCGGAGCTCCGATCTGTTCTAGTTTGCTTTCGAGGGTGGACCATCCCCGCTGGATTCGCTTATCCCGTTTCTCCATCCGGACGTGGCACACGCGGAAGGAATCCGGTGCTTCGTAAACCCCGAGGCTCGTGACGTCACTCGGATGCGTTCCGGTTTTCCCATCACTGAACTGCAAGACGTCTGCCTCTGGGTCGAAGAGCCCACGGATTGAGACGTTCTCATCGCCGACCAACGGATCTGACTCGAACTCGACGGTGTGCCCGTCGAACTGAAGTGGGTCAAGTTGTTTGACGAAGTCCTCAGCCTTCGAGATGCATTGCTCGGCTGACAAACGTGTATTGAGCCGTTGTTTCTCCGCAAACTCCGGCGCGAATCGAGCGAGATTCTCAGGGTGACCTTGGAGTGCCAGGAGTTCAGGTGGGAACGCCATCTCTGTTCCATCGCCCCGCTGACGGACCGTCCAGATAACCTTACGATCTGCGTCCTCGATTTTCTGTACTTTCGCTGGATCGACCCAGGGTTCCTCGCGGTGATACTGGACGAGGCTTTTGTTCCCCTCGATATGGAGCTTGTCAGTGACGGTTTCTGACCCCACGCCGATAACGTACAATCCCATATCTCGGTACGTTGGTGTCACCCTGAGCCCAGGATGAATCTCGTCTTCATCGAGTTGATCGAGCGTCTTGTCCGAGAGAATCCGATGGCGGTAATCGACGTGCAGATAGGCTGCACGCGTGGGGAGGACCTCAACGGTGAGGTTGTATCGCTCGTGAAGGCGGAACCCCTCTTTCTCGATAACGGGTTCGATTTCTAGGATTTTATCGATTCCGTGGATGTCGTACTGGTCGCGTTTCGAGTCCTTCAGAACTTCACCGAGCATTTCACCCAGAATCTCCCGGTCATCTTCGTCCGCGAAAGCGACCGGTCGCTTACCAACCTCGTTAATCTCGAAGCGGGGAAGGTCCACTCGTTCATGCGCGAGTTTCACGAGGGAAACCAGTTTGAACGCACTCCCAACCACGACCGGCGTGACGTCAAGTTGTTGCCGGACTTTGCGGCGCGCGCGGTACGTCGCTCGCAGCGCGTTCTCGCCAGAAGGTCGGAACCCTCGCTTCGGAACGAGTTCGTACTCGTAGACGTCGTAGTCTGGAAGATTCTCTGTGGCACGGAACGTCGTAAGACCGTGATCGCCACTAGTAGCAGATGTGTCTGGAGTTTCAGCCAGACCGTCTTCGAGAGCTTCCTCTGTACTCGGTGGGCCCGACATTTCGAGAAGCTTAGCATCACTCTGAACAGTAAGATTCTGGTATCTCTCCCCGTCGTTTCCTTCGTCGATTTCGTACTCGACAGCTGTGATGAGGTAGGTAGCCCCCCTATCGTAATCTGCTTCGTAGATCTCCTCTGGTGCAGAGTTTTTCCAGATCGTGACGGTCCGGTCATCACCGCCGCCGTCTGTGAATTTCAGGTTGCGTCGAGGGTACTGACCCTCGTTCTCGAAGACCGCGTCTAAGGTGAATCGAACGGCGTAGGTGTCTCCAACCGGTACGTCGTTGAGTGAGTTCTTGTCAAGATTAACTGGTTTCATTGTGCGTCCTCCATTGCCGGGATGCACTCAGCAGGTGCTTCGACCGTGAGCTGTTCTCCTTTTAAATGATCGAAGTTCACTACAGCGTCCTTCGTCGCCAAAATCTGTCCCCGGACCCCAAGTACCTCTGACTGGAGTTCGTCACCAACAGTGACTTCGGGCAGGTTCAGGACAGTCGCGTCATCGCCAGAGAAGTGAACCGGGACCGTGATAATCCGATCATCGAAACCGTCCTCGTCATCCGGAAGGACTGAGAACGGTTCTAGAGACCCAGTTAGTACCTCACGACAGGAATTTGCAGCCGTGACGAGTTCCTGTTTCGGGTCATCCAGCGGCTCGTACCATTCTTTCGTCGATTCCGTCGACACCACATCATCCAGAGCTTCTTCGATGATCCCGGCGACACGACGATTCGGTGTTCTCGCAACGACCATACCGTGCGTCGCTCCTTGCTCTGCCCAGCGACTGACATACCGATCTGCCTGCGTGATGCCAGCCTTCACACAGTCTTTGGCAACTAGGTAGACGACGAAGTTGTGCGCACACGACCGTCGTTTGAACGACGGGAACGGGCAGTCCTGATACGTACAAGACGTTCCAGGAGTGAAGATGCACTGCTGGTGTGGCGGCTTCGACTGGCACTCCTGGCACGGCGATGTGTCTGCTTGATCTCCGCAGTGCTGGCACCGGAATCCAGGCTGGATATCGACGCAGATCTCTTCACCGACGAGACCTGCGAGGTCTATCGGCCCATCCGTATCAGCGAGGTATAGTCGTGGTTTTCCCCGTGACCAGGAGACCATTGTCGGGTGAGCACTCACTGTAGCCCGAGAGCGGAGCGTAGTAGTCTGTCGAACTGTCATTTGTACCCTCCGAGAGTTCCCTGAAAATCGGTCGGGCTTCGATACGGATCGATAATTTCGTCGGTCAAGTGTCGCATCGCCTCAGCCTGGATCGCCATCTCGATCTTGCGGCCGTAGAGCGTGATACGACCGGTATCGTCGAACCCAACTTCGACCTGGATATTTCGGTCCGGGAGATCGACACGGACCTGTTCGAATGGATCCCCGAAGTATTGCTCCCACCAGTCCGTGTCTCTCAGGTCGCCCCTATCTTGAGCCGAAACGTGGTCTGGTCTTTCGCGCCTGCTCGGACTGACGTCGACACGTTGGACGCGGCTGGATTCCTCGATGACCGTTCGCAGGTCATCTTCGTCGAACTCTACCGTCTCAAATCTCACGTCCTCATCGAGAACTCCCGTGAGTGTCGTGAGAATCTCCTGTTCAACCTCCTTTGTCGCCTTCTCGATGGCGACATATCCGTTCTGGAGGAAGAGGATCGGATACCGTTTCGCGCGTTTCGTTTGTTCGGTGCCTTCGAGCGTGGTCCGGTCGTAGTACGTCTCACGACCATACTCAGCCCAGCATAGCCCATCTACTCCCTCGGTGAACGTGTGCGGAAGCATTCCGCTGTGAAGGTCGACGTCCGAGTCGAACGCCGAGGTAGCCTCGATTCCGGCTTCGATCTCTTCCGTGTCGATGCTCTCGTCTCGCAGTGGCACAATTTTGTAACTAGCCATCGAACTCGGCCTCCTGGTTGATTCGTCGTTGGATGAACGGTTCCAATGTCTCGGTCACTCGATAGAACGCGCGTCGTCCCTCTCGGTCGCGTTCTACAAATCCTCTGTCGCTGAGTTCCCGGAGGTGGTAGGAGATGGTCGATTTGTCGCGGTGGAGTTCCTCAACCAGTGTGCCTGGTTGGACACCCCGGTCATTTGGAAGTTGGAGTATCTGTTTCAATACTGTAAGCTTTGACTCTGAGAGGTTCTGGACACGTGTACTCGCATCGGCCAAGTGGAGTCGGTCAGCAGCCGAGTTCGTGGCTGCTACGTCTCCTGGATCCAGTTCTTTCCGGAAGGCCTCTTGGAGCGACTCTAACGCGAGGATGTGAATCAAGCGCGGGATCCCCTCGCTTAGCTCATGGATGCGCTCCATGGTGTCCGACGGGAGTGTAAACTCGTTCTCGGAGAGCACCTCGAAGATGATGCGTAGCGTTTTGTCGGTGTCTTTGCGGGGGAACGCATCAAGGTAGATCTCTTTCGAGGGCGGGAGGGCGTCTTGGATTCGCCCTCGGTTGATGCCCCACCGTTCAGGCGTCCAAGTCGTCACGAATAGGCCGCTGTCTACAGCCTGTCTGAGTTCGGTGAGTGAGGTTTCGATTCGCTTGTCTAGGCCACAATCATCGATACAGACGATTGGGGTTTCGAGTTCGGTCAGCCCGTGAGCGAACTCATCGAGAAGGAATCCTTTGTCGGCCTTCTTTCCGAGATCCGTCGCGTCGATGAACTTCGTATCGATGTCCTCGGAGAGTCCCGTGAGAAACGAGATGACCGTGTGGAGTAACTGAGTCTTCCCGATCCCTGACGGTCCGATTACAGGGGTGTGATAGACATCCTGTTGCTGGGTTACGAAGCCCGCGTACTCACCGACTTCGTCAAGCGCATCTTCGTGATTCACCGCTTTTTCAGGGTAGTTTCGGAAGTATTCTGTGAGTCGGTTGCGGCTGGCTTGTTCTGCTTGGAACCCGTGATCCGACAACCAGACTTCGTAGCTTCCGATGTGCCCCTGTTGTCCGCGTTCGAAGGCTTCTCGGAAGCGGTTTTTCTTGTCTTCGTCTCCGTTGCCCGGTTCCATCAGTTCCAACGCCTCAAACTATCCAAGATATCCAAAACTATTAAAACCTATTGCTTTGATTGACTATCTGTGGTAGCCACATGTTGACGCTCACGCACATCGCGGACACGCACCTCGGCCACCGGCAGTACGGGTTGAAACAACGAGAGGACGACATGGTGTCGACGACGCGTGCTGCATTCCGTGAAATGGTCGAGGAGCACGAGACGGACGCGATTCTGCTACCCGGGGATCTGTTCCACTCGCGGGATCTCCGCCCGAAGGTCCTCGACCAAGCAGAACAGGAACTAAGCAGATTACCGGACGACGTGCCGGTGTTAGTATCCCGAGGGAACCACGACGAGAACTTGACGCCACGCGAGGTGACGTGGCTAAATTATCTGCATCGGCGTGGCCACATCGTGTTTCTGAAGGCAGACCTGGAGGCGGATCCGGAAACCGCTCGGTTCGACCCGTACGACCCGAGTGACCCGGGGGATTACGCTGGATTCTACGACATCGAGGTCGAGGAGTGCGACGGGCCGGTTCGGGTGTTCGGACTCCAATGGCGAGGCGCAAGAACGAGGCAAGCGTTGCAACAGGTGGCAAACGGGATTGAAGCAGCGAACGCCGAGCACGGTGAACCGGCAGCGACCGTGCTACTGGCGCATTTCGGAATGGAGGATGAGGTCCCGACGCTCGGCGGGACGGTAACGCACGGGGAACTCCGAGATGTGAAAGAGCACGTGGATTATTTGGCACTCGGACATATCCACAAGCGGTACGAGGCTGCTGACTGGATCTATAACCCTGGCTCCCCGGAAGCGCACAACACGCGCGAAGGCCGCCACGACTGGGAGCACGGCTACTGTTCAATTGCGCTATCTTCCAACGGAAACGAGGCCGAAGACGCGGTTGAGTACGAAGTGGACCACCACTCGACCAAGCGACGGCCGTACTACCAGGTGGAGTTCGATGTAACGTCGTACGACTCGCCGAGTGAACTCAAAACCGGGTTCCAAGAGCATGTCCGAGGAGAGCAATCGAACATTGACGAGTATTGCCAGAAGGAGGCGTTCACAGCGAATGGTAATCCCCGCGCGCCGATCATCGATCTGCGGTTCACCGGGACATTACAGTTCAGTCGGGGAGACTTCCGGACGGATGAGCTCGCAGAGTGGCTGAAAGACGAGTGTGATGCTCTGTACGTGCAGGTGAACACAGGGATCCGGACGGCGGACGTGCAGCAACTGATCTCCGAAATCGACGAAGAGGAAGTGTTCCAGGATGGGCGGTTGAACACGAACGCGTTGGAACACCGGGTGTTCGAGACGATAGCGAAGGAGTCCATCTACGATGACCACGCGGAAGACGTCGCCGACGTGCTGGGGAACGCACACCAGATGGCGCAAGCGGAAGAGGCAGTCGAAGATATCCGCGATTCGGTGAGCTCCGCACGGCAGGAACTGTTCCCTGAATTGACTGGCAACATCGTGCTTGACATCGATGAGGACCCCTTCTCGGACACGGATCCCGATGAGGAGACTGAGTCAGGAGATGAAGAACCCAGTCGAGAGGTCAGCGATGAAGCGGAGGTGGTGCAGCAATGAAGATTACTGAGGTAGCGTTAGAGGATATCAAGTCGTACGAGGGGCGGACAGTCGTGTCGATTGAAGGCGGTGTGACCGCAATCCTCGGTGAGAACGGCGCGGGGAAATCGACGATTCAGGAAGCGATTGGGTTCGCATTATTTGACTCGCTGCCGTTCAACAATAAGGACTTCGTGCGCGAGGACGCGAGTTCTGGGACTGTTGAGGTCACATTTGAGCAGGAGACCGCAAAGGGACAGCAACGCTTCCGCGTGACGCGGTCAGCCGGGCGGTCAAACTACGGCGTCCACAGGTACGATTCCGAGAACGAAGAGTGGATCAACCAAGACATCGATTCCAAATCCCAACTCATCAAATGGTTGTGCGCCCGGTTCGACGTCGAAGATAAAGAGGAGCTGCAGAGCCTGTGGAAGTCGTGTATCGGCGTTCCGCAGACACGATTCCTCTCTGACTTTGCGGACAATCCGAAGCCACGGAAGGAGAAGTTCGATGCGCTGCTGAATCTGGATGCGTACGAAGAGTCCTGGAATCGGCTCAAGGACATTCCGGATGCGATTGAGCAGGAGGAACAGAAGCTCCGTGAGGAGATTGCAGGGCTCACGAGTACGGTACAGGACCTGCCGGACAAGCGGGCGAAAGCGGAATCGCTGGCCGACGAGGTCGCATCAATCGAAGCCGAGATTGAGCGGAAAACCGACGAGCTGACTGAGAAAAAAACAGAGCACGAAGAGTTAGAAGCCGTCCAGAATGAAATCGACAGCCTCGAACAGGAGGTGCGGTCACAGGAGCAGGAGATCGAGGCTACCAAGCGAGAGCTAGAAGCTGCAGAGAAGGAACTTCGCGCCGCTCAGAAGGCACAGGAGAAATGTGAGGAGAACCGTGAGGGGTATCGCCGGCACGAGGAAGCGAGTAAGCGGCTGGACGAGCTGGAGGAACGAGAGAGCGAGCGGGACACGCTTGCTGAGCGGAAAGACGAGCAGAAACAGGAGGTCTCGTCGGTCGAATTCGAG
Source organism: Halorussus limi (assembly GCF_023238205.1). Classification (NCBI taxonomy): domain Archaea; kingdom Methanobacteriati; phylum Methanobacteriota; class Halobacteria; order Halobacteriales; family Haladaptataceae; genus Halorussus; species Halorussus limi. Next base: position 3,052,346 of record NZ_CP096659.1, read on the forward strand.
GTGAACCAGCTTGAAGATGACTTAGAGACGCTGCAGTCGGCGCAGGAAACGTTGGAGGAGCGTGAGGACGAGAAACAGCGGTACGAAGAACTTGACGAGAAGATCAACTCGCTACAGCAGCGTGAGGGCGAGGTCGAGGAACTACAGGAACGAATCGACGATCTCACCGGAGATATTAGCGAGAAGCAAGAGAAGGTGGAGTCGCTCGAAGCGAAAGTTGAGGTCATCGAGGAAGAGTGGGAGGCGACGACGCGTCCGGGGGAACTCGACGAGAAGATTAACGAGCGGAAGGCGCGCCGGAAGCAACTGAAGAACGAACGGGAACAGCTCGAAGAGCAGTTGGAGCGACTGCGAGATACGGATGTGGATGCGCCGTGTCCGACGTGTGACCGACCACTGAAGGAGGAACACCGGTCGGACGCAATCGACCAGCGCGAAGAACGGATCGAAGATATCGACACAGAACGTAAGGAGCTCAGCGAGGAACTCTCTGTTCTACGCGACCGTCGGGAGGAGGCCCGAAACGTCAAGCAACGTGCCGATAAGCTCCCGGTTCACCGTGAGAAGATCGAATCGTTGGAAGGAGAGGTCGAGAATCTCCAGGCAGAGAAGTCGGAGGCAGAGGAGACACTAGAGGACCTCGAAGAAGAACTGGCGGAACTGCCAGAACTCGAAGCAGAACGGGATGAACTGCAGGAAGCGTATGACGAGTACGAGACTGCGGAGTTCCGAGTGCAGGAGCACGCGGACATCCCTGACGAATTAGAGGAGAAACGGGCAGAGCTTGATGCTACCAACTCGAAGTTGGAGGAGATCAACGACGAGTTGGCGGAATACGAAGGGCTGGACGAGAAACTGGCCGAGGTCAAGGAGACACTGGAGGAGACCGAGTCGGCGTATCAGACGTACATCAAGCACGAGCAACAGGCCTCCCAGGTAGAGGAACGGCAACAGGCCGTCAACGAGACGGAAGAGGAACTGGCCGAGCTCAAAGACGCCCTTGACGAGACGAAAGCCGAGCTCGAAGAGACGAAAGCAGCGTTCGACGAGGAGCGACTTCAGGCGCTTGAGTCGAACATCGAGGACCTCAAAGGTGAGATAGAGCGAGCGAAAGGCTCGCTCGAAGAAAAGAAGGAGAATCTCACCGAGACGCGCGAGGAAACCCAGCGCTTAGAGACGGCGTTGGAGGAACGGCAGGAGAAGCTCCAGCAGTTGAAGGAGCTGAAAGCCGATCACCAGTTCGCGGAGTGGGTCCGGGAGAATGTTCGGGAGGCAGGGCCGAAGATGCGGGAAATCATCACCGACCGAATCGGGGCGCGGGCGAACGAGTTGTTCCGGACGATCCGCGGTGCGTCCGCGGAAACGCTTGAGTGGACGAGTGATTACGAGATCGTCGTTCACGACGCGGACGTGAAGAAGTCGTTCTCGACGCTAAGCGGTGGTGAGAAGATGGCGGCTGCGCTCGCGGTTCGGCTCGCCATCCTCGAACAGCTGGCGTCGGTCGGCGTCGCGTTCCTGGACGAGCCGACGGCGAATCTCGACCGGCAGAAGAAACGCAACCTGGTGTCACAACTGAAGCAGCTGGATAGCTTCGAGCAGCTCACTGTCATCAGTCACGACGAGACGTTCGACTCGATGACGGACTACACGATCTCCGTGACGAAAGACCGGCAGACGTCGGAGGTGACGGTCAATTAATGCCGATTGATAAACGCGGGGTCGCCAGCGAGTTAGAGGCCAACGTCGAGACGATTGAGTCGTACCTGGAAGACGACTCCGGAATCGTCGAACGCTACTTGGACGCGTTTCAGCGCCTCCCAGACGAGTGGACGAGCGATGAGATTCGAATGGCGTTACAGGACACGTCGTATCCGGGCGCATACCCCACGGACGCGTTCGACAACGCGACCAATGTCATCGTTCCGCACCCGGAGAGTGACGGATGGGAAAACCATGAGGAAGTCAACGAGTGGGCACGCGACATCGTCCGGGACGTGCCCGTGATGGCTGTCGACGGGTCACAGCTCCCGCCGACCACGCAGTTCAACGTCCCGGTCGCATACGTGCAGTCGGCATGGGCGGTGAATCATCACCACGCGGAAGGCCGACTCGACCGGAGCGTCGAAGGACGACTACTGACGCCTGACGAGGTGACACAGGAATCGGAAGACGGCGATTACCGGTTCGTCGATTCGCAGCTCGTCGGTCATCATCGCTACGAACACGAAGGGCAGCTCCTGATCGAGAAGTTGTCAGATCTGGCCGCTGCTCGTGACGCGGGAGATATCGAATACGCGCCAATCGTGTTCTACGACGGGCCGTTGATCGCGTCGTTTGCGAACCCGTTGAAGCCTGAAACCCGGGAGCGATATCTCTCGACGTTGAGCCGGGTGATCGCGGCAAGCCAACACCATGAAATTCCGCTGGTCGGATACGTCGCGGGTTCGAGTGCGACGGAGTTGGTGAAAATGACGCGGCTCCTGTGGCGTGAGGAGTTCGAAGATGATCGCGTCATTCCGGACGCTCACGTACTGGCAGAGTTGATGAGTCCCTGGGGCGACACGACGGTTCCGTTTATCTCGAAGCGAGACGGAAGTGTCGACGCGTTACAGGCGACGTACGAGGGTGAGACCTACGAGTTCCGTGATGACATTCTGTTCTCGTATCTGAACGTGCCACCGGGGGCTGGACTAGACCGTATCGAATTCCCCGGGTGGCTGTGCCGTCGTGACGGTCCTGACGGGTACGAGTCGATGTACGAGTACACCGTCGAGATTGTCCGCGCAGAGGCCGGTATCGGGCGCGGCTACCCCGAGATCCTCCAGCAGGTGGACAGTGATGCTGTGCTGGACCACCAAGACCGCCAAGAGTTTCACCGGGTCGTGCAGCGCTGGGCCGAATCGAACGACGTGCCACTGGAATGGAACGCCAAGGCACTAAGCAAGGAACTCCGCCGCCGATGACAGACCCACATATATCAGAGATGATCAGAGCACCGCTCGTCCGACAACCCCGAAGCACCCTAGAGGTGAACCTATGACAGAGTCAGTAACAGAACTCGATACCCCGGACCTCGACTCGTGTGTCCGGATCGGGAGCATCGTTTCTTCAAACAGCCACCTCGACTACGTCGTCGAGATCTTCAAAGAGCGAGATTGTGACCGGCCGCCAAAGCTTCACGAGCGCGAATTCGGGCAACCCGTCTTCATCAAGAAGGTCATTGACGGGACGGAGCATGCGGTCATGGGTGTGATTTACGACACGAAGCTCGTCGATCCTGACCAAGGTCGAACCGGTCCGCGATTAGCCCAAGACGACCAAGCGCAGTTCACACCTGGATACATCGAGGAGCGAACCACGCTCGCTGGCGTGGCGCTCCTCGGGACAGCTGTCGTGACCGACGACCGGTCGATTACCGATCCGACGCATCGGATGCCGCGGTGGACGTTAGAGGTCGATGATACGGTCTACCACTGTCCGGATGAGGTGACCGTCTCCTTCCACACCGTCGACGGGCAGATCCAGCTGGCCTACCTCGACCGACTCATCGACATTGCAGGTGACCTCGGTGCTGAGGTCATCGTCGCACTGATCGACCGGCTCCGACGGATGCTCCCCGAGGACGATTCGAACCAGCGGGTACTCGATGTGGTGGAGCAAAACATCGAGTGGCAGGCGCACGAGCGCCGGGGGGTGGTCTAATGTCCGGGAAGTCCTCCGTTGTCGGTACTGTTGCCGGACCAGGTGATGACCCGAACGAGTTCGTCTTCGTCACCCCTGCGGACAAGTCGATAAAGACCGGGGAGTTCATCACCTACACTGTCTCCGTCGATGGAGGGAACCGGTCTGTGCTCGCCAGGGTAACGAACCGTGAGTTGATTCGCGGGCTACCCGAGGGCTTTCTCGCAGATCCCGAGGTTGGTCCAGATACGGTCGCGGCAACCCTCGGCGTCCCGACCGACGACACCGAATTGTACCGGCTGACGGCGACGGTCATCGGGTACTATGACACTGAGATGACCACGTTCGCTAATCCGCGACAGCTCCCGGCCCCAGGGACACCACTATCGATTGCTCCCGACCAACAGCTCGAAACAGTTCTCCCGAACCTCGGCTGCGAGACGGACAGTACTGACGTCACGGAGCTAGAAGGGACTGCGCACCTGGGATGGTTACTGAATCGGTCACCGAAGGCGACGAATATCCACATTCCAATTGAGGAGTTCGCTTCGACGCACCTGGCAATCCTCGCATCCACTGGGAGCGGGAAATCGTACACAGCCTCTGTGTTGATCGAGGAAATGATGGGGGCTGATTCCCGTGCCTCACTACTCGTGTTCGACCCGCACGGGGAATACGATACCCTCGCGGAGATGCAGGGGAACGAGGCATTCCGAGGCGAGGACGGGTACGAGCCGGAGGTCGTATACTACGACCCTGAACGACTTCGGGTTCGTATCTCGGAACTGGAGATAGGCGACGTCATGGCCGTCTTAGACAATCCGAGCAACCGGATGCAAGAGCGTTTGTCGACGGCATGGCGTGCGATGCAGCGACAGGAGAGTCGGACGTGGGGTATCGATGAGCTTATCGGTGAAATGGAAGCGAGATACGGGGAGGATGACGCGAGTGTCGGTGCGTTAGAGTGGCGACTTCGCCAGTCGATTGAGCGGAACGATCTGTTCCACCCCGAAGACAACGTTCCGCTGAACGAGATCGTGGATCCAGGTCAGTGTACAGTGTTGCAGATGGATACGTTGGATCGGTGGAATCAGCAACTCATCACGACCGTTCTCTTGCGACGGATGTATCGAGAGCGGCTCGATGCCGTCCGAGACCGAGACTCTCAGATTGAACATCCGCTCTTCGCGCTGTTCGAAGAGGGGCACCGGTTCGCACCAGCGTCTGGTGATGCGCCGTCACTTGGAATCATGCGAACGATCACGTCCGAGGGCCGCAAGTTCGGCTTCGGGCTGGGAATCATCAGTCAACGTCCGTCGAAGATCGACCAAGACGTGCTGTCACAGTGCGGGACGCAGATCTCGATGCAAATCAAGAACCCGAATGACCAGGACGCGATCAAGAACTCTGTTGAGGCTGCCGGTGAAGACGTTCTCCGTGAGTTACCTGGTCTGACGCCTGGGCAAGCGGTCGTCTCTGGCGATGCGATGAATACGCCGGCGCTGATACAAGTTCGGCAGCGCCGGACGTCCCACGGGGCAGGGAGCCGTCCCGTTATTGAGGAATGGCGTGACGCCTACGATCAGCGGCAGCGTGAACCGACACAGTCCGAAGCAGCCGACTTTGGTGAAGGCGATTCGACCGGTGTCCAGAGTCTGGATTGATGCCAACCGAATCACGCTGAATACCTATCACGTATTCTATGGATAGCGAGAACGGAGGTGTCCAGAATTATTCGCCGGCTTCAGCGGACCGTTAGTAGTGTTCCTCGGTAGCCTCACGGGGGGTGTCCAGAAATACTATCAAGAATATTCCAATTCGGGGTTTAAATCAAGACAACTGGGGTACCCGTTAGCAAACCAAGAGAAACACTAGTATCGGAGATAGCAAATTGGTGCTTCGTTCGTCTGAATAACCAGTGACTCGCTCTCTACGAGGCTCTTTGGTAGACTGTCAGTAAGAGTTCTTGTTTAATTAGTATAGTGGTGGCGAGCACTGTCAGTGGTGTCAACACAATCAACTGGCCTGCGCGCCGGATTCGTTCACCGTCGGCCCAGGATTTGAGGAGTGACCAGTCGAACCCGCGCAATTGGACGGACAATATTCCCGTCTCTCCAGCCCTGTTTCGCCTGAATCTTTCGCCGGGCTTGGTTCGGTACTCTGTTCGCAGTCCGAGCAACTCTCGGTTGGGCCTGGTTGACCGAATGTTTAAGTCATTATCGCAGTAATCATTACCCAGAGTATGACCTTCTACGACCGGGAGGCGGAACTCGACACCCTCACCGCCGCGGTGGAGACCCCTGGTGCGGACTTTATCGTTGTTTACGGGCGACGTCGAGTCGGGAAGACGGAACTCCTCAAAGAATTCTGTGCCAACCGTCCCCACATATACTTCCTCGCCGCGCAGGAGGCCGAACATAGACAGCGAGAGAAGTTCCTCGACCAGATCGCAGACCACTTCGACGAGCGCGTCCCGCGAATCGACGGGTGGGACGAGGCGTTCGAATACCTCGGGGAGCAACTCCAGCGTGAGGATCTCGTCGTCGTCATCGACGAGTTCCCATATCTCGTCGCAGAGAACGACTCGCTCCCGTCGTACGTACAAGCGTTCGTCGACCAGGAACTCGATGGGACGGATTCGATGCTCGTACTCTGTGGGTCGAGCGTGAGTACGATGGAATCAGAGATATTGGGTCACGAGAGCCCACTATACGGGCGACGAACGGCGCAACTCGACGTGACGCCGTTTTCGTTTCAACAGGCCCGAGCGGTCATCTCGTACGACATCCAGGATGCGATTCGCTCGTATGCCGTCACGGGTGGCACCCCGATGTACCTCACGCTGTTCGACTACACACAGTCGCTCGCGGCGAATATTCAGTCGCACGTACTGTCACCGTCTGCAGTGCTGTATAACGAACCCGAGTTCCTCCTGCGCACCGAACTTCGAAGCCCAGCTCGGTACATGAGCATCCTCGAAGCGGTCGCACTGGGCCATACGACCCCGAACGAGATCTCCGGCGCAACTGGGATCGATTCGGGACCGCTCTCGAAGTACTTACAGACACTTCGTCGACTTCGGCTCGTCAAACGAGATGTCCCAGTCACGGCCTCGGGGAAGAAATCCAAGCGGTCACGGTACCGGGTGGCTGATGAGTTCCTTCGGTTCTGGTTTCGATACGTCGAGCCGAATCGATCCAGTATCGAGGAAGCACCGGAGATCGTGTACGACGGGACGATTGAGCCGGATCTCCCAATCCACGTCGCAACCACGTTCGAAGACGTGTGCCAAGAAGCCGTCTGGGAAGGGATTCGACGCGGCACGTTCGACCCGTACTCGGAGGTCGGTCGCTGGTGGTACGGCGAAGAAGAGATCGACATCGTCGGACTGGCACCGAACGACGACCGAGTCCTCCTCGCCGAATGTAAATGGACGACGGAGCCGGTTGGGGAAGACCTCGTCCAGAGTCTGCGAGCAAAGGCAGAGAACGTCCGATGGGGGCCGCCGGATCGAAACGAGCGGTTCGCCCTCTTCTCGAAAAGCGGGTTCGTCGACGGACTCGAAGCACAACTCGACGACTCGTGGTCCCTTTTCAGCGTAGCGGACCTCGACGACCTACTCATGCCGTCCTGAGTGCTTCGATACTGATCCAAGGGAACGTATATACGAGACAAACAACCAAGAAATAGAACACATCAAAATGCCAGTTCTGGATGATCTCTCCGGTTTCGAGTTTGAGGACGTGATGGAGGACGTCTTCCGGAACCTCGGTTACGAGAACGTTCGGCAAGCAGAACGGACGGCTGACGAGGGGCGCGACATCCTCATGGAAGAGGTCGTTGACGGAACCCGTCGAGGGATCGTCGTTGAGTGTAAGCACACGGGGTCTGTCGGACGGCCGGTCGTGCAGAAACTTCACTCGGCGATTGCGACTTTCGAGTTCGATGGGCCGAAACGCGGAATGGTGGTGACGACTGGCCGATTCACAGATCCGGCTGTGGAGTACGCCGAGCGGCTTCAGCGGAACGATGATCCGTATCCAATCGAGCTTCTCGACGGTGTTGACCTCCGTGAGATTGCTGACGAGATCGGGCTTGACCTCTACAACGGTCGGATCGAAATCCTGTGCGACGAAACACTTCGGCCGTACGACCCAGCGACGTCAGTGACTGCGCCCGTCAAAGAGGCGTTCCAAGACATCGAAAACATCGATTCATCGGACCTTCCGCAGCCGAATTCACAAGTTGCATTCCGCCCAGTTGTCGCTGTGACGGCGGACACGAACGCAGTCTTCGAGACGTCGGTTGGCGTGATTCACCGGATCAACGACCGGTCCCAGTTCGTCGTCCACGCTGAACGCGGTCACCCCCGAACTGCATCGAGTGAAGTCTCGAACCTCGTGTCGGAGAACCTGCATGCGGCAGTTGACCTCGATGTGGATCAATTCGAGAACGTGTTTGATGCGGTTGAGGAGCGACGATTCGGGCAAACCCAGACCGAGTACAAGGAATGGGCAGTCGAACGACTCCAAGACTATCACACGACGACCGTCTCCTATACAGGAGACAATAACGTCACGTACACGAAGACGTGCGAACCGAACCGTTCCGACATCTCGGTGCAGTCAATCGAACCGGTGTATCTTCCACTCGTTCGTCACACGACTGACCTGCAGGAGTACTCGTATCCGTACGAGTATTTCGCCGCGGGGCCGTCACGCGTGACGAGCGAAGACGGCATCCATCAATGCGTCCACTGCGGCACGAACGGTGCCAACAACGCCTATACGTACTGTGCGAACTGCGGAAGCATCAACTGTGATTCACACATCAAGACCGAGCGACTGGAGGGAACACCGGTCTGTACCGGGTGCGCTGTAACCGAGCGCTTTGTGTTCAAGACCAAGTACTTCTACGACGAGGAAAACCGGGATGCGTTCCGAGAACAGTACGAAGCAATGCCGTTCCACGAGAAGGCCATGGAGAACACGCCGCTCACTGTCGGTGCGGTCGTCGTGACGCTGCTCCTCGTCGTCAGCCTCCTAGTTAGCGTCGGAGTGCTGTAGCAAGGTGTAGTACCCGAAGGGGTAGGATCACTTTCCAACTGTTTAAGTGGATTCTTGACTATCGCTTGTATGAAGCATAGAACCACTGGAAGTTCCTTCGCTGTAGAGGGATTCGGGATTGAACGGCGAGCGAGCGAGAACGGTGAGGTGAGTACGGTGGGGAGGCATCGATGAACAAGCGAAGCCGTTCTATCGAACCCACCGGAATCACAACGTGCGATACAGCCGGTCGCGTCGGCGGGGTGCACGTTCTCGGTGTGCTCCACGGACAACCGCTTGCGACTGCCCGAGTGACTGGCGCGATCACGCGATACGACCCGGACGTTGTCGCTATTGAAACGTCTGCGGAGGGGATCAGTCAGTACCACCCAGACGTTCGAGACGCGCGGTGGCCGCCGCGAGACGAACTCGAAGCCGCCGCGTTCGCAACGGATCACCTCTACGATCTGTTAATCGCCGGCATCGATACGCAGGACTACGAGACGGCAGTGGACTTCGAACAGCTGGATCGGGAGATCTTCACTGCACTCGGGCAGATCGACTCAGAAGACCAGTTGAGGCGGACGACGTACTACGAGTTAGACCTCCAGACGATCCGGCAGTGGCGCGACCTGACGAAGCAGCGAGCCCCTGACGCCTTCCAAACTGTTATCTCAGATCGTGACGCAGTGATGGCGGGTCACCTCACCGCACTCACTAACCACGACGACATCGACACAGTCGTCGCGGCTGTCGGCGTCCAGCATCTCACTGGCGTACTGGATCTGCTACGTGCGCCGTCGAAGATCCCCGACGACATCGTCGAGGTCCCACCGCTTGCGCATTACCGGTTATTCCCGCGAGAATCACCGTACTCGAACGCATAAGTCGGGAACGAACTACTCACCCTCGTTCGCTTCACTTTCTGTACTTCCCACGCATGTAATGGTGGAGTGTGAATACAGGTATAGCGTACTGTGACACAACCAACCCCTTTGCACGCTGGAGTCCATCACTGTTGACCCCGGACCCATGGAGAACCGGGCCGGGTGCTGCGGTCAGTAGCTATTAGTTTTATCCGATTGCCCCAGGCCCCAATCGTCACTCTCCATCGAGGTTGAACCCCCTGTCCAGAATGTCCAGGATGTCGAGAAGACGTTTTCCCTATAAATCCGGGGGGAGGGGGGTTGTCCAGAACCTCCTGCCCCATATGGGGTGTTTTTCTGAGTAGCGGGCTACTGTTTCCATCGACAGATGACCATGGTGAGTACCTCCGACTTTAATGTCAAGGCGGCTCAGTCGAATAGCCGGGATACACATATAATATGGTCGGGGAAGACAAGGGATCCGTGAAGGAAGAGAAACGCCTAAAGAGGCGGATCACATGTTTTTCTAGCGTATACCGCACGTTCGCCATCTATTCCAATTAGGGGAATATACTACCTACAACAAAAGAATTATAATATTATATCAAGTGTAGATGAACGGCTACTTCCAGGGGAAACCTGGGGTCGGTTAGGTGATCTTGTCGCCAATCTTTTGCTGATGTCCACTCTGTATTGTATTCATATTCTTCTAGCCGATAAAGCTGATTACGGCCTCGGGAATATCCGCTGAGGTTGGCCGTAAAGGTCAGGATTCCTCAAAATTCTGGGTACACCTCCTCGTACACCGCCCTCATCTGAGAGTAACAGGTGATAGTACTCAGTTAGTCCCTGGAAGACCCCCAGTTCGACTGAAGTGATATGGGTCTACTTTAGCGAAGTAATGTGGCCTAACAAGTGGTGGGAAGTTCTGGACAACCCCCCTCCCCGGGGTCTTAAGTGAGGGACTAGTTATTGACGTTCTGGACGTTCTGGACACACCCCCTCTATGGATTCTTTGCGAACAAACACCAAACACAGAACAAGAATACTGTTTGGGTGATGCTGTATCCTGAGTGGAACAGGAGATGTCCAGAATCATCTAAACGTAATCCAAACGTCCACACGGGGGATGTCCAGAAAACAAATAATTTAGTTTATATATTATGGCAATTCTCCATTCTGTCGGGTGATTCTGGATAATCCATTGCGATCCAACGTCGGACAGACCCTACGTCGAGAGTGTGGCGTTGCTCTGTGTTTATTACACTCTATCTACCGGCGATAATAGGAGTCTTCGGGGTTTCGAGGGCAGAGCTTTAAACCGGGGTGGTTCATCAAGCCGAAGCACCTCCGATGACGAATCAACGGCACAGACTTCGCCGGATGGCGAATCTCCACAGCACATACCCAAGTATCGATAGGGAACCAGCAATACCGGTAACCGGTATTGCAGCTACACCACCGGATGCACGGCGACGACCAGAGCCGCCGAATAGCGAGACAACAGTTCCAGAATTGAGGAAACACTCGGTCTTCAGCGATACCCTCGTCAAGCTACTCGAAACGACTGCTGCGGTCGTAGAACCAGGAATCACTGACGCATCACCCGCGATTCAAGAATTGGTCGAGTCGTGGTGTGAGTTACACGGGTACGCTCCTGACGATGACGAGACGCCTTCAATTATCGCTCACCAAGCGGTGTTCGCACTTCTATTGAAGGGCACGCTCTACGAATGGCACCATCAACGCGGTGACCTCCCAGAGTTCACGGGCGATGCACGTGAGAACTTCCAACTCGCTAGCGAGGAAACCGGTGACCCAGCGTTCACGCCGTGTACATTAGACGAAATTCTCTGGAGCGTTGAAGAGGCCGATACGACAGCCGTCACCGAAGCGCGAGATCGGCTTCTGAAGTCAACGCAGCCAGCAACGGACATCGGCCGCCTGTACGAGACGCTGATTTTAGGAGATCATCGTCGGGTGCTCGGGCAATACCGAACCCCACAGTCACTCGGGCAGGTGATGCGAACGTGGGCAACCAGTGGTGGTGATGTCGTACTTGACCCCGGAATGGGTGCTGGCGAACTGTCGGGACCGTTCCATCCAGATTGGGAGATAAGTACTGACCCGGACCACGTCCACGGGATTGATCGCAGTCCGCTCGCAGCGCTCGCAGGCCGGACAGCACAGACGATTGCCGGCCAACAACACGAGGCCCGCCGGTCTGATTTCTTCGACGTGGAACCCACGGACTTAGATCGAGACGTAGATGCGGTCCTGTGCAACCCGCCTTACACCCGTCACGACTCACTCCCCTCGGCGTACAAAGACGAACTCAACGCACAAGCCGAGGAACTGACCGGATTAGACATTCCGAAAACGTCACCGCTGTACTCGTACTTCTATTACCACCTCAGGCAGTTCCTCGACGTTGGGGATCGAGCGGCAGTCCTCACGCCACACCACTTCTTGGAGCGAGATTACGGAGAGTCCCTCAAACGGTTCCTTCTCCGGGAATTTGACATCCGGGCACTCCTCTTGGACAATCCAGAGAACGAGTCGAAATTCGACACGGCGCAGACGACAGACATGGTCGTGTTTTTGGAAGCGACTGATGAGCCGGACACAGGAGTCACGCGGTTCATTCGTGTCGACGAGAATCCTGGGGTCGAGACTAAATTGGAGGCAGTTCAGAACGGCATCCACGGAGAGACAGATTGGGGAGCCATCAACTGCATCGAGCAGTCAGAGCTGAACCCGGAGGAAAGATGGGACAATCTATTTGATCTCAATCCTGACGAACTGCCCGATCTGCGGCCACTTTCGGACATAGCGGAAGTCCACCGCGGATTGCAGACCGGTGAGAACGATTTCTTCTGCCTCTCGCAGGAACAGGTCGAGTCTTGGGGAATCGACCCGCAGTACTTGTCACGCATCGTTCCAAAGCGGCGTTATTTCGATGGATATGACGTCCGCGCAGACGATTGGGCTAATTTCGATGAACAGGGACGGCCAACGTGGCTACTCTATCACCTCGACCGGTTGCCCGGGGTTCCCGAAACGACCTACGACGACGAAGACGAGCGCGCCTACTGGTCAGAAGACTCGATGAACACTGACCAAGCACCCTCCATTGTCGGATATCTACGTCACGGCCTCACTAACCATGACAAACTCCCGACGAGGTCAAGCGTTCACGGCCGGGATCCATGGTACCGGGTTGAGCGCGGTGATACCGCACCGATTCTCGTGACTCCGATGAGCCGGTCAGAATTTCGCGCCATACTCAACGAAACCAACGCGCGGCACCTGAACAATTACTACGGGGTCTACCCGGACGCTACAATGAGCCGGCAAGGTCAGAGGGCATTACTGGCGTATTTGAACTACGTCTTCGCTGATAACGGGGTTTCTCAGTACCGACGGCAACTCGTAGGCGGGTTACAGAAGTTCGAACCAGGAGACGTCGGAGAGATTCCAGTCATTGACCCACGAGAGCAGCCAGACGATGTCGTCGCTACGCTTGCAGAGTGTTTCGATGAACTCCGGGAAGCGGCGCGATGCAATCAAGATGAAACGGCGGTGATCGAACGAATTGATACGGTGGTCCGACGCCTACAGTGATATTCGAGAATACTGGTCTGCGCAATTGAGGACGTCAGTACTCACATCGAGATTGAAGGAATGAGTAACGTGATTAGAAGCGTAGTTCCGTGGGTATCATCTCATCTGTTTCGGTGGTTCTGTAGATCAGTTTGTACACCCTGGAACTTGCACGCAGCTACTTACTCGCAACGGTACGCAGGTACGTATTGAGGTACATACGCATGTACATGAGTACGTACATTGCCGTGTACATGACCTCGACACTGGGATTTTGAAGGGCTGTCTCTTTGTCGACGATGATGCTCCGGCTGTCGGTCCTCAGGACGGTCTCGGTGGTATCAACACACGCGTTAGTTCCGGATAGGCTCACGTCGGCCTACCGACAGTGACCGCGGTTCTATGCAGTCAAGGATGTGTTTCTGGATCGGCGATCCGTTGGCGAGTTCATCACGATTAGTTCTTTCCGATGTACCTGGGTCGCTTCACCGGATTACAAACATTCCATTGTCGAGAACAGGGTGAACTGACCTCCGCCTCCAAATCCACTAATGCTCGGGATGAGGCCGAGTGTCACGACTGCGGACAACAAGCTGTCTGGGCGAATTTCATTTCGAGCACTTCGGAGTCACGCGTTCTCATCGATTGTGGTGATAAGCCGGGAGCTGAGGGTGAAGTTCCGTACTTGCAAATCCCAGAGGCAACCCCGATTGTAGACCTCGATGCAGTCGTGCTCACTCACGCCCCCGATCAGACGAGCTCACAGACTTCTATATGTTGATGCGTTGCTGTACAGTAGTATTCCACGAAAGTCATACAGTAGACTGAGAAGACTAGCCGAACAGCCGAGAAAGGAATCCACCGGAGTTGTCTGTATCAGACGCGTCTTCCATCTTAGCTGACTGCTCGGTATCTGTGCCGGTTTCTGCTGTCCCGTTCAGGAGTTCGTCGACGGAGTACCCGATCCACTCGGCGAACTCCTCGGGTGCACCGATGTAGACGCTCGTGGACGACTTCTCGGACATGAAGCGCTTGGGGAGACGCTTCTCGTAGTCGTACACCTCGTACTCTTCGCGGTCGAAGTCAGCCGTGATGGCATTCGGTTCCGGCTCGAACGTGACGCGACCGCCCTGAATGTCGCGCTGCCACTTCAGCCGCCCCGTGTCGTACGTCTTCTCGGCCGGCTCGTCAGCGGGGAAGTACTCGGGTTGCTCTCGACCAGCTTCGTCGTAGAACTCGCGGACGATGCGGCGGACGTCTTCGATAGTGCCGTTCCCGTCAGTCCACGGTCGCTCGGTGAGCATCCGGCGGGCCACGTAACTGAAGATCGGGTTCTGCCGTTCCAGCACGTCCGAAAGGTCTTCTTGCGCTTCGCGGAAGCCCGGGTCCTCCGGGTTGGAGGGGAAGGAGACGTCCATGCTCAGGATTTTCATCCGGTTCCGGAACTCGGATTTCGGAAGCGCGTCGTTCGTCGTGAAGATGAGGCACGGCTGATCGACGCTGGTCGGCGTCCAGTCGCCCCAGTAGTTCCGAATCGGGCTCCACCGTTGAATCTTCTCTTTCTCCGCGTCGATGATTGCGTACGGGAAGCACGTGTCCCACTCGCGGACGCCACGGACCTCCTTGACACCGACCTCGTCCGCGTCGACACCGGAGATGACCGTGTTGTCGGAGACGAGGCGAAGAATGTACTCGGTGAGCTTGTCCTTCCCTGCGTCGCTCTTTCCTTCGATGTAGAGATGTTGGAGGACGTTATCCAGCGTCCGCGACGGTGACGAGAGGGCTTCAGCGTACTGGTTGGCGAACGGAGCCCAGAACCCGTAGAGGAACGCCTCGTACATCTGCGCCATTACTGCGGTCTCGGACTGCGTGTGGCCGTGGTTCTCGACGGTCTCGATGTAGTGCTCGATGGTTTCGAGGCAGTGATCCAGGACTTCGGGCGTCGGCTCGTCGGTGGCGACGAGAATCATCTCGTCGTCTTCGCCGATCACGACCTGCTCGGCCTCCGGAAGGACGGACATCGTCGGGATGGCCGTCGATTCCTTGACCTGGTTGTTGTACGCGCTCAGCGGCGCGGTGATGCTGTGATCTTCGACGGTCGCACCGCGGTCACGGAGACCGGCTCCGAACTCGTCTGCGGTATCCTTGTCCACCTTGCTGGTTCCCATCCGGATCTTCTCGTCGGGGGCGCGAACCCGTGGCCGGTCGAGCGTATCCGTCAACCCCGTTTCGTGATCCGACTCCACGAGGCCGACATCCGGCGACTCGTCACTGTTCTCGTCCTCGCCAGACTCTTTCTCACCTGTCTGAGCGTCCGGTTCGACGACGTTGCGGTCGGCGTTCTCGGGTTCTTCGACGAACGCGACCGTCTCGTCAGCCTCCTCGGGGTCGTCGACGACGGCGGTGACCTGGTCGGCGACGTCTTTCAGGTCCTCGACGGCGTCTTGATTCAGTGCGGCCGTGTCGCTCACGTCGAGGTCGCCCGCACCGACCCAGTACTCGATGCGGTTCTCCCGCTCCTCCGGCGAATCGGCTTCCTCCAGCGCTTCGACGAGCCCTTCGAGGAGCGTCTGGTCGCTGTACCCCTCGCGGTACTCGTCGATGAACCGCTCGAACTCCTCGTCCAGCTCAGTCCCGACCTCAGTCGTGAAGACCGAGATTTGGTTCGTGTGGTACTCCCACGAGTTCCGCGAGAGGTTCGCCGACCCCTGTACGAGCTTCACCGTGTCGTCCGGCATGACGATCCGGTAGATCTTCGAGTGGACGGTCTTCCGATTCTTCAGTCGAACGGTGAGCCGGTCGTCTTGCCGAAGTCGGACGAGAGACCTGGCCGTCGAGACTTCGCTCACTTGGTCTGCGTAGTCTTCGGCGTTCCCGATGAGTACGTCCAGCGACCCGATGTCGTACTCGGTCAGCATCTTCACCATCAGCTCGGGCGTCTCCGCGTACGTCACCGCATCCACGTGACGAGCGCCTTCGAACAGGTCGAGGAAGTCGTCTCGTTCTTTCACCATCGCCAGGCGGTACTTCGCAGCACCCGATCCGTAGAACTCCGGCATATCGGCGAACCTGTCGAACGAGATATTCGCTCTCAGTTCGTTCATAAAGGAGGAATTCACCTAACACGAATAAACCCCTGCCACAGAGTGATAGGGTGGTGCACTCTATCCGTACCCGGAGACACTTACCACTCCTCGCTGTTGAGAAAATCATGCCGACGATTACGATTGAGCGAGAAGACGACTGGTTCGTGATTACGGACGAAGAGACCGGAGTGACGACGCAGGGAGAGACGAAACTGGAGTCGTTGCTGATGTTGGCTGATGCACTCGCTGGCTACGAAGACGCAGATGAAGACCTGCTAGCGATGGCACTCGACGTGTTCGTTCCCGAACCGGAGGCCGAGGAGTTGGTCGCTGAATTACGCGGTGACGAGTACGAGCCTCCGAATGTGTCTGAGGAACAGATTCGGAAACAACGTGATGCTACGTTACGACTGGCGAAATCCTACAGGACTACGGACTACTCGGATACGGATAATCTTGAGATGCTGTATTCGCTATTTAATGACTAAATTCTCGGTTTCTTAGCCCTGCTGCTGGCTAATCTACGCGAATCTCCTGAGAAGCGGTTGCCAAAGTCGAGTGGAATGACGGAACCTCCGTTAGATCTAATCTATCGTCTTCCGTAGTTCCGCATACCAGTTCGTACATACTGAGACGAGTACATATCTGCCTACTCATTGGTGTTCGCCAGTGGGTACTGAGGTACCTGTGTATGTACCTGAGTACGTACTTAGCCGTGTACATGACATCGACGATGGGATTTTTGGAGGGCGATTGTTTGTCGAGGGCATTGTTTCGACGGTCGTTTCAGGCAGTCTCTGCTGTCACAATATTCCCGGCAATTCCTGATGGGATTCCGCCAGATAGCCCGCTATCGGTACCGCCAGAAGGAGATGTGGTTTTCTAGTATCACTTTTAGGCCGGTATCGATATTTCGTTAACGGCCAGACGAGGGTATCTCCTTCCGGGAAACGGATCACTTCACGGGATTACAAACATTCCATTGTAGAGACCGGTAGTGGCGTAGGATCGGTTACCGTATTCCCCAAACAGAACTTACAGACCCTGGATAGGGCGATTATCCGGGGAAGGATACATTCGATGGAAGCACCGAAAGTGGTTGATTACGAGGGTATTTAGGTAACCGGTCCATTTCCCGGTGTGCTTCGATGCCAGACCACCAACCAAAATCGATCACGGACGCGCTTGCGGAGTCGCTCGGTGATGACGCGAGCAGAGTACAGAGCGATCTCGACGAGTTCTACAACTGGATGCTGACGAAGGGGAAGAACCCGAATCGACGACAGCCGCTGTCATCGTCGCTGTCGGAGAACTACCACGCACGTGTTGACCAAGTCTTCAGGTTCGTCATCGACCGCTTTGACCCATCGGACAAGACGGAACTCACGCACGACCAGGCGGATCTGATCGTCAAGTGGTTGGACCGCGACGAAATCCGTACCCAGAGTGGCGATCCGTACTCGGAGACGAGCAAGCGGAAGTTCGCTGATGCGCTCCAGAAGTACTTCGCGTGGAAGCACGACCAGTACGGGGCAGAGAAATGGCGGCCGCGGATCAACTTCACTGACGGTGAGCACGAACACGCCGACAAACTAAATTTCGAAGAGCGCTGGCAGGTTCTCCAAGCGGCGAAGGAGTACGGGTCGCTGCCGTCGTACTACGAGACGTCCGAGGAGGAGCGCGACAAGATCGATAGCCTCGTCGCGCAGCGACTTGGGAAACCGAAAGCCGAAGTCACGAGGAAAGACTGGGAGCGCGCGGACACCAGCAACAAAGTTGCTTCGCTCATCGCCGTGGCCCTGGAAACGGGGATCATCCCGGTTGAGGTCGAGCGGGCGCGTACGGACTGGTACGACGCGAAGCGGAACATCCTCAAAATCACGAAGGAGGACGCCGGGAAGGACCGGCCGACGACGGAACTCCCGCTCACGGATGAAACCGGCGAACTGATGGGCAAGTGGTTGCAGGAGCGCCGTCACTACGAGAAGTACGACGGGACGAATCGCCTCTGGCTCAACCGCGACGGGAACCCGTACAGTTCGAAGAACCTCTGCTACCTGCTCCGGCGGCTCTGCGACGAGGCGGGTATCGACCACGAGCACCGCAACATCGTGTGGTACAGCCTCCGACACAACCTCGGGCAATCCATCGAAGAGACGGAAGGCGTCTCACAGGCCCGCGACCAGCTCCGCCACGAGCACATCGAGACCACGAAGAAAACCTACGGCGAGTCCACCATCGAGAGTCGCCGCCACACGCTCGAAAAAGTGAACGAGACCGCACGACGGGCAGTAGAAGACCCGGAGTTCAACCCGTACGCGGACGAGACACAGCAACCGACTCGGGAGGACACGCCACAGGAACCCGCTCGGAAGACCCAAAACGAGACATCGGCCCCCGCAGCAGAGACTCCTCCTACGCACATCGACGCGGTCATCGACGACACTCAGGAGGACCGCGCCGACCTCGCTCAGAAAATACTGTCCGAAGAAATCTGACCGGGCCTGCTCGGCGTCCGTTTCTCAGCCCATCCGGTCTAGGGCGTTCTGACGGTCCTCTACGGGCGCTTGGTCGTACTTCATAGTTGTTTCAGGGCTTTTATGTCGGAGTTGAGCTTGAGCTGCAGCGAGGTCTTCCTCCCTGGTCATGTAAGTACCAGTGGAATGACGTATAGAGTACCAACTCATCTGCCGGTTTTCGTATGGGATGTCGGCCTGATCGCAGAGCCGGCGAAGGACCTTTCGCAGTGAAGCTGACCCGTAGGTGTTGCCGAACCGAGTCAGCCAGAGCTTGTCAGTGTCGTCGTACGTCGGGTCGTTCTCGCGCTGCTCAAGCCAGCGGTCGAGCGTCTCGGCCGTCCGGTCCTGAAGACCGACGATCCAGTGGCCGGTGTTCTTCGAGGACTGCTCCTTCGGGATGCGCAACACGGCGTTCTCGATATCGACCCAGCCCGTCACGGCACGCTCCACTTCGATGGGACGCAGTCCTGCGTCGAGACTCACCGAGACGAGGCTCGGGATCTTCCAGCCGTTCGCCTCGTCCCAGTCCTCCGGCGTCACTTCGGATTTCGGCTTCTCGAAGCGCTGGGCGAGGTAAGCCTTCCACCGGTCGCGCTCCTCGGAATCGAGGCCCTTGTACGACGGGACGCTTCCGTATTCGAGCGCGGCTTCCCGAATCTGGCCGCGTTCCTCACGTGTCAGGTAGTCGCGCGGCGTGGTCGTCTTGTGGCCGGTACTGAAGGACAGCTCCGGGTCCCACTCGTCTAACCCGTGTTCGTGTTCGCGCCACTTGTACAGCATCAGCAGCGCCTTCCGGCAGTTGTCCTTGTGGGCGTTGCTGTGGTCCTGCTTGGCGAGCCAGGTCAGGTACGCGTCGGCGTGGTCGTGCGTGACGTTCGTCGTATACCCGTCTTGGTCCCACACCCACCGGTAGAACTGGTCCATTCGGTGGGCGCGGTTCTTGACGGTAGTGCGTGCGTAACCCTCGGCCTTCTTGGGGTCTTTCCCGAATACGAGCAGCCATTCGAGGCACTGCTCGCGCTGGTTGCGGTAGTCGATCTGTTGGCGTTCGTTGAGGAGTTCCGCGGAGGGTTCGGGGACGACTGTAATCCCCTCTAGAGGGGTCGTTGCCTCGTCGGCGTTCTTCATTGCCTGCCACCTCGCGGGGAACCCAGGTGCTTGCCCGTCGATTTCACCCAATCGCCAGACGGCGTGGGGTTCAGTACATCTAAGGTGCTTGCCGCCGCTATATCGCTAATCGCAAGACGGCGGCGGGTTCGACCGGTCCATCGAAGGTAATTGCCCGTGAACATGCGTTGGTTTCACCGTTGTTCACGGACGAAAACTGCATGACGGGAGAAGGATGGGAGTGCTCCGTCAGGGATTTGAACCCTGGTCCTTGCCGTGAGAGGGCAAGATGATTGGCCGGACTACACCAACGGAGCGCGTCTGCATTCTTTCGTAATGGCACTGAATGTTTAACAGTTGCGTTTTCACGCCGCTGTGCCCCGGTTCCCCATATCAGCGAACTAATCGAAAACAGTTCACGCGAGCGAAACCGCGGCTTTCCAGCCGTCGCTCTCCGAACAGACTCGACCACCGATCAAAATGAACGGACGTGAACGATTACTCGCCTTCGAGCGGCGACCCCGCGGCGTCGGGTTCGTGACCTTCGAGGCTGATGATGTTCTCCCGGCCGACCCGAAGCTTACTGATGTCGCCGTCCTCCTCCATCTCCGAGAGGAGCATGCTGACCTTCGACTTCGACCATCCGGTCTCCTCCACGATGTTGACCTGCTTCATCCGGCCGCCGTTGTCGTCCAGCAGTTTCTTCACGCGGGCCTCGTCGGTCAGCAGTTCCTCGTCGCTGACCGACGGTTCGGAGGGTGTCGTTCCGCCGTTGCCCGCGGTCGCGGCCGTCCCGCCGTCGTCGCCGCCGTCGGGGTCGTCCGTCCCGTTGGCGAACGACCCGAAGTCACCCTGTCGGTAGGCGAAGGCGGCCGCGAGACCGAGGAGGACGACGACGGCACCGATGAACATCATCAGCAGCGACCAGCCGTCGCCGCTCGACGGCGGTTGCCCGGCCGGATTAGTCGTGACGGTCGCGTTGTTGGCACCGCCGGCGTTGGTCGTCTCCTCGGTCGTCGTGGTCGTGCCCTTCACCGGTTCGAACTTGACGCGCGGGCGCTGGTCGATGAAGTTGTGTTCGCCCTGCCACGTGACCGACTCGCTGGTCGACAGCGAGTCGCCCGACGGCTGGGCCGACTTCGCGGGTTGAGCGGACGTGAACTGGAGTCCGGTCCCGGTGTGGACGACCAGCGACTGGTTCGGGCCGATGTAGAGACCGCCCTCGAACACGTCGCCGATGATGACCGTCTCGCCCTCTGCGGTCGCGAAACTCGTCCACTGGAACGACATCTTGACGATGCCGCGGTTGTTGTTCACGAGGCCGCCGACGTACGCCCGTTTGTCGAAGTGCTGGGCCTTCATCGCGCGGCCGGTCGCGTTCTGCCCGGCGCTGGCCAACTGCCGCGCCTGTCGCTTGAAGTTCGTGTACAACTCCGTCGAGTTGTTGTTGAA
Source organism: Halorussus limi (assembly GCF_023238205.1). Taxonomy (NCBI): domain Archaea; kingdom Methanobacteriati; phylum Methanobacteriota; class Halobacteria; order Halobacteriales; family Haladaptataceae; genus Halorussus; species Halorussus limi. Next base: position 3,073,705 of record NZ_CP096659.1, read on the forward strand.
CTCGTCGGCGAACTGTTCGAACTGCTGGCGCTCGCTCTCGTTGTTCAGCGTGCGCTGGTAGGTGAACGTCCACTCGGCGGTTCCGTTCTCGTGAACCGTGATGTGGAACTCGACGGTGTCGAAGTTCTCGGCGACGCCGAGTGTCTTCGGGGTGGCCGAGAGCCTCGCCGGAGATTCGTCCGCCGTCGCTGCGGTGTTATCCGGCGTACGAGGTGTCTCAGAGAAGGTTCGCGGGGTTTCGTCGGAGGTCTCCGTGGAGGGCGTCGTCGGGGGTGCCGTCGCGTCACGCGCGGGGAGGACGCCCAGAACCGGCGCTACGGGCACCGTCCCGACGAGTAGCACGACTACGAGGCCGACAGCCAGCAGCCGTCTCATGTACCTTAATCCTCCATTGCCCGGTATAAAAGACCTTTTGACGTAGGCTTGTCACCGGACTGTGGTTCCACGACTCACGACTCGCGTTGGCGATTGCCACGCGGTCACGTCGTCCAGCGGATTCTCGTCCAACACCACGAGGTCGGCGCGAGCGCCCTCCGCGACCGTTCCCACGTCGTCGAGACCGAGCAGGTCGGCGGCGTTGACCGTCGCGGCCTCCAAGGCCTGTCGCTCCGAGAGACCGTGTTCGACCATCAACTCCAACTCCTCGGGGGCGTCCGCGAGGTAGTTGAACGGCGTTCCGGCGTCGGTCCCCATCGCTATCGGCACCCCGGCGTCGAGCGCGTACTCGAAGGCGTCGGCCCACGCCTCCTTGGCCTCCTCGGCCTTCTCGACCGCAAACTCCGGAATCCCGGCCTCGGTTCCCGCCTCGACGATGCCGTAGAGCGCCTTCGCGGTCGGCACCCAGTAGGTCCCACGGTCGGCCATCAGTTCGGCCGCCTCCCGGTCCATGAACGTCCCGTGTTCGACGCTGGAGATGCCGGCCCGGACCGCGTTCTTGATGCCTTCGGTCCCGTGGGCGTGGGCCGCGGTCGGCACCTGCTTGGCCCCGGCGGTCTCCACGACGGTTTCGAGTTCCGCCTCGTCGAGTTCCGGCATGCCTGTGAGCGCGCCCTCGGTCAGGACGCCGCCGGTCGCCATGCACTTGACCACGTCCGCGCCGCGCTTGAGTTGCTCGCGGACCGCCTTCTTGACCTCGGGCACGCCGTCGGCCTCGCGGCCGAACCAGTGGCCGTGCCCGCCGGTCATCACGACGTTCTCGCCGCACGCGACGACGCGCGGTCCGTCGAGGACGCCCGCCTCGACCGCGTCGCGGGCGTCGAGCGCGAGCGACCCCGACGCGCCGAGGTCGCGAACGGTCGTGACGCCCGCGTCGAGCGCGTCCCGGAGATTGGCCGCCGCCCGGTAGGCTAACGTCGATTCGCTGTCGCCGCTGATTTCGCCCGGGTCCGCTCGCCCGTCCATCATCAGGTGGACGTGGGCGTCCACGAGTCCCGGCGCGACGAATCGCCCGGTCGCGTCTATCTCCTCGTCGGGGTCGTCGGGCGCGTCGCCGACCGATACGATTCGTCCGCCTTCGACCGCCACGTCCGCCTCTCTGGTCCCGTCGGCGTCCACGACGGTCCCTCCTCGAAGTGCGAGCATACCGCACACTTCGCGCTCCGCCTCCTAAATACCGGGGTAGCGGTAATTTCATTCGACGCGCCCGCTCGGTCCCACCGCCTCACGGCGACCGGCTTCGAAACAGTCGGGTCGCCGTCACGCGCTCGCAAGTCCGTCCTCCGGGAGTCTGGGCCGCAGTTCCGTCACCCGACGGGAGTCCTATCAGCGAGCGGGAAAAGTACCTATTGCACTCCGGTGCCAGTTTCGTATCATGGTCGATTACGAGGAGTGGACCGCCGAACTCGACTCGCACGAGGTGACTGTAGACGGACACGACCTCGAAATGGCGTACTACGACGCGGGCGGCGACGGCGATTCGACGGCGTCGGACAACCCGGTGGTGCTCCTGCACGGCATCCCCACTTCGTCGTTCCTCTGGCGGGACGTTGCGACCGCGCTGGCCGACGACCGCCGCGTCGTCGTCCCCGACATGGTGGGGTACGGCCAGTCCTCGATGCGCGACGAGTTCGACCGGTCGATACGCGCTCAGGAGGCGGCGGTCGCCGACCTCCTCGACGGTCTGGGCGCGGACACCGTCTCGTTCGTCGGCCACGACTTGGGCGGCGGCGTCGCACTCCGGTATGCGGTCCACCGGCCCGACGCCGTGGACCGACTCGCGCTGTCGAACGCGGTCGCCTACGACTCGTGGCCCGTCGAACCCATCGTGGACATCGGCCTCCCGTCCACCGCGAAAGAGAACACCGTCGAGGAAGTTCAGCAGACGCTCGACGACATGTTCCGGGAGAGTCTGACGGCCGAAGACCCCGAGGAGGAGTTCGTCGAGGGGATGAAGGCACCCTGGAACTCCGAGGAGGGACTGGTCTCGCTCGTCCGGAGTGCGGCCGCGACGAACACCAACCACACCACCGAAATCGACCCGAACGAGGTCACGGCCGAGGCGCTCCTGCTGTGGGGCGCAGACGACCAGTTCCAGCCTATCGAGACCGCGGAACGCCTCGCCGACGATATCGAATCGGCCGAAGTCGTCGGACTCGACGACGCGAACCACTGGGTCGTACAGGACCGACCCGACCGCTATCTGGAGGAACTTAGGTCGTTCCTCGTCGAGGACACTGCCTGACCGGCGAAAGAACCAACTCGGTCGCCGACCCATCCGCACCCATGGCAGACGACCCGCTCGACGGCAGGACGGCACTGGTTACGGGCGCGAGTTCGGGTATCGGCGAGGCGACGGCCCACGCGCTGGCACGCGACGGCGCTCGGGTCGCGCTGGCGGCCCGCCGCCCGAAGGCGCTGGACGACGTCGCCCAGACGATAGAGTCCGAGTGGGACGCCGAGACGCTCGTCGTCCAGACCAACGTCCGCGACGAGGACTCGGTCGAGGGGATGGTCGAGACGACCGTCGACGCGTTCGGCGGTCTCGACGTACTGGTCAACAACGCCGGACTGGCCCGCGGCGAGTCGGTCGAGGACATGGGGACCGAGGAATACGAGACGATGATGGAGACCAACGTGGACGGGGTGTTCTACGCGACGCGGGCCGCGATTCCGCACCTCAAGGAGACCGAGGGCAATCTCGTCTTCGTCGGGAGTTTCGCCGGACAGTACCCCCGGCCGTTCAACCCCGTCTACGCCGCGTCGAAGTGGTGGGTCCGCGGGTTCGCCCACAGCGTCGAGGCCAACGTCGGAGAGGAGGGCGTGGCCGTCACCGTGGTCAATCCCTCGGAGGTCCGGACCGAGTTCGGGTCGGCCTACGGCGAGTCGTTCGCCGAGCGGTTCGGCGAGGGCGAAGTGACCGAACCCGAGGAGGTCGCGGAGGCCATCGCGTTCGCGGCCGAACAGGAGAACTCGACCGTCAGCGAACTCGACATCTACCGGCGCGACAAGTTCAGCGGATTCTGACCGAGAGCGGCGGACTTCGGTCTACAGCGAGATGGACTCGCCGAACGAGAGGCGGTAGTCAGTCGTCGGCGGGTCCCGTGGGGCTAGACCACGCGTTCCCACGTTCGCCGTCGGCGTCCGGCGACGCGTCCGACTGCTCGCCGCGCGCGAGCGAACGCCGCACCGAAACCGCCGCCCGCCGGACGACGTGCCGGTTCAGGACCGCGAACCCGGCGAAGATGGCGGCGAAGCCGACGAACGTGGTGGGACCGACCAACTCGCCCAGCACCGCCCAACTCGCCAGCGTCGCCACGACGGGTTCGAGATAGCCGACGAGGTTGAGTCGAGTCGGGCCGATTTCGTCCAGCAGGTGGAAGTAGAGCAGGTAGGCCACGACGCCCGAGAGGAGCGTCAGGTAGGCAAACGACGCCAGCGAGGTCGGGGTTAGCCGAACCGCCGCCAGCGACTCGCCGCGGAGCGCCCCCGCGGCGAACAGCAGGCCCGAACCGCCGAGCATCGCCCACCCCTCCATCGTCGCCACCGGCAGGTCGGTCCGGAGAGGCCGGGTCAGGACCGCGCCGAGCGCGAAGCACGCGATGCCGACGAGGACGAGTCCGACGCCGAAGACGCTCGTCGAGAGCGCGTTCGCGGGGTTGAGGCCCGCGACGATTGCCACGCCGGTGATGCCGAGCGCGAACCCGACTCCCTTCGGAATGGTCAGGCGCTCGTCCAGCAGGACCGCCGCGAATCCGGCGGTCAGGACCGGCGAGAGACTGACCACGACCGCCGCGATTGCGCCCGAGATGCGCTGTTCGCCGAGGTAGAGCAGACCGTGGTAGCCCGCGATGACGAACACGCCGACGACGGCGACAGCGAGGTACTCGCCGCGCTCGCGGGGTCGCCAGCGGTCGGTCGCCACCGCGGCGTAGCCCAAGATGACCGCACCGGCCACCGCGTACCGGAGTCCGGCGAACACCAGCGGCGGGAAGTAGTGAAGCCCGATTTCGATGGCGACGAACGAACCGCCCCAGAACGTAGCGAGTAATACGAACATCACGGAAGGTAGTGAGATACTGCTTCCAATATCGTCCGAAATCATGATTCTGTTTCAACCGTCATAGGTCGCGGGCCTTAAACGCTTCTACAACAGATTGTCCTGAAATCGAATTAGAGTCGAAAACAGTTCCTAGTCCCGAATTCTTCATCAATATTCACTCGTTGCTCGACTCAAGCCGGCTCTATGGGAACGTCGTCGTCGGACCGCTCGCGCCGACAGACCCGAGGTTAAGTAGTCGGCGACGTAACGTGGAGGAAAATGGACGAGCGCGACGTAACCATCCTGAAGGCCATCGCCGACCTCGGGACCGGCAGCCCCGAAAAACTGGGCGAAGAGACCGACATTCCGGTCTCGACCATCCACTACCGACTGAACAACCTGCGCGAGGAGGGCGTCATCGAGAACGACCTCTACGACATCGACCTCGAAAAGGCGGGTCTGGGCGTCACCGTCGTCGTGGAGGTGTTCGCCGATTACAGCGACTCCTACGAGGAGTTCGGCGAGAAACTGCTCGCCGTCGAGGGCGTCACGCAGGCGTACTTCGCCATGGGCGAGACCGACTTCATCCTCGTCGCGCGCCTCCCCGACAGCGACGCGGTCGAGCGCCTCATCAGCGACTTCGAGGCCATCGACGGCGTCGAGCGCACGAACTCGACGTTCGTCATCTCGTCGCTCCGCGACACGGACAATCCACTAGAGAGTTACAGTTTAGAGACGCTGGTCGAAGAACTGGCCGACGAGTAGGAACGGCGCGTCGGTCAGGGCGCGAGCCGATTCTTCCGGTTCTTCATGTGCTCCTCGTAGTGTTCGAAGGTGATGGGACACCACTCCTTCGCCAAGTCGAGAACCTGCTCGGTCATCTCCCTGATTTCCCACTGAGCGTCGGCCGCGGCGCGCATGTCGGCGACGTGCATGAGCATGCGGGCGTTCATCGACATCACCATGTTGACCTCGGTTCCGATAGGCAGGACGAACCGGGCGTCCTCCGGCGGCATCCCGAGGTCGAGCAGTTCCTGATAGTCCTCGACCGAACGCTTGACAGACTGCCGGAAGACGGCCTCGCGCTTCTCGACCGTCTCGTCGTCTACCGCCCCGCCCTTCTGGTTCCGACCGACCCAGTCGGGGTCGTTGGCGGACGGCGGCGTAACCACCATCTCGCCCTCGGCGACGTTCTCGGGGTCGACCTCGTCGAACGCGACGTACCGCATCGACTGCACGTCGAAACTGACGTGCCTGTGGCGAGTTATCTGCGCCATGCACGACCGACTGATTCCTTTCACGGCGAAGGTGGCCTGCGGATGCTCGAAGGGACCGAAGTGACCCTGCTTCAGCAGGTGGCCGATGAGCGTCTCCTTCTTCTCCTCGATACCTTCGCCCTCGATGGACTCCATCGTCTCCTCGAACGACTGGTCCCCGAGCCAATCGCTCATGTAATCGTTGCGCGCCGCCGAACAGATGACCTCCTCCGGGTCGTCGGTGGCTTCCAGCAGTTGGACCTCCATGGGTGTGACGAGTAGCGCCGGACTACATAAACCTGAGTACATCGTCCGTCCTCCGAACTGACAGCGACACTCACAAACCCCCGCCGCTCCTACTCCCCGGCATGATTACGAATCTCGCGCGCGGCGTGCAGGCGTTCACGAGCAACGCCTTCCTCGTGGAGGGCGACCGGACCGTACTCGTCGATACCGGGTCGAACTTCGACGCGGTGGCGCGAATCCGCGAGCGAGACGCGGACCTCGACGCCGTAGTCCTCACGCACACCCACCACGACCACGTCGGAAACCTCGAAACCGTCACCGATGCCTTCGGCGTCGAAACGTGGGGGTTCGACACCGACCACTCCGCCGTGGACAACGCCATCGCCGACGAGGAGACGGTCCGACTCGGCGACCACGATTACACGGCGCTCCACACGCCGGGGCACAAGAACGACCACCTCTGTTTCCACTCGCCGGCCGCCAGCGTCCTGTTCGCGGGCGACCTCATCTTCCAGAACGGGAGCTTCGGCCGCACCGACTTGGAGGAGGGCGACCGGGACCTACTCGTCGAGAGCATCGACCGGGTGCGAGACCGCATCGACGAGACGCTCTCGGCGATGCACGTCGGCCACGGTCCGAGCGTGACGACCAACCCGTATCAGGACGTGGAACTGGCCGCGAGCGCGGCCCGCATGGGGTGAGACGCTGCCGGGCGCGAACCGGCAGCTAAATTTATTTTTCGCCGGTTCGTTCCTCGCAGCGTGACCGGAAGAACGCGACTGACGACGACCGAAACGGTCCGCGACGAGCGGTCGTGGCTATTCACGGTCCGCGACCAGTACGACGAACTGGACGAGGTGATTCTGGTTCCCTGCGAGGAGCGAGAGGTCGGCGAAGCGACCGCCGACTCCGCGGACCGGCAGGCCGCCGACTCTGCCGACTCCGGCGTCGAAGCGTGGGTCAACCGATGCACGCACGAGGCCCAGCGACTCGACCGGGGGTTCGGCGCGGCGATGCGTGACGGCCAGATAATCTGCCCGAAGCACGGGTCGATGTTCGACGCCTGCTCGGGGTACTGCGACAACGGCGACGCCGCGGACACGACGCTCCCCGCGGTCGAAATCGCGGTCGAGGACGGCGCGGTCTACCTGACCGACGACGGCTACGAGTTCGTCCACGAGGGGAGCATCGAAGACGGCGGCGCGGAAGGAGGTGAAAATGGAGCGGGAGACGCGGACGAATCGCAGGACGACGATGACGACATGCCGAGTTCGACCTCCCACATCGGATTCTAATCAGGAGTCGGCGACGGCGAGCAGTTCGCCGAACGCCTCGTCGTAGGCCCGCGCGACGGCGGCGGGGTCGCGCCGGTCGTCGCCCGCGAGCGCCGGAAGTCCGGCGGTCGCCTTCGGGTCGGCGAGTTCGGTGGCATCGCCGGTGTGGACTTCCAATCGGCCCTCGCGGGCGCTCCCGCCGGCGACTTCGCAGGCCTTCAGGAAGCGGTCGCCGTCGTAGGCGGCCATTCGGCCGGGTTCGACCACGGCCACCGCGTCGAACGAGAGGCCCCGAATCGGGAGCGCCACGTCGCCGTACGACTCCACGACGGCGGACCCGCCCGTCTCGCGCTGGAGTTCGCGGACGCGCTCGGCGAACCCCTCCAGCATCGGGAGGTGGAGCCGTCGGGTGACGTCGTCCAACTGGTCGACCGACTCGACTTCGGGTGCCTCGGCGACGGGGAGGTTCCGGCGGGCCGACTCGGGCACGTCGGCCCGGGCGTTCGCGACGAACGACTGGCCGACCCGGTCCAGCACGAACTCCCGGTGCGCCTGCCCGACGAGTCCGGCGTCGGGGCCGGGCGAGGGTCGCCAGAGGCGGTGAATCGGGTTCAGGTCCTCGGGGTCGAACTCGGTGCCGCACGCGGCCGAACTCGCCTCGGCGAGTCGCTTGGCGTCCTTGCCGTAGAGGCGACCCGCGTCGACCGCCCGGCGGTAGTCGTCGTGGTCGAACCAGTAGTCGTTGCCCGCGCGGGGCTTGAACCCGACCCCGCCGAGGCGAGAGAGCAGGCCGGTCGTGAACGTCGTCTTCCCGGCGTCAACGCGCTCGCCGCCCGCGACGAGAATCCTCATCTGTCGTCGGACTTCAGGCCGTAGTAGCCCGGTTCGTCGTCGTCCTCGGGTTCCGCGATGACGAGGTCGTCGGCGTTGTTCATCACCCACGGGATGGCCCAGTCGAGCAAGATGTCCTCGGTCTCGGCGTCGATTTCCGCGTCGGGGTCGAGTCCCTGAAGGAGGCGCGCGATTTCGTAGACTGTGTACATCTGGTCGGCGTCGAGCAGTTCCTCGGCGGTGTAGAAGTCGCAGGGGTGGAGTTGTTCGAACTCCGACTTCGGTCGTGGCATGGCCGAGCGTACGGCCGAGCGCGGGGTAAATGGTTCGTCTCGTCGTCGGACGTCGGACGCCGCGGCCGCGCTTCCGGCGCGTCACGACCGACGGAGGCGTCACGACCGACGGAGACCTAATTTTTATACTTCGCGCCGACGCAGATTGACTGGCTATGCGAGATGTGAACGTGGAACGCCGACGGGAAGCGGCGCGGGCGCTCGTCGAGGCGTTCTCGACGTTCGGTGACGACGCCCTCCGGGACGTATGGCTGTTCGACCAGCGGGGACACGAGCGACTCTACCTCCGCGACGACGTGGCGGAGAAGATAGCCGACCTCGACGTGACCCGGTTCGTGGACAACGAGCGCTACGGGTACGTCACCCGCGACACCTACAGCGACCTCTACTACGCCGATTTCGCGTACACTGTCCGGGGGTTCGACGGCTTCGAGCAGTTCCGGACCTTCCTGAGCGACGGCGACCGGAAGGTCGGCGTCTTCGCGAGTTTCGACCGGCGGGAGGGCGGCTACGACTTCGGCGCACTCTCCGACTCGCTCGCCGAGGTGGTCGCCGACTACCCCGTCGACGCCTTCGGACCCGAGTGACCGCCGCCCCGGTCGAAGCCTCCATTTCGACTGACGGAAAGGCACGAACGGACGACAGACGGTGAAAAGTCGAGGAGAGCGAGCAGACGAGGCGAGAAAAGCGAACGAGGTCTCGTTCAGTTCTCGGGGTCCGGAAGCGCGTCGAGTTGCTTCTTGCGTCGGTCGTCGGTGAGGGTGGCGTACCCCTGCGTCTTCACGTAGTTCTCCTGTCCGAACTCGCTGATTATCATGCGGAGGTACGCCGCCTCCTTCTTCGAGGTGCCCTCGTAGGTGTAGCAGTGGAGGTCACGCGACAGCGGGTAGTTCTCGTCGGCGAGGTTCTTGCCGGGTTCGTACACCTTGCCGTCGAACGAGAGTTTGATGGAGGGAACGTCGGAACCGACGAACGCCAGCGCCATGTACGCGATGGCGTTGTCGGACTTGCTGACCAGCGTCTTGACTTGCTGGTTCTGGCCCTTGCGCACGTCCACGCCCGACATCGAGGCGTTTGGACCGCCGAGGAGATTCACCCGGAACGCGGTGTCGGTCCCCGACCCCTCCGAGCGGCCGACAGCCTGAATCTCCTTTTCCTCGCCCTCGTAGGACGGAATCTCCGACCACTTCGTGATCTTACCGGTGTATATCTTCCGGACCTGCTCGGCGGTCAGCTTCGTCACACCAGCCTCGTATATCTCGTTGCTGACGACGATGGGTTGGGCGTCCACGCCCACGACGTGGTCCTTGAACTTCTTCAGTTCCGACTCGCTGGCGTCGGGGAGTTCGGCCGAGACCGGGGCACTGGAGTCGCCGATGTCGATGAGACCGTTCTTGAGTTTCTCCAGTCCGGTCCCGGAGTGGCTCAGGCCGACCGACACGTCGAACGGCGGCGCGGCGTTCCCGGTCGCCTCGAACCCGTAGAGGCCCGCCCAGTAGTCGGCGAGGCGCTTCTCGGTGTCGATGCCGTAGTTGCTCGGCCCCCAGTACTCCTCGTCGCTGGCGGGCGGATTCGACGACCAGACCGACCCCGCGGTGCTCGTAATCGGGTAGACGGTCGAGGAGCCGCCGGCCTTCAGTTTGTCCGGCCCGGACGACTGACCGCTCTGTTTCGACCCGGAGTCGGAACTGTCGTTCTTCCCGCCCTCGGTCGTTCCGGAGCCGCCCGAGCCGCCGACGCAGCCTGCGAGCGCCGCCGCTCCGGATGCTCCTGCCACGGTCATGAACTTACGACGAGTCGATTGGTCTGCCATCGAGTGAACGAACCAGCGACTCCGTCATAAACCTACCGAATAAAATATATATTTTCTCGATATCTATATATTACTCTCTATTGGCAGCGTTTCACAATGGAACGGAGTTGTTTGGATATCATTCACAGGCGTAACTGCCGAGTAACAGAGCCGTTCGCTGGAGAACGGACGCCGGTGAGACGCGTCGCTGGTCGGACGAAGCGACCGAAAGAAAGCGCTCGTTCGGGAACTTACTCGTGGTTGCCGACGGTCTTCTGGTACTGCTCCGCGACGTGGTCCCAGTCGACGACCTCGAAGAAGTTCTCCACGAAGTCGCCGCGGTCCGGACCGTAGTCGTAGTAGTAGGAGTGTTCCCAGACGTCGAGCGCGAGGATGGGGTGTGCGCCCCAGAGCGCGCCCTGGTCGTGCTTGTCGACGGCGAGGTTACGGAGCTGCTTGGCGACCGGGTCGTAGACCAGCAGCGCCCAGCCACCGGCGGCGCTCGCTGCGGCCTCGAACTCGCCCTTCCAGCCCTCGTAGGAGCCGAAGTCCTCCTCGATGCGGTCGAGGAGTTCGCCCTCGGGTTCGCCGCCGCCGTTCGGGTCCATGTTCTCCCAGAACAGCGTGTGCAGGTAGTGACCCGAGCCGTTGTGGGTCACGTCGCCGAGCGCGCCCGCGGTGCCGCCGAAGTCCCCGCTCTCGCGGTTCTCGGCCAGCGTCTCCTCGGCGCTGTCGAGCCCGTTGACGTAGCCCTGATGGTGGGTGTCGTGGTGCCACGTGAGCACCTGTTCGCTGATGTGCGGCTCGAGCGCGTCGTAGTCGTACGGAAGCGGTGGTAGTTCGGGGTTGGATCGCTCGGACATAATTGAACCTCGCTCCTATATAGTCGCTTTTCACTCTTAAAGTTTGAGAAGTCGATTGGTAGCACACCTCTAGGGCGGTGTCGAACCCAGTCCTCGGACGCTCTCGACGCCGTTTCTCCACCCCGGACTGAACGCAATTACAGTAAAGATGTTGATATGCGGAGCGCTCTCCGGCCGTTCGACCCGGTCCGACTTCCCCGTCGCTGCTCGGTTTCCCCGTTCGGTCCGATTCCGGTTCGGCCCGACGACTCCGACTCAGTGCGACCCGGTCTGCTTCGGAATCGCGTCGGCCTGCTGGGCCTGCTGGTAGCGCTGTTCCACGTCGTCCCAGTTCACCACGTCCCAGAAGTTGTCCACGTACTCCCCGCGGTTGTTCTCGTACTGGAGGTAGTACGCGTGTTCCCACACGTCACAGACCAGCAGGGGCGTCGCGCCCTGCGGATGCTGGTTCTGGTGGTTCTCGGCCGCCGCGACGATGGGCTTGTCGGCGATGTGGTCGTAGACCAGCATGCCCCATCCGGAGCCTTCGACGCCCTTCGCGGCCTGCGAGAAGTCCTGCTTGAACTGGTCGTACCCCCCGAAGTGTTCGTCGAACGCGTCGGACAACTCGCCGCCGGGTTCGCCGCCGCCGTCGGGGTGCATGTTCTGCCAGAAGACGGTGTGGTTGACGTGACCCGAGAGGTTGAACGCGAGGCTTCGCTTGACCGAACGCACGTCGCCGAAGTCACCGCTCCCGCGCATCTCCTCCAGTTTGTCGAGGGCGGCGTTCGCGCCGTCCACGTAGCCCTGATGGTGCTTGTCGTGGTGAAGTTCCATGATGCGCTGGTCGATGGCCGGTTCGAGCGCGTCGTAGTCGTACGGAAGTTCCGGTAGTTCGTAAGTAGCCATTAGTCTCTCCCCCGTCTCTCTCCGGCAACGGCCACGGGGTTAAGTGTTAAGCCAGTGGTCGAATCGGCGATATGCGGGTTCGCGGACAACCGCCAGAGCGCCGCCATACTCGGCCGGGGTCGGGCAGTCTCGCAGCGGTCGGACCGATTCCGAAACGGGACAACGGTTATTTATCTGACTGCAAATGGTCCGATATGAAGAGTGCCCTCCGAAGTCGTCGCACCGCAGTCCGCGCGGGCTTGGCGACGCTCGTGGTCTGTCTCCTCGGCCTCGCGTTCGTCGCCGTCGCGGGCGGGCAGGCGTGGCGCCGAGTCGAGTCCGTCCTCTTGGCAGTCGCGTCCGTCCTCGTCGTTCTCCTCCTGCTCAAAGCCGCGGTCGTCTTCGTCTCGGTCGGACTCCGTCTCGTCCTGTCCTCCGGGGAGTGAGGGCGCCGGCAGGCCGAACTCCTCGGGGACCGAGACCGCGGTCAATCCGGCCGCCGCCACAACCGGCTTTGGCGTCGGACGCCACGGTAGAACCGTGACGCTCGAAGGCTCCGAGGCACCCGACTTCACCCTCGAAAGCACCTCAGGCGGCGACGTATCGCTCGAAGAGACGCTGGAGTCCGGTCCTACTATCGTCCTCGTCAACCGCGGTCACTGGTGTAGCTTCTGCGCCGAGCAGTTGGCGACGTTCAGCAGGGTCTACGAGGACCTCCACTTCAACGAAGGAGTGGACGTTCTCCCGGTCGTGACGAGCGAAGCGCCGAAGCTAGTCGAGATGCGCGACCGGTTCGACTACGACTTCCAACTGCTCGCGGACCCCGACGGGGAAGTCGCGGAACAGTACAGCGGAACCGAGCAGACCAGCCACGGCCTGACCGGTATCGCGGGCACGTACGTCGTGGACACCGACGGGCAGGTCCGATACGAACAGGTCGCCGACGACCTCACCGACCGCACCTACGGCAACTGGGTCCGGTACTTTATCCGCAACGACTTCGAGGACGCGTTCGGCGAGTAGCGGTCTGGTCCTCACTCGTCACCGCGTGCTCGCTCGAACATCGCTATCGCCTCCTCGCGGCGCTCCGCGTGGTCCACGATGGGCGCGGGATAGCCCGGAGCGACGCGTTCGCGCTCCGCGTCGGTCAGTTCGGTCCAGCCGTGAATCTCGTCGGGGGAGGCGTCCCGGAGTTCGGGCACGTACTCCCTGACGAACTCCGCGTCCGGGTCGTAGCGCTCGCCCTGCGTCGTCGGGTTGAACACCCGAAAGTACGGTTGGGCGTCGGTTCCGGTCGAGGCGGCCCACTGCCACCCGCCGGTGTCGTTGGCGGTGTCGTGGTCGGCGAGTCGCTCGCGGAACCACTCGTACCCCTCGCGCCAGTCGAGCAGGAGGTCCTTCGTGAGGAACGAGGCGACGACCATCCGGAGGCGGTTGTGCATCCACGCTTCCGCCCGGAGTTGGCGCATCGCGGCGTCCACGATGGGGTAGCCCGTCCGGCCCTCCTTCCACGCCCGCAGGGCCTCGGGGTCCTCGCGCCACTCGACGTCGTTCTCGTAGGACTTGTAGTTACGGCTCACCACGTCTGGCCGGGCCGAGAGGACGTGGGCGTAGAACTCCCGCCACGCGAGTTGACTCCGGAACTCTCGGACGGAGGCGGCCTCGCTCCCCTCGTCGTCGGGGTCGCCGTCGGCGCGGGCCGCCGCCTCCTCGGTCGCCTCCCAGACTTCCCGAATCCCGACGGTGCCCCACTTGAGGTGAACTGAGAGCCGCGAAGTCGCGTCCTTCGCGGGGTAATCGCGGTCCTCGGCGTACCGGAAGATGTCGTCGCAGAACTCCCGAAGTCGGTCACGCGCCACGTCGGTCCCGGCGGGCGGCACGTCCGCTTCCGGTTCCTCGAAGCCGAGGTCCGCGAGCGTCGGGATGGTCGAGTCGCCGGGGAGGTCGGCGTCGGCGACGCTCTCGGCGTCGACCACCGTCTCCGACGCGGGCGGGTCGTACGGCGCGTCCTTCTCCCGGTCGCGCCACTTCTTCCAGAAGTAGGTGAACACCGAGTAGTGTTCGCCCTCGTTCGTCCGAATCGACCCGGGTTCGTGGTGGAGCGCGTCGTGATACGCCGCCCGCGAGACGCCCGCGTCGTCGAGCGCGAGGCGGACCTCGCTGTCCCGTTCGCGGGCCAGCCCCGAGTAGTCGCGGTTCCAGTAGACGGCGTCTACGTCGTACTCGTCGGCGATTCGGGGCAGTTCATCGCGGGGGTCGCCCCGGACGAGCAGCAGGTCGCCGCCCGACGCGCGGTAGTCGGCGCGGAGCGATTCGAGCGCGTCGAGCAGGAACGCGACGCGCGGCGGACTCGCGCGGGCCAGAATCTCCGGGTCGAAGACGAAGACCGGCAGGACCGACTCGCCTCCGGCGGTCGCCTCGGCCAGCGCGCGGTTGTCCGCGACGCGGAGGTCCCGGCGGTGCCAGTGAAGGTTCATACGGAAGCCGTTGGTCCGACGAACCGTCAAACGACGGGTCCGCGGCCGGAGTCCTGCCGGGGCCGGCGGCCGGAACTCAGTCGGACTCCGTTGTCGCAACGGGGGTCACGGTCGGTCAGTCCCGCTCGACCAGCACCGACTCGTCGAGTTCCGCCACCGAGTCGTACCCGGACAGCGCCAGCGTCAGGTCCAAGTCCGCGAGGAAGTTCCGGACGACCTCTCGAACGCCGTTCTCGCCGTCGATGGCCAGTCCGTAGACGTAGGGTCGGCCGAGCAGGACCGCGTCCGCACCGAGCGCCAGCGCCTTGACGGCGTCCGCGCCGCGGCGAATCCCGCTGTCGAACAGGACGGCGAACTCGTCGTGACCTTCGTCCACGGCGTCTTTTGCCGACCGAGCGTCCCCGACCGCCCGCACGACGTCGGGGAGCGCCTCGACGGCCGAAATCGCGCCGTCGACCTGTCGGCCGCCGTGGTTCGAGACGACGACGCCGTCCACGTCGCGCCGGACCGCCTCGCGGGCGTCCTCGGGATGTAATGTCCCCTTCAGGAGTACGGGAAGGTCGGTCGCCCCTCGGACGCGCTCTACCGTCTCCCAGTCCATCGAGAGGTCGCCGAACTGCTCGACGAACCGCCAGAGTGCGGCCTGTTCGTCCTCCTCGGGCGGGGCGTCGAGCGAGTCGCGGAACGCGGGGTCCGAGAGGTAGTTCGCCACGCCCTCGCCGTCGAGGAACGGCAGGTAGGCGTTGGCAACGTCGCGCTCGCGCCACCCCATCGTCGGCGTGTCGAGCGTTATCACGATGGCCTCGTAGCCCGCATTTTCGGCGCGATTCACGAAGCTCTCGGTCACGTCGGGGTCCGCGCTGGGGTAGAGTTGGAACCACCCGGTCGCGTCGCCGAGTTCGTCCGCGACGTCCTCCATCGTGGCCGAGGCCGCAGAACTGGAGACGAAGGGCACGCCGAGCGATTGGGCGGCCCGCGCGCTGGCGAGTTCGCCGCCCTCGTGGATGATGGACTGGACGCCGACGGGCGCGAGCAGGACCGGAACCGGGAACTCCTGTCCGCACATCTCAACCGAGAGGTCGCGCTCGGCCACGTCCTGCAACATCCGAGGGAGAATGCGCCACCGCCGGAACGCCTCGCGGTTCCGGTCGGCGGTGTCCTCGCCGCCCGCACTCCCGGCGACGTACGCGCGGGCCTCCTCCGAGAGGGCTTCCATCGCGGCTTCTTCGAGTTCGTCGGGCGAGACGGGCATCTCGGGACGCTGGTCGGCGAGCATCCCGCTGGCGTACACCTCTCGCTGGCGATTCGGGCCGTAGGCTTCCGACGGGTCGTCCATGGTGGTCCGGTGGTGGTGTGGGTTGTTATAACTTGTCAGGATCTTCCCGCCTCGGCGTGCGGCGAGCATGCATCCCGCTTCAGAGAACGAATTTTATTTCTCAAACGTGGTCGTAGCTATTCCTCATTCGAATCGCGCGTCCGCGCCAGCACCGTCGACGCCGCGACTCCCGCGACGAACGCGAGTCCGACGTTCGTCGCCGCGCCGAGGACGCCGACGCTCGCGGTCAGCGCGAGCGAGTCGGTGTCGAGACTCGCCTTCGCCAACTCGACGGCGACCAGCGCGAGGACGACTCCGAGCGCGGCCATCGGGAACGCCGCGACCAACTCGGCCGCGCCGAGCGCCGCGCCGGCGTAGAGGCCGCCCAGAATCAGGTTCGCACTCGCGGTCCGCGCGCCGAAAGCGTGTTTGCCCGCGACGCCGCCGCTCCCGTGACACATCGGGAGCGCGCCGAGCGGAACCGCCAGCAGGTTCATCGCGCCCATGCTGGTGGCGAGTTCGTCGGGCGAGACCTCCGCGTCGAACAGGTCCGAGAGCAGGAGCGAAGTCGCCACCGCGGCGTTGCCCACCGTCATCGCCAGTTGCGCGCCCGTCGCCGCGAGCGCGTCGGCGGTGACGGCGAAGTCCTCGGCGGCGACCCCGACGCCGCCCCGCGGGAGTCCGACTCCGAGATTCGGTACCGCGACTCTCGGCGCGCCGGTCTCGGTCGCCGCGAGGCCGACGCCCACGGCTAGAACCGCCAGCGCGGCCGCGCGCCGGTGGCCGAACGCGACCACTACGCCGCCCGTGGCCGCCGCCGCCAGCGCCGTCTTCGGCGCGCCCGACCCGAGTTCGAGACCGGTCCGCGCGAGGACGAGCGCCACCGCCAACTGGACGCCCCGAATCGCGGCGGGGTCGATGCGGTCGGCGAGCGCGCCGAGCGCGCCGACCGACCCGAGCGCCAGCAGGACGACGCCCGAGAGCGTCCCCGCGACCGCGAGTTCCGGCACCGTCAGCGACCCCGCGATGACCAGCGCCGCGAGCGCCTTCATCGGTTCGACCGAGACGGGCGCGCCGTAGCGAAGCCCCCAGACGACCTGAAACGCGCCGAACCACAGCAGGAGGACCGGAAGCCGAAGTTCCGTCAGCGCCGACACCGCGACCACGACCGGCAGGACCGTCACCGAGTCGCCGACCGCACCGGTCGCGTCGCCCGGCGCGAACGTCGGCGCTCGGTCCCGGAGGTCGGCGGTCGAGAACTTCATCGTGAGAGCAGTCGTCCGTAACCGACTTAGGGTTACTCAGAAACCGAAAGTCGGTACTTCGGCAGATTTCGTAACCGCGAACGGTTACTGGAGCGCGAGTCGAACGCGGACGGGGTACGGAACTCGAACCTCGGCGGTCCCGTCTCGACATTTTCCACCCGACGCTCCCAACCCCATGCCTCCAACTCGACGCCCGATGAATATCGTTTCTCACACGAACAGTTGGCATGGGAACTATGGTGGGCGCTTCCGTCGTCTCGTCCATGACAGAGCGCAACATCCACCTGCCGGTCGCCGCCCGACCGAGCATCGACGACATCGTCTCGCTCGCACAGCAGGCCGAGGACCGCGGCTACCGCCGGGCGTGGCTCCCCGAGACGTGGGGCCGGGAGGCCGCGACGGTCCTCTCGGCCATCGCCGAGCGCACCGACGAAATCGGCATCGGGCCGTCCATCCTCAACGTCTACTCGCGGTCCCCGGCGCTGGTGGGCCAGACCGCGGCCACCCTGCAGGAACTCTCCGACGGTCGGATGCGCCTCGGCATCGGCCCGTCCGGTCCTGCGGTCATCGAGGGCTGGCACGGCCAGAGCTTCGAGCGACCGCTCCGGCGGACCCGCGAGTACGTCGAAATCGTCCGGCAGGTCCTCTCGGGCGAGACGGTCAACTACGCGGGCGAGGAGTTCACCGTCGGCGGGTTCCGCCTGCGGAGCGACCCGCCGGACGAGACCGTACCCATCGACGCGGCCGGGATGGGACCGAAGTCGGTCGAACTCGCCGGGCGCTTCGCCGACGGCTGGCACGCCCTGATGCTCACGCCCGACGGGATTCGGGACCGACTCGAAGACCTCCGGCGCGGCGCGGAGTTGGGCGACCGCGACCCCGACGACGTGCGGGTCACGCTCTCGACGACCTGCGCGGTCTCGCCGGACGGCGAGCGCGCCCGGACCCTCGCGCGCCAGCACCTCGCGTTCTACGTCGGCGCGATGGGGACCTTCTACCGGGAGGCGCTCTCGCGGCAGGGCTACGAGGAGACCGCCGAGGCGGTCGCGTCCGCGTGGGGCAACGGCGACCAAGAGGGCGCAATCGCGGCAATCGGCGACGACCTGCTCGACGACCTCGGCGCGGTCGGGACGCCCGAGGAGGCCCGCGCGCAACTCCGGAAGTTCGAGGGCATCGACGGCGTGGACCGCGTGGCGGTCTCGTTCCCCCGCGGCGCGGAGCAAGACGAGTTGGAGGCGACCATCGACGCGCTCGCCCCCGAGGAGTAGCGTCGACCCTTCGGCGGACTGCGACCACCCGTACCTGCGACCGTCGCGGTTTCTCGCGGGCGAGGGACGGAGACGGCCGCGCAAAACCTATTCCGGTCGGGGTCGCACACGGGAACCGTGACAGACTCCGCCGATTCCGTCGATTCCGATTCCGCTGATTCCAACTCCGCCGACCCCTCCGGAGCCGAGACGCCCGAAATCCGCGTGGACCACGTCGGCATCGCGGTCCGCTCGGTCGCCGACGCCGAACCTCTGCTGGAACTGCTCGGAGCCGAAAAGCTCGTCCACGAGGAGGACCCGACCGGCGCGTTCCGGTGGGCGTACTACCTGCTCGGCGACGCCTCCCGCGTCGAGTTGGTCGAACCAATCGAGGGCGAAGATTCCTTTCTCACCGACTTCCTCGCCGAGAACGGGGCGGGGATGCACCACGTCACGCTCGAAGTCGCCGACATGGACGCCGCAATCGCGGCGCTCGAAGCCGAAGGGGTTCGGGTCGTGGACCGCACCGACTACGACGAGTGGGCCGAGGCGTTCGTCTCGCCGCGGAACCCGACCGGCGTCCTCTGGCAACTGATGGAGTACCGCGACCCCTTCGCCGAGGGTCGGCCCGACCCCGACCGACTCTACATCGGCGGGAAGCGATTGACGGAGTAGCGATTCGTATCGGGGTCGTCGCCGTCCGTTTCGTCGTCTCCGCTATCGTTCTCGTCTCCGGGAGTATCGTCAGGTCCCCGTCCGGACGCTCCGTCGGACTCGTTGCGAACCCGTCGACCGTTTCCGTGGGAGTTCGGGTCGTCCACCAGCAGACCCAGAAAGCAGAGCAGGAGTCCGAAGACGAGACCCCACGTGACGATGCTCTCCGAGACGACGCCGAGCGCCTGCCCGACGAGGAAGAACCCGCTGGCGCAGACGACGGCGATGCCGAACAGGAGGACCTCGATACTGCGCATACGGACTTCTCGGAGAGCTATCAGAAAACGACTCCGTCTCCGCGCGGCGACGCACGACCCGTCGGCGTTCGGCCGCCCGTTGCACTTACTGCCGTCGGAGACGTACCGAGCGTATGTTTCCGCTGGGTCACGTCGGAATGGCGCTGCTGTTCGTCGCGCCCGTCGTGTTGCTCCTCGACCGGAAGCGTCGGTACCCGCCGGTCGCCGTGCTGGCGCTCGCAACCGCGCTCCTGCCGGACCTCGACGGGAAGATTCCCTTCTCGCACCACCACGGCGGGCCGCACACGGTGTTGTTCGTCCTCTCGGTGAGCCTCGCCGTCGGACTCTCGCTCGCGTTCGTCTCGGCCAACCTCACGTGGTTGGCGCGTCGCGTCGATGGACTGCCCAGTTTCCGGCCGCGCGCGGCGTTCGCGCTCGGGGCGGGCGGTGCGCTCGCTGGCCTCGGTAGCCACCTCTTCGCGGACGTGCTGATGATACCCATCGCGGACAACCCGGTGGAACCGTTCTGGCCGGTGTCCGAACGGACGGTCGCGCTCGGACTGATGCACCCCGGCGACCCGGCGTGGAACTGGGGACTGTTGGCCGCGGGCGTCGCCGTGCAGGCGCTCGCGCTGACGTTCGTTTTCGTCCGCACCCGCGGGTACTGGACTCCCGTTCGGACGGGGCGCTCCGGCGATTCGAACCAGTCGCGATAGGTCCGTCCGACGCCAGCGAACTCCGCACCGCTCTCGGCGCGGAACCGGAGGAACTCTCCACGACATGAGAGTTTATCGGGCTCCGGCACGAAGCCGACTGTATGCAGAGAGTCGAAGTCACGGAGTTCGGCGACAGCGACGCACTGGCGGTCACGGACGCGGAGAAACCGGAACCCGGCGAGGGCGAGGTCCGCATCGCCGTCGAGGCCGCGGGCATCAACTTCGCGGACATCATGCAGCGTCGCGGCCACTACGTCGGCGGCCCGGAACCGACGTACGTGCCCGGGATGGAGGCCGCGGGTACGGTCGACGCCGTCGGCGAGGGCGTCTCCGCGAGCGAAGCGAGCGGAGGTTCGTCGGACGCGTCCGACGGCGTCGGGTACGAAGAGGGCGACCGTGTGGTCGCCATGACCGGACGGGGCGGCTACGCCGAGTACGTGCTCGCGGACGCCGACTCGCTGTTCGAGGTGCCCGAGGCGATGTCGTTCGACGAGGCCGCGGGGTTCCCGGTCCAGTTCATGACCGCCCACGCGGTCCTCCACGAGTGGGGCGAACTGGAGGAAGGCGAACGAGTGCTGGTCCACGCGGCGGCGGGCGGGGTCGGAACCGCGGCGGTCCAGTTGGCAAGCGCGGCGGGCGCGGAGGTGTTCGGCACCGCCAGCACCGACGAGAAACTCGAACTCGCCGAGCGACTCGGCTGTGACCACCCCATCAACTACGAGGAAGAGGACTTCCGTGAGGTCGTGGACGAGGTGACCGACGGCGAGGGCGTGGACCTCGTGTTGGACGGCGTGGGCGGCGAGACGTTCGCCCGGAGCCTCGACGCACTCTCGCACTTCGGGCGGGTCGTGGCCTACGGCGCGGCCAGCGGCGAACCCGGCGAGGTCGACACGACGCGACTCCTCTTCGAGAACAAGTCGGTCGTCGGGTTCCACCTCGGGAACGCGACCCAGCGCGACCCGCAGCGAATTCTCCTGTCGGTGCCGGAACTCCAGCAGATGCTCGCGGCGGGCGAGTTGGAGGTCGTGGTCGGCGAACGGTTCCCGCTCGAAGACGCCGCCGCGGCCCACGAAGCCATCGAGAACCGCGAGACGACCGGCAAAGTCGTTCTGAACCCCTGAACCGGACCCTCGTCTCACCCCCGACTCCGCACTCCGTTCGCTATTACTCCTCGACCCGCCGGAACGCACCCCCAGACGCGCCCCGGACGCGCCGACGACTGGTCTCGGCGACTCCGTCGGTCGCTCGCCGCGTCGCGGTCAGTAGACTCGGACGGTTCCGCCGCTCTCGACGCACACCTCGTGGCCGCCGTACTCGAAGGCGACGCGGCCCTCGCGCTGGTGGGACACGTCGCTCCGGACCGGTCTGAATAGCGCGTCGAGCGCGTCGGGGTCGATGGTGTCGTAGAGCGGTCGTAATTCGCGCTCGTCCGCGTCGGACGCCGAACTCACGGCGGTTACGATGGCTTCCGCGACTGACTCGCCGTCGCCGACTTCGGAAGTCACGACGGGGTCCTGTGCTGTCTCGCTGTGAAGTGAAGTAGACTCGTCGCCGTTCATCGTTCGCTAAAACCGACAGCAACACTTGTGAACCCGGCCCCTAAGTCCCGGCGTGTGAATACTACCATTCTTTTAAGTCAGCCCTGCCGATAGCGAGTCCTCGGACGCGGGTCGCCCGGGGCCGCCCGGTCACTCGTCGTGGACGAGCGTGTTCGCCAAGAGATTCCGGTTCCCCCGGCGCAAGCGCGCGGAGAGCGCGTTCCGGGAGATACCGAGGTCGTCGGCCAGTTCGGCCAGTTTCGCGCCCCGCGGCACGTCGAAGTAGCCCGCGTCGTAGGCGGCGGTCAGCGCCTCGCGTTGCTCCTCGGTCACGCCGTAGGTGCCGCTCTCCTCGGGGTTCTCTGGTTGGTACACTCGGTCGAGTTGAAACGAGAACTCCCGCTCCAGACAGTAGTCGTGGAACGCCGAGAGAGCGTCCCGATTCGGGAACAGGACTTTGAGTTCCCACCGCTCGCCGCCATCGCTCACGGCCTCCAGAATCGTCGCCTTCGCGTCCGAGATGCCCGCCATGAGGTTCTCCACGTTGGCCTGCCACGTCACGCGATAGAACCGCTCGTCGTCCCCCTGCTCCTCCAGCGTCAGGATGTCCTGAATCGTGCTGTCCTCGCGGAGCGCGGCCTCGAACCCCTCGAAGTCGCCGTTGGCCGCCCAGAAGTACGGCGTCACGTGTTCGGTGCCAGCGACGACGCGCTTGATTTCGATTCGCATGTCGGGAGCCCTCGTCAGGGTGTCCGCCAGTACGAACTCGCTCGCGGGGACGGTCATCTCCGCCATGACGCTCATGGAAACTCGACTCGGCTAACGACCGCCTGCTATAAACGCTCGTCGGCGACGTCGGTCCCCTCGAACGCCGCCTCGATTCGCTCGCGGCGGCCGTCCAACACCTCGAACCGCTCGCCGCGCCGGAGTTCTAACCACCGGAGCAGGCGCTCGGCCCAGTCCAACTTCTTCGCCTTCACGGGGTCCACGTCGGGGTCGTCGAAGTCCCACCCGACGAACCGGAGTTCGGCCGCGCCGAGGTGGTCGGCGAGGAACGCCGCCCGGTCGCCGTCGGTGAACCCGCCGACGTTCCGGACGTGTGCGACCGGCCGGGACTGGGTCGTCGGCAGGACGTAGTCTGTGTCGAATCTCGGCACCCACTCGCGGACCGCGGGCACGTTGTCGCCGTGGGCGTGGACCGCGACCGGCGTCCCCTCCTCGGTCAACTCGCGGGCGGTCTGGGGGTTCTTGTCGAGATCCGTGACCATGCAATCGACGCCGACGCCGGCGTCTCGGAGGTCGTCCGCGGCGGTCGAGGCCGCGAAGACGGCGTCGGCTTCGCGGGCGCGGTCGAGTTCCGCCGGTCGGTCGGGGTGGTCCGAGTCGGTCAGCGAGGGACCGGCCCCCGCAATAGCGACCGTCTCGCCCGACGCGTCGAGTTCCGCGAGGTCGAAGGGTCCGGTGAGGTCGGCCAGCACGTCGCGGGCGCGCTCGTCGGCCTCGCTGTCGAAGCCGAAGTCCGCCAGAATCCGCTCGTAGACGGGGCTCCACGTTTCGTAGTTCATGTCAGAATCGCTTGAGCCGGAAGTTCGCAAGCAAGTACCCCTACCCGCGAGCGCCCTTCCGGCTTCCCAAATCCGGATTCTTCCTCCCCCGGCATAAGTTTTCTCTTACCGTTCCGGGTCGCTGACAGCATCGAGAGCGTCGACCAATCGGTCGGAGGGCGCTTCTCCCCCGGATTCGTCGGCCACGAGCGAGCGGAGGCGGGCCAGCGCGGCGGGCGTCCCCGCGAGCAGGACGCCCGCGGTTCCGGGCGCGACGGTGACGCCGGCGTCCATCGCGGCCGCGGCGAGAGTTTGGCGCTCGGCGTCCGAGAGTCGAGAAAGCTCGAACACGCGCGTCTCGGTCTCGTCGGCGAGGTCGGCGTCGGCCCCGAGGCGGTCGAGGTGGCGGGCGGCCTCTCCGGCGCTCGTCACGTCCAACTCCTCGACGCCGAGGTCCGCGTCGCGGAGTCGGTCGCGCGCGAAGACGTCCCCTATTTTCGCGGCGTCGAGGGTCTCGGCCACGTCGTGAGTCCGGACGACGTGCGCGCCGCGCTCGACCGCCATCGAAGTCGCGGCCAGCGAGACCGGCAGGGCCTCCTCGGTGCTTCGGCCCGCGAGGTCCCGGAGGAAGTTCTTCCGGTTGATGGAGACCAGAATCGGCTGTCCGAGGCCGCGAAACTCCCGGAGTCGGCGGAACGTCTCGCGGTCGTCTTCGAGGGTCTTGGCCTCCGACCAGCCACCGAACGCGGGGTCCACGATAGTCTTGTCCGTCAGGCCCTCGCGCTTCAGCGCGTCGTAGATGTCGTCCACGCGCTCTATCGCGCCGGGGCGTTCGAGGTCGGGTGGACTCGCCATCTTCACGACCGCGGCGTCGTGGTCGCGACACACGTCGGGCATCCGCGGGTCGGCGAACCCGCAGATGTCGTTGACCATGTCGAACCCGCGCGCGAGCGCCGCGTCTGCGACCTCGGCGTACCGGGTCTCGATGGAGAAGACGGCGTCGCCCGACACGCTCTCGATGGCCTCGACCGCGGTGTCGAGGCGGTCGAGTTCCTGCTCGGCCGAGAGGACCTCGAACCGCTTGTTGGCGGATTCGAGGCCCACGTCCACGATGTCCGCGCCCTCAGCGATTAGTTCGGTGTCGACGTACTCGGCGGCCTCGCCGGGGTCGTCGTAGACGCTCGGGTCGTAGGGCGACTCCTCGCTGACGTTCAGGACGCCCATTATCCGCGGCGGGTGGTCGTCGCCGATGCCCAAGCCCGCGGCGTTCACGTTCTGCATGTGCGAACCCCGGGACGGGAGAAATAAAAAGGAGGCTGTTCCGGAACGCGCGACTCGACGGCGACCCCGGACAGGAGCATCGACCGACCCGGAACTTCGCCGACCCCGAACCTCGACCGAGGCGGCGCATCGAAGCCCATTAATCGTCTGCACGCCAACTGAACCCACGACCGAATTCGCGGCCGAGATTCCGACCCCGAACATGTCCATCCTCGTCATCGACAACTACGACTCGTTCGTCTACAACCTCGTCCAGTACGTCGGCGAGTTCGACCCCGAGGTCTCGGTCCGGCGCAACGACGCCGTCACGGTCGCGGACGTGCGCGAACTCGACCCCGACGGCATCGTCGTCTCGCCGGGTCCCGGCACGCCCGCCGACGCCGGCGTCTCGATTCCGCTGTTCGAGCGGACCGACTACCCGATTCTCGGCGTCTGTCTCGGCCATCAGGCGCTCTGCGCCGCCGAGGGCGCGGCGGTCGGCCACGCGACCGAAGTCGTCCACGGCAAGCCATCGACCGTGACCCACGACGGCGAAGGGGTCTTCGCGGGTCTGCCCGACCCCTTCGAGGTCGGGCGCTACCACTCGCTGGCGGTCGAGCGCGACGAACTCCCCGACACGCTCGACGTGGCGGCGCGGACGGTCGGCGAGGAGCGCGGCGGCGACGGCCGAAGCGTCGTCATGGCGGTCCGCCACCGCGAGCGCCCTCACGTCGGCGTCCAGTTCCACCCCGAGAGCATCCTGACCGACGCGGGCCGACGACTCGTCGCGAACTTCTGCGAGTCCTGTCGGTCGTAAGGACGGACCGCAGAAGTTCGACTACCCGTCCTCGGCCCGCCGGGCGTGTTCGAGCCACTCGTCCAGCCACTCGTGGCCCCGGTACTCGACCGACCGGTCGGCCGGGTCGTACCGCACGACGCCGTGGGACTCCAGTTTCGGCAGGTGTGCGTGGTGGAGTTCGACCGCCAGTGACGAGGTGTCGGTCGCGCTTTCGGACGTTCCGTCGGTCGCGTCCTCGTTCTGCTCTTCGCTCGCCCGCTTCGACGCGACCGCTTCGGCCAGCGACTCGACCGAGAGCGCGGCCGCATCGCTCTCTGCGAGGTGATAGAGCGCGTCGCGGCGCACCGAATGTGCGAGAAGCGCGAACGCGGCGTCGAGTCGCTCGGACGACTCCTCACCGGTCCGGAGGTCGGCGGTGGGTGCCTGCGCGTCGGCGGTCGCACCGAAACCGCCGTCCGACGCGTCCGACTCCTCCGACGACGGAGTCGCCTCGCCGTCGCTCGGGTCGTCCGGCATTCTCAGGTCGGCCTCCGAGGCGTTCGTCGCGTCCGACTGGTCTCACGAGAAGCTAACACGCCTCTCTCTTCGCGGCAACCACGTTTAAACCGTCTGCTTGGACTGTCAAGCGTGTCGTCGTATCCCGAAGGTTAATTTCTCGGTGCCCGTACACCGACACGTGTTCCCCGACATCGCGTATCTCGAGTGGATTTCCGGACGGCCCGAGACCGCCGAGTACGACCTCGGTTCGTCGGACCTCCGGCGTGCGCCCGCCGGTGCCGACGAGGTGGTGCCCCCGGCGCTCGCCGACGTGGTGGCGGGCGAGGCGACTCTGCGCGAACGCCTCGCCGAAATCTACGGCGTCGCTCCCGAGAACGTCCTCGTGACCGCGGGCGCGACCCACGCCAACTTCCTCGCGGCCGCGACGGCCGTCACCGGGGCGGAAGCCGCCGAGGAGGCGACCGAAGGCGACGGCGACGGCGCCGAACCGGCTTCCACACCGCGCGTGCTGGTCGAGAAACCGGGCTACGAACCGCTGTTGGCGACCCCGAGCGCGGTCGGCGCGACGGTCGACCGGTTCCTCCGGCGGGCCGACGACGGCTATCTGCTGGACCCCGACCGGGTGGCCGCCGCGACGGTCGAGAACACGGCGCTCGTCACGGTGTCGAATCGCCACAACCCGAGCGGTCGGCTGACCGACCGTGAGACGCTCGCCGAGACCGCCCGCCTCGTCGGCGACGCGGACTCGACGCTCCTCGTGGACGAGGTGTACGCGCCGTTCCGCGCCGACCCCGGCGACGGTCCCTTCGGCGGCCCCACCGCGGCCGGACTCCCGAACACGGTCGTCACCAACTCGTTGACCAAGTTCTTCGGTTTCGGCGGCGTCCGAATCGGCTGGCTCGTCGCCGACGCGGGGTTCGTGGACCGAGCGCACTCGGTCCGCCACCACGTCCCGGCGGTCGCGGAACCGAGCAGGCAACTCGCCGGGCGTGCGCTCGCGGCCGCCGACCAACTCGCCGACGAGTCCCGCGAGCGAATCCGGGCCAACCGCGAGGCGCTGGCCGAGTTCGTCGCCTCGCGCGAGGACCTCTCGGGCCGGGTCGAACCCGGGTGCTCCTACGCGTTCCTCGACTACGACGCGGCCGACGGCGACGCGGTCGCCGAGGCCGCGTGGAACGAGGGCGTGCTGGTCGTTCCCGGCCGCTTCTTCGACGAGTCCGACAGGTTCCGCGTCGGCGCGGGCGGGGACCCCGAGCGCGTCTCGGCGGGTCTGGACCGCCTCGGCGAGGTGCTGGACTCGCTCGCGGGGTGACGCGGCGGAGGACGACCGGCCGTCGAACGTTTCGAGGGTCAGCGGGGTCCGATAGTTCACTTCGGAGATGATTTCGCCCGGGTCTGCCAAAAGTTAAGACCCGCCCTCACAATCGTTGTCTACATGGACGGAACACCGCAGGAAATAACGAATCTGGTCGGCCGGGAGGTGTACTCCAACAACGGCGTCTTCGTCGGGGAAGTCGAAGACGTGCGCCTGAACGTGGACGCGTGCGCCGTGACGGGGTTGGCGCTCGGCGAACTCAACCGCGAACTGTTCTCCGACGTGGTCGGCAACGAGAACGGCGTGATGATTCCGTACCGCTGGGTCCGCGCGGTCGGCGACGTGGTCCTCATCAACGACACCATCGAGCGACTTCAGCAACCGGACGCCGACGAGGAAGAGGTCGCGGTCTGAGCGTCGTCGGTCGCTTCGGTTCTTTTTCGGGAGTCGTTTCGTCGTCGGTTCGCCCACGGGAGACGCCGACGATTCGAGAGGCGCGTCGGTGATTTCGAGGTATCGACTCGATTGCCGAACGCTGCGTACGAGTTTCTGACGCGAGATAAAAATTCGAAACGGGCGCGCCGAGAGTACCGGGAACGGGCCGTTAGCTTCCGTTACTTCCCTCGCCGCTCTCGACGCCCATCGCGTCGAACAGTTTCCGCTTGACCGCTTCCTCGGTCAGCGAGAGCAGGGTGTCGCGGTTGTCGTCCGTCGTCTCGATGCCGGTGAAGATGCCGAGCGGAATCTCGACGCTGGCCTGCGTCGAGTGGCCCGCGGCCTCCCCGATTTCGGCGAAGGCGTCCTGCAGCACCTTCCCGATGTTCATGCGGATGTCCTTCGAGCGCGCGGCGAGGTAGATGGTGTCGTCCGCGATGCCGAACACGGCGGTGGTCGTGATGCCCTCCAGATTCAGGAGGTGGGACGCGGCCTGCGTCAGCGCGTCCCGGTCGCGGATGAACCCCGCGTTGCTCACGAGGTGGCTCCCCTGCACCTCGCGGTTCGTGATGGCCTCGGCCAGCACGTCGAGCGTCTCGGGCGACATGCTCGGCGACTCGACCTGTTCGAGCGTGTCGTGGTTTGCGAAGGGGTAGAGGTAGGCGGCCGCGGTCAGGTCGGCGGGCGTCGTGTCGCGCTTGAAGTCCAGCGTCTCGGCTCGGATACCGTAGAGGAGCGCAGTCGCGACCTCCTCGCTGACGTTGAGGTCGAACTCCTGGACGTACTTCGTCATGATGGTGGAGGTCGAACTCACGCTCGGCCGGATGTCGACGAACTCGGCCTCGTACTCCTCGTCGGGTTCGAAGTGGTCGATGAACACGTCGACCGGCTTGTCGAAGGTGGTCTCGGTCGCCTTCGCGTGGTCCACCAGCGCGATGGTGTCGTAGTCGGCCACGTCGGCGTCGGCGTAGGGGAGCAGTTCGATGCCGAGGAGGTTGACGAACGCCCGGTTCTCCTGATGGCCGATGTCGCCGATGTAGAGGATGTCGGCCTCGACGCCGAGCGTGTCGGCGATGGCCTGTAGCGCGACCGCGCTGGCGATGGAGTCGGGGTCCGGGTTGTCGTGGGTGACGATGGCGAGGCGGTCCTCGGTGTCCTCGATGACCTCGGCGAGTTGCTGGGCCTTGTACTCCAACTCGCCGGTTTCGAGCGCGCGGAGGGCCGAGTCGGCGATGACCTCGGAGGGATTGATGACCACGTCGGCGCCCAACTCGGTCAGTTCGTCCTCGGAGACGGGGTCGCTCGCGCGCACGACGACGAACTGCTCGCCGTCGTTCGCCCGGATGTTCCGGACGGCGTCCTTGTTGGCCTCCACGTCGGAAGACATGATGAGAACGACTTCGTTGTCCGCGATAGTATCGTAGAGGTCCTCCTCCCGGATGTCGGCGGTCTGGGCGTTGAGGTCTTGGTCGCGCAGGGCCTCGACACGGTCGGCGTCCCGGTCGATGATGAGTACGTCCTTCCCCTGCTCCACCAGTTCCTCGGCGACCGCGTGCCCGACGCTCCCACAGCCCAAGATGGCGTAGTCGGACATCGAGGAGATGGTAATCCCGGCGCTCATGATACTGTGGCGTTGCTCCGGCCCACACTTAACGTTCCCGGAGATGTTTTTCGAATTAGTAATCCCCGAAACAAAGGTCGCTCGAAAGCATCGCCGTCGCCGGGTTTCGAGGAGAATCGAAAGGGGTAACAGTTCGGCGAAACGGAAACGTATTTACGTAACACCCGGTAAGTTGGTGATGCGTTGGGCCGGTAGCTCAGTTAGGGAGAGCGTCTGACTCTTAATCAGACGGTCAGGGGTTCAAATCCCTTCCGGCCCGTATTCTCCGGCGAACTACACCGTGAGCAGTTCGTCTACTCGTTTCTACTGTGAGCCGGAAACCCGTTCGACGGAGGGATTTGAACGAGGCAAGTCGCACGCCCGGAAGCGCAGGCGAAGCGAGCATCCCGGACCGTCTTGACGTGGTTCACAATTCCTTCCGGCCCGTGTTCTCTCCGTGAGCGGGAATCGACCGCAGGAAGGAGGCGAGCGGTGCAACACGTCCGAAACCCCGAACAGACTTATCCGCGACAGTACCGTAGCCCGGACCCGTGAGTTCCGCGAAGCAAGACTTCCAAACGGCGGTCGATAAGGGGCCGAGTCGAGACGAGCGCGAGGACGCCATCGATAGTCTCGCCGCGAGCGGAGCGTGCGACAAACTGGCCATCCTCGTCCAGATGGGCGGACTCGACGGAGCGCTCAGACGTCGCGCCCTGAACAGCATGGCCAACGCTGGCTGTGGGGACCTGCTCCGGACGCTCGCCGCCGACGGCGGCCTCGGCGAACCGCTCCAGTCGGACGCCGAGTCGCTCCTCGACGAATAGTCAGCCGTCGCACCACGTCGACACGTACCGCTCCAGCGCGTCGACCGACTCGGAGACCGAGAGTCGCTCCGTGTCCAGCGTCAGGTCCGGTCGCTCCGGCCTTTCGAACTCGCCGTGCATGGCGCGAACGCCCCGTTCCGGGATGGGGTTCTCGCGCTCCCGATTCCGCTCTACGGCGGTCTCCAGACCCGCCGTCAGGTAGACGAGGTGCGCGTCCGGAAAGTCGAGAAACCGCTCCTGCCACTCGCGCCGGTAGAAGGTCCCGTCGAGGAGCCAATCGGCGTCGGGGTCGGCAAGCACGCGCTCGTAGAGCTTTTCGTAAGTGTTCCGCGAGAAGTCGTCGGAGTGGAGGACGCGAACGTCACGGCCCGCCCCGCTGAGTCGCCCGAGCAATCGCTCGGCGACGGTGGTCTTGCCGACGCCCGGCGGTCCACAGAGCAGGAGCTTCACGCTCGAAACGAGGGGTCAGCGCCCGAAAAGCGTTCAGTCCAGCGACTTCGCCATCTCGACGTGGGGAATCCCGGCCTCCTCGAACTCGTCGCTGGTGGTCTCGTAGCCCAGGTCACGGTAGAACCCTTCGACCGGCGACTGGGCGTGCATGACCAGTTTCGAGAGTCCCTGCTCCGCGGCGGCGGCTTCGAGTTCGTCCATAATCACTCGGCCGACCCCTTCGCCGCGGTGGGGCTTCAGCACCGCGACGCGTTCGACCTTGCCGACGCCGTCTCCGACCTCCCTGAGACGACCCGCACCGACCGGGCGAGGGGTCTCACCGTCGGCGCGTCCGTCGCTCGACTCCCCTTCGGCGTAGCCCACGACGTGAATCGCCTCGTCGTCCTTGCCGTCGAGTTCGAGGTCCTCGGGGACGCCCTGTTCCTCGACGAACACCTCGGACCGGACCGCGAGCGCGTCCGTGCGCTCGGCCTCGGTCTCGGCGCGGCGAACTCCCACAGTCATCGGTGGGGGTTCCGGTCGCACGCTCCTGAACGTTTCGGAACCGGGAACGCCGACCGCGTCGAGCGATTCATCGGAGCGGCCGAAAACGCAGAGTATAACGACTCAGGCGGCGAAATAGGTCGGTTGGAGGTCTCACAACGATGCCGGAGTTCGAGACCTACACCTGCGAGAACTGCGGTGCGGAGTTCACGGCGCTCGAAAGCTCGAACGCCGCCGAAATCACGTACGGTAGCCCGAACTGCTACACGGCGGCGAACTGACTCGCCGCCCTGCTCGTTTCGTTTTATTCGTTCGGACTGTAGTTCGGTGCCTCGTCGGTAATCATCACGTCGTGGGGGTGGCCCTCGGTCTGGCCCGCCGAGGAGACCCGGACGAACTCCGAGCGCTCCTTGAACTCCGGAATCGTCTCCGCGCCGACGTAGCCCATCCCGGACTGCATCCCGCCGACGAGTTGGTGGAGTTCGCTCTCGAGGCTCCCCTTGTAGGGTTCGGCGGCCTCGACGCCCTCGGGGACGTACTCCTCGTCCTCCTCGGGTTCGTCCTTGAGGTAGCGGTCGCCGTCGCCCGACTGCATCGCGCCGACCGACCCCATCCCGCGGTACTGCTTGTACTTCTTGCCGTCCACGGTGATGACCCGGCCGGGCGCTTCGTCGGTGCCCGCGAAGTACGATCCGAGCATCACGGCGTCGGCGCCCGCCGCGACCGCCTTGATGGCGTCGCCCGAGTACCGAATCCCGCCGTCCGCGATGACCGGCACGCCCTCGGGGCCGGCCACGTCGGCGACTTCGGCGACGGCCGTAATCTGGGGCATGCCCGCGCCGGAGACGACCCGCGTGGTGCAGATGGACCCCGGACCGATGCCGACCTTGATGCCGTCGGCGAAGTCGACCACGTCCTCGGCGGCCTCGCGGGTGCCGACGTTGCCGACCACCACGTCGGCCTCGACCGACTCCTTGATTTCGCGCGCGCCGTCGATGACGTTGAGGTTGTGCGCGTGGGCGCAATCGATAAAGAGAACGTCCGCGCCGGCCTCGTCCACGGCGACCGCGCGGTCGGTCTCGAAGGGACCGACCGCGACGCCGACGCGCAGGTGGCCGCTCTCGTCGCGGGCGGCGTTGCCGTACTCGCGGCGCTGGAGGATGCCCTGCATCGTGACGAGACCGGTCAGACACTCGTCGTCGTCCACGATGGGGACGCGCTCGATTTTGTGTTCGTACATGAGTTCGAGCGCCTCGCGGGCGGTCACGTCCTCGCCGGCGGTGACGACTTCGTCGGTCATCGCCTCGCGCACCTCGTCGCTCTCGCCGACCTCCAGATAGGGCCGGATGTCGGTGCCGGAGATGATGCCCAGCACCGTACCCTCGTCGTCGGTGACGGGCGCGCCCGAGACTCCCCGTCGGTCCATCATCGCGTCCACCTCGCGGACGGTCTGGTCGGGGTCGGCGGTCACCACGTCGCGGATGACGAGTTCGTCTGCGCGCTTGACGCGTTCGACTTCGGCGACGGCCTCGTCCACGTCGAGGTTGCGGTGCAGGACGCCGAGTCCGCCCTGACGGGCCATGGCGATAGCCATCTGGCTCTCGGTCACGGTGTCCATCGCCGCCGACAGGATGGGGACGTTCACCTCCACGTTGGTCGAGACGCGGGTCGACACGTCGGCCTCGTCGGGTTCGACGCGACTCTCCTTCGGTCGCAGAAGTACGTCGTCGAAGGTCAGCGCCTCGGGTACGCGGAGTTTATCGGTGAACTGCCCCGTTCGCTCAGAATCTCGCTCCATGTAAGGCGAAGGGAGTCCCCCGTCAAAAACGTTGCGAGATACTGCACGTTCTCACCGGACAGGTGGCTTCGGTATGCAAGAACGTGGTCCGGGCCGCAGTTCGGGTTCGTTATCGAGCCGACGACACCCGGTGAGAGATGGTAGAAATCACCTGGGGAAAATCGTCGTTGTCTATCTGAGTATTCAAGTCTAATCTATAATCTTCTTTTGAATGTGGTTCTCTCTCACGCAACGTTTATGCTCGAAACTCGTTTTGTTACGAATATGGACGCTACCAGTCCCATCGCTGCACGCACTGCAGGCCAGACGAGTGCTGCCTCCGGCAGCTCCTGCAAACCGATTTTTGCGATGGGATTCCTTACACTGGTAGCAAATCTCTTCGTGGGACGGCGATGGAACCTCGGCGACGACGGCCATCGTAGGTACCGCGACTATCACCACCGTTCGGCCGATGGATACGGCCACGCCAGCTAGTGTCCGATGAGTAGCTCACAACACCCAGTCGCCCTTCGCCTAGAGCGACAGGTAGGTGGCGCGACGAAGCTGCTGGCCACCGTCATGGGACTTCCCCTGATAGACGGTATCTTCCCCGCACTCGTCCTCGCGGGCGGGGTGAACAGCGTCGCGGGCATCCTACAGGTCGGTCTGCTCGTCTTCGGCGGGAGCGCCACGGTCGCGGTTATCCTCGCGGAGATGGACGGCACGCCCCGCGAACAGGCCGGCACCGTGCTGACGGTCGGCGTCGGCATCGTCGCCCTCGCAGCGGTCGAAGCCGCGTTCGCGCCGACTATCGAGAGCGTTCTCCACCCCGAGACGTTCAAGCGGTTCGCCGCGCTAGTCATGCTGGCCATCGCCGCGAAGACCGCGAGTTCCCGCATCGGCGAGTACCTCCCCAGTCCGGGCGTCATCGTGGGTCTCGGGATGATTGCCAGCTTCCACCCCGCCGGATTCCGACTGGCGGTCGTCGACGAGATGCTCATCCTGCGGGCCACCGCGGCAGCGGCCACTGGCGTCACGTTCGCGCTCCTCGTCGCGCTGACCTCGCCGTGGCTCCGCGGCGTCGTCGACATCGACCGCTTCCGCTTCGGCAGCGCGGTCGCGCTGGGCGTCCTACCGCTGAGTCTGCTCGGACTCGCCCCCGGCAACGCCCCGCTGGCGGTGCTGGCGGTCACCAGTCTGCTCGCGTTCAACCCCGAGTCGGAGGACGTCGAGGCTGCCGAGGACACGGACGCCGACGACACCGCGGCCGTCGAAGCGATGAACGCCGAGACGTCGCCGAACGCGACCGACTCGGGCGCGAAGTCCGACGCCGCACAGGCGGTCGCCACCGACGGGTCGGGCGGAGCGGACTCCGACGAGGTGGGTTACGGCTACCCCGGCGAGGAAGACGACGACGAACGCGAACCGTGGCTCTGAGCGGCGACGCTCCCTGATTTTCGGGCCGGTGCAACCCCGATTCTCCGATGACGTCAGCCTCATCGGCGACGGGCGCGACGAGAAGGCTTACCCGCTCGGATCTACTTCGCTGAGACATGGCCGACAACCGCGTCGTGCAGGGTCGCATGGTGACGCCGAAGGCTCTCGCGGAGTTGATAGAAGGCGAAGGCGTGATGGACGCCGAGGCTATCGAGGAGACCGACCGGGAGTGTCCCGACTGCGGCGGCGACGTTCTCGAAGTCGGATACATGCCGAGCGTGACCGAGTTCGTCACCGGCTGGAAATGTCAGGACTGCGACTGGGCCGACACCGACCGCGAGTGAGAAAAATCGAAACCCCTTTACGGTGAATGGACCAACGAATTCCTGCGGGGTCGTGGCCAAGTCAGGGATGGCGACTGACTCCAGAGGCTACGCGCCCGGGACGAAACTCCAGCTGATATACCGAGCGGCCGACTGATCATCGGTCCGCGACGACGACCCTCTGGAGTTCCGAGGCGCATACACCGGAGATATCAGTCGATCGGGGGTTCAAATCCCTCCGACCCCACTCCACAAAAACACTTCCGACGAGACGATTCTGTAGGAGGAAGTGATTTCGAAGGCGTAACCTTGTCGATACGCTTGGAATCGGACAGCTATGAACCAGTACGTACAGGATTCTAAAGTAGCACTCTATCTCATCTAGTACTCGTCGCCGTCAACGCCGTCGCTTCCATCGCAGTCTCCGTCAACGTTATAATCATCACAGTCGCTCTCTCCGCCTGATCCGTAATCATCGTTTCCGTGGGCTTTCTCTATAATTTTGTCCTGAACTTCGTCGCTCTTCTCATCACTCAACGTCTCTACTACTTCTCCATCTCTGTTGTAAATCTTGATATTATGGTCGTCTCCGTCTTCATCATCGTAATTATCTACACGTGTTGTGACGCCTGTAGTGATCGATTTACGATTCGATGTCTCGGTTGTCGTTGAGGCGGTTGTCTTTTCTGTAGAATCAGACGATTCGTCTGAACCGGTACAGCCAGTAACGCCAACTGTAGTGAGGACGGTACTACAGACTGTTAGAAAACGACGTCGTTTCACATTATTGGCTAATCTAACGCTGGCAGATGAATATTCTGTATTTTCTTTTCACCGAACTATCGAACCGATATCATTACTCCACCCGAGTAGCGCTAGATGTGGGCGTCGCGCAGGTACAGATTACGACGCAATCCAGAAGTAGCGGTACCACTGTCCAAGTTACACAACGCGAGAGACGACGGACATATGTGTCGGTCGTGCGCGAACCCGTTGGAAAAGCCGTCACTCGGTAATCTCCGGGACGCCCTCAACTTCGATTCGCGCACCGCCATCGGACCCAGTCGTCGCCGACACGTCCCATCCGTGCGCGTCCACAATCTGTTCGACGATCGCCAGTCCCAACCCAGTTCCGTCTTTCGACATCGAATACTCCGAAGAGAAGATTTCACCGTCTCCATCGTCCGGCAGTCCGTGCCCGTCGTCCTCGACGGCGAACCCGTCGGCAAGTTTCAGCACGCGAATTGTGACGTCATCGCCGCCGTGGTCGATGGCGTTCCGGAGCAGATTCTCGACCAACTGTTGCAGTCTCCCCGGGTCCGCCTCTAATTTCCTCTCACAGTCGAGGTTGAGCGTCGCATCGGCCGTCTCGACGTTCGTCCACGCGCGTTCGACGACCTCGTCGAGACGGACTCGTTCGGGGTCGTCGACGACCTGTCCCTGACGAGCGAGGGTCAGCACCTCCTGAATGATGGTCTCCATTCTGTCGAGCGACGTCGACACCTTCTCCAGTCGGTCGACTTCCGACGGTTGCGCGCGTTGGTCGGAGTTCTCCGTCAGGCCCTCGACGACGAGTTGTAGATTCCCCTGCGCGACGTTGAGCGGATTCCGGAGGTCGTGAGAGACGATGCTGGCGAACTCCTCGAGTCGGTCTTTCTGCTGGCGGAGGTGTGCCTCGCTCTCCCGTATCTGTTGTTCGCGTTCGACTCGCGTCAAGGCCTCCGTCGCGTGAGAGAGCAGGAGTTCCGCGAGTTCGATGTCCTGTTCGTCGAAGAACCCGACCTCGTCGGCGACCGCCTGAAAGACCCCGTGTTCGCCGATGGGGACGCTGATTATCGACCGGTAGTCGGCCTGTGGCTTGGCTTCGGGTACCGTCTGGATGTCGTCGTACCGATAGGACTCTCCGGTGAGATACGTCTTCCCGGCGATGCCTTCCGTTACTGACATCGGGGGCGTCTCCTCGGAGAGAATCTCACTCGACATGCTCCTCGTTTCGAGCATCCCTCCTTCTTCGAGATCGACGATGCAGGTGTCGAACGAGAGGATGCGCTCGGCCGCATCGACGGTGAGATCGCAGATTCCCTGTTCGGACGTACAGGCCTCGATTTCGGTCGCGATTCCGTGTAGCTGTTCGATTTTCCGGTTCGTCGACCGAAGTTCCCGCGAGAGTCGTCGGTGAGTGGCCTCGCGGTCGGCCCGTTCCAACGCCGCCTCCGTACTCGTCGCGAGGAGTTCGAGGAAATCGCGGTCTATGTCGTCGAACGCTCGCGGTTCCGTCGCCCCCGAGATGAGGAGCCCCTGACTGCCCAGCGGAAGTATCGCTTCGCTCCGAATCGCGGTGTCGGAGTTGTACACCTCCTCAGCGACTCGCAGGTCGTCGAACACCGCGGGTTCGCGGTTCTCGAACACCTTCCACGCGAGGCTGTTACCCGGCTCGAACGTCGGAATGGTGTCGATGATCGCCTCGCTCTCGTCCGTGTGCGTCACCGGGTCGAGTCGGTTCTCCGCCTCGTTCGACAGCCACGCGCCGGTAATCGGGAGTCCGAGTTCGCTCTGGGCCGCTCGGACCGCGATGCGACAGATCTCCTCCTTCGTCTCGGCCCGCATCAGTTCGCGGGTCGTATCGTGTAAGGTTTCGAGCGTCTGCTCGTACTCCTTCTGGTCGGACACGTCGCGGGCGAATCCGAGAATCGCGTCGTCGCCCTCGTGTGTAATCCAGTGGGTGTTCAGTTCGCAGTGGCGCGTCTCACCGGATTTCGTCTCGATTTTCGCCTCGTACATCTCCGGCACGTCTCGTCCGTCCTTTCGTCTCGCGACTCTCTCCCGCACTCGCTCGCGGTCGTCCGGATGGACGAGCGTGAAGATGTCCTTCTCTCGGAGTTCCGATTTCCCGTAGCCGGTGAGTTCACAGGCGCGCTCGTTGACGAACACGAGTTCCGACTCCTGATAGATGAATACGGCGTCGTGAGACTCCTCGACGAGTGTCTGGTGACGGTGTTGGCTCTCCGCGAGCGCCTGTCTCGACCGGTAGCTCTCGACGGCGTTCACGATACGGTTCGCGAGCACGGTGTACTGGTCGGTCCCGGTCTCTTTCTGGAGGTACTCGGTCACGCCGTCGGAGATGGCCTCGCTGGCGATTTCTTCGCTTCCGCGTCCAGTGAACAGGATGAACGGTCGGTCGCTGTGTTCCTCGCGGACGGCGTCGAGCAGTTCGAGTCCGTCCATCTCGGACATGTTGTAATCGCTGACGATGCAGTCGAACTCCTCGTCTTCGAGCAGTTCGAGCGCCTCCCGGCCGGTGTTCGCAGTAGTGACCGCGATACGCTCGCGTTCACGTTCGAGATAGGTTTCGACGAGGTCCGCGAAGTCCGAGTCGTCGTCGACGTGGAGGACACGGATGGGCGACGACTGGGAATCTGTCATGGTCGGAATCACTCGCCACGCGCACAATAAGTGTTTACGCTGCGGCAGAAGTGAAGCGGCGTATCGAAAGCCGACGAAAAGTCGACGAACCATCGGTTCGTTCGTCGATGCGGACTGCGACAACCGGCGCGAGGATTTGTAATACTTCTCACTCATGCCGGCGAACAGCCAGATATTAAGAAATTCGACACGACCCGGTGTAGTTTTCGGTGTGTCAGGTCGGACGTAAGTACAACAGTTTAGAAATCGCAACTCACCGGAGTAACTATATGGAGGATTTAGTAAATCTCCGTACGAATGGTATCAGACTTATCTAGGCGAAGATATTTACAACTGACGGCCGGTTCGGTACCGGTGGCCACCGGCCTCACGGGGTGTCTCGGTGGTTCGATCGGGTCCTCGTCCATCACGTTAGGGGCTATTCTCCCGCTGTCGTCGTCCGTATTGGGTCCGATTGCCGAGGACCACCGCGAGTCGCTCAGACAGGCGGTCGAAGACATCAACCGAGCGGGAGGGCCGCTCGGTCGGAGCGTGGAACTCGCGTTAGAGAAGACCGACGGCACCCCGAAGGCGACGAAGGCGGCGTTCGACTCGCTCGTCGACCGGGGAGCAGTCGGCCTCGTCGGACCGCTCACGTCCGGCAACTCGCTGGCGCTCGCCGACCGACTCGGCGAGGAGCGGGTGATGGGCGTCAGCCACTCCGCGACGAATCCGAAACTCGAAACCGCGGGGGTAGCCGGGGAGACCAAGTTCTTCGGCCGGACGACGGCGAACGACGCTCAGCAGGCGACGGTGATGGCAAAAATCCTCGTCGAAGGACGCTACATCGGGGCCGAGAAAGCCGCGATTCTCTACATCGACAACGCCTTCGGCGGCGGACTCGCCGACGAAATCGAGCGCGTCGCGTCCGGGATAGAGACGGTGCGGATACCGTTCTCCGCCGGGAAAGACTCGTACGACGAGGAGATTAGCGCGCTGATGGACTCCGGAGCGGACGCCGTCGCGTTCATCAACGTCCCCGGCAACAACACGGTCGTCGAGGCGCTCGGAGAGAGCGACTACGAGGGCCAGACGGTCCTGTCGACCGGATACCTGACCGGCGATACCCCCGACTACATGGACGGTATGTACAGCGCGTCCGTGGCGGAGGCCGACGCCGCGGGCGAAGTCGAACTGCAACAGAAGTTACGGGACGCCGCACCGCTGACGGCGTACACGCTCCAGTGCTACGACGCGCTGTTCCTCCAAGCGCTCGCCATCGAGCGGGCGGGAGAAGCCACCGGAACGGCCATCAGCGAGAACCTGCGCGTGGTGTCCGGCGGTCGAGGACACACCGTCTCCGTCGACGACTTCGGCCGCGCGGCGGACCTGTTCGCCGCGGGACGCGAGGTCAACTATCAGGGCGCGTCGGGCGGGGTCGACCTGAACGAGAACCTCGAACCGCTCAACCCCTACGTCGTCGAACGGGTCGAGAACGGGTCGGTGACGCAACTGGAGCTACTGCAGGAGTCGTACTTCGAGGGAGGGCGAGCCTAATGAGCAAACCGAATCGAAAGTGGCTGGACGGACTCACGACCCGCATCGAACGGCTGTTACCCGCGCGACTTCGCCAGAGCTACGCAGCGAAGTTCGGAGCGGTGTTACTCGGGGTGGTACTGCTCATGCTCGTCGTCGGCGTCTACGTGCAGGTGCAGGCCGGCGACATCGTCCGCGAGGACACCCGCGCCGAAATCAGCGGCGCCGCGACCGACGAGGCGGAGGCGTTGCAGAAGTGGGTCACTCGCCAGCGTTCCACGACGCGGTTCCTCGCCGACTCCGTCGGCCGGGAGATGTCGACCGCCGAGCGCCGAGCACTCGTCGAACGCGAGTTCATCGACCTGTCGAGCGAAGTGCAGGCGATTCACTACGTCGATACTTCCAGCGGTGAAGTCCTCGCGAGTACGACCGACAGCACGGTCGGGACGACCCCGTCCGCGTCGCAGGCCGCCTGGGCCGGCGGGTCGGTGTCGTTCGACGCCCCCGACGACGTGGTCGTCACCGCCCCGTACAGAGTTGGCGAGGAACCGGTCGTCGCGTTCGCGACGCCGACGGGCGAACCGAACCGGATGCTCGTCCTGACCGCCTCGCTCGCCGAGCGGTCCCACGACCTGTCGTCGCCGACGGCGACCGGCGACATCAAAGTCGTGAACGAGGACGGCACTATCGTCTTCGACAACCGAAACAACCGCCTGCTGAAGACGTACGCGGGCGATTCGAGCGTCATCCAGAAGGGCCTGGTCGGCGAGAGCGGGGTCAGCGGCATGCCGGTCCTCCCGATGCTCGACAGTGGCGGGAACGTCCGCGCCTACACTCCCGTAGTGGGCACCGACTGGGTGCTGTTGTATCACGTCCCGACCAGCGACGCGCTCGCGGTCCAGTCCAACGTCTCCGAGAACATCCTGTTGATGGTTCTGGCGACGGTGCTCGGACTGGCGCTCGTCGGCGTCACCATCGGGCGCGGGACCGCGAGGTCGCTCACCGAGGTCGCGGACACCGCGGACGAAATCGCGTCGGGGAAACTCGACGTCGAACTCCCGGAGACGACTCGGGACGACGAGATGGGACGGCTGTTCGAGTCGTTCGAGTCGATGCGGCGGTACCTGAATACGGTCGCGGACCAGGCCGACGCGCTGGCGAACCAGAACTTCGACGCCGACGCCTTCGACGAGTCGGTGCCGGGCACGTTCGGCGAGTCGCTGGCCCAGATGCGCCACGACCTCGAAGAGATGGTGACGAACATCGAGCAGGCCCGCGCCGAGGCCCAGAGCGCCAAGGCCGAGGCCGAGGAGATGAACGACGCGCTCGAACGGAAGGCGGCCGAGTTCGGCGACGTGATGGAGCGGGCCGCCGCCGGCGACCTGACCCAGCGCATGGACCCCGGTTCCGAGAGCGAGGCGATGACCGAAATCGCCGAGGAGTTCAACGCGATGATAGCGCAACTCGAATCCACCATCGCGGACGTGAGCGAGTTCGCGGAGACCGTCGCGGCGTCGAGCCAAGAGGTGACCGCGAGCACCGCGGAAATCGAGGACGCGAGCCAGCAGGTCAGCGAGTCGACGCAGGTGATGTCGTCGGCCGCCGAAGACCAGTCCGACCGCCTCGACGCGACCGCCGGGGAGATGAACGACCTCTCGGCGACCATCGAGGAGGTCGCGGCCTCTGCCGACCAAGTGGCGCAGGCGGCGACCCACACCGAGGAGTTGGGCCAGCAGGGCCGCGAGGCCGCACAGGCCGCCATCGACGAGATGCAGCGAATCGAATCCGGGACCGAGTCCACCGTGGCCCAGATGGAGGAACTGGAGTCCGACATAGCTCGCATCGGCGAAGTCGTCGAACTCATCAGGTCCATCGCAGAGCAGACCAACATGCTCGCGCTGAACGCGAACATCGAGGCCGCCAACACCGACGGTTCCAGCGACGGGTTCGAGGTCGTCGCGAACGAGGTCAAGGACCTCGCCAACGAGACGAAAGACGCGGTCGGCGACATCGACGACCGCATCGAGGACATCCAGTCCGGCGCGACTAGGACCGTCGAAGACGTTCGGGAGACGCGCGAAGCGGTCTCGGAGGGGACCCAGACGGTCCGCGAGGCCCAAGAGGCGCTG
Source organism: Halorussus limi (assembly GCF_023238205.1). Lineage (NCBI taxonomy): Archaea > Methanobacteriati > Methanobacteriota > Halobacteria > Halobacteriales > Haladaptataceae > Halorussus > Halorussus limi. The sequence continues at coordinate 3,114,924 of NZ_CP096659.1, forward strand.
GAGGAAATCGTCGACAACGTCGAGGAGACGACCGACGGCGTCCGCGAAATCAGCGACGCGGCCGACGACCAGTCGACCACGACCCAAGAGGTCGTCGGGATGGTCGACGAGATTACGGACATCAGCGACGAGACCGCGGACGAGGCTACGGACATCGCCGCCGCGACCGAGGAACAGACCGCCTCGCTCCGGCAGGTCTCCCGAAGCGCCGAGGAACTGGCCGAGAAAGCGGAGTCGCTCGCGGCCACGGTCGACCGATTCGAGGTCCACCGCGAACGGGACCCGGTCGCGCCGCGCAACTGAGACGGTCGCTCTCGGCCGTCCGACTCTTTCCGCGTTTCGAGCGTCTGGCGACGCTCTCCGGAGGCGAGCATTTTGCGACCGTCTTCGGAGGTGAGTGTCTGGCGGCTTCTCTCGGAGGCGGACGACTCACCCCGGACCGGTCGGTGGGGTCTGCCGAAACAGTAACCCGTTCGAGTCCACTACCCAACGTCGAATGCCCACCCACCACCTCGCGTCGTGGCTTCTCAAACACAGCGACGTGCCGCTGACCGTCCTGAAACCCGTGGCGACCAAGGTCGGCGTCTCGACCAACCACCTCGGCGCGGCGCTGTTCGCTGGCCAGATAATCTACGAGAACCAGGGGGCCATCGTCAAGTACGCCGACCGGGGCGGCGTCCGGGTCGGCCAGTTCCTCCACGCCAGAGCGGTCGAGCGGTACGGCGAGGACCACGCGGTGACCCGGTACCTCGACGAGAACGTCGCGGCGCTGGACGAGGCCTTCGAGGGGAGCGAGGAAGAGGCGGTGACGTTCGCCGAGTTCTACCGGCAACTCCGGGCGATAGACCGCGACACGCCGGACCTCTCGGGCGAGGACCTCCTCTCGGCCGCGAAGGACCGCGCGGACGACGCTCGGAAGGAGGCCGCCGACGCGCGGGAGAGCGCCCCCGACGGGAGGGACTTGGTGAGCGACGCGAAGCGCGCGGTCGGCGGCGGCGCGAAGAGCGCGGCCACCGGTGCCAGAGACGCAGTGGACGGTGCGAAGGACGCGATGGACGGCGCGAGAGACGCGGTCGGAAACGTCGCCGAGAGCGCGGGCGATTCGGGCGGCGTGGTCGCCAGTGCGACGGGAGCGGTCGGCGACCGGACCGAGCGTCTGCGCGACCTGCGGCCGGGGTCCGAGTCGGCGACCGACTCCGAGACCGACGCCGTCGAGATTCCGGTCCGCGACGAGGAGTGACCGAGGCGGGTCCCGGTCTCGAACCGGGGAACTAAGTCGCGGAGACGGCATACTCCGGACGATGACAACTCTACGCGACGAGTTCGCCGACCGGTTCGAGCGACCGCCGACCGCCGACGCCCCCGCGAACCGATGAAGTCGCCCGAACACGCCGCGCTCGGTACCGTCGCGTCCGGCCTCCTCGTCGCGGCGCTCCCCGTCTCGGTTCCCGTCGAGGCCGGGGTTTTAGTCGGCTACGGCGTTCTCTTCTCGGTCTTCGTGGACCTCGACCACTTCGTCGTCGCGCGCTACCTCGCGGGCGACTGGTCGCACCTCCGGCGCTGTGTCACCGACCCGGTGTTCGCGTTCACCGAACAGGAGCGGGTCTTCGACGGCGTGGACACCCGGACGCTCGAAACGCTCCGCCTCCTCAGTCACCTTCTCCTCGGCGGCGCGTGGGTCGGGGTCCTCGCACTGGTCCGGCCGGTCTACGCGCTCTTCACCGCGGGCGTCCTCTACGTCCACGTCGTCGCCGACCTGTTCAGGGACGCCGAAATCGCGTAGTCCGAGGGAATCAGCGACGCGAACTGAAGCTTTATCCCACCTCGGGAACCATCCCCGACAATGACTGGTGGCGGGTCGCGCCTGCCGGGGACGCCCGACGAGGAGGGGAGCGACCCCATCGTCCTCCACGTAGACATGGACTGCTTCTACGCGGCCTGCGAGCGCCGCAGAGAGCCCAAACTGGAGGGCGAACCCGTCGTCGTCGGGATGGGCTACGAGGGCGGCGAGACCCACGGCGCGGTCGCCACCGCGAGTTACGAGGCCCGCGAGTACGGCGTCGATAGCGCGCAGGCCATCTCGACCGCGCTGGAGCGACTGCCGCGGATGGCGGCGGCCGAGGACCCCGAATCGGAGGTCGACCCCGACGAGGCGGGCTACTACCGACCGGTGGACATGGACTACTACGAGTCGGTCAGCGCGGAGGTCAAGGAGATACTCCACGAGTCGGCCGACGTTGTCCGGGAGGTCAGCATCGACGAGGCGTACCTCGACGTGACCGACCGGACCGCGTGGGAGGTCGCAGAGGGGTTCGCCCGCCACGTCAAACACCGCATCGACCGCGAGGTCGGAGTGACCGCCAGCGTCGGGGTCGCGCCGAACATGTCCGCCGCGAAGATAGCCAGCGACCACGACAAGCCAGACGGTCTCGTGGTGGTCGAACCCGGCGAAGTCAGCGAGTTCCTGGCACCGCTCGGCGTGGGCGAGATTCACGGCGTCGGCCCGGTCACGGCCCGGAAGTTGCGCGAGATGGGCATCGACACCGCGGCCGACCTCGCCGCGGCCGACCGCGCGGAACTGGAAGCGAGGTTCGGCGAGCGCGGCGCGGAGATGCACCGCAGGGCGCGCGGCGAGGACCAGCGCGAGGTGACGCCCACCGGGCGACCCAAGAGCCTCTCGCGGGAGTCGGCGTTCACCGAGGCGACCGACGACGACGACCGGAAGCGCGACCAGGTTCGGACCTTGGCGGAGGCGGTGGCCGACCGCGCCCGCCGGAAGGGCGCGATGTACCGCACCATCGGTATCAAGGCCGTGACGCCGCCCTACGACGTGAACACCCGCGCGAAGTCGCTCCCCGGTCCCGTGGACGAACCGGAACTGGTCGAGGAGGTGGCGCTCGACCTCCTCTCGGAGTTCGAAGGCCTCGCGGTCCGGAAGGTCGGCGTGCGCGTCTCGAACCTCTCGTTCGCGGCGGGCGAGCAGGCCAGCCTCGGCGACGGGTGGGAGTCGAGCGCGGGCGAGTCCGAGGGTACGAGCGAGCGAGAGACCGACGCGGACGCCGAGTCCGAGAGCGCGACGCCGGAGGACGACCAACGCTCGCTCGGCGAGCAGTGGGACGGCGACGCCGCATCGGACCCCGGCGAGTCCGGCGACGAGACCGGCGGCGAACCGTCCGACCCCGCGGACCCCGACGGACAGGTCTCGCTCGGCCATGAGTGGGACACGGACGGTGACGCCGGGGGTTCGACGACGGACGACGCCGAAGGCCGAGAGTCGCTGGCGAGCGACGGGGGTTCGTCTGGCGCCGGGGGTTCGACGGACGATGAAAGTTCGTCGGGCGACGAGAGTTCGGAGAGCGACCGCCGCGACGAGTCGGACCCGGAGGGACAGGTCTCGCTCGGCGACTTCGGGTGACTCTCGGCGCGGCCCTCCCGTCGCCGAACGCCGCCCCGCACCGTGGCCCGACAGTTTATGAGGGGCGGGTGAGAGGTAGCCCGCAAGGAATGTCGCAGGAGACCATCGACGTGGCCGAGGTGAGCGCCGGGAAAGGGGGAACCGCCGGCGAACCCGGCGACCCCGTCGAACTGCCCGTCGTGGAGGTGCTGACCGGCCGCGCGTTCATCACCGGAAAGTCCGGGAGCGGAAAGTCGAACACGATGAGCGTCGTCGCCGAGAAGCTCTTAGACGGCGGATACCCGGTGATGCTCGTGGACACGGACGGGGAGTACTACGGCCTCAAAGAGGAGTACGAACTCCTCCACGCCGGGGCCGACGAGGAGTGCGACATCCAGGTCAACCCCGAACACGCCGAGCGACTCGCCTCGCTGGCTCTCGAGGACAACGTCCCAATTATCCTCGACGTGTCGGGCTACCTCAACGAGGAGGACGGCAAGGAACTGCTGAAGGCGGTCGCCCAGCAGTTGTTCGCCAAGGAGAAGAAACTCAAGAAGCCGTTCCTGATGGTGGTCGAGGAGGTCCACGAGTACATCCCCGAGGGCGGCGGGATGGACGAGTGCGGCCGCATGCTCATCAAAATCGGCAAGCGCGGGCGGAAACACGGACTGGGCATCGCGGGCATCAGCCAGCGCCCCGCCGACGTGAAGAAGGACTTCATCACCCAGTGCGACTGGCTGGTGTGGCATCGCCTCACGTGGAACAACGACACCAACGTCGTCGGGCGCATCCTCGGCAACGACTACGCCGACGCCATCGAGGACATGGGCGACGGCGAGGCGTTCATGACCACCGACTGGTCGGAGGAGACCCGCCGGGTCAAGTTCCACCGCAAGCAGACGTTCGACGCCGGCGCGACGCCGGGTCTCGACGACTTCGAGCGCCCGGACCTCAAGTCGGTCAGCGACGACCTGGTGAGCGACCTCCGGGAGATAAGCGAGGAGGAGAGCCAGCGCGAGGACCGCATCGAGGAACTCCAGCAGGAACTCCGCGAGAAGGAGAACCACATCGAGGACCTCGAACGGCAGTTGGAGGAGGCCCGCGAGATGGAGGAGGTCGCCGACAAGTTCGCCAAGGCGATGCTCGACACCTCGCGGAACCAGCGCGCGAACCCGTACGTCGGTACCGGCGGTAGCGGCGGGACGGTGCGGGGAGCGGACGCGCAACCCCCGCACGGACGACCCGGCGAGCAGGTCCAGCAGGCCGGCGAGCGGGCCCGGCAGGCGGACCTCGGCGGGTTCGAGCGGGGCGAGGCGAACGCCGAGTCCGAGTCGGAGGAGACCGAGGCGGGGGAGACCGAGAGCGACGCGGCCGACCGGAACCCCATCGACGCCATCCGGTCGGAACTCGACGCCCTCGACGGCGTCGAGCGCGGGATGCTGGCCCACTACCTCCGGCAGGGCCCGGCGACTCCCGTCGAGGCCCACGTCGTCGCCGGCGGGTCGGAGGACCGCGAACTCGCCTACAACCACAACCGGACCCTGCGCCAGCGCGGGTTCGTCCAGCACGCCGGGAGCGGCGAGTACGTCGCGGCCCTGCCGAGTCTGCTCGCGGCGCTGACCGACGGCGAGATGGACGACGACACCCGGAAAGAGGCATTGGAGGCGGTGGCCGAGGAACTGCCGGACGTGGAGTAGCGCGTTCGCCGACTCTGCGACTCCGCTCACCGATTTATATGGAAGCCGACGGAACCACCGCGTATGCCAACACGACGACGCGTCCTCGGTGCGGTCTGTGCCGGGGTCGCGACCGGACTCGCGGGGTGTCAGGGAATCATCGAGGTCAGCGCGAGCGCCGAAGCCTCTCCGGCCGCGGTGCGCGAGTCGGCGGCCGCCGAGGCGGGCTACGAACACGTCGGCACGGAACCGGACACGCTCGCCACGGAGGTGTCGGCGTTCCCCTATGTCGCCGACTTCGAGGCGACGTGGTGGCTCGCCCGGTATCGCAAGCGCCTCTCCGACGGCGGCGTCGCCCGGTTCGAGGTGATGTCGTCGCCGACCGAGAAGGTCAAGGGGACGCAACTGAACCCGATTTCGAACTTCGAATACGGTCCCCTCGTGACCACGTTCTCCACGAGTTCCGGCGAGGGACCGGTCGGTAAGGCGTTCTCCTCGGTCCTCGGCGACGGCGACTTCGCCGACGTGGCGCGCGTCGAGACGACCGAGCGCGACCTGCTGGGCGAACCCGCGGAGTTCGGCGTCTTCGACGCGACGTTCACCGGCGCGCGAAGGGGGAGCGACCGACCGGTTCCGGTCCGGGTCCACCTCGCGGTCGCAGAGCGCGACGGCGACGTGGTCGTGCCGGTCGGCGTCTACCCTCGGGAGGCCGACGACTCCGACGCCGTCTACCGACTGGTCGAGGGCCTCGAACATCCGGCCGACGCGACCGGGTCGAGCGACGCGGGCGACTCGACCGAAACGGTCGCCTGAGCGCGCTCTCGCGACGAGAGACTTTTACCGCGTCTCGGAGTAGCGTGGCGCATGAACACGCTGGCGCGGGCGGGCGACGCCGACGACCGGTGGCGACTCCCGCAACACGCCTACGTCGTTGTCTACGACGAGCGAGAGACCGAACTGCTGACCATCTACGACTGCGGCGCGGCCCAGAAACCTCCCTCGGCGCGGGTGCTGGGCAACCTCGTCCGGGTGAAGGCCGACCACGAGTTGGAGAACACCGTCACGGGCTACGTCGTCCGGATGCGCGAGGAGTCGGTTCTCGAAAAGCAGGACGACGACCACTGGATTATCGTCGAAAGCGAGGCGTGACGAACTACGACCGGGCACGAGTCCGCCGAGGACTCCGTCTCTCCCGGTCTCAGACGTGTTCGTCCAGAAACGCCGCGATTCGCTCGAACATCTCGATGCGGTTGTCGAGTTTCGTGGTGTGGTGGCCCTCGTCCTCGAAGACCAGCGTCTCGACCGGGACGCCCTGCGATTCGACCTCGTCGGCTATCTGGCGGGCCTCGCCGACCGGGACGCGGGGGTCGTTCGCGCCGTGCTGGACGAACAGCGGGCACCGAATCTCGTCGGCCGAGTGGATGGGGCTGATGGATTCGAGGAACTCGCGGTCGTCGGCGAGCGACCCGTACTCGGCCTCGCGGTGGGAGCGCCGCCAGTCGCCCGTGTTCTCCAGGAACGTCACCCAGTTGGCGATGCCGACGAAGTCCACCGCGGCCGCCCAGAGGTCGGGGTACTCCGTGATGGCCGCGAGGACCATGAACCCGCCGTACGAGCGGCCGTAGGCGACCACGCCGTCGGGGTCGATTTGGGGACGGTCCCGGAGCCACTCGACCGCTTTCGCGATGTCCCGTACCGAGTCCATGCGCTTCTCCACGTCGTCGAGCGCGGCGTACTCCCGACCGTAGCCCGACGACCCCCGGACGTTCGGTTCGAAGACCGCGTACCCGGCGTCGAGGAAGTACTGACGAATCGGCCGGAACCACGGCCGACGCTGGTGGTGCGGTCCGCCGTGGATGTCCACGACGACCGGGACCTCGCTGGTCTCGGGCCCTTCAGCTACACCGTCGGGGAGCGTGAAGTACGCCGGAATCTCCCGGCCGTCGAACGTCTCGTAGCGCACGAGGTCCGGCGAGTCGTAGGCGTCGAGTTCGACGCCGCCCGGCGAGGGTCGGGTCCATCGCTCGGTCGGCACGGCGTCCAGCGACTCCGAAACCTCCTCGGGCGGGTCCGCGACGAAGACGGAGTGATTCAGGTCGGGCGCCGAGACGGTGGCGGCGACGCGCTCGCCGTCCGGGCCGAGCGTGAGGTCGTGGACCACGCCGTCGGGAATCTCGGCGTCCGCGAGAGCGGCCTCGGTCGCGTCGGTCAGCCTCCCGACTCGCAACTCCGAGTAGCCGTCTACGTTCCGGGTCAGCGCGAGTCGGCCGGTGGCGGCGTCGAGCGCGAACCCGTCGATGCTCCACTCGCCCCCGGAGACGACCGTCTCGGTCGAATCGGCGACCGCGTCCGCGTCGGTCGCGGCGGCGAGGTCGATGCGGACCAGTTCCTTCGCGTCGGCGTTCGCGTCGCTCAGGCAGTAGAGCGCGTCGCCGTCGGGACCGAAAATCGGCTGGCGGTAGCGGACCTGACCGTCGTGGGGCGTGACGTGGCGTCGCTCGCCGGTGGCCGCGTCCACGACGTAGAGGTCGTCGTCGGAACTCGCGCGCGAGCGCTGGACGACGAGTCGGTCGCCGTCGGGTCCCCACGCCGCGACGCTCAGGAAGCCTTCCTCGTCGCTCTCGCTGAGGAGTTCGGGGTCGCCCGAGTCGAGGTCCATCGCGTACACGTCGAAGGTCGCGGCGTCCCGCCGGTTGGCCGCGAACGCGATGCGGTCGCCGTCGGGGTGCCACGCGCCCCAGCGGTGGATGGCGTCGGGGTCGTCGGTCAACTGCTCGACGGCGTTGGTCGCCGGGTCGAGGCGGAACAACTGGTCGTGTTCGTCGGCCCCGGCGTCCTTCCCGAAGACGACCGACCCGCCCGCGGGCGACCACGAGACGAACGAGACGCGCTCGTCGTAGAAGGTTCGCTGGCGGGGCCACGCGCCCGGTTCGTCGGCGGTCCAGACCTGCGTCGTGCCGGTGGTGTCCGCGAGGAAGGCGAGGCGACCGTCGGGCGCGAGCGTCGGTGTCGTCGTCTTACGCGCGGTGAAGTACCGCTTGACGTTCTCCGTCACGACTCCCGCGTCGCAGCGAGACTCATTCAACCTGTGGGTCGCGGAAGTGACCAGAGAATCGTCTCGGAATGGGGGATATTGCTAAAAGAAATATTCTCCCGTCCAGTGGTCTACTCCAGCGGTGCGATCAAGTCCTCCAGCGCCGCGGTCGGGTCGTCGGCCTTCGCCACGCCGCTGGCGAGCAGGACGCCCTCCGCGCCCAACTCCCGCGCCGCGGTCAGGTCCTCGCCGGTCGAGATGCCCGCGCCGCAGTAGACCGCCACGGAGTCGTCGGCGTCCGCGGCCGCTTCGACGGCGTCGGTCACGACGTCGGGGTCGGCCTTGCTGACGGGCGTGCCGGTGCCGATGAGTTCCGGCGGTTCGACCGCGACGGCGTCCGGGCCGAGACCGGCGACGGCCCCGATTTGGTCGGGGTTGTTCGCGCAGACGCAGGTCTCGAGGCCGACGCGCTCGGCCGCCGACAGCGCGGCGTCGATGTCCGCGAGTTTGAGGCGGCGCTCGGAGTGGTTGAGCATCGTCCCGGTCGCGCCCGCCTCGGCGGCGGCCTCTGCGAGCGTCGAACCGGTGTGACTGCCGTGTTCGACCGGGCTGACGTGCTGTGCCCACGTCTCGACGCCCGTCTCGGCCACGCGTTCGAGGTGCGCGGCCTGCGGCGCGACGGCGATAGGGACGCCCGACGCCTCGCTCACGTCGCGCGCGGCGGTGGCGACTTCGACCGGGTCACACGGGTACGCCTTGAGGTTGACGACGACTTTCATACCCGAACTGTCCGCCGGGCCGGACTAATAGGTTGCGAGAACGCTCGTCGAGAGAAGATGCGGTCGGCGCGAGTCGCGTCGGACGCGTCCGACGGCGTTTTCGGCCGAGCGTCTGCGGCGGGAGGTCGGCCGCAGGCGAGTTCCCGACCGCCGAAAGCGGTCGCTCTCAGTCCTTGCGCTTGACCACGTCGCCGAGGGTGTACTCGCCGGTAGAGCTACCGCCGCTCCAGTCCTCGTCGTCGCCGGAACCGCCGGCGGTCAGTTGAATGTCGAGTTCGCGTTCGAGTTTCCGCTGGACCTCGTCGCTCGGGAGAACGTCGCCCCGTTCCAGTTTCCGGATGAGACTGGCCTTCTCGTTGAGTTCGTCGGCGAGGTCTTCCTGACTCATCCCGGTGCCCTCGCGGGCGTTCCGGATGCGGTCGTCGTAGTCTTGGGCGAGTTCGTCCATGTCGTCGAACATGTCCGAACGCCGCGATTGGGAGGAACTCGAAGACGTACTCGACGAGGACGACGAACTTCCGGAGGACGACGAACTCGTGGAGTACTTGGTAGACGTGGAACCGGCGTCGTCCTGCGTCTTGACCTCGGTCCCGAAGTCCGAGCAGTTGTCGCAGACGTCCAACTCGGCCCCCTCGACCTTGATGGTCTTCGGGGAACTCGTCTCGGCGCCGCACATCTCACACTGAACCATAGTAGGTGGTAGTCTGTCGCCGCTCTTAAATTCCACGCCGCGGAGACCGTCGAACTGCGACCGTCCGTGGGTCCGCGACCGACGACCGCTACGGCAGTCGCCCGTCGTTCTGGTCGCGGAGGTAGCCGAACCCCTGCTTTACCTCCTCGCTCCGCTCGAAGTACTTGAGAATCCGCCGACAGCGTTCGCGCGAGAATCGGGTCTCGCGGCTCAACTCGAACAGCGAGTCCACCTCTTCGGCCACTTCGAGGAACTCCTCCATGGTGATGTGGCTGTTCGCCGGCAGGATGTCGTCCAACTCGACGTTGATGCCCGACTCGCCCGGACGTTCTCCCGTCATGACACTTCTCAACTCTGTTGATTTCGACAATCCGCAGGTTAAAAAAGGTGACTGAACGTCGCTCGCTACGCCAGCGCCCGCCACGCGTAGTAGAACCGCTGGAGGGCGGTGAAGTGGCCGACGACGGCGAACACGACCAGCAGCCATCCGACCACCGTGAGGCCCGCGGGCGTCGCCGAGACGAAGGCCGCCAGCGCCCCGGTCACGCCGACGAGCGCGAGGCGGTCGGCCCGCCCGAGCAGGCCGCCGTACACCCGGTCCAGTCCCACGGCCTGCGCTTGCGTTCCGAGGTAGGAGGTCATCAGCACGCCCGTCACGGCCGCGAGACCGAGGGCGTAGCGACCGATTCCGGCCGCGAGTCCGGAGATGACCACGATGTCGGCGTACCGGTCCAGCACGTGGTCGAGCAGGTCGCCCGCCTTCGAGTCGGTGCCGAGTTCGCGGGCCAGCGCGCCGTCGAGCAGGTCGAGCCACCCGTTCAGGAAGACGAGGACCGCTCCGGCCAGATACCAGACCGGCGCGGTCCCGCCGAGGTAGAACGCGCCGCCGGCGCCGCCGGCCAGCGCGAACGCGACGACGCTGACCGCGTCGGGGGTGAGTCCGAGTCTGGTCGACAGCGAGACGAACGGGTCGAGCATGCGGTCGGCGACGTGGCGGAACTGGTCGAGCGTCATACGTAGTCGATGTACGAGACCTCGCCCGCGCTCGGTTCCCGGTCGCCCGCGACGACGGCCGAAATCTCGGCGGCCACGTCGTCGGGGTCGCGCTCGGTCGTCTCGATTTCGTAGACGTTCTCGACGCCGTGAGCGTTCACGGCCTCCGAGAGAATCACGTCGAGCGCCTCGCTCTCGGCGTTCTCCGCCGCCTTCGCCTCGGATTCGCCGCGCTCGGTGAGTCGGCGCTCCAGTTCTTCGGGGTGACACCGCAGGACGACCACCCTGTCCGCGTCGAGGTGATGGGCGAGGTGCGACTCCACGAGCAGGTCGTCGCGGCCGTCGAGTCGCTCGGCGATCGCGTCGAGGTCGGCCACGAGGCTGTCGCGCTCCTCGTCGCGCTCAGCCCAGAGGTCCTCTTCCCGAATCAGGTCGTTGAGGTGGACGACCTCCAGTTCCGTCTCCAGCGCCTCCACCGCCGAGGTCTTGCCCGTTCCGGGGGTGCCGGTGACGACGACCCTCACGACGACAGCACCTCGTTGAGTTCCGAGACGGCGCGTCTCGTCTCGTCTTTCGTCCCGCAGGTGATGCGGATGCACTCGGGCAGGCCGAACGACGAGCAGTCGCGGACGATGACGCCCCGGCGCTGGAGTTCGTCGGCCACTTCGCTCGCCGGGCCAGAACTCTCCGAGTTCTGGCTGGCTCTCGAATCGGACGATTCGAGAACGTCTCCGACCTCCGCGAGGACGAAGTTGGCGTTGCTCTCCCACGTGGGGGCGTCCAGATGCTCGTACATGTACTCGCGCGCCCACGCGGCGGTCTCGACAGTCTTCTCGGCGTGGTCGTCGTCGTCCAGCGCGGCGAGTCCGGCCCGGCAGGCGATTTCGCTCGCGGCGAACGGCGTGTTGACGCGGGCGTAGGCGTCGGCCCACTCTTCGGGCACGACGCCGTAGCCGAGGCGCACGCCCGCCAGTCCGTGCACCTTAGAGAACGTCCGGAGGACCGCCACGTCGTCGCGCTCGTCGACGAGTTCGACCGCGCTCGGACCGTCGTGGAACTCGCCGTAGGCCTCGTCCACGACGACGAGCGTGTCGTCGCCGGTCTCGTCGGCGATTTCCTCGACTGCGTCGAGTTCGAATCGCTTCCCGGTCGGGTTGTGGGGACTCGTGAGGTGGACGATTCGCTGGCCGGAGTAGTCGGCGAGGACGGTCTCGCTGTTCAGCGCGAAGCCTTCGTCTTTCGAGAGGTGATACTCCGCGACTTCGCCGTGGTGGAAGCGCGCGCTCATCCCGTAGTAGGCGAAGCCTGGGTCGGGCACCAGCACCTCGTCGCCGGGTTCGAGCGTCGCGCGAGCGAGGTAGTCGAGTACGCCGTCGCCGCCGTTTCCGAGCCAGATTTGGGCGGGCGAGACGCCCCACTCGTCGGCCAGTTCCTCCGTGAGGTCGGCGTGGGAGGCCTTGGGGTAGGAGCTAGCCGACGCGGCCGTCTCCCGAATGGCCTCGACCGCGGCCGGACTCGGGCCGAACGGGTTCTCGTTCGACGCGAGTTTCACGAGGTCGTCCGGGTCCAACCCGAGTTCGCGGGCGACCTCCTCGATGCCCCGCCCGGCCTGATACACGGTGTGCGAAGAGAGGTCCCGTGGTTCCATGTGAGAGAGGTGTGGGCGACTTGCCTTAAGACTGCTTACCTCCGGTAGCGCGGGGGAGCGCCACCGAACCGGAACCGCCCGAAATCGAGGGGTCCCCGACGCCCGGCGGTATTTTTGTCAGAATCCGCCCAGTACACATAAGGAAAATCCTGTGGTCGTTACTGTGGGGAGACACAATGTCACGAGAAAATCGAAACAACTGGGGCAGCCACGACGAGCGGAGCCACGAGCGCAGTTCGCAGGGCGAAGGTGACACACGAGGCGGCCGCTACTCGGCGGGTGGCCGAGAGCGAGGGGAGTCCGGGCGACGACACCAGGGTGGTCAGCAGGATATGCCGGGCCAGCACCAGACGGGTCAGCATCAGCAGACTGGTCAGCATCAACAGTCCGGTCAGCAGGACACCCAATACGGAAGCAACCGTCAGCGACAGGGTGGCCACCAGCAGTCCGGTCAGCACCAGCAGTCCGGTCAGCACCAGCAGTCCGGTCAGCACCAGCAGTCCGGTCAGCACCACCAGACGGGGCAGCACCAGACCGGCCACGACCAGCAATCCGGTCAGCATCAGCAGACCGGCCACCACCAAACTGGTCAGCACCAGATGGGCGGCCGCGACATCCAAGAGCAGGGCCACCACCAGCAGACCGGTGGCCAGCACGGAAGCCACCAGCAGAGCAACCGATACGGAAACCAGCGCGGCCAGCAGGGTAGCCAGCACCAGCAGGGTGGCCAGCACCACCAGGGCGGCCAGCACCAGCAGACCGGCCAGCACCAGCAGGGCGGCCGCCATCAGAGTAGTCAGCGCCACGAGGTCGGACAGAATCAGGGTCGAGGACAGAGTCGCCAGCAGAGCGACGTCCACGAACTGAGCCAGCACGGCGGAAGCGGCGGCCAGTACACCGGCCACGACCAGCAGTCCGGCCAACAGACGGGCCAGCACGGCGGTCAGCCCACCAGCCACCAGACCAGCCAGCACCAGCAGTTCGGGAGCGACCAGCAGACCGGTCAACAGACGGGTCAGCACGGCGGCCAGCACCAGACAGGTCAGCACGAACGCTCGGGGCAACACCAGACTGGCCAACACGGTCAGACCGGTCAGCACCAGACCGGCGGCCAGCACCAGACCGACCAGTACGGGCAGACTACCGGCCAACGTGGCCAGACCGGTCGTCACCAGCAGTCCGGCCAGCAGACGGGCCAGCACCAGCAGGGCGGCCAACACGACCAGACCGGCCGCGAGCAGGGCCAGAACCAGTACGGCGGGAGTTCCGAGAGCGGATTCAGTCCGGTCCAGCAGACCATGATGCGCGGTCAGGAACGTCACGGCCGCCAGAGCGAACAGACCCGCGACGACGAGGAGTCGTCCCGGCGTCGCGGCGGCCGATAGAACGGTCGACCGTCACCATCGCCCGCAGTACCGACCGAGTCGCTCGAATCCGTCTTTTTTCGAACGCCGCGCCGACGACGATAGACGTTAGCACTAATGCCGTCCGGGGCCGACGTTGAGTCGGGAATGGGAATGTACACGCGATTTACTACCGGAAGTCGGAGCGAAGCGTGTCGGGGAGGGGAACGTCGGGTCGAGTTGGGTGGTGCGCGATGAGTGACGCGCCCGAAACCGACCGCGACGTAACGACGCCGGCGCGACGCGAGGGCGTCGACTACGACGAACTCGAATCCCTGCTCGGCGACCAGGTAATCGGACGTGAGACCCACCTCAACGCCGAGGGGTTCGTCGTTCGCCCGGACGCCGTGGAGTCGGTCCTCCGGACGCTCAAGCACGAGGCCGGGTTCGACCACCTCTCGCTGCTCACCGCCCAGGAGTACGAGGACCGCTACGAGAGCATCTACCACCTGACGAAGTACGACGACCGGACCCAAGAGGTCAGCGTGGTCGTGCCGACCAACAAGGACAATCCGTGGAACGAGTCGGCGGCGTCGGTGTACAAGACGGCGGAGTGGCACGAGCGCGAGGCCTACGACTTGGTGGGTATCGATTACGAGAACCACCCGGACCTCCGGCGCATCCTCCTGCCCGAGACGTGGCAGGGCCACCCGCTGAGCCTCGAATACGACCAGGACAAGCCCCAAGTCGTCTCGCTGAAAGAGCACGTCAACCCGCTTGCGAACAGTTCGGACGAGACGACCGAGTCGGACACGATGTTCCTGAACATCGGTCCCCACCACCCTGCGACCCACGGCGTGCTCCACCTCAAGACGGTGTTGGACGGCGAGCAGGTCGCGGCCGTCGAACCCGACATCGGCTACCTCCACCGCTGCGAGGAGCAGATGTGCCAGAGCTGTAACTACCGCTACCAGATTATGCCCTACCCCGACCGGTGGGACTACACCGCCAACATGCCGAACGAGTGGGCGTACGCTCGGGTGGCGGAGGACCTGAACGACATCGAGGTGCCCGAGTACGCCCAAGTCATCCGGACGATGGCGGTCGAGTTGGCCCGCATCATGGGCCACATGCTCGCGCTCGGGACCTTCGCGCTCGACGTGTACGGCGACTTCACGGCCATCTTCATGTACGCCATCCGGGACCGGGAAATCGTCCAGAACATCTTGGAGGACCTCACCGGCCAGCGCATGATGTTCAACTACTTCCGGTTGGGTGGCGTGGTCTGGGACCTGCCCGAACCCCGCGACGAGTTCTTCGACAAGATTCGGGACTTCCTCGACGGCCTGCCAGAGCGCATCGAGGAGTACCACGCCATGATGACCGAGAACGAAATCTTCCAGAAGCGGACGGTCGATACCGGAGTCATCGACGCCGAGACCGCCAAGGACTACGGCTGTACAGGTCCGGTCGCCCGCGGGTCGGGCGTCGATTACGACGTGCGCCGCGACGACCCCTACGGCTACTACGACGAACTCGACTGGGAGGTCGTCACCGAACCCTACGGGGACAACTACTCGCGCGTGTTGGTCCGCATGCAGGAGGTCGAGGAGTCCGCGAAAATTATCGGTCAATGCGTCGACATCCTGGAGGACTGGCCGGAAGAGGAGCGCAACATCCAGTCGAACGTTCCCCGGACACTCAAGCCCGACCCCGACACCGAAATCTATCGCTCCGTCGAGATAGCGAAGGGCGAACTCGGCATCTACATCCGGTCGGACGGGACCAACCAGCCGGCACGGTTCAAGATTCGGAGCCCCTGTTTCAACAACCTCCACGCGTTGGGAGAGATGGCCGAGGGCGAGTACGTCCCCGACCTCGTGGCCGCGCTGGGGAGTCTGGACATCGTGCTGGGGTCTGTGGACCGGTAGCGCTGCTACTGTCCGGCCGAGTCGAGTTCCGCGTCGCGGGTCGCACGACGACCGCCCGACCGTTCGACCGAATCGGCGTCGGACCGGTCGGGCGCGTCGTCGGACGCCGCCATCAGGTCGTCGAGCCGTCGCTCGAACTCGTCTCGGTCTATCTCTCCCGCGGCGTATCGCCGTTTCAGCGTCTCTACAGGACGCTCGCCGCGCGAGTCGTCAGGTCGAGTCAGGCCCGAATCGGGAGCGAACACCGTCGTCGTTGCGACGACCGGAAGGAGCAGGGTTAAGGTGCCGAACAGGAGCGCGAGCAGGTTGTAGACGATTCCGCTCTTCACTCCCGAGACGATAGCGAACGTCGCGTAGAGCGAGAGCATGGCTCCGACTGCCGCCAGTCCGGCGACGCGACGCCGCCACCGACGGCTATCCGGAGTGTATCTCGCCAGCGGTCTCGGAAGACCGGAGGTATCGACGGGCGGGCTCATGTCAGTTGTCGCATCTCATATCAGTTTGAAACGCCTTTCGGTGAGCGCGGGACGGGTCGAGACGAACGGTCGGCGTCCTCTATCGAGGCCACAATAGCCTTGCCCGACCTTGCCGTGGCACCTCTATGGTCGAACTCGGCTACACACTCTCCAGCGAAGAGCACGGCCCGACCGACCTCGTGAACCACGCGGTCAGCGCCGAAGAACACGGCTTCGACTTCGCCTCCATCTCGGACCACTTCCACCCGTGGATAGGCCAGCAGGGGCACGCGCCGTTCGTGTGGTCCACGCTCGGCGGTATCGCCGCGGCGACCGACGACTTGGACGTCGGCGTCGGCGTGACCTGTCCCATCATCCGGTATCCGCCCGCGCTCCTCGCGCAGGCGACGGCGACGGTGGCCAAGATGTTCGAGGACTCCGACCAGCAGTTCTACTTCGGGGTGGGCACGGGCGAGAACCTGAACGAACACGTCCTCGGCGACCACTGGCCGCCCCACCGCGTCCGACTCGACATGCTCGAAGAGGCCGTGGACGTGATTCGGAAGCTCTGGACCGGCGAGATGGTCAGCCACCACGGCGACCACTACACCGTCGAGAACGCGAGACTGTTCACGCTGCCCGACGAGAACCCGCCGCTCTGCGTCTCGGCGTACGGCGAACAGACCGCGAGACACGCCGCCGACTTCGGCGACGGCTTCTGGTCGGTCGGACCTCAGGACGTGGTCGAGACGTTCGAAGAGGAGGGCGGAGAGGGGCCGAAGTTCAGCCAGTTGACGGTCTGCTACGCCGACGACGAGGACGAGGCGGTCGAGACCGCCTACGAGTACTGGCCCAACAGTCTCCTGCCGGGCCAACTCGCCACCGAACTCGCCACGCCGAAGTTCTTCGAGCAGGCCTGCCAGATGGTCGAGAAAGAGGACGTGCGCGAGGCCGACAGCATCGTGACCGACCCCGACCCGCAGACCCACGTCGAGAGCGTCCAAGAGTTCATCGACGCGGGTTACGACCACGTCTACGTCCATCAAATCGGAGCGGAGCAGGAGAGGGCGATGGAGTTCTACGAGGAGAACGTCCTGCCCGAGTTCCGGTAGTCGCGTCGCCCGGTCGTCGCGTCGCCCTCGCCTTCCCACTGCGGGGACCGCCTCTCCGCGCCTGGTCCACTCGGTTCGGAGGGTCAAAGGCGCGTTTGACTCACCGGCGGGTTTACGGTGGTAGAATATGACAGCTACGCTATGGCACGCGACACGAGACGGTGGCTGCTCGCGCTGGCGCTGGCCTCGCTGGTCGTCCTCGCGGGGTGTTCCGGCAGCGGTAACGACGCCGCGATGCAGGCGACTGCCGGCGGGAACCCGGACCTCTCGAACGAGGAGAAGGCGACCCAGAGCGGTGGCGGCGGTGGCGCTAACTCGAACGGTAACGCGGTGCAGGCTCAGAACCGGGCGCTGATTCGGACCGGCACGGTCGAGGTGACGGTGAACGACTACGACGCCGCCCGGCGGAATCTCTCGCGGGAGGTCGAGCGACTCGGCGGATTCGTCAGCGACTCCACTCAGCAGGTCAACAAGCGCGGCAACCGGACGTGGACGACCGGAGAACTCGTCCTCCGGGTCCCGAAGGACAACTTCTCCGCGCTCATTTCGCGGGCCAAGCAGACCGGTCAGGTCCGCGAGGCCAGCACCAGCACGAAGGACGTGACGAAGAAACTGGTGGACCTCGAGGCCCGACTCCAGAACCTGAAGGCCCAACGCCAAAAGCTGCGCGACCTCTACGCGGCGGCCAACGACACAGAGAACGTCCTCGAAATTCAGAAGCGACTCTCGGAGGTCCAGTCCGAAATCGAGCGACTCGAAGCGCGGCGCAAGTCGTTGAACCGGAAGGTCGCCTACTCGACGCTGACGGTCCGCCTGAACGAGCGCCCGCCAGAGGGACCCTCGACCTCCGACACCGAGTCGTGGTACGACACCGGACTGCTCTCGGCGTTCGTCTCGTCGGCCCACGGCGTCGTAGTCGTCGCGCGGGGCCTCGCGGTCGGCTTGGCGTACGGTCTCCCGTACGTTCTCGCCTTCGGGCTTCCGGTCGCCGGCGTGGTCGCGTTCTGGCGGCGACGGCGCTCTGACGACTCGGCGGGCGCGGACCTCCCCGACGCGCCCGACTCGGGAGACTCCGGAGACGCCGCCGAGGAAGACGGCTGAGGCCACGTTGACTCCGCCTTTCGTTCCACGGATTTCGAGCGGTCTCCCAAGCGGTCAATCCCGGCAGTTTTTATTACCGGGGCGCGTAAAGCCCCCATAGACCGATAGCTCGGGGGTACGTGGCCTCGCCACCGCGGGGTCCGACCGATGGCTGTAAGACGCCGCGGCGGGACCTCGTCGCCCCGAGCAGGTTTACGTGCGTACGGACGCCACCCGACGCGGCTTTGCCACGGAACCGGCGCGGCTTCGCCCCGGCACGACGGCGAGGCCCGAAGTGGAACCGCGGCGTGGCACTGCCGCGACCGGTGGCTTTGCGTACATAAGGTGAAACTATGGAAATCGAAATTGCAACCATCGGCGGTTACGAAGAAGTCGGACGGCAGTGTACTGCCGTGCGCGCAGGCGACGACGTTGTCATCTTCGACATGGGGCTGAACCTCTCGAAGGTTCTCCTCCACGACAACGTCGAGACAGAGAAACTGCACAGTCTGGACCTCATCGACATGGGGGCCATCCCGGACGACCGCGTGATGTCGGACCTCGAAGGCGACGTGCAGGCCATCGTTCCGACTCACGGTCACCTCGACCACATCGGCGCCATCAGCAAACTGGCGCACCGGTACAACGCGCCGGTCGTCGCCTCGCCCTACACCATCGAACTGGTCAAACAGCAGATTCAGGGCGAGCAGAAGTTCGGCGTCGAGAACGACCTCGTGAAGATGGAGGCGGGCGAGACGATGTCCATCGGCGACTCCGGACAGGTCGAGTTGGAGTTCGTCAACGTGACCCACTCTATCATCGACGCCATCAACCCGGTCCTCCACACGCCCGAGGGCGCGGTCGTCTACGGTCTCGACAAGCGCATGGACCACACGCCGGTCCTCGGCGACCCCATCGACATGAAGCGGTTCCGCGAAATCGGTCGCGAGGGCGAGGGCGTCCTCTGTTACATCGAGGACTGCACCAACGCGGGCCGGAAGGGACGCACGCCGAGCGAGGCGGTCGCTCGACGGCACCTCAAGGACGTGATGACCTCCATCGAGGACTACGACGGCGGCATCGTGGCGACGACGTTCTCCAGCCAAATCGCCCGCGTCAAGAGCATCGTCGAGTTCGCGCAGGAGATTGGCCGCGAACCCGTCCTGCTCGGCCGGTCGATGGAGAAGTACTCGGGCACCGCGGAGCGACTCGACTTCGTCGACTTCCCCGAGGACATGGGGATGTTCGGCCACCGCAAGTCCGTGGACCGGACCTTCAAGCGGATCATGAAGGAGGGCAAGGAGAACTACCTCCCCATCGTCACCGGTCATCAGGGCGAACCCCGCGCGATGCTCACCCGGATGGGCCGCGGCGAGACGCCCTACGAACTGGAGAACGGCGACAAGGTCATCTTCTCGGCCCGCGTGATTCCGGAACCGACCAACGAGGGCCAGCGCTACCAGTCCGAGCGCCTCCTGAAGATGCAGGGCGCGCGCATCTACGACGACATCCACGTGTCGGGCCACCTCCGCGAGGAGGGCCACTACGAGATGATAGACGCGCTCCAGCCACAGAACATCATCCCGGCCCACCAAGACATGAAAGGGTTCGCGCCCTACGTGAGCCTGTGTGAGAGTCAGGGCTACAAACTTGGTCGCGACCTCCACGTGACGAGCAACGGCAACATCATCCAACTCGTCGAGTAACATGACGGACGCGAGCGCCGAGACACTGGAAGCACAGGTGCTTGGAGCGGTCGAACAGCGACGCGAAATCGTCAACGCCGCCATCGAGGACGACCTGCCGGTCGACGAACCGAAGCGCCTCTACGAGGCGGTCCGGTACCTGCTCGACGCGGGCGGCAAGCGTCTGCGACCGACCGTACTGTTGCTCGTCGCCGAGGCGCTCGCGGACTTCGACGCCGACCCCGAGGCCATCGACTACCGGGACTTCCCCGACCGACAGGGCGACAGCGTGGACGTGATGGCCGCCGCGGTCAGCATCGAGGTCATCCAGTCGTTCACGCTCATCCACGACGACATCATGGACGACGACGACCTGCGCCGGGGCGTCCCCGCGGTCCACCGGGAGTACGACACCGAGACCGCGATTCTGGCGGGCGACACCCTCTACTCGAAGGCCTTCGAGATTCTCGTGGAGGCCGACGCCGACCCCGAGCGAGTCGTGGAGGCGACCGACGTGCTGGCGACGACGTGTACCAACATCTGCGAGGGACAGGCCCGAGACATCGCCTTCGAGGAGCGCCCGGACGTGCTCCCCGACGAGTATCTCGAGATGATAAAGGACAAGACCGCGGTGCTGTACGGCGCGGCGGCGACCATCCCCGCCATCCTGCTCGGCGCGGACGACGAGACCGTCGAGGAACTCTACCAGTACGGCATCGACGTAGGTCGGGCCTTCCAGATTCAGGACGACGTGCTCGACCTGACGGTACCGAGCGAGAAACTCGGCAAGCAGCGCGGGAGCGACCTCGTCGAGAACAAGCAGACCATCATCACGCTCCACGCCCGCGAACAGGGCGTCGACGTGGACTCGCTGGTCGGGACCGACGACGTGGACGCGGTCACCGAGGCCGAAATCGAGGAGGCGGTCGCCCGACTCGAAGACGCCGGAAGCATCGACTACGCGAAGGAGAAGGCCCAAGAGTTGGTCACTCGCGGGAAGGACCGACTCTCGGTCCTGCCGGAGAACGAGTCGCGCGAACTGCTGGAAGGCCTCGCCGACTACCTCATCGAGCGCGGTTACTGACCGGGTCCGTCGACGCGCCGAGTTCCGTCGCGGCCCGACGCCGTTTCTCTTCGGCCGAAACTACTCTCCCCGTAGCTACGGCTTCTCGTCGGGGGACGATAGTGCGGTGAGAATCGGAGAGCCAGTCAGAAGCGGAGAGCCGACGGAGTCGGGGTCCGCGAGAACTGGGGAGGGTCGGCGTCAGCGGGGCTTCTCGGCGGGGAGCGTCACCGCGTAGCGGTCGAGAGAACGGCGTCAGCGGAACCGGGCGAGGTCATTCGCCCGAGAATTCTTTGTTGTGAGTGTGTTCGAGATACTCTTCGAGCGTGGGTTGGCGCCAGTAGCGGACGACGTCGCTGCGCTCGTCGTACTCCACGATGTCGGCGTCGGCGAGGCGCGGCAGGTGGATTTCTCGAAGCTCCTCGGCGATAGTCTCTCGGAGGGCGTCGGTAATCGGCTCGTCGCCGGTGCGGCCCTCCCACATGGCCACTTCGTCGGCCAACTGGTCGACCTCGGCGAGACCGTCCTCGGTTCCGATAAGCGTGTACAGGGCGTACCGGCGTCGGCTCTCCGCGAGGAGGTCGAAGAGTTCGTCGAACGAGGGCGTGGTGACTGCGCGACCGTTTCGGAGGGCGTGGTCGCCCTCGATACCGGAGCGGATAGAGTCGTTGTTCATGGCGGGTGACCTCCGCTCGAATCTTTCTCCAGAGGGGACAACAAACCTATGCCTCAATAGTGAGGTACGGACGGTAGAGAGTGTCAAACGCCGAATATCAAACGTTTTAGAGGTAGAACGAACGTTCACTCACCCGACGTTTGGAGGTCGAGGAAGGTGCCGACGAGTTTTCGCTGGGCCGCCTGTAGATGCTGGTGGAGCGTGGGCGAGGAGACGCCGAGCGACTCGGCGACTTCCGCGCCGGTGCTCTCGCGGGGGTACTCGTAGTACCCCGCGAAGTAGGCCGCCTGCAACGCGGTCCGCTGTTTCTCGGTCAGGTTCTCCGCGAGCGTCTGGCGGAACTCCTGGGTCGTGTGGACCGGCCTGTCGACCTCCTGCTTGCTCACGAGTTCGGCGCCGGGGTAGGTCGTCTGGAACTCCTCGACCACGGTCCGGACGTTCACGTCGGAGGACGCCTCGGCGACGCACCGGACGACGCCGCTCTCGGCCGTTGCAGACGTCACGACCGTTCCGGTCTCGACCAGTTGGCTGACGCCGGACTCCGCGGATTCTATCTCGAACAGACACTCGCCGTCGTCGGCGGTCACGAGTCGGTAGTCCGCGACGGTGGGAGAGTCGGCGATTCGGTCGGTGACGGCGTCGGGCGACGCACCGTCGACGGCGACGTATTCGAGCAGTCGGTCGCCCGAGAGGCCGACGAGACCCTCCAGCGAGAACCGGCAGTCGAGGTCGGCAGAGATGCGCCCGAACCCCCGGTCGGGGTCCTCGACTCGGAACTCCAGTTCGACCGCGGTGTCCGACAGGAGCAGGTTGCGGTTCTTGACCGCGTTGATGGCGAACGCGACGATTTCTCCGAGCGCTTCGAGCGCGGTCAGTTCCCGGTCGCCGAAGGTGCCGCTGCAGGCCCCGCTGATGCCGAGGACGCCGTAGTTGGTCGTGCCGTAGGTCAGGGGTACGAGGACCGCCGTGGACATCTCCATCTCGACCATGAGTTCGCGCTCGCGCTCCGAGAGGATGTCCGAGTCGGCCACGTCGGAGACGACGACCGACTCGTCCTCGCCGACGACCCGCGAGAAGGCGTTCTCGGAGTCGGTCCGGGCGCTGGTGGCTTCCACGAGTCGCTCGATTCGCTCGCGCTCGATGCCCGCGACCACGCTCGGGGCCATGCGCTCGTCCGTGACCCACGGGCCGCCGACCCACGCGAACTGGTAGTACTCCGAGTTGGCCAGTTCCTCGCAGACGATTCGCTCTATCTCCTCGCGGGTCGCTGACCCGACCAGCGACTTGAGGATGTCGTTGACGAGACCGTTGATTCGGGTGAGTCTGGCGAGTTCGTCGCGGTTCTCGGCGAGACGGCGCTCGTTTCGCCGGCGCTCGGTCACGTCGCGTGCGACCCACACGACCGCCTCGCGGCCGTCGATGGTGTCGCCCAGCGGCGCGGTCCGGCCCTCGTACCAGCGCTCGCCGGCGTCGGTCTCGACTTCGTACTCGATGGTCTCGACCTCGCCGGTTTCGAGCGTGGTGTCGATGAGGTCGAGGAAGCGCTCGGCCTGTTCGGTCGAAAAGGCGTCGTGGAGGCGCTTGCCCACCAGTCGCTCCTGTTCGACCGTCTGGAGGTCTTGGGTACTCGGTCCCGACAGCACCTCCAGATACCGTCCGGTCTCGTCGAGCACGAACGCCACGTCGGGGAAGGCGTTGGTCAGTTCTCGGAGTCGGTCGCCGGTGACGCCCGACTCGGTCTCGACGCTGGCCGAGGCGACCGCCCGGACGACGCGTTCGCGGAGCGTCTCGCCGTCGGCGTCCTTCGGCAGGTAGTCGGTCGCGCCCGTCCCGAACGCCTCGCTGGCGACCGCCTCGCTCCCCGACCCGGTGTAGAGGACGAACGGGAGGTTCGGGTGGTCGCCCCGGACCGCCTCCAGCAGGGCCAGTCCGTCGCCGTCGGGCAGTTCGTACTCGCTGACGACGCAGTCGACGTTCCCGTCGGCCGCGAGGCGGTCGCGCGCGCCCGCGGCCGTCTCCAGGGTCGAGAGCGCGACCGCTTCGGACTCGGATAACGCCGTCGGCGGCGACTCGTCGTCCACGTAGAGAACTCGGACGGTCTGTCCCGATTTCTCGGTGGGTCGCTCGTCCGTCGCCCGCGCAGTCTCCTCGGAAGTCACGTTCTTACGGAGCGTACGCTCGCGCGAACGTAAGGGCCTCGGTTACCTCGCCGACAACTTCCGGTCCGTACGAGTCCGGTCGGGGTCGTCGCGCGACGGTCCCGACGAGTTCGGACCGAGGCGAATCCGGACGAGTTTTCCCGAAGACCGTCCAACTCCCCGGCAATGAACGACGAACTCCGCGAGCGAATCGAGACGGAGGCAGAGAAGCACGCGCTGGTCAACGCGGTCAAACACGAGAGCGAGGCCGACGTGGGTGCCGTGATGGGACCGCTGATGGGCGAGAACCCCGACTTCCGCCAGCACGGCGACGAGATTCCGGGCGTCATCGCCCCGGTGGTCTCGCGGGTCAACGACTCGACGGCCGAGGAGCGCCGCGAGCGACTCGGCGAACTCGCGCCCGACTGGCTAGAGGAGATAGAGAGCGAGGACGAGGGCGAGGACCAGATTCTGCCCGACCTACCGAACGCCGAGGAGTACGACCAGATTCGGATGCGGTGCGCGCCGAACCCCAACGGCCCGTGGCACATGGGTCACGCACGGATGCCCGCCGTCATCGGCACCTACGCCGAGGAGTACGACGGCGAGTTCATCGTCCGGTTCGACGACACCGACCCCGAGACCAAGCGGCCCCTGATCTGGGCCTACGACGAGATTCTGGAGGAAATCGAGTACCTCGGCTTCGACCCCGCCGAGGTCTACCGAGCGAGCGACCGTCTGGAGACCTACTACGACCACGCCCGCGACCTCATCGAGAAGGGCGGGGCCTACACCTGCTCGTGTTCGGGCGAGGAGTTCTCCGACCTGAAGAACTCCGCGGAGGCCTGCCCCCACCGCGACAAAGACGTCGAGACCACGATGGAGGAGTTCGAGGCGATGGTCGACGGCGAGTACGAGTCGGGCGAGATGGTCCTCCGGGTCAAGACCGACATCGAACACAAGAACCCCGCGCTCCGCGACTGGGTCGGCTTCCGCATCATCGACACGCCCCATCCCCGCGAGGAGGCCGAGGACTACCGGTGCTGGCCGATGCTCGACTTCCAGTCGGGCGTCGACGACCACCTCACGGGCGTCACCCACATCATCCGGGGCATCGACCTGCAGGACTCCGCGAAGCGCCAGCAGTTCGTCTACGACTACTTCGACTGGGAGTACCCCGAGGTCATCCACTGGGGCCACGTGCAGGTCGACGAGTACGACGTGAAGATGTCCACCTCCACGATTCGCGAACTCATCGAGGACGGCGAGTTGGACGGGTGGGACGACCCGCGCGCCCCCACGATTCCGAGCGTCCGCCGCCGGGGCATCCGGGGCGAGGCCATCGTGGACGCGATGGTCGAACTCGGCACCTCGACAAGCAACGTCGACTTGGCGATGAGCACGGTCTACTCGAACAACCGCCAGCGCATCGACGACGACGCCGACCGGTACTTCTT
This sequence comes from Halorussus limi, assembly GCF_023238205.1. NCBI lineage: Archaea > Methanobacteriati > Methanobacteriota > Halobacteria > Halobacteriales > Haladaptataceae > Halorussus > Halorussus limi. Next base: position 3,140,079 of record NZ_CP096659.1, read on the forward strand.
CGTGCGCGAGGACCACGCGGACTTCACGCTCGCGGGCGACCATCCCGAGACGGCCCACCCGCCGGTCCACCCCGAACACGAGGAGCGAGGCACCCGCGACATCGACGCCGGAAGTCGGGTCCGAATCGAGGCGGAAGACGCCCCCGAGGACGGCGAGCGCATCTGGCTCAAGGGATTCGGCTGTTTCCGACGCGAGGGCGAGGACCTCTCCTACGTCGGCGACGACATCGCCGCGGTCCGCGAGGAGGGCGTGGACGTGATTCACTGGGTCCCGGCCGACACCGCGGTCCTGACCCGGATGCGGACGCCCGACGGCGACGTGACGGGTTACGCCGAACCGGGCTTCCGCGACACCGCCGAGGACGAGATGGTCCAGTTCGAGCGCGTCGGCTTCGCCCGCGTGGACGACCACGAGGCGAGCGACGAGAGCGTGGCGTACTTCGCCCACGAGTAATTCTCTCGATTCTTCCTTCGAGGTTCCCGGTTATCGTGCTGTTCTCGTAGCGAGTCGAACCGTCCACAGCGAGCGGCAGGGGCTTTCCAAAACACTGTCCCTCCAACCACCACGAGAATCACCCGAACGCCCACACCGACCGAGCGACGGGAAAACAGAAAACTCACGTGACTCTACGGAAGCACTACTCGGTGATGCGCCGCGCCCTCCTCGCTCTCGCACTCGCCGCGCTCCTCGCGCTCGCCGGTTGTTCCTCGCTCACGTCGCAGTCCGACGCCCCCGACACTCCCGAGGAACCGCCCGTCTTCCGGAGCGTCAGCGTGAACAACTACGACAACCAGAGCCACACCGTCGAGGTGGTCGTCCTACACGATGGCGCGGTGGTCCACTGGGCGACGCGCCGCGTCGCGGGCAAAGAGGAGAACGAGACGCTCGGGACCGTGGTCCACAGCGCGGACGTTCATCCGCCCGAAATCGAGAACACGACGCGCCGGTACACCGTCCTCGTGCGTCTCGACAACCGCAGTTCCGGCGAGCGCTACCACCTCCCGGCCGACCAGCTATCGGAGTGCTACAGCGTCGGCGCGGCGATTCGGGACGGCGAACTCGACGGGCCGATCGTCCACCACTGGAACGACGACCTACACGATTACTGTGCGAATCCCGAGACGTAGCTCACCCTCTACAGACGTCTCGAACACTTCTATAGCCACCTTTCGGGACTGAATAAGTTCCGCAAAGATAGGTAGATATTTCCCACGGTAGCGGTGAACCTCGCTATAGCGGCTCGCGAAACTCATTCCCGCCCTCGACTCGTCTCTCACTCGCTGTCGCGGAACAACTCCGGCACGGCGAAGGCGTACACCGAATCGCCGACCGGAGTGTAGAGGACACCGTCTACGACCAGCGGTGCGGGACCGACCAGTCCGTCGCCGTAGGGTCCGTAGCGGAACCGCTCCTCGCCGGTCGCGGCGTCGAGTGCGAGCCACGTCACCTGCTCGGGAACGAGCAGGGTATCGCCGACCAGCACCGGATACCGCTGGGGGTCGTCGAACGGAATCCGGGCGTCCTCGTACTGCCACCGCTGTGTTCCGGTCGCGGCGTCGAGCGCGGTGACCGTCGAGAGGTTGGCGACGTAGACCGTGTCGTCGTCCACGACCGGCGCGTGGCCGGTAGACGTGTTACCCTCTTCGAGCGCGTACGACCAGCGGACGGTCCCGTCAGCCGCGTCGAGCGCGTACAGTTCGGCCGGTCCCGTCCCGAAGTACACCCGGCCGTCCGCGGCGGTCAGATTCGGTTCGCCGCCGCCGAGTCCGAAGAAGCGCGCGAGGCGGTCGCCGGTGCCGACGCCGTAGCCGGTCACGTCGCGCTTCCAGCGGCGTTCGCCGCCGTCGGCGTCAAACGCCTGCAGGACCCACGTTCCGGTGAACGACTCCTGCTCGTCCCGGTAGCGGCCGGAGAACAGCGTGCCGTCGGCGTACGCCAACGGCGGATGGGTCGCCACGTCCACCCTGCTCTGCCACCGCGTTTGCCCCGTCGCGGGGTCCAGCGCGACCAGCCGTTGCCCCTCGGGGAGCGTCGCGACGAGGTAGAGCGTGTCGGCGACCGGGAGGACCGCGCCGACGTTCGTGTTGGTCTCGAACTCCCATTGGGTCTCGCCGCCGTCGACGGGGTAGGCGGCCAGCACGTCGTTCGCGCCGCTCAGACTCCACGCGACGAAGACGCAGTCGCCGTCGGTGGCGAGTTCGCCGACGTGGAAGGGGACCCGTTCGCCGTCGGCGTTCGTCGTCTTCCGCTGGCGAGTCCACGCCACCGACCCGGCCTCGGCGTCGACGGCGTACAGTTCGCCGTCGCTCGCCACGAACAGCGTCCCGTCCGCGAACACTGGTCGCCGGTGGAACAGTCCGTCGCGGTCGGTTTCGAGGTCCCACTCCGCGGGCGCATCTCGCGCCGAGCGGTCGGCGTCGGGGAGGAAGCCAGTGTGGCCGGGGTCGCGCTGGACTGTCACCCACGCCGACTCACTGTCGTTGCCGGGGAGGACCGAACCGCACCCGCCGAACGGCGTCGCACCGCAGGCGGCGAGGAACTGGCGTCTCGACCATCGGGGACCGCGCTCGGCCATGTGGTAGCCACGACGACACGTCAGATAACGGTTATGCCGGGGCGGTCACGGCCACTCGTCGGCGTCCCCGATGGGGTCTGCGACCACGCCGTCTCGCCGGGCCAGCACGCGAGCGTGGGCCGCACAGACCACGCGATTCTCCGTCCACGGGACGTGTAGCCTTACCTTGGCGGGTTCCGTGCAGTCCGACTCGGAACACTCCATCGCCTGAACGTACGGTAACCAATCACAAGCATCTTCCCCGTTTAAAAGGGCCTCAGCAGTAAACCCCGCGACTCACGTCTCCCTCCTCCGTAAGTGGAACATGGACGAACTCGACGCGACGCACACCGGCGGGACCGTGCGGAATCTCGACGTCGGAGATTCGCCGCCGAGCGAGGCTGTCGTGCTGGCCGTCGCCGACGCCCGCGGCTGTGACCCCCTCGATTTACCGCCGCTGAACGGCGCGCTCGACCCCGACGCCCTCGATTCGCTGTTCGGCGACAGGGTCTCGGGGCGTGCCCGTACCGGCGGACGCGTCACGTTCGAGTACGCCGACTGTACCGTCACGGTGACCGGGACCCGTGACGTGTTCGTGGACGCGACCGACTGACCGTCGCGTAGCGCCTCGCTCACCGCCGCGACGAGTCCCGGAATCTCACTCGACGTATCGCCGCTTCTCGTCGGCCGCGGCGGCGTCGCCGTAGCGGTCCACCAGCGGTTCGTAGGCGTCGCCGAGAGCGCGCATGCACTGGCCCGCCGAGTGGAAGCCGAGTTCGTCGGCCACGTCGGGCCACGGGCGGCCCTGCAACACCTTCCGGACGAGCAGGCGCTCCTCGCGCGGAGAGAGGGCGTCCGAATCTCCGTCCGAGTCCGCGAAGTACCGGAGCGCAACCCGGCGGAAGGGCCGGGGCGCGGCGTCGTACTGGCCGGGACCGTACGCGCTCGCCGCGACCGCCCGCCAGTCCCACGCCGAGAGGTCGAGTTCGACCGGGGCCTCGACCGACCGGAGGAGTTCCCGGACCACGTCGGGGTCGGCGTCGCGCAGGGGGTCGGCGAGCATCGAGGCGACCCGCGAGGCGAACCAGCGCGCGTGTCGGTCGTGAAGCGCCTCGCCCGCCTCGCTCAGGGGGTCGAGCATGAGCGCCGAGTACTCCCCGCTGGTGTCGTTTCTGGTCGTCGAGAGTTGGACCGCTCGATAGCCGTTCGCGCGCCAGAACCGGAGGAGTTCGGGCGTCGCGCCGTAGCCGACGCCGAGCCAATCGAGTTCGTCGGCGTACTCCCGGCGAATCTCCCCGAGCAGGCGCGACCCGAGGCCGCGGGACCTGACCACGTGGTGGGTGGCGATGCGCATCACGCGCTTCCCGACCGGGACTCCGGCCGCCTCGTCCCGGAGTTGGGAGGTCAGCACGTCGGGGAGCATGTTGCCCCGCACGCGACCGCCCTCGTACATGTGCTCGCGCACGTCGGCGGGGAGGCCGCCCTCTCGGGCGAGCAGAGCGACCGCGACGACGTGGTCTCGGCGAGGCGAGTCCGCGTCCGTATCTGGGCCCGCCGCGCCGTCGGTCCGGACGAGCGCCCGGACCGTCAGGTTCGGCGCGTCGAGCAGACGCGCGAGGTCGTCGGGTTCCGTCCGGTAGTGGGCCAGCACGAGCAGGCCGAACACCTCCCGGAGCAGGGTCTCGTCGGCGAGCAGGTCGTCGGCCGAGAAGTCGCGGTACGCCACCGACTCGGGGTCGGCGTCGGCGACCACCGCGTCCACCGGCGGCCGGGCGTCGAGCAGGAGCGCGCGGAACGCCCACGCCTCCACCGGGTCGCCCGCGGCGTACCGAATCGGGTCGTCGAGTCCCGTCTCGACGACCGCGTGGTCGCTCTCGGCGAGTCTGTCCCGAAACCGGACCGAGAACCCGCGGCCCGCGCCCTCGTAGCCGTGAACCGTCGTCGCGAACGCGACCTTCGGGGCGGCCAGGAAGCGTTCGAGCAGTCGGACCGAGAGCGCGGCGGCCTCGTCCACGAAGACGGCGTCGGGCGCGCCCGCCGAGTCGTCGCAGTCACCGGCGACGCCGAGTAGGTCGGCGGCCTCGGCCGGAGAAGCGAAGCGGACGCGGCCGCCGCCGGCGGTTTCGACGGTCCGGGGCGGGTCGCCGTCGGTCTCGACGTCGAGTCCGAGCGACTCCAGCAGGGCCTCGGCCCGGACGAACACCTCGCGCGAACTCCGATGCTCCGGGGCGGTGACCAGCACGTCCGCGCCCTCCGCGGCGAGGCTTCCGGCCGCGATGCCCGCGGCGCTCGACTTGCCGCGGCCGCGGTCGGCCTCCACGACCACCGCGGTCTCGTCCGGGTCCGAGTCGTCGCCGGCGTCGCGGTCCGGAACGCGCAACGCCTCCAACTCCCGCACGACCGCCATCTGGTCGCCCGTGAGACAGGCGTCGTAAGCCGCGTCGGGGAACGCGCGGTCCGCGGGGCGTTCCGGCGAGTCGTCTGCGGTCGAGAGTCGCGGCGCGGGGTGGGTCAGGCCGTCGCGCTCGACGGTCCCGGAGTCCGCGTCGAAGACGGCGATACCGGGGTGGACGCGCAGGGTCTCGGCGAACCGCCGCCGGAAGTTCCCCGTCACGTCTTCGAGGTCGTCCGGCGGCACCGCCAGCGTCCGGTCGAAGTCGGTCCGGCGGTCGGGCCACTCGTCGAGGGGCGGCGCGAGCAGGACGAACAGGCCGCCGCCGTCCACCGCGCCGACGACTCGGCCGAGCGCGTTCGGTCGGAAGTCGGCGTGGGCGTCGAAGACGACGCACTCGCGGGTCGTCCCGAGCAGGCGGTCGGCGCGCTTGGGTCCGACGCGCTCGCAGTCGAGATTACCGGTGCCGACCAGCGTAGTCGCCCCGCGGTCGAAGTCGGCCGCGTCGAGCGCGGCGTCCGCGGCCGCGTAGCAGGCGTCCCGGTCGCCGGTGAGGACGAGCAGTCGGCGCTCGTCGGTCGCCGCGGCCTCCTCGCGGAGCGCGGCGACGACCGATTCGAGAGTCATGTCCCGGCGTTGGCGCGAAAGGAGTAAGGGGATTTCGCACCGTCCCGGTCGCTCACTCGTAGAGGTCGGTCGAGAGGTAGCGCTCGCCGGCGTCGGGGAGCATCGCCACGACCGTCTCGCCGGGGTGGTTGCGGGCGTACTCGGCGGCCGCCGCGACCGCCGCGCCGGCGGAGACGCCGACAGCGAGGCCCTCCGTCCGGGCCAACTTCCGGGCGGCCGCCTTGGCGTCGTCGCCTGCGACAGCGCGTACCTCGTCCACGAGTTCGGTTCGGAGTACGTCGGGGACGAACCCCGGTCCGATGCCCTGCAGGTCGTGGCCGTCGGAACACTGCTCGGAGAGCGTCGGCGAGGCGGCGGGTTCGACCGCGACAGCGGTGAATTCCTCCGCGCCGCGCTCCTCTTTCGCGTACTCCGAGACGCCCGTGATGGTCCCGCCGGTCCCGACGCCCGCGACGAAGGCGTCGACCTCGCCGTCGGTCGCGCGCCAGAGTTCCGGCCCGGTCGTGCGTCGGTGCGCGCGGGGGTTGGCATCGTTCTCGAACTGGCGGGCCAGCACCGCGCCCTCCCGTCCGTCCGCGAGTTCCGCCGCGCGTCGGTTCGCACCGCCCATTCCCTCCTCGGCGGGCGTGAGTTCCAGTTCCGCGTCGAGCGCCCGGAGCAGTTTGCGGCGCTCCTCGGACATCGATTCGGGCATGGTCAACACGAGGTCGTAGTCGCGGGCCGCGCAGACCGCGGCGAGGCCGATGCCGGTGTTGCCGCTGGTCGATTCGACCACGACCCCGTCCGGGCCGAGTTCGCCGCTCTCCTCGGCGGCGTCTACCATCTCGCGGGCGATACGGTCCTTCACGGAGTAGGGGTTGCTCGCCTCGACCTTCCCGAACAGGTCGGCGGCGAACGCGTCGAGGCGGAGCAGCGGCGTCCCGCCGATGAGGTCGTCTATCGACTCCGCCGCGTCGAAGGTCGCCGTGGACTCGCTAGATTCTGCCATCGGCGGAACTACCCGCAGCGAGGCGGTAATCGTTGGGTCGCACATCTTCGCGTCACCCGAAGTGTTGCCGGAACTCGGGACGGCCGTCCGCAACGGACTTCGTCTCGGCGTGCCTCCGGCGCAGTATGCCCGGCCCCGTCTACCTCTCCGGCGAGCGCGTGGAACTGCGAGTGACCGAACGCGAGGACGTGGAACTCGTCCAGCGCGCCCGGAGCGACCCCGCCATCCGCACCGCGCTGACCCAGACCGCACCGCAGACCCGCGAGCAAGTCGACGAGTTCTACGACGAGTACGTCTCGGTCGACAACGGCGACGCCGACTTCGTCGTGTGCGTGCGCTCCGACGACGAATCGGCGAACGACGACGCGTCCGAAGACCCCGACCCCATCGGCGAGGTGAGCCTCTTCCGGACCGAACACGACCACGGCGAAATCTCGTACTGGCTCCTCCCGGAGGCCAGAGGCGAAGGCTACGCGACGGAGGCGGTGTCGCTCCTGCTCGACTACGCGTTCGACACGAGCGGCCGCCACCGCGTCTACGCGCGTGTAGTAGATTTCAACGGGGCTTCGAGAGCGCTGGTCGAACGGCTCGGATTCGCCGAGGAGGGCCGCCTGCGCGAACACGTGTTCCTCGAAGGTGCGTACCGTGACGTGGTGCTGTACGGTCTCCTTCGCGACGAGTGGGACGGAGCGCCGTGACCTCCGATCCCGTGCATTCGTTTCGCACGCCGCCGGAGCATTTGAAAGCGCTTTTAAGGGGCGACGAACTACGCAAGGATACGACCTGCGCGCGGTTGATGATGCTCCTAGCCGCACAGGATACGCCCGGCAGGGGAGCTTGAGCCGACGTGCAGGGAGGTGAACAACCTATGCCAGTGTACGTAAACTTCGACGTCCCAGCCGACCTCCAAGACAGCGCCGTCGAGGCGCTCGAGGTCGCCCGAGACACGGGTAGTGTAAAGAAAGGAACCAACGAGACGACCAAGGCCATCGAGCGCGGCAACGCCGACCTCGTCTACATCGCCGAAGACGTTCAGCCGGAGGAGATCGTCATGCACCTTCCGGAACTCGCCGACGAGAAGGGCATCCCCTTCATCTTCGTCGAGACCCAGGACGACATCGGTCACGCCGCCGGACTCGAAGTCGGGAGCGCCGCCGCGGCGGTCACCGACTCCGGCGAGGCCGAAGACGACATCGAGGACATCGCCGGCAAGGTCGAGGAACTTCGCTGAGGTGGTTGAGTCATGAGTGCAGAGGAAACTGAAGAAGAAGGCTCCACGCCCGCCGAAGTGATAGAGATCGTCGGCAAGACGGGGATGCACGGCGAGGCCATGCAGGTCAAGTGCCGCATCCGCGAGGGCGAGAATCAGGGCCGCATCATCACGCGGAACTGTCTCGGCCCCGTCCGAGAGGGCGACGTCTTGCAACTGCGCGAGACCGCACGCGAAGCCGACTCCATCGGAGGTCAGTAACTAATGCCCCAATCCCGAGTTTGTGACTTCTGTGGCGACGACATCGAACCCGGCACGGGTACGATGTTCGTCTACACCGACGGCAGTACGGTCCACTTCTGCTCGGCGAAGTGCGAGAAGAACGCCGACCTCGGCCGCGAACCCCGCGACCTCGAATGGACCGAGGAAGGCGGTGCCACCGAAGGGACCCAAGAATGAGCGACGAAACCGAACGCACCTTCGTGATGGTCAAGCCCGACGGCGTCCAGCGCGGCCTCATCGGGGAAATCGTCTCCCGACTCGAGGAGCGCGGCCTGAAGATGGTCGCCGGGAAGTTCATGCAGATGAGCGAGGACCTCGCTCACGAACACTACGGCGAACACGAGGGCAAGCCGTTCTTCGAGGGCCTCGTGGACTTCATCACGTCCGGTCCGGTCTTCGCCATGGTCTGGGAGGGTCAGGACGCGACCCGACAGGTCCGCAAGATGATGGGCGAGACCGACCCGGCCGAGTCCGCGCCCGGCACCATCCGCGGCGACTTCGGACTCGACCTCGGTCGCAACGTCATCCACGGGTCGGACCACGAGGACCCCGGCGCGAACGAGCGCGAAATCGACCTGTTCTTCGACGAGGACGAACTGGTCGATTACGAGCGCGTCGACGAGACGTGGCTGTACGAGTAAAATAACTCGATTTTCCACCCGTTTTTTCGCAGCTATACGGTGACTAGTATTAGGAGTCCTCCAATCGTAATCAGGAGGCCGCTCCAAAAGATGCAGAAGGCAACTGTCTTCGCCGAATATGCCTTTTTAGGCAATTTCCTCATTTCCTGCCAGAAGGTATCTGACTTCTTAATATCTTGATTTACAATGTTAGAATTGTTCCCTATAACCCAGTATTGAATACCCAGTGGTCGTTGTACTGGTTCATTCTGGATTCCTTCGGCATACTGCTCCGTTCGCGTACGGAGGGCCTCTGCTGACTGTCGTTGAATAAAATGATTAAGAATGATAGCCCCAATCAACGAAAATCCGAGTCCTCCAACTAAGATACTTATGCCTATGGTCACGACGTTTCCAGTTCTGAACTCTCGCAGTACTATTCCTACAATTGCAAACGTGGCGATTATAAGAAGATAGTAGGAGTTATGAAGAAGTTTGTCTCTGTATCGAAATTCCTCTCCTGTTTGGGTGTATTCTGCGATTAGGAGGTCCTTATCGTACAGGTTTTCAGAAATATTACCCTCTTGTAATTCATCATCTTCTTCAGACTGTATCTTAGACATTACAACCTTAAGACCAATCCGAGACTTGTTAGTTTTGTGGATGGCTTTGCCACTAGTTCCTTACCACCGGACAACCAAACAGAGGATGTGCAGATAACTGCCCACCGAGGGTTCGGCGACCAGCACCCGGAGAACACCGTCTGTGCGGTCCGGCGCGCCTCGCGGTTCGCCGACGCGGTCGAAATCGACGTTCAACGGTGCGGAACGGGCGAACTCGTGGTCTCACACTGGAACGAGGTGAAACTCGTCACCGACGGGTTCGGCGAGGTCGGCGACCTCTCGGCGACGGAACTGGCCGCCCTCCGGGTCGAGGGGTCCGACTGCGGCATCCCCCTGTTGACCGAGGTGTTGGAGGTAATTCCGCCGGCGGTGGACATCAACGTCGAAGTCAAGGAGACCGGCTTGGTGGCCGACCTGTTGGCGGCGCTGGAGGGCGTCGAGAACGACGTCGTCGTCTCGTCGCTCCACCCCGACCCGCTCTGGCGCACCCGGATGCTCGACGAGTCGATGCCGCTGGCGTTCAACTTCGACGTGCGACCCGACGCCAACTTCGAGACCGCCACGACGCTCGACTGCGCCTACGCCAACCCCCACTGGACGCTGTGTCTCGCCACCGACCTCGTGGAGCGCGCCCACGAGGCGGGGATGGAAGTCCACGCGTGGCCGGTCGGGTCGCGGTCGCTCGCGTGGGCGCTCGCGCGGCGCGGCGTTGACGGACTCATCACGACGAAGCCGCTGTGACGGCGCGAGCGCACGCGCCGCCAACGATTTAGCCGGTAAACGTCGAATGCCCGGTTATGGAGTTGAGGACATCTCGTTGCCTCTCACGCGAATCGAATCCTACTCACGTGTCTCAAGAACGGCGAGAGCGTAGAATGCGAGCGACCGACAACAGACGCGGAACGCGGGCGGCCGACGACCGACGACCGAACCGCGAGCGACCGACGAGAGGAGCGCTCAGTCGTCGAGCGGTCGCTCGCTCCCGTCGACGCTGTCCACGATACAGTCGCCGTCGGGGCGCTCGACCAACCAGAATAGCTTATAGGCGTCCACCGTGCGCGCGAGTTCGACCTCGGGCACGTCGCCGAGAATCGAGGTCCGGAGCGTCCACTTGAACGCGGCGTCGCGGGCCTTCTCGTCGGCCTGCTCGGGCGAGAGTTCGCTCGGCAGGACCAGCGCGTCCTCGACGGTCCGGGTCTCGAACTCGGGGACGGTGTCGGCCCGGAGCGAGAGGCGGCGCGAACAGTCCACGCTGATGACCCGGCGGTCCCGCCGCGGGGACATGAGCGGTCGGTCCACCTCGACCTCGGCCTCGTACACCCGGTAGGGGTAGGCCACTGCGCCGACCCGGCCCGAAGAATCGACCTCATCGCGGGCTATCGCGGGTCGGATGACCGGGAGTTCGACCTCGTCGTGGCGCTGGCCGACCATCGGGTGGTCGCCGGCGTCGGCGCCGTCGGACGCTGCGTCGGCCGGGGCGTCGGCCGCGGGAGTGTCAGCGCTCATCGTCGTCCCAGTAGCCCGACGCCGCGACGTGGGCGCGGATGTTGTCCCCTTCGGTCACGACCTTCGGCGAGGTGTCGTCGCCGGTCCCGCCGTCGGACCGCAGGTCCGACGAGGCCCGCGGACCTTCGGACCGCTCACCGCCGTCCGTCGCGTAGTCGGCCGACCCGCCGTCGGCGATGACCGCCGAGAGGGGCTTGTCGAACACGTCGAAGTGGTCGTCCACGTTCGCGGGCGGTTCGGTGTACAGCGACACCGCGACCAGCGTAATCGCCGAGACGATGAACGCGGGGAAAAGGCCGTAGACGCCGACGAGACCCGAGAGGAACGCCGAGCTTTCGACCGTCGCCGAGAGGCCCAGCAGGTCGACGACCGTCGATATCTGGGTCCACAGAATCATCGTGGACGCGCCGACTATCATGCTGGCGACCGACCCCTCGGCGGTCACGCGCTTCCACCAGAGGGTGGCGATGACCGTCGGGCCGATGGCGGCCCCGAGACCGCCCCACGCGTAGTCCAACACCAGCGTGTAGATGGGCGTGCTCTTGGCGAGGTAGGCGAACGCGACGCTCGCGGACCCGAGCGCGAAGGTGACGTACCGGGAGTACTTCACGAGGTCCTCCTCGCTGGCGTCCTCGTTGACGAAGCCGTGGTACACGTCCTCCACCACCGCACTGGTGGCGACTAGCAGTTGGGAGTCGGCGCTCGACATCATCGCGGCGAGCGCGGCCGCGAGGACGATGCCGGCTATCGCGCCGGGCAGCAGGTCGAGGGTCAGCATCGGCATGACCTTGTCGCCGTTCTGGATAGCGCCTTCGCCGAACGTGGCGATGGCGTAGAGACCGACCAGCGCCGCGCCGATGTAGGCGACGAACATGAACAACTGGGCGACCAGCGCCGCGAGGCGGACGTTCTTCACCCGGTCGATGCCCATGAACCGGACCATGATGTGAGGGTTGCCGGGCACCCCGAGACCGATGGCGGCGTAACTGATGACGCCGAAGACCGCGGCCCACCCGGCGGTTCCGGCGGTGATGCTGGTCAGACTCCCCTCGCCGACGCGGGCCACCTCGTCGAAGGGCAGGCCCATGTTGGTGAACGCGATGACCGGCAGGAGGATGAACGCCCCGAGGATGATGGCTCCTTGGAAGTAGTCCGACCACGCCACGGCGAAGTAGCCACCGAGGAAGGTGTAGCCGATGACGATGACGCCCCCGACCAGAATCCCGACCCACGGCTCGATGCCCGTCAGAATCTGGAGCAGGGTCCCGGCCGCGACGATTTGGGCGCCGACGTAGCCGCCCTCGAACAGCATGAGGACGACCGCCGAGACGCCCTTGACCGCGCCGGTGTCGTCGCCGAGGCGGGTGGCGAAGAACGTGGGGAGCGTCACCGACCGGACGAGTTCGGTGTACTTCCGGAGGCGCTTGGCGATGGCGGCCCACGCGAACAGGTCGGCCGGAATCATCCCGAGACCGTTCAGGAACGCCATGATGCCGGAGGTGTACGCGTCGGAGGGCACGCCGAGCGTGAGCCAACCGCTCATCTCGGAGGCGCGCTCGGAGAACCCGGTCACGACGGGGCCGATTTCGCGGCCGCCGATGACGTAGTCGCCGACCGAGTCCATGAACCGCGAGGAGTACAGTCCGATGCCGAGCAGGACCAACAGATAGAGCGCGAAGGTGCCCAGCACCCAGATGCCCGCGTCTCCCGCGATGCCGCCGGCGCTACCTTGCATGCTCCACCTCCTCGTCGTAGCGCTCGCGGAGGCGGCGCTCGCGTCTCCCTTCCCAGACGTAGTACGCTATCAACATCCCGAAAAACAGGACGTACGGTCCGACCAACCCGAACCAGTCGAGTGCGCTCATGGCAGGCATTATCACCGTGACCGTAACCAATCATACTATTTCATACTTTTGGTGATTAAGTCCTTCCGCCCGTTTCCAGCAACGATAGTCGTTTAGCACGCACCCGATCGTCCTGCGCTCGTCTTTTATATAGTATCTGACCGAAACAACGCTCGGGAACTCGGAACGAGTGGAACAGCGGTTTTACGTGAGAACCGCCACACCCCCTCTATGGACATCGATACCACGCGACGTGCGCTCGTCGCCGCCATCGTCGGCGGCGGCGCCGTCGGCGGGTCGCTCTCGCCGGTCAGGGGGTATCTCGACCGGTTCGCGCCGTTCTCGGGGTCGGCGTGGCGGGACGCGACCGACCGAACGAACCGCCGGGTCGAGAGTCCCTACGGACCGGCGACGGTGCGCTACGACGAGTACGGGACCGCTCACGTCGAGAGCGAGGCCGGCGGTGAGCGACCGCTGTACTACGCCGTGGGCTACGCGCAAGCCGCCGACCGACTCTTCCAGATGGACCTCCAGCGCCGGGTCATGCGGGGCGAACTCTCGGAGGTGGTCGGCGAGCGCGCTCTCGACTCCGACGAGTTCCACGTGCGGATGGACTTCGCTGGCGGCGCGGCGGCCAACCTCGAACTCCTCTCGGGGACGCCGACCGGCGAGGCGGTCGAGGCGTTCGCCGAGGGCGTCAACGCCTGCCGGGAGCGCGAGGAGTTGCCCCTGGAGTTCGGACTGCTCGACTACGAACCCGACCCGTGGACCCCCGCCGACACGATGCTGATGGAACAGCAGATTTCGTGGGGACTGACCGGGAGTTTCCGGACGCTCCGGCGCGAGCGACTCGCCCGGAAACTGGGCGAGGACGCGGTGAAGGAACTCTACCCCTTCCGGATGGACCACGACTCGCCCATCATCAGGTCGGACTCGGCCGGAGGGGACGACGGCGGGACCGACGGCGCGCGGCGTCGCCGTCGGGTCTCGCCGTCGGGCGAGTTCGAGGGCGGCGACCTGCTCGACTGGCTCTCGGCGTTCGAGTCGCTGCCCGGCGTCGGGTCGAACAGTTGGGTCGTCTCGGGCGAGCGGACCGAGAGCGGGAAGCCCATCGTGGCCAACGACCCGCACCTCACGCTGATGGCGCCGCCGGTCTGGTACGAGATGAACCTCCGGACCGACGACGTGAGCGTCCGGGGCGTGACGTTCCCGGGCGTCCCGTTCGTGGTCATCGGCGAGAACGACTCGGGCGCGTGGGGGTTCACCAACAGCGGGGCGGACGTCATCGACTTCTACGACTACGAGACCGACGAGTCGGGCGACCGGTACCGGTATCGCGGCGAGTGGCGCGAGTTCGAGACCGAGGAGCGGACGATTCGGGTGGCCGACGGCGAGGACCGGACGGTCACGACCCGCAAGACGGTCCACGGTCCGCTCCTCGAACGCGAGGGCCAGCGAGTCGGCGTCTCGTGGACCGGCCACACCGCGACCCGGACTTCGGCGGCGATTCACGAGTACAGCAAATCCGGGGGCGTGGACGACTTCCTCGCGGCGACGAAGAAGATGGATCTGCCGACCCAGAACGTCGTCTACGCCGACCGCGAGGGGAACACGCTCTACTACGTCACGGGTAAGATTCCGGTTCGCACGATAGACGCCGCCGACCGAGACTCGGAGAGTAACCGGCAGTCGGAGAGCGCCGACGACGGCGAGGAGGTCTGGGGCACGCGAGTCTTCGACGGGTCGGCGGGCGAGGCCGAGTGGGAGGGCTTCGAACCGTTCGGCGTCTCGTCGTGGGAGGGGTTCGTCCCGTTCGAGGAGAAACCCCACGTCCGCGACCCCGACTACCTCGGCACCGCGAACCAGCGCATCGAGGACGACCCCGAACACTACGTCGGCGAGCAGTACGCCGTGCCCTACCGGGGCCAGCGCCTCTACGAACTGCTCGACGCCCGGGCCGCCTCCGAGAAACCGATGACGCCCCGGTTCATGCGCAGGGTTCAACGCGACGCGAAGTCCGCGCGCGCCGAGCAGGTGCGCGAGGAACTCGTTTCGGCCGCAGAAGGCGTAGACGACCTCTCGGGGACGGTCGAGACCCTCCGGAACTGGGACGCCCGCATGACCCGGGACTCCCGGGCGGCGCTCGTCTTCGTGAAGTGGTTCGACCAGTTCCGCCGGGAGGCGTTCGCCGACGAGTTCGAGGCGAAGGGTCTCGACGAGTCGTACTACCCGAACGACTGGGTGCTGGCGACCCTGCCCGACGACAGCAGGTGGTTCGGCGACGAGGGACGCGAGGCCGTGATGGTCCGGGCGCTCCGGAAGGCGCTCGACGGAATCGAGGAGGGCGCGACCTACGGCGATTACAACACCACCGCGGCCATCACCCACCCGTTCGACCAGTCGTTCCTCAACTACACCGAGTACCCGACCGACGGGTCGGCCTACACGCTGAACAACTACCGGAAGGAGTCGGCGGTCGGGAGCAGTTGGCGCATGGTCTGTCCGATGGCCGAGCGAGAGCGGTCGGTCTGCGTCCTGCCGGGCGGCAACTCCGGGGAGTACTTCTCGGACCACTACGACGACCAACTCCGACTCTGGGCCGACGGGAAGTACAAGCCGATGGGTCGAGACGTCCGCGGCGAGACGGCCATCTCCTTCGAGACGCGGGAGGGCGACCGATGAGCGGACTTCGCGAGGTCCGAGACGCGAGTCGGACCGTCACCGGACCGCTCCGGAGCGCGCTGGCGGAGATTCGGACCGACGCCCGGGCGCGACGGGCCGCGCTCGTCGCGGGCGCAGTCGTCGGTCTCGCGGCGGCGCGGGTCCACTGGTACGGCTTCTTCCTCGGCGGCGCGCTGGTCGGTCTCGTCTCGACGGACGCCAAGCGGGGCCTCGCGGCCGGACTCGGCTTCGGTCTGCTCGCGTGGGCCGTCTTCGCCGGTCTGATGGCCGCGAACGGCGGTCTGATGCAGTACGCCGGGATGGGACGGTTGCTCTATCTGAGCGTCGCGATTCCGGTCGGTCTGTCGGCGCTCGGGTCGCTGGTTCGGGCCGTTGTGTGAGCCGCAGAAGTATTTATGATTCTGTGAGAAATATTCTTATTTCCCTAAGACGCGAGTAGTTGGTCGAACCTACAGTGAGAACTCAGCCGCGCTACCCAGCACCGCGTTAGCCTCGCGCCACCTCGTCCTCGCGCCCGCATGCGCCAGTCCAGAAAATCCAATCGAGGCGATAACGCGTCGAAGACCCCCGTACAAACCTTCAAGTACGAAACCGGAACGAACTCGGTCCGTGACCTGAATCGGGCCGGAGCGCGCCAGCGGTCGCGCGGCGCGCAGCGCTCCGGAACGTGGCCGACGCGCGCCGCCTGTTAGCAACCTCCAACGAGCGCAAATAACGGTCTGTCCGGTCAATCGCGGGCGCCGGTCAGTCGTCCGCGGTCACGGCCGACCGCTCGACGTCGATTTCGCCCTCGTCGAGTTCCCGTTCGACCTCGCGGGCGGCCTGTACCAGATTCGCCATCTTCTCGTAGGCCACCTTTCGCGGGAGGAGTTTCACCCCGCAGTCCGGACTGACGGTCAACTGCTCGGGCGGGACGACTTCGAGACCCTTCTGGATGTTCTCCTTGATTTCGGGAACCGTCTCCACGTCGGCGTCGTGGGCGTCGACCACGCCGAGCGCGAGGTCAGCGGTGAACTCGGGGTCCTTGAACACGTCGAGTTGCTCGTAGTCGCCGTTGGCGAGTTCGAGGTCGAACTCGTCCACCGGGAAGTCCAAAATCTCGGGGTAGATGCGCGAGTAGTCGCCGTAGCAGACGTGAAGCCCGATGCGCACGTCCTCGGGAATCCCGTCCGCGATGCGTTCGAGGCAGTCGCCGACGATGGCGTGGTCGTCGGGCGTCGTCGCCAGCGCGGGTTCGTCTATCTGGACGTAGCGAGCACCCGCCTCGACCAACTTCTCTATCTCCTCGTTCACGAGGTCCGCGAGGTCGTGGGCCAGCGACTCGGTGTCGTCGTAGGCCTCGTTGAAACTCCAGTTCGCCAGCGTGTACGGGCCGGTGATGGGCACCTTGACCGGTCGCTCCGAGACGCTCGCGGTGAACTCGTACTCGTCGACGAGCCACGACTCGTCGTACTCCACCTCGGAGACGACCGACGGCTTGTCGAAGGTGTTGTGGCCCCACACCTTCACGGGACCGTTGAACTCGTAGCCCTCGATACGGTGAGCGAAGAACTCCACCATCTCGTTGCGCCGCATCTCGCCGTCCACGACCACGTCGAGTCCGGCCCGCTCGTGTTCGTCCGTGATGAGTCGCGCGGCGTCGTCCTTGGCCTCGTTCCACGCGTCGTCGTCGAAGTCCGCGTCCTCGTCCTCGTGGAGGTCCCGGGCCCTGTCCAGCCACTTCGGCTTGGGGTACGAACCGACGACGGTCGTCAGTAGGAAGTGGTCGTTCGGGTGATTCGGCGGTCGGAACTGGTCTCGGTTCTGGCTCATGCTGTCACCTCCGCGAGGTCGGTCGCTTCGCCGAGCGCGGCGAGTTTCTCCTCGAACGTCGAGTAGGGCAGGTAGAACAGTTCGGTGTTCGGCGTCAGGTACACCGTCTCGAAGTCGGCGGCCGGGGTGTTGTCCTCCAACCAGTCGGCCCGCTCGGAGATGGCCTCCGCGTCCTCGACCAGCGTGTTCTGGCCGTCCACGACTCCCGCCGCGACGGAGTCCTTGGTGCCGTACTCGTTGATGTTGTAGAGGTTGTCCTCGGGGTTCGAGACGAAGTCGTAGCCCAGCGCGTCGAAGTCGGCGTCGAGCAGGTGGGCGTGGACCTTCTCTTCGAGCGCGCCCCAGTAGGTGTGGACGACCACGTCGGTGTCGGCCGGAGCGGCGTCGGCGACCGTATCGACCGCCTCGCTCGCACGCTCGTCTTCACCCTCGCCGGGCGCGTTCTCGACCAGCGACGGTTCGAGGACGAACAGCGTCTCGACCTCGGGGAACGCCTCGACCTCTCCGGCGAGGAAGTCGGCCACCGCGTCCAAGAAGTCGGCGTCGTCGCCGTAGTACTCGTCGGTGGCGAGGTCGGCCAGCGAGTACGGGCCGGGGACGACCGCCTGCAGGGAGTCGTCGTCCGCGAACTCGCTCGCGGCCTCCAACTCGCCGGCGATGTCGCCGTCGAAGGTCAACTCGTCGGTCACGACCGGTTCCCGGTAGAAGTTGTTGTTGTCGTAGTACCGGACGATGCCGCGGGTCTCCACGGCGTCGTGGACCGCGAGCGGATGGGCGAGCATGTCGTCCCATCGGAGCTGTCCTTCGACCACGCGGTCGAGTCCTGCGGCCTGCTGGCGGTCGAGTACCTCTTGGCGCGCCTCGTCGTAGACTGCGACGACCTCCTCGCCCTCGTCGCCGTCCACGAGGTCGTGTTTCTGGTGGCCCTTCAGGTCGGCCAAGTCGTCCTTGGCCCAGTCCGGGAGCGGGTACACTCCCGGCGTCGTTGCGACGTATTCGGTCATGTACCTCCGACTACGAAATGCCGATGCTTAATATTTTCCTCTTCGGAAATTACCGTCGGTCATAGGTCAACGGTGACACACCGCAAGGCAGTGGAAACGTACTTCTCGTTCCTATTCGAAAGTATATACGTGAAACAGTCAACGCTCGCCCTCCTCGCGGTCGCAACTGCGTTCGTCCTCGGGACCGTCGTCGGTTCGGCCGGCGGACTCGGACTCAGGGTCGGCGGCGACACCGACACCAGCGACTTCGAGTCGCCCGGATTCTCGCTGTCGAAGGCGACCGGTTCGTGCGACGGAATCGACTCGGACTCCGGGTGGGTCCACGACGTGGCGGTCGGAGAATCGTTCGCGGTCACGCTGGAGGCGACTGTCGTCCACGACCGGAACCGGACCGTGACGGCGAACGTCACTCACGTCGCGCCGGGGAACTACGTCGTCGACCTCCGAACCGTCCCCTCCGACCGAGCGGACGCCCGACGAAAGAAGGCGAACGCGTCGGCCGGTTCGGTCCCCGACTGCGCCTCGACTCGCCTCAGTCTGGGGACGAGTCTTCCGACCGACTACGAGCAGTTCACCGTCGCGATGAACGGTCGGACCATTCGGACCGTCGAATACGACGGTACGGTCGCGGACCTCCACCGACTCCCGAACCCGATAAACGCGACCGACCGCTAGCGCAGGAGTTTCAGCACGGTCAGTGTCTCGAACGGGAACGACTCGTCGCGGAGCGCCACCGCGGAGAACCCCTCGTCGTCGGCCAGTTCGACCACCTCGTCGACGCCCGTGAGACTGCTGACCAACAGGTAGACGACCCCGTCGGGCGCGAGCGCGCGCCCGACCGATTCGAGGAACGGTTCGATGACCTTCCGGCCGTCTTCCCCGCCCGAGAGCGCGACTTCCATCCAGTCGTCGCGCTCGTCGTCGGGGTCGGTCGGCAGGTAGGGCGGGTTGAACAGAACGGCGTCGAAGACGCCCGCCCGGAACGGTTCCAGCAGGTCGGCCCGGACCGTCTCGACCCCGCGCTCTCGGGCCTGTCGGCAGGCGTGAGGGTTCAGGTCCGACCCGAGGACGCGCGCGCCGGTCTCGTCGGCCACCGTCTCCGCGACGTACCCCGACCCGGTGCCCACCTCCAGCGCGAGGTCGGCGGGGTGGGATTCGAGGTCGGCTATCGCGGCCTCGGCCAGCAGGTTCGAGTCCTCGGCTGGCTGGTACACTTCGGTCTCGGCGTCCCGGCGGTCGGCGAGGTCGGTCACTTCTCGTTCCCCCCGTTTCGCTCGCTCGGGTCGGCCCGCTGGCCGGTCACGCCGCCGTCCGTCTGACTGCTACCGGCCCGGCCGCCGTCCGCGGTGGCCTCCGGCAGGTCGGTTTCTCCGGCAACCCGAAAGCCGCCCGACTCCTGTCGGCCGGTGAGTTCGCGCTGGGGGAACGGAATCTTGACGCCCTCGCGGTCGAAGGTCGCCTTGACCGACTCGATTATCGCGGTCCGAGCGCGCCACTGTCTGCGGGCGCTCGGCTTGTCTATCCAGCACCGAAGGGCGAGCGTGACCGCCGAGTCGCCGAACTCCTTGAGGACGACCTTCGGAGTCGGCACGGTCAGCACCTCGTCTAACTCCTTCATCGTCTCCTCGGCGAGGTCGGCCGCTCGCTCCACGTCGGCCTCGTAGTCGACGCCGACCTCGACCTCGATTCGGAGTCGCCCCTTTCGGCTCTTGTTTACTATCTTCTCGCCGCTCACGATGTCGTTGGGAATCATCACGTACTCGCCCGCGAACGTCTGGATGCGCGTGTTGACGATGGAGATGTCGGTCACGATGCCCTCCTCGTCGTCTATCTCCACCCAGTCGCCGATCTCGAAGGGCCGCGAGAACATCAGCACGAACCCCGCCAGCAGGGCACCGAGCGTCTGGCGCGCGGCCATCCCGACCACGATACCGAGGAAGCCCGCCCCGACCAGCAGGCCGCTGAGGTCCACGTCCCAGAGACCGAGGATGATGGACACGGCCGAGACGTACACCGTGAGCTGTGAGACGCGGTAGACGATTTCGCTCTGGTGCTGGCTGATGGTGTCGTGGCCCTCGACGAACCGGTCGATGGCCTTCTTGACGAACCCGGTCACGACGTACGCGCTCGCCAGCACGACCAGCGCGAGGATGATCGCGAATCCCTTCCCGGCGGTGAGGGTAATCTGATCGAGCGCTTGGGCGGCGGTCTTTCCCTGTCCCCAGAGGACGATGAGACTGACCGTCGTCACGAGCAGACCGCCGGCGAGTCCCGCTAGCAACACCACGTCGCCGACGTGTCTGGGGAACCGCCGCCGGAGCTTCGGCCGGACGTACCGCGTCGCCCAGACCGCGGCGACGCTGGTGAGGAGGATGAGCGCGGTCGCCACTATCTGCTCGGTCTGGCTGAAGTTCGCCAACTGGTCGATGGCCGCGAGGATGCCGTCGAGAGGACGCCTCACCCGTTCTCACCCCCGTCGAGTCCGTACTCGGCCGCGACCGTCGCCAGCGCGGCGAACGTCTCCGGCGGAATCTTGCCCGCTCGCTTTCCGAGCACGTCGGGGTCGAGGCCCGTCATTCCGTCGGCGATGGCCGCGACCGGCGCGTCGGCGTCGTCCAGCCCCGAGATGTGGCCGGTGTTCCGGATGGCGTTCCGGAGCGTCTTGCGCCGCTGAGTGAACACGGCCTTCACGAACCGGAGGAAGAACGCCTCGTCGTCGACTTCGTAGTCGGGGTCCCGCGGCGTGGTCCGGACGACCGCGCTCTCGACATCCGGCGGCGGCGAGAACGCCTCCTTCGGCACGGGTTCGACGACTTCCACGTCGGCGTAGTGCTGTGCAGAGACCGAGAGACGGCCGTAGTCGTCGGTGCCCACGTCGGCCGCCATGCGCTCGGCGAACTCCTTCTGGAACATCAGGAGCGTCGGCTTGCCCCGCGGGAGGAGTCGGAAGGTGATTTCGCTGGAGACGCCGTAGGGGAGGTTCGAGATACAGGCCGTGAAATCGGGGAGTTCGACTTCCAGCGCGTCGCCCGTCACGACCGTCAGGCGACCGGCCGCGATTTCGTCGGCGAACTCCTCCCGGAGGAACGCCGCGAGGTTCCGGTCGCGCTCTATCACCGTCACCTCGTCGGCGACCGCGAGCAGTCGGTCGGTCAGCGCGCCGGTCCCCGGCCCGATTTCGAGGACGTGCGACAGGTCGAACCCCGCCTCCTCGGCGTAGTCCGGCAGTCGGTCGAGAATGCGGTCGTCCACGAGGAAGTGCTGGTCCCTGTCGGGGTTCCCCCGGACGCCCGCCCGCCTGAGCAGCGCGTCGGGATTCCGGAGGTCGTCCCCCGCGTCGCGTGCGTCGGTCATCTTACCCGGTGGTAGCTACCGGAGGTGGGTAAAGCCACCGAGTCTCTGAGGGGTAGGGAGTTCTCTCGACGGCCGCACCGTTCGATGCGGGAGCGAAAGGCGGTCTTCCGGCCGCTGAGCCGGCGCAGGCGGCGCTATGCAGTAGATTCGTACGTGACGGAGGAGAGTCGTAGTGAGGGGGACCGCACAGAAACGTGGCTTCGCACCGAGCGCCGAGAGAACCGAATCGCCCGCGACTACTCCTGTTGTTCCTCGACCCGCACGAACGTCCGGTACTTCAGGTCGTCTTCCCGAATCTCCTCCAGGATGCGCTCGACGAGCACCTCCTTGGGATTGTGAAGACCCGACACCCGCCCTTCGAGGTCCTCGAAGCTCTGGAACGGTTTGCCCTTGCGCTCTTCGAGGATGTTGTTCCGGAGTTTCTTCCCGATGCCGGGGAGGAGATTCAGTTGGTGGAGACGGAGGGTGATGGGTTGGGCGTCGTTGTAGAAGTTCACGAAGCGCTCCTCGTCGGTCTCGACCACGTCGCGGATGGCGTGTTCGAGTTCCGACTGGGCGGCCCCAGAGAGGTCTTCGAACTCGATTTCGCGCACGTTCGCCACGAGTTCGTCGCCGGTGTCGGCGTCGAACCGGTCGGTGATGGTGAGGCTCACGTCCTCTTCGAGCGTCACTTCGAACAGCCGGAACTCCTCGACGCCGAGCGCGTAGGTCAGCGCGGGTTTCTGGTACTGTGGCCTGTCGTCGTCGGCGCGGCCGTGCGGGAGGTAGTCCAAAACGACCGCCGGCACCTGCTCTTCGTCGTCGTTCTGTTCGCTCATTGTCATCGATTACGGCGACGAACTACTTAAACAGTTGGTGGGCGTCAGACGTATTTCGCGACGACGTTGAGGATGTCGTCGAGTTCCTCGCCCGAGAGCGTGTAGCGTTCCTGCGCGTACACCGCGCGGAGTTCGTCGCGGTCCTGCGGGAGCACGTCGGTAATCTTGTACGCCGTCGGCTCGTCCACCTTGTCGAGTTCGAGCAGTGCCTCGACGAGTTCGCGGGACTCCTCGGCGTCGAGCGTGGCGAACCGGTTGACGTGTTCGATTGCACGCGCCAGTTCGTAGCGCATCTCCCGGTCCTCGTCCAACGCGCGCTCCTCCTCGACGTCCGAGAGGAGTTCCTTGGCTTCCGCGGTGGTGAGGTACTCCTCGTCGACCTTCTCCTTGAATATCGTCATGCTATTCCTGCGCTTTCAGGTGCGCCGGGGTGACGATGAGGGTCTTGTCCTTGCCGCGGTCGTTGACGCCGACCTTGTAGGCTTCGCCCTGCTTGCCTTCGATTTCGCCGGTCAGTCCGTCGAAGCGCGGGTGGAAGCGACCGTCCTCGACGCTCGGGTCGATTTTGAGGTGGACCTTCTGGCCCTCCTCGTACTGCTGGACGGCGCGCTGAGGCGGGGACGTACCGCGCTCTCGGGGGTCGTTCGAGAGTTTGTCACGAGTGCTGTGGTAGGGTCCGTTCGAACTCGGCATAGTCGTACCCACCTCTTGTTCTGTCTCCGTTATAAAAGGCACGTTCCGAGTCTCTCGGACCCCACGCGGGGCGCGTCGGAAGGACAAGAGTAACCTGCCGCCCGCCCCTCGCTACGCACATGACCGACGACGAGGAGTTCAGATTCGAGACGCGGTCGATTCACGCCGGACAGGAACCCGACGAGGAGACCGGGGCGCTCATGACCCCGATTCACGCCAACTCCACGTACGAACAGGACGCGCCGGGCGAACACCGGGGCTACGAGTACTCCCGGACGGGCAACCCCACCCGGACCGACTTGGAGGCCAACGTCGCCAGCCTCGAAGGCGGCGAGTACGGCCGCGCCTTCTCCAGCGGGATGGGAGCCATCAACACGGTCCTCAACCTGCTCGAATCCGGCGACCACGTCGTCGCCAGCGAGGACGTGTACGGCGGCACCCACCGCATCTTCACGCAGGTCTACGAGCAGTACGACCTCGAGTTCGACTTCGTCGACATGACCGACCTCGACGAGACAGCGGCCGCCGTGCGCGAGAACACGGAACTCGTGTGGGTCGAGACGCCGACCAACCCGTTGCTCAACGTCGTGGACATCGAAGGCACCGCGGACATCGCCCACGACCACGACGCGCTCTGCGCGGTGGACAACACGTTCGCCACGCCCTATCTCCAGCGACCGCTCTCGCTCGGCGCGGACATCGTCGCCCACTCGCTGACCAAGTACATGGGCGGCCACTCCGACGTGGTGGGCGGCGCACTCGTCACCGACGACGAGGAACTCGACGAGCGGTTCGGCTTCTACCAGAACAGCGTCGGCGCGACGCCCGGTCCCCACGAGTGTTTCCTCGTCCTCCGCGGGACGAAGACGCTCCCGGTCCGGATGGACCGCCACTGCGAGAACGCCCGCGCGCTCGCCGAGTGGCTGGAGGGCCACGACGACGTGGACCGCGTCTACTACCCCGGCCTCGATTCGCACCCGGACCACGACCTGGCCGCGTCGCAGATGGACGACTTCGGCGGGATGGTCAGTTTCGAGATGGACGCCTCGCTCGAAGAGACCGCCGACGTGGTGTCGAACACCGAGGTCTTCACCCTCGCCGAGAGCCTCGGCGGCGTCGAGAGCCTCATCGAGCAACCCGCGACGATGACCCACGCCGCGATTCCCGCCGAGGAGCGCGAGGCCGCGGGCCTCCGCGACGGCCTGATTCGGGCGAGCATCGGCATCGAGAACGTCGAGGACCTGAAGGCCGACCTCCAGCAGGCGTTCGAGCAGTCGCTGGAGTGAGACGCGTCGTAGAAGGCCGTTTTCGGTGTTGCCGACACACCCCGACTGTCCAGTAGAACTACCACGCGGGACTCCGTATCCGGGCGCATGACGGATAGCTCTGCGGTACACGCACTTCCGCTGTCGTTCGAGCGCGACGGGGGCGAGCTAGTCATCCACCCTGCCGCGGTCGAGACGCCGCGCGGCCTCGTCCTCGTGGACGTGGGGCTTCCCGGCGCAGTCGAGCAACTGTCGGTTCACCTCGACGACCTCGGGTACGGGTGGGACGACGTGTGGGCCGTCCTCGTCACGCACCACGACGGCGACCACGTCGGGTCACTCCCCGACTTTCTCGACCGGACCGACGCGGCGGTGTTCGCCGCGCGCGAGGAGACGCCCTACATCGACGGCCGGAGAGACCCGGTGAAGGGCGGCGACTCGGTCGGCGTCCCGGTGGACGTGGAAATCGAGGACGGCGTGACGTTCCGGACCGAGGCCGGACCGATGCGAGTCGTCGGGACGCCCGGCCACTCGCCGGGGCACGTCTCGCTGCTCCTCCCGGACGCCGACCTGCTCGTCGCGGGCGACGCGCTGACCGCTCCGGAGGGTGACCTCTCCGGACCGAACGAGGAGTTCACGCCGGAGATGGACGAGGCGACCGAGTCCGTCCGAACGCTCGCCGAGTACGACGTAGACCGGACCCTCTGCTACCACGGCGGACTCGTGGACGAGGGCACCGACTCCATCGCCCGTATCTGGGACGAACTCGCGGAGTGAGTGTCGGTTGCGGGTCGGGTGTCAACCGCAGGATGGGTTCCGGGCGGCGGGGTGACGCGAGTGTTACCTGAGACCTATTACGTCCCAGTAGCTACGAAAACGTATGTCGAATCAACGCCGTTCAGCGGACGACTTCGAGATAACTGCCGACCTCCCCGACAGTCCGATGCACACCACCGGAACCGACCACATCACGCTCATCGGGAGCAACACCGAGGACACCATCGAGTTCTACCGCGACATCCTCGGAATGCCGCTCGTCCTCCGGCAACCGAACCTCGACGACCCCTCCCAGACTCACCTCTTCTTCGACACGGGCGACGGTCGCATCGTCACGTTCTTCGTGAACGAGGACCGCGACTCGGACCCGCGGCCCCAGCGCACGGGCCTCGGCGCCGTCCACCACCTCTCCTTTAGCATCGACCCCGAGGAGTTCGTGGAGATTCGCGAGACGCTCAACGAGGAGTGGCGCGGGTGCAACGAGTTCGACCGCGGCATCTTCCACTCGCTGTACACGCAGGACCACAACGGACTGGTCATCGAACTCTCGACCGACAAGTGGGCGATTCCGGACGACCGACGGGGAGAAGTACTGGCGACTGCCCAGCGCATCCGCGAGGAGGACGGTGCCGACTTCGCCGAGGAACGCCACATCGAACAGGCGCTCGACGAACTCGGCATGGACGTCGAGAAGTACGACCTGCCGGACGCCGATACCGGGTCGGGCGTCTAAGGAGCGAGTTCGACCCGCCGTTCGTGCGCACCGAGTCGAGTTACGAGGCGGACATTTTAGCAACCGTTTTCAGGCTCCCCTCTCTCGGGAAGACTGACACGTGACCGAAGAGACAACCTCCGTCGTCCAGCACGTTCCGTTGCTCGGGTATCTCGTGGCGTTTGTCCTGTTGGGCCTCGCCCTCCTGGCGAGAAGTAACGCGTACGCGGTGCTCGCTCTCTTCGTCCTCGCCCTCGCGTTGGGCGCGAAGACTATCTACGTAGCCAGGAACCGACAACGGGCGCTCGATGCCGGACTCTACTTCCGGCGATACCGAGGGTCGGGCGAACCGCCCGAGACCGCGGCCGAGGTCCAGAAGGAGGTCTGGGTCGGAACGGTCGAAACGACGGCCTTCCTCGCGACTGCGGTCGTGATTGCAGTCGCGTAGCTGTTCGGTCGCGGGCGGCGGCGAAAAACGAATCGAGAAAACCGATTTATATCCGGCCGACGTTCTCGACTTCGACGCTCTCGACGCCGTCGACGTTCGAGAAGCCCTCTTCGACGGCTTCCGTCCCGCCCGTGTCGTCCGGCACGATGACGGTCGGCAGGAGCGCGACCAGTCCGAACGCGACCTCGTCGCGCTCGAAGCCGTTGATTTTGGCGCCCTCGGGGAGCGAGTCTTCGAGTCGCTCCTGGAGGTCGTCGAGGTCGATTTCGGGGCTCTGCGGCATGACCTTGATTTTAGCGGCTACCTTTCCCATTGTTACGGTCCCATGAACCCGCAGTCGGGGCACTCGTAGAGGTTGCTCTGCTTGCGACACTTGGCGCACCGGTAGATCTGCTGCCCGCAGTCGGGGCACTTGAACGACGCCGCGTTCGTCCCGGAGATGTTGATCCCGCAGGAGACGCATCGTCGCGCCTGCTTCTGTTTGGATTGACTCATACCTCCCTGTACCCGACCACGACTTTAAATCGTTTCGATAGGGCCGCCAGCCCCGCCACACCAGTGACTCACCGGTGGTTCGACCCTGTTCGTCGCGGACTCGTCGGCGAAATCGAGCGGTCGGCCGGCCGCCGCTGACCGCGCGCGCTCCGAAACGTGATTCTTAAGAGGCGAACGAGCGACGTTTCGGGTATGAGTGAAGAACAAGAGGCCGAAGTGGCCGACGACGAAGAACAGGCGGAAGTCGAAGACGAGGCCAATGAGGGACTTCAGCGGGGCGACTTCGTTCGCCTCGACTACACCGCGCGCACCGTAGAGGACGACGACATCGTGGACACGACCGACCCAGAGGTCGCCGAGGAGGAGGGTCTCGACCAGGAGGAGCGCGAGTTCGAACCGCGCACCATCGTCCTCGGTGAGGGTCACATCTTCGAGAGCGTCGAAGAGGACATCATCGGCAAGGACATCGGTCACTCGGGCAGCACGACCATCCCCGCCGAGGAGGCGTTCGGCGAGTACGACGCCGACGAGGTCCGAACGGTCAGCGCGAACAAGATTCCGGAGGACGACCGGTACCCCGGCGCGCACGTCGACGTCGACGGCCAGCACGGTCACGTCGAGACCATCATCGGCGGCCGCGCTCGCGTGGACTTCAACCACCCGCTCGCGGGCGAGGACATCGAGTACGACTACGAAATCGTCGGCGAGGTCGACGACCGCGTCGAGCAGGCCCAGGGCCTCATCTCGATGTACATCGACGCCGACCTCGACATGTGGATCGAGACCGACGAGGTCGAAGAGGAGACGGTCGTCGAACCCGACGAGGACGACGAGGACGCCGAACCCGAGACGGAGACCGAGACCGTCGAGAAGGAGACGCTCTACATCGAGAGCACGCCCCAGTTGGCGATGAACCAGCAGTGGATGTTCCAGAAGCAGCAGATCGCCCAGAACGTCATCGACCAGTTGGGTCTGGACCGCGTCATCGTTCAGGAGACCATCGACGGCGGCGGCATGGGACCGATGGGCGGCATGATGGGCGGCGGCATGGGCGGCGCCGA
This sequence comes from Halorussus limi, assembly GCF_023238205.1. Lineage (NCBI taxonomy): Archaea > Methanobacteriati > Methanobacteriota > Halobacteria > Halobacteriales > Haladaptataceae > Halorussus > Halorussus limi. Next base: position 3,167,847 of record NZ_CP096659.1, read on the forward strand.
CCTCGAAGAGGCCCTCGAAGACGCCGACGTGGACGAAGACGAAATCGTCGAAGAACTCGAAGAAGTCGAAGGCGACGAAGAGTAATCGCGACTCGTTCCTGCTTTCTTTTCCGCCGATAGCGTCGCGGCCGTCGAACGAGCGACGAGCGCCGGGAGGCCTCGAACGAATCGAGAGCCTTAGCGGCGAGCGGAGCGTTCCGGAGGCGAACGGAAAATTTCGGAGGTTAACGGAGGATTCTGGAGGCGAACAGCGGGGTCGGGGTGAACGGAGGGCCGACTGCGCCAGCGGGGACCGCGGGCGATACCGCGAAGGAAGGCTGGCTACGCGAGACCGCCGCGGGGGTCAGGGCGACCTGACTGGTCGGGAGGGCTGTCTGTCGGGGACCCGGGCGGTCCGAGGAGGTCGGGTGCGACCTCCACGTTTACCTGCACGGTCGGCCGTATTCAACTCTATCCGGATACAATCTATACTATCGAAGTAAAGGATAGTATCGATACAATCTATACTATCGACACTACTCATTCTACGGTCGTCGTGACCGAAACCGACGGACCGGCGAATTACCGCGGACCGTCCGATAGGAGAAGTAGCGCGTCAGAGGTCCCGAATCTTGTGGCGGAACGCGCGGAGGGCGTCGGCCCCGGTGTCGGTGAGGACGACCTGCTTGCGTCGGCCCACGTCCTCGATTTCGACGTAGCCGTCTTCGAGCAGCGGGTCGATGACGTTCGCGTTCAGGAGCGCGAACTTCGCCTTGTCGTTGGCGGGGTCGTTGTCGGCGACGAACGCGAGGCCCTGCTCCTCGGCGTACTCGATGATGTCCTTCTTCTTGACCGTGTACGCGTCGGTATTGGTCTCCGCGAGGAAGTCCATGACCGCGACTTGGTCGGTCGTGGGCGACTCGATGGGGTAGGACGGCAGCACTTCGTCGCCCGCGTAGCCGTAACTCCGTCGCTCCCGGCGGTCGGTCGCTGGGTAGTCCGTCGGATGGACGTAGTAGGCGGTCGCGTCGGTGGCCATGCAGGCGATGGCCGCGCCGACCGCCGAGAGCTTCGACCCGCTGGAGACGTTGACCCGGACGATGTCCTCGGCGTGGTCGGCGGTCAGCGTCGTCACCACGCCCAGCACGTCGTAGATGTCGAACACGTCCACGCTCCGGGAGCGAGTCTCGACGCCGAGGTCGTCCAGTTCCTCGCGCAGGTCGTCGTGGTAGTCCGGACCGCTTCCGGGGTCGTCGTGTTCGAGGAGGTAGAGAACGTCGACGTTGTGTTCGCGCACGGGGCCGACGATGCGGTCGTACTCGTAGCCGAGCGGGGCGATGTGAACCTCGTCTATCGTCTGCATGGCGGGGTATCTTCGATGGGTCGGCGCGAGACCTTAAGTTCTCACTCTCGGCGTCGCGCAAAGTGCGTTCGACGGAGTCGCCGGCCCGTTATCGCGAAATCGAACGTCGGCGCTCGTGGGAGAAAATCGGACGGCCGCTCCGGTCACGCGATGTCGCGACTCGTGTCGATGCGGACCGATTCGGCGAGTTCGAGTTTGATGGTCTCGGGGAGCGCGCGGCCGCCGCGGAACTTCGGCACCGCGAGCCGAGTTTCGACGGTGTCGCCCGAGTACTCGGTGTGGAGTTGGAACACCACGTCGGCGACGTGTTCGGTCACGTCGCGGGTGTCGGGCACCGCGCGGCCGTCGAGGCAGTGGAGGAAGGCGACGCCGTCGGTGTTGTGCAGGTGGTTCTGGAGGTCGTTGAGGAAGTTGCGATACCGGTCCTCGTCGCGCTTCTCCAGCAGGTCCACGGGGTCCACGATGAGGTTCGAGTCCTCGGGGAGTCGCCGAAAGAGGCGCTGGGAGTGGTCCAGCGGCGCGTCGCCGGGGACGCGGCGCACGTCGGGCGACCCCGTGTGGCCCGGCGCGCGTTCGAGCGCCTCGGTCACGGCCGCCTCGTCGCGGTCAGTCGAGAGGTACAGCGTCTGACGCGCGGCGGTGAACTCGTAGAGTAGCAACTCCGCCTGACTCGCGGGCGGTGCCGAGAGCGCGACCACGCTCCCCTTGGGAAGTCCCCCGTCGAGTTTCCTGTCTAACACGTCGATACCAGTCGAGAGACGCCGTGCCACGTATTTGCACGCATTGGAATCGTTGTTTCATAAGTATTTGGGCTGAAGAGCTGACACGAGTCGGTCGTGTGCGGCCCGAACCTCGTCGTCGTCCAGCGGTTCGACGCCCCGGCCGACGGAGGTTGTCCGGGAGTCGATTCCAGCGTCGGGGACGTCACCGAGGACCGGGCAGTCCAGCAGGCGGCCGACCCCCGACGGCGTCTCGTCGGCCCGCGAGACGACCGCGCCCGCGACCGGCGCGTCGAGTTCGCGCGCCATCGCGGCCGTCTTGGCGGCGTCGCGCAGGCAGTCGGGGTCGGTCGTGGTCACGATTACCGCGGCGTCGGCCGCCCGAAGCGGTGCGACGGCATCCGGTCCCGCGCCCGCGGGGCAGTCCACCAGCACGGCGTCCGCGACGCCTCGCACGCGCGCCAGCGAGGACTCGGTTCCGGCGGTTCTGCGGTCCGCGGCCCTGTCGGTTCCGCGGTCCACGGCCCCGGACCCGGCCGACGGCGGACCCGTTCCCGCGGGGAGCACGTCGACGCCCGCCGTCGGCGGGTCGGCGGGTCCGGCGACCAGTTCGGCGGGCCACCCCGCGGCCACCGCGTCGAGGCCGGGCGTGCGCGCGACCCCGGACATCGCGTGCAGGTCCGGCATCTCCCTGTCGGCGTCCACCGCGACGACGGTCCTGCGCTGGCGGCCGAGCGCGGCCGCGAGACCGAGCGTCGTGGTCGTCTTTCCGGCACCTCCCTTGCCTCCGGCGACGGCGAGCATGGACGGGGCTTGTCCCGGCCTCCGGTTTCAAGGTTCGGACGAAACGAGAACGAGCGCTCGCGTCCCGCGGCCGCCCGAGTCAGGGGTCGTCTCCCCGAAATCCGACTGTCCGACCGCGGCGGTAGTCGTGACTAGCGACGTTCGCCGACGCAGGCGGTTCGCCGCCCGTCGCGGACGCTACTTCCGAATCGAGCGGTACGCGCCGTTGATGTCCCACTCGTGGATGCAGTGGGGGTTCCCGGCGCGCGTTTCGCCGTCGATTCGCCACGTCGTCGCGTCGGGGTCCCACACGTCCCGACGACCGCACCGCTGACACTCCCGTTCGTTCGGCGGGTCCAGTTCGACCATCGGTCGGAGGGACGCGCGCCGGCCTGATAAATGAGACTCCTGCCGCGGGGTTTGCCGCGAGTCGGGGACCGTCCGTCAGTCGCGCCGACCGACCTTCACGTGGTTGTACTTGTGCTTCGAGAACCCGGCCGCGCCGGTCTTGGGCACGTCCACCCAGTCGTAGTAGAACCCCTCGCCGACGGGGTGGTAGACGGGCAGCGCGACAACGTCCTCCCAGTTTGCGGTCTCCATCTCGCGGAAGGCGTCGGTGCGCGCCTGTCGGTCAGTCTCACTCGCCGACGGGTGGTCGAGGACGCGTTCCCACGCCCGCTTCGCCCGGTCGGCCGCGGGCGTGCCGCCCCATCGGAAGAAGTAGTCGTCCGAGGACGGCGGGTAGAGAATCTTGAGGAAGCTGTCGGGCGAGGGATAGTCCATCGTCCACCCGTAGGAGAAGACGTCGAGTTCGCCGTTCCGACCGCGTTCGGCGATGGACGCGAACGGCGCCTGTTCGACGGTCATGTCGACGCCCACGCGGGCGAGTTTGTCCCGCAGGAGCGTCGCGGTCTCCTTCCACGCCGACGCCTCGTAGACCGTGAGTCGGACGCTCGCGGGGTCGTCGGGACCGTACCCGGCCTTCGACAGCACGTCGCTGGCGGCCTCGAACTGCGACTCGGCGAGTCCGTACGGGTAGTTCTCGGCGTGGTCGCGGTACGCCGAGTTGCCGCCGAGGTAGATTCCCGGCGGCGTGATGTGGGCCGCGCGCGACCCCCGGCCCGCGTGGACCTCCTCGATTTGGGTCTGCTGGTTCAGGACGTAGGCGATGGCCTGACGGACCGGTTTCTCCACCTGTTCGGTGTTGAATCCGAGGTAGTAGGTCCACGCCAGCGGCACCTGCCGGTACTGGACCGTCTTCCCGTTCTCGGGGAGCGGTCCGTAGGTGCCGACTTTCCGGCCCTGCTCGTCGGTGGTCTCGATGGAGACGAGACTCGGGTCGAACTTCCCGCTCGGCACCCAGAAGGCGTCGGCGTTCTCGTTGGTGGCGTAGGTGTACGCCGCCGCCGGGTCGCTGGTGACTCGCCAGTGAATCCCCGCGACGTACGGCCCGTCGCCCCGGTAGTCGTCGCGTGCCGAGACGGCGTACTCCACGTCCTTCTCCCACTTCTTCAGCGTGAACGGCCCCGCGCCGATGGGGTTCGAGGTGGCGAACTCGTCTTGGCTCATCTCGCCGTCGTAGCCCGGAACGTCGCCCACGACGCCCTCCGGGACGATGGAGAACGACGGGTACGCCAGCACGCCGAGCGCGGCGTGGAACGGTTCGCTGAGCCGAATCTCGACCGTCCGGTCGTCTAACGCCTCGACGCCGAGCGTGCCGGGGTCGTACTCCTCGGCGGTGCCGTCTTCAGTCTCGACCGTCCGGGTGTCGTGTTCGACGCCGAGAACGTCGAGGAGGGCGCTCGCCGACGTGGAGTTGTCGGACGCCGCGATGCGCTCGAACGAGTAGACCACGTCGGCGGCCCGGACCGGCCGGCCGTCCGAGAAGGTCGCCTCGGGGTCCAACTCGAAGGTGTGGACGGTCCCGTCGTCGGAGACACGGTGGTCGTCGGCCAGCAGCAACTCGGGGTCGGGGTCGCCCTTCGGGTAGTGGACCAGTCCGTCGAACAGTTGCGAGACGACGGTGGTCGATTCCGAGTCGTTGGCGGCCGCGGGGTCGAGCGTCCGGATGGAACTGCCGACCATCTGGAAGGTCCGCTCGGCCGACGAACCGTCGGCGCTCGGTGCGCTACCGCTACAACCGGCCAGACCGACGCCGACCGCGACGCTCCCGGCGGCGGTCAGGAACGCGCGGCGCGACCGACCGTCGGAGGGGCTATCGTGGAGGTGCGTGTCGGGGGACTGATTGGGTGTCATGGTTGAACGTGCCGCCGTCAAAGGCGGCTCTGTTCGACGGTTTTGACTTCCGAATAAAGATAGTGACTACTTCGGACGTCCGCGCCGGAGAATGACAGCCGTGGGACACTACCGCAAACTGCTTTGCGGACGACGACGAACCACCGGCCATGCGCAGACGCACGCTTCTGCGCTCGGCCGCAGTGGCCGCGACGATTGGGGGGACCGGAGCGATGGCAGCGAGCGGGAACCGCGACGGGCGAGAGACCACGACAGACGGACAGGAGACGACGACCGAGCGACGAGAGACGACCGCAGAGGGGGAGGAGACGACCGCCGGAGGCGGTGGCGAGTTCGCGCTCACGACCGACGCGTGGGAGAACGGCGAGACGATTCCGACCCGGTACACCTGCGAGGGCGAGAACGTCTCGCCGCCGTTCTCCGTCTCGAACTCGCCGGAGGGGACCGAGGCGTTCGCGCTGGTGATGGACGACCCGGACGCGCCGAACCCGCCGTTCGTCCACTGGCTAGTCTGGAACGTTCCGGCCGACGCGCGAGAACTCCCGGAGAACCTTCCGCCCGGCGAGACGCTCGGGGACCTCGGCGGCGCGGTGCAGGGCGCGAACGGCACCGGAGAATTGGGCTACATCGGGCCCTGTCCGCCCGTGGGTGACCCGCAACACACCTACCTGTTCAGCCTCTACGCGCTCGAAGCGCCGCTCGACCTCGCACCCGGCGCGGAGTACCAGCAGGTCGTCGACGCCGTGATGGGGAACGCCATCGCGCGTTCGCGGTACGTCGGACAGTACGCCCGGAGCGCCGAGACCACGACGACCTCCTGAGCGGTCGGTCGTCGCCGCTTTCTTCCGGCGGAGCCGACGGTCAGTTGTCGCGCCGGTCTAACAGCGTCACGTCGAACTCGACGGGGAGGCCGGCGAGTTCGTGGTTGAAGTCCACCGTGACAGTCCCGTCGCCCACCCCGGTTATCCACCCGGTCTCGCCGGACTCCGACCGGACGAGTTCGCCCGCTCGCGTGCTCACGTCGCTTCTGGCTTCGAGGTCGGCGCGCGGCAACTCAACCACCTTCGAGTCGTCGCGTTCCCCGAACGCGCGTTCTGGTTCGACCTCGACGGTCCGTTCCTCGCCGACCGCCATTCCCCGGACCGCGTCGTCCAACCCCGCCACGACTTCCCCCGCGCCGACCCGGAACTCCAGCGGTTCGTAGTCGCGGTGACCGCGGTAGATGCCCGACTCCGTCGCCACCGCCGCGTCCGTCGTGTCGAACGTCTCGCCCGCCTCCTCGCCTCCTGCGATTCGCCCCGTGAAGTGTACGACCGCGATGGGTTCCCCGGATGTCATACCTCCCACTCGACGTTCCTCCTCTTGAATCCGCGGGAGCGTTCAGCGAGTTGCGACCGTCCCCGAGCGGCGAATTCTGGCGTTCGGGTAACCGGAATAGGTTACGCAACTGTTTTTTCGTAGTGGGTAATCGTTACCCTCGTGTCGAATCGACGCGAGGTCCTCCGTCGCGGCGCAGGCCTGCTCGCGTTCGGGAGCGTGACGAGTATGGGCGCACGCGTGGCGCTGTCGGACGCGGATAGCGGTGACGCGGACAGCGGTGACGTAGGCGACGCGAGCGGTGCAGGTGACGCTCGCTCCGACGAGTCGAACGCTCCCGCCCGGAGCGCGAACGTGCTGGTGGCCGGAAGCCTGCAGCGAATCGCCGGCGAGGTCGGCGACGCGACCGTCGAGGCCCACGGGAGCGTGGCCTGTCGCCGCCTGCTAGAGGACGGTGTTCGGGACCCGGACGCGGTGGCGCTGGCCGACCCCGGCCTGTTGGCGGGACTGACCGAGCGCGCGACCTGCTTCGCCACGAACGCGCTGGTCGTGGCCGTCCGCGAGGAAATCGCCGCGAAGTACGACGACTGGCGCGCGCTCGTCGGCGATTCCGGGGTCTCGCTCGGCCGGACCGACCCCGAGCGCGACCCGTTGGGCTACCGGACCGCGATGGCGCTCGAACTCGCCGAGGGCGTCGACGCCGAGGCGGTCCTCAATAGGAGCGCGGTCTTCCCCGAGACCGGCCTGCTCCGGACGCTCGAAGCGGGCGGCATCGACGCCGCGTTCGCCTACCGGAACATGGCGGTCGAACACGACTTGCCGTCGTTCGACCTCCCGGACCGCATCGACTTCTCGGACCCCGCCCTGGCCGACGAGTACGCGAGCGCGACCGTCCAACTGGCCGATAGAACCGTCGTAGGGTCGCCGATTCGGTACGCCGCGAGCGCCCGGACAGCGCGCGGCCGCGAGTGGGTCCGCGAACTCGGTTCCGCGAGCGAGGCCCTGAGAGACGCCGGATTCGGCGTTCCGGGCGACTACCCGAGGACGCGCGAGATACCCGACGGGTGACCGGAGCGAACCGGAATTTACTTCCTCTGCGAAATTTTAGGCTGGCCTAAAATGGTCGGCGGAACACTGCGGGACCTGCGAGAGCGCATCGCGGACCGCCACGACGACGACGGTCGCTACTACGTGAGTTGCGCCCGGACCGGCGAGCGGCCGGTTCCGGTCGCCGGCAAGCGATTCGCCGGGCGCGAGACCGCGGCGGCGGCCGCCGAACTCGCGGCCGAGTACCGGGCGGAACTCCGGCGTTACGACCCGAGACTCCCGCATTACGACCTCGTGGTGTCGGAGGAACCGGGGCCGGACGGACCGGTGGACCCCGCGCCGGTCGTCGAGGAGTCCCTCGACGCGCTCTCCGCCTCCGACTTCTGTCACGACGTGGCCGCCGCGGTGTTCGAGGCGCTCTCGGAACTCGGCGAGACCGCGGTCGAACGGGCGGTGTTGGAGGCGTACCTCCACTCCGCCGAGTCGGTGACGACCCCCGACGAACTCTGTCTGGTCCTGCTCTCGACGGCGGCGAGCGAACTCGACGACCGACTCGCCCCCGACCGGCAGGGCGAGGTCCTCCGGGCCGCCGCGGACCGCCTCGGCGAGCGCTCCGGACCCGACGCGCCGGCGGACCGCGCCGACCCCGTGGACGCTACGCTGGCGCGCTTCGACGGCCTCTCGCTGGTCGGCGATTACGCGGTCGTCCGGCACGGGGAGCGCGAGCGAACCGCGAACGCCGACGGGAGCGCCGCCGGTCGCTCGTGGACGGTCACGGTCGAGGAGTACGCCTTCGACAGCGCGGACGACGGAGTGCCGACGCTCCCGTTCGCTGTCGAACTGCTCCGGTGGCTTCCGGACGCGACCATCGCGGTGTCGGACCTCCGGGCGACGGGCGAGGCGGGGTGGCAGTTCGTCGTCTCGGCGGACGCCGCGAGCGCGCGGGCGGTCAGTCTCGCCGCGCCGGAGCGCGTCTGAGAGCGGAAAAGAACCGGAGTCGCGGTCAGGTCTCGAAGTCGGGCAGGTCCTCGGGGGCGTCGTAGTCGGCCTCCCACTCGATGTAGTCGGTCTCCAGCGTGTCGCAGACGACCTGTCCGAGTTCGGTCATCGCGGCGTTGATGCCCGAGACGGTGTTCCACGAGTCGAGGTCGGGGTGGTAGTCGCGCTCCTTCCAGTCCTCGGGGATGCCCGGCGCGTGGTATCCCACTCGGTCGGCGAAGTCGTCCCAGAAGAAGTCGTACTCTCGGAACAGGCCGAGTTCGCGGGAAATCTCGAACTCGGACACTTCGAGGTCTGTGTGTTCGGCCCACTCGCCGAACGCCTCGTCCCACGCGCCGTCGTGCAGGAACTCCTCTAACTCCTCGCGGCGGTAGTCGGTGTCGCCCTGCACCTCCACGTCGTCGTACTCCTGTAGGTCCCGCGCGTCCGCCAGTTCTGGCGGGTCCGGAACCGCTACGTCGAGTCCCATGCCGCGGCCCTACGCCCGCGACTCCGATAAGCGTTCCTTCCCGCCGAGTGCCGGGGTCGAAGGCTCTCGGCGATCCGGTCGGACGTTGCCGCTCCGACCCGCGAGCGGCCGAGTTAGGAGCGGCTTTCTCCGTGCGGGAACCGATGTCACGGTCGGTGGTCCGCCGGGTCGTAACGGTGACGGAACCGACGGGTAACGAGACGACTACGGAGACGACCAGCACCCGGGCGACCGATTCGGAGGAACGGCCCGGCGTAAGCCACGTTTCGCACGGCTCTCTGTCGGCCTGAATACGAAAACCTCGGCTTCGAAGACACCTATCGCGGATTACTCGCCGACACGGTCGTTGCGCTTTATCTCCGTGCCTCCCGGAAACAGCACCGACGTATGACAGCAGATACCTCGACACTGACGCGTACCGTAGCGGTCGGCCTCGCGGTGGTCCTCGTCGCCAGTCTCGGCGTCGGGTCCGTGGTCTCGACGACCCAAGACGCCGAGGGCGAATCCGCGACGGTCCGAATCGCGCACATGTCGCCCGACGCACCCGCGGTGGACGTGCAGGTGGACAATCAGACCGTCTTTCAGAACCTCGAATACGGTGACGTGACCGAGTTCACGGAACTCGAATCCGGCGAACATCAGGTCACTATCGTCACCGCCGACAACGAGAGCGTCGTCTTCGAGGGACAACTCTCGCTCCGGGCCAACGAGAGTTACACCATCACCGCCGCGGGCGAAGTCTCGGAGAACGCGACGCAGGGCTTCGAACCCATCGCGCTCCGGACCGACCCCGCCGTCCCGAGCGAGAACGAGTCCGTCGTCAGACTCGCGCACTTCTCGCCGGACGCCGGGCCGATCGACGTGACACTCCGACAGTCCGGAGAGGTCGTCGCCGACAACCTGACGTTCGGCAACGCGACGGAGTACGCGACCCTCCCGTCGGGCGTCTACACGTTCGAGGTCCGGGCGGCCGCCGAGGACAACAACGGCACCGTGGTCGCGACGTTCAACGAGAGCCTCCTCGGCGGCACGGCCTACACCGCCTTCGCGGCCGGGTACGCCTCGCCCGAGGACGCGCCCGCCGACGCGCCGCTCCAGCTCTTCGTCGAGGTGGACGCCGGCGGCGAGACGAACGCGAGCGAGACCCAGCGCACCGACCGGGCCCGACAGCCAGAACAGGCCGAGGAGACGACCACGGCACCGGGCGAGACGACGACCGAAGCGTAACGCGCGACCGAAACGGAGCGAACGACCGAGGCGTAACGAACGCCCGAAGCGGAATCCGGCGGTTCAGCCGTCGCTGTCCTTCCCGATTTTCTCAGCGACCGCGGCCAACTGCTCGCGGCGCTGGTCGCGCGCGGCGTCCCGGAGCGCCCGCTGGTTCTCGGTCGGGCAGTCGAGGTCCGGCACCTCGGTCGGCGTGCCGTCGTCGTCCAGCGCCACGAACGTGAAGAAAGAGGTGGTCGTCTCGCGCTCCTCGCCCTTCCGGGGGTCCTCGGCGCGAACGTCCACCTTCACGTCGATGCTGGTCCGCCCCGTGTCGAAGACGAACGCCTCCACGACGGCGACTTCGCCGAGGTCGATGGGCGAGATGAAATCGACGTGGTCCATCGACGCCGTGACGCACTGGTAGTTCGAGAACCGCATCGCGGCGATGGCGCCGCAGATGTCCATCCAGTGGAGGACCGCGCCCCCGAGCGCCCGGCCGAGGTTGTTGGTGTCGTTGGGCAACAGGAGTTCGGTCATCTCGGTGTAGGAGTCCATCAGCGTCGCTGTGTCCGTCATCGCTCGAAACGTCTCGCTCGGAGGCAATCCAGTTTTCGCCTTCCGGATTTTGGCTTGCCGTCGCCGTCTTCCGGCCAGAGTCACCGCGAAACGGACCGGTTATCGCTGTCGTTTCCTCGCGTAACGGCCCAATTCTCCGCGGAGAGGCGCCAGCAACCGAACGCTCCCGACGCGGAACTCTCGGCACGCTGGTATTTCTCTCGTCACCGACAACGGTAAAAAGGGATAGCGTGTAAGGCGAACGATGAGCGATTCAGCCGAGTTGGGCGCGGGAGACGGAGAGGGCAGCGTCCGCGTCCTCGGGACCGCCCACGTCTCCGCGGACAGCGTCGAGGAGGTCCGCGAGACCATCGACGAGGAGCGACCCGACGTGGTCGCGGTCGAACTCGACGAGGGCCGGTATCGCCAGATGAAAGGCGAGGTGGCCCAAGACCTCGAACCCTCGGACCTGCTCGAAGGGAACACGGTCTTCCAGTTCATCGCCTACTGGATGCTGTCGTACGTGCAGGCCCAGATGGGCGACCGCTTCGACATCGAACCCGGCGCGGACATGCAGGCGGCCATCGAGGCCGCCGAGGCCGTCGGGAGCGAGGTGGCGCTGGTGGACCGCGACATCCAGATGACCATCCAGCGGTTCTGGGCGCGCATGAGCGTCTTCGAGAAGTTGCGGATGGTCTGGGAACTCTGTCTGGCGATGGTCGGCATCGGCGAACCCGAGGAGGACGAGGAGTTCGACGTCGCGGACCTGACCGACGGCGACGTGGTGACGGCGATGATGGAGGAGTTCCGCCAGTTCTCGCCCGGCGGGGCCGAAGCACTCATCGACGAGCGCGACGCCTTCATCGCCCACCGACTCGTCGCCCTGCGGAAGGCGGGCCACGACGTGCTGGCGGTCGTCGGCGCGGGCCACCGCGCCGGCATCGAGGAGTATCTCGACCACCCCGAGCGCCTGCCTCCGATGGAAGAGTTGGTAGGCACCGAGTCGGGGAGTCGGTTCTCGCTGTTCAAGTTGTTCGGCTACCTGATGACGGTCGGCTTCCTCGCGTTCTTCTTCCTGCTGTTCATGGCCGGCGTGCGCGACACGTTCCTGCTGAAGGTGTTCGGGGCGTGGTTCCTCTTTAACGGCATCTTCGCGTTCGGACTGGCGAAACTGGCGGGCGCGCGCTGGACCTCCGCGGGCGTCGGCGGCGCGGTGGCGTGGCTGACCAGCGTCAACCCGCTGCTCGCGCCGGGGTGGTTCGCGGGCTACGTCGAACTCAAGTACACCTCGGTCAACGTCGGCGACATCGCCAAACTCAACGACATCCTCTCCGACGAGGAGAGTCCGCTCCGCGACATTCTGGGCCGGATGCTCGACGTGCCGCTGTTCCGACTCATCGCCATCGTGGCGATGACCAACGTCGGGAGCATGATAGCGAGTTTCGCGTTCCCGTTCGTCGTCCTGCCGCTGCTGGGGTCCGAAGTCGGTGGCGTCGCCCAGATAACCGACTGGATGATAGAGGGCGCGCGCAACAGCGCAGATATCATCGTGCAGGCACTGACATGAGGGTGGGCAACGTCCGGTTCGGCAAGCGCGAACTGCTCGACATCTCGGTCGCGTGGGCGGCCCTCACCGTCGCCTTCGCGGTGTTCTTCGGCGGCGGCGGGCGGGCGATTCTCTACCGCCCCGGCGTCCTCGTCGGCCTGCTCCCGGCGAGTCTCGTGACCGCGGGACTGGGCTTCCTGCTCCACGAGATGGCTCACAAGGTCACGGCGATTCGGTACGGACAGGTCGCCGAGTTCCGCGCCGACTACGGCATGCTGTTTCTGGCCGTCGCCGGCGCGCTGGCCGGGTTCCTCTTCGCCGCGCCGGGCGCGGTGTACCATCAGGGCCGGGCGACGCTCCGGGAGAACGGTCTCATCGCGCTCGCCGGGCCGCTGACCAACGTCGCGCTCGGAATGGTGTTCTTCCCGCTAGAACTCCTGCTCGGCGGTGCGCTCGGGAGCGTCGCGGCGCTCGGCGTTCGCATCAACTTCCTGCTCGCTGGCTTCAACATGATTCCGTTCGGCCCCCTCGACGGCAACACGGTCAAGAAGTGGAGCGTCCCGGCGTTCGTCGGGTTCGGCCTCCCCTGCTTCGCGCTGGCGGCGTGGGCGCTGTTCGGCTTCTCGTTCCTCTGAGTCGGGGTCAGCGCTCGCCGGCCTCTCGCTTCTGGCCGTCCTCACCCAGCACGATTTCGTCGGCAGTCACCGACTCGACGTGGGTCTCCTGAAACGTGTAGTCGCCTTGGTCGCCCCAGTCGAGTCGCTCCTTGACCGCCTCGGACACCGACGACTTTGGGTCGACGTGGGCGACGCCCGCGTCTACCTTCTCGACGGTGCCGATTTCCTCCCCGTCGGGACCGACGACTCGCTTGCCCTCGTCGTCTTCGCTGAGTGGCTGATTCACGAGTGTACGCCCAACGCGTTTCGCCAAGAGTCCTGTGGGCGCGGGCTGATAGGAGCAGTGATGAAGTCGATTTCGGGGGCGAGTCGGACCCGAAACCGGTGTTACGAGTCGGCGACTACGTTCCGGAAGTCGAAGCGCGCGCCGCCGTCCTCGCTCTCGGTTATCGTCACCGTCCAGTCGTACACCTCGGCGAGTTCCTCGACGAACGCGAGGCCGAGTCCGGTCCCGCCGTTGTCGGACGCGGTCGTGAACCCCGCCTCGAAGACCTGTTCGCGCTCCTCGACGGGGATGCCCGCCCCGTCGTCGGCGACGTAGAACCCCGTCGGCGCGTCGCCGACCGCGACGGTTACGTCGTCGCCGCCGTGTTTCACCGCGTTCTCGAACAGGTTGCGGAACAGGTGGCGGACGTACGTCGCGTCGGCCTGAATCGCGCGGTCGACGGTCACCGCTAGCGTCGCGTCGGGCGCCTCCACCTCCTCCCACGCCTCGTGCGCGACCGTCGAGAGGGGTACCGTCGTACACTCGTCGACCGCCTCGCGGCCCTTGGTCAGCACCAGCATCACGTCTATCATGTCCTCGATGCGGTCGAACGCCTCCGTCACGTACTCGACCGCCTCGGAGTCGGACTCGTCCGGAAGCTGCTGGCTGTAGATTTCGCCGATGGTGACGGGGTTGCGGAGTTCGTGGGCGAGCATGCTGGCGAACGATTCGAGTCGGTCGTTCTTGCTCTGGAGTTGGGACTCGCGTCGGTCGGTTTCGAGTTCGTACTTCACCCACTGGCCCATCAGGTGCTGGAAGGTCCGCTCGGCCTCCGAGAATCCCTCGTCGCGCGGTTCCGAAGAGACGAAGAACAGCGACCTGTCGAGGTCGTCGGTCAACTCGATGCGAGTTCCGAGGTACGTCCGGACGCCGAACTCGTCGTAGGCCTCGGTGGCCCCGAAGTCGGCGTCCAACGGGTCGGTGATGCCGGTCACGTCCGCGGTGTCGGTCAGCACCCGACAGTACGTCTCCGAGAGCGACACCTGCGCGCCCGGTACCAGATGTTCGTGGTCGCCGCTGACGGCCTCCACCTCGAAGAAGTCCGTCCCCGGGTCGATGCGGGCCATCCCGCCGAGTTCGAGGTCGAACCGCTCGCAGCCGAGTTCGAAGAGCGCCTGCAACTTCTGGTCGAACGTCCGGTCGGCGTCGGCCGCGATTTCGTACAGCGTCCGCTGGTGTCGCTCGCGCTGCTGGCGTTCGAGTTCGTACTTCACCCACCGCCCCAGAAGCCGGTGGAACGTCCGTTCGGCCTCCGAGAACGCCTCGCCGCGAGGGTCCGAGGACACGAAGAAGAACGTCCGGTCGAAGTCGCCGTCGACCGGGACGTAGGTGCCGAGGTACGTCCGTATCCCGAACTCCCGGTGGACGGTGGTGTCCTCGTACCCGTCCGCGAGCGGGTCCGTGACGCTCGCGGGGCCTCCCGTCTCCGTGACCGTGGCGCAGTAGGTCTCCGACAGCGGGAGTTCGGTTCCGGGTTCGAAGTGGTCGTGGTCGTCGCTCGTGTACTCGACGACGAACCCGTCGGTCTCGGGGTCGACGCAGGCCATCGCCCCGAGTTCGAGGTCGAACCGCTCGCAACCGAGTTCGAAGAGCGCCTGCAACTTCTGGTCGAACGTCCGGTCGGCGTCGGCCGTAATCTCGTTCTGGCGACGCAGGCCGCGGTGGCGCTCCTCCAGCGTCGTCTTCATCTCGGTTCGCTCGCGCATCGCGCTCATCATCCGCTCGACGTCGCGGGCCGGGTCGTCGGGTCCGAAGTACTCCTCGGGCGGCCTGTAGAAGCCGTTGTGGTGGACCGCGCCGTCCGACACGACGTGGGGGTGAGTCCGGATGATATCGCGGAGGACCTCGTCCGGGAACCGCTCGCGGTTGTACTGGCAGAGAACGGTGTAGTCTTCGTCCGCGAACACGGAGTTGAGAATCGCCTCGTACTCGACCAGCAGGTCGTCGTCCGTCCGACCGTCGAGCGCCCACGTCATCTCGGCGGTCGCCCGGACGCCCGAGAACTCCCCATCGTCGGTCGCTCGCGCGAGGGTGTCCTCCCAGAACCCCACCATCGCATCTATGTCGAATTCGCCGGTACTGCGGTAGGTCTCGGCCGGAGTGAGGACCGAGAGCGCCCCCGATTCGAGCGCGGCGTCCGCGTCGACGCCGTGGGACCGAATCGCGCCCAAAACCTCCGCTCTGGTGTTCTCGTCGGCGATGTATACGCACTTCTCGCCGCGTTCGAGCCCTTGGCACAGGAACGGAATGGCCGCCCCGAACTGCTCGTCGCGGTCGGCGTAAATCGACGCCAAGTGGTCGTTTGCCTCACCCTCCCCGTGAATGGGGTCGTCCGGCGGGTCGACCGGGCCGCGAAACTCCGGTCTCCGGCGGAGCGCGTCCACTCCGCTCTCGACGTTCGGGGATTCTAGTCGGTCGTCGCTCTCGACACGGTGACTCATTGCAGAACGATAGCCGACGAAGACGCATATATTTAGCCTTCATCGTGATAACGAATGACAGTTTCCGGCCGGCGAGGCGGCGACGGGGCGTCGGGACGCGCCGTCGCGCTCGCAAACGGTGGAACTTTACTCGCGGGACGCGCCGGTTCCACCATGACCGAAGAGGAGGAACTCACCTACGCGGACGCAGGGGTGGACATCGAGGCCAGCGAGGCCGCCACCGCCGCGCTGGTCGGCGCGGTCGGCGACATCGACGAGAGCGAGTACGCGGGTCTGCTCGA
This sequence comes from Halorussus limi, assembly GCF_023238205.1. Taxonomy (NCBI): domain Archaea; kingdom Methanobacteriati; phylum Methanobacteriota; class Halobacteria; order Halobacteriales; family Haladaptataceae; genus Halorussus; species Halorussus limi. Next base: position 3,183,753 of record NZ_CP096659.1, read on the forward strand.
CATCGGCGACCGCTACCTCGCGCTGGCGACCGACGGCGTGGGCACGAAACTGCTGGTCGCGGAGGCGCTGGGCGACTACTCGACGGTGGGGGTCGACTGTATCGCCATGAACGCCAACGACCTCGTGGCGTCGGGGGTCGAACCCGTGGCCTTCGTAGACTACCTCGCGGTGGACGAACCCAGCGAGCAGTTCTCGAAGCAGGTCGGAGACGGCCTCGCGGCGGGCGCGGAGGAGGCCGGCATCGCGCTGGTCGGCGGCGAGACGGCGGTGATGCCCGAAGTCATCAAAGGACTCGACCTCGCCGGCGCGTGCGTCGGTCTCGCGCCGAAGGACGCCGTCTTCCCCGGCGAGGCCGAGGTCGGCGACGCGCTGGTCGGGTTCCCCTCCAGCGGCATCCACTCGAACGGCCTGACGCTCGCGCGGGAGGCCGCGACCCGGAACCACGACTACGACGACCCGTTCCCGCTCGAAACGGAGGCAGACGGCGACGATAACGGAGGCGAATCCGCGACTCCCTCCGTCGGCGAGGTCCTGCTGGAACCGACCCGCCTCTACACGTACCTGCTCGACCACCTCCGCGACCGGGAGGTCCACGCCGCGGCCCACGTCACCGGCGGCGGGTGGACGAACCTCTCGCGGATGGGCGAGTTCCGGTACGAGATTACCGACCCGTTCGACGCCCAACCGGTCTTCGAGTTCGTCCAACAGGAGGGCAACGTCGGCGACGAGGAGATGCACCGGACGTTCAACATGGGAACCGGCTTCGTCGTCGCGCTTCCCGAGAGCGACGCCGAGGCGCTGGCCGACGAGACCGACGGACGGATCATCGGCGCGGTGCGCGAGGGCGACGCGGTCGCGATTCGGGGCCTCGAACTGTAGCGGGTCGGCGGTTCGGACCCGACGGCGGTTCCGCTTCCACGCGAGTCGCGCGGTACTGGCGGTCGACCGGAGTCACCATCTCCGGCCAACTTGGGAATCGTATATGTTTCTCAGATGATTATACACCTGTCTATAACGTCTCTATATCATGCTGTAGCGGCGGTCCTGCGCGCGGCCACAAGACGCTACTCGAATCGCGTCGTAGCGTCGGTGCCATGACGGCAGTGAAAATAATCAAAGTTCTCGGCACGTCGGAGGAGGGATGGGAGCACGCCGCCCAAGAGGCGGTCGACCAAGCGAGCGAGACCATCGACGATATCCACGGCGTCGAGGTCGAGGACTGGACCGCCGACGTGGAGAACGGCCAGATTCAGGAGTACAAGACCACCGTCGAAGTCGCGTTCCCGGTCCACCAACAGCAGAGCCAGTAGGTCCGTCGCTCCGGGAGCAGCGCGACGCCCGCTTTTTCGACCCGAAGCGCGACGTAAGCCGACGGACTCGCCTACAACTCCACCGCCATCATCACTTCGTCCACGTACTCGCCGTCTATCTTGTAGTGGTCCTCGCGGACCGCCTCGGTCTCCCATCCGTGGTCGCTCAGGAACTCGATTGCGGTCTCGTTCGTCGAGGGTGCGCTCTGGTAGACCTTCTCGTAGCCGTTCGAGGCGGCCCACTCCAGTCCGCGTTCGAGCAGGTGGCTCCCGATACCGTGATTCTGGTAGTCCTCCAGCACGCCGACGGTCAGTTCCGCGGTGTGGGCCAACTTGTCGAGTTCCGGCGCGTAGAGGTGGACCCACCCGACCACGTCGTCGCCCGGACGAACCCCGGTCGAGTCTCCCGAGGCGCCTCGCGCCTCGCCACCGCCCACCGTTGCGACGAAGAACATCCGAGACTCTATCTCGTTGTGCCGGAGCAGGGCCTCGTCGTGGTCGATTTCGTCGGCCACGCTCTCGGCGACGATGTATCGCCCCTGCTCGGCGACCCGCCGAATCGCGCCGACGATTCCCGAGAGGTCCTCCTGGCGCGCGGGTCGGATGGTGAACTCGACGCCGCCGGCCTCGTACTCCTCGGCCGCGCCCTCCTCGAACGACGCTTGGAGTTTCCCCTCCCGCTCCTCCAGATAGCCGTCGCGCTTGAGGATGGCGACGTGGTGTCGGAACCCGCCGGGGTCGACGCCCAGTACGTCTCGGGCCTCCTCGACGTCCACCTCGCCGCGACTCTCGACGTACTCGTAGATGCGCTTGCGGTCCTCGTGTCCGAATTCGAGCGTTTCTGAAAACTTCATGGTTAATGGTAACACACTCCGCGCTCACTTAACTGTTTCTCGCGCCCGCACGCCACGGCGCGCTCCGGTCGCAGTCGGGGACGCCGGTCAGGAGTCGCGCGGTCTCGACCACGTCGCGGGTCTCGATTACGGTCTCGGCAACCTCTCGGACCGTGAACTCGGCGTCGATTTCTCGACCGTGACACCGGGCGTACAGTTCCAGCCAGTCGTTGGCGGCCCGCTCCAGTCCGGCCATCTCGGCGGCGTCGAGCGGTGCGTACTCGCCGGTCCGGGCCTCGACGTACACCGCGACTACCTCGCCGACGCCGTCCCTGAGGTAGCGCAGGGCCCGCTCCTCGGCCGGCAGGTCCGCGGGCGGGGAGAAACTCCGCCGCTCCTCGCGGGCGCGCTCTGCCAGCGCCTCGATTCGGTCGCGGTAGTCGCTCATGGTCGGAGCCCACGAGCGGGCGCTGTCATCCGGTTATCCCTCCCTGAACTCGACGCCCTTGCCGCCGCGGGGGTGTTCCCACTCGGTGTCTGCGACCACCGCGCAGGTCCCGCACTCGACGCAGGGTTGGGTGTCGAGGCTGACGCGCTTCTCCTCGCTCCCGTTGGTCTCGACCGTCTCCTCGCGGTAACAGCCACCGCCGAAGTCCTCCGCGCTGACCGGACAGGCGGTGACGGCCGCGCCGCTGGCCTCCATCGAGTTGTCCCGCAACCTGATGTGGGGGTTGCCCACGTCGGTGTCGTAGGTCAGGTCGCCGATGCGCGCGGCGAGGTCCTTCGGTTCGAAGTCGGCCTCGCCGGTGACTCGCTCGCCCAACTCCTCGGCGATGACGGTCGGCAGGGTGACGTACGGCGTCCGGGTGTCGGGAACGATTTGCGAGAGGTAGGGCGACGAGTAGATGTCTTCGAGGCGGTCGCCCAGCAGGCGCACGCCGAGGCGACCGACAGACGAGGTCAGCAGCGAGTCGGTCGCGTTCGCCACCGCGTCGCGCTCGCCGAGCGCGCTGGCGACCCGATACCCCGTCGGCCGGAGTTTGCCCATGACGCCCTCGTCGCGGAGCTTTCGCTCGTAGAGGTCGCCCGCCTTCTCGGGCTTGCCGCGCAACTTGGCCTCGGCGAACGCCTCGCCCGCGAGCGCCCCGGCCGAGACGGCGTGGTTCATCCCCTTGATGATGGGACCCTGCGCCTGCATCTGGCCCGCGGCGTCGCCCACCGCGAGCAGGCGGCCCTCGTGGGGCGAGGGGTTGGCGGCCTTCTTCGAGTCGGGCACCAGTTTCGCGCTGTACTCGACTTCGTCGTAGTGGTCCTCCAGCCAATCCGCGAGCAGCGGATGAGTCAGCAGGTTGTCGAGCAACTGGTGGGGTTCGGCCTCCCGTTCCACGATGCTGTCGAGGTGGAACACCGACCCGATGGACAGCGAGTCCTCGTTGGTGTAGACGAACCCGCCGCCGCGCACGCCCTCGAACAGGTCGCCCGAGAACAGGTGGGCCTCGCCCTCGTCGTCGCTCACGCCGAATCGCTCGGCGATGATTTCCGGGGGCACGTCCACGACGGCCTTGACGCCTTGGAACCACTCGTCGGGGTCCTCCCAGTCCATCAGGCCCGCGTCGCGGGCCAACTCGGAGTTGACGCCGTCCGCGGCCACCACGAGGTCGGCCCGAATCGGGTCGAGTTCGTCGCAGGTGACGCCGGCAATCTCGCCGTCCTCGCGGAGCAGGCCGTTCACTCGCACGTCGGTCAGCAGACCGCCGCCAGTCTCGCTGGCCATCTCGTGGACGCGGTCGGCGAGCCACGAGTCCATCTTCCGCCGGAGCACGGCGTCGGACCACTCGGTGTCGTGTTCGTGGAGGTCCGTGATGTCGAAGGTCTCGACCTTCTCTCCCGCCACGTTGTGGAGGTAGTAGTCGGTGACGGGGCGCTCGGTCGCCGCCTCGCGGAAGTCGGGGAACAGTCCGTCTATCGTGTACGGTGCCGACTCCTCGGCGTAGACGAGTCCGCCCGTCACGTTCTTCGACCCGGCTTCGACCCCGCGTTCGAGGACGAGGGTCTCCACGTCGTTTCGCGCCAGTACCGCCGCCGCCGCGGCCCCGGCGGGTCCGGCCCCGACCACGACCGCCTCGTAATGTTCACGTTCGTCAGTCATCGCTGGCCTCCGCTTCCGCTTTCGTCCGCAGTTCGCCCGCCTCGACGGAATCGACGAGGCGGGGGAGCACCTCAAACAGGTCGCCTTCCACGAAGTAGTCGCTGAAGTCCCGGATGCGGGCGTCGGGGTCGGTGTTGACCGCGACGATGGTGTCGGACTCGTCCATCCCGACCTTGTGCTGGACCGCCCCGGAGATGCCTGCGGCGATGTACAGGGTCGGTTCGACCTCCTGACCGGTCTCGCCTATCTGGCGCTCCTCGGCCACGTAGTCGGCGACGTGGCCGTCCACGTCGTAGGACGCCGTGACGACGCCCCGGGAGAGTCCGAGCGCGGCGTCGTCGAAGGCGTCCACGAGGTCCAAGCCCAGTTCGATGCCCCTCGTCGGGTCGTCGCCGATGCCCCGGCCGAGCGCGACGACGACCTCGTGGCCCGTCAGGTCCACGCCCTCGTCGAGGCGGTCGAACTCCGTCACGTCCACCCGGAACCAGTCGTCCGGCAGGTCGAGGTCGTGTTCGATTACCTCGCCCTCTCGGTCGTAATCGGGGTCGATGGGGTCGAAGCTCCCCGGAATCACCGAACAGCCCTGCGGGTGGAACTCCCGGCCGGGGTTGTCGAGACAGAGAATCGTGGAGTACTCGAACCCCGAGAAGTCGGGTCGCTTCATGTGGAGGACGCGCTCGAACTCCACCTTCTCGCCGGGTTCGCCGGTCTTGACCGGATTGGAGACGAGTTCCTCCTCGATGGTCAGCCCCGAGCAGTCGCTGGCCAACCCGGAGTCGAGTTCGCCCTGCACCTGCGCTGAGAGGTCCCGGCCGTTGTTGGTCGCCGGGAAGAGGAAGTACCGCGGCTTGTCGTATTCGCGCCACTCGGCGGTGGGTTCGGTGCCGGGGTCGCCGGTCTCCCAGTTCGGGGGGTCGGCGCCGCCCCTCGCCATGTCGGCGACGATTTCGGTGTAGGGCTTGTGGCGGAACCGCCGGAGGCGGTCGTCCTCGTGGTAAATCGCCACGTCGGCGCCGTAAGCCACCACTTCGTCGGTGAGGTCCGAAATCGTCTCGTCGCCGACGAGGACGCCGACGACGCGTTCGGTCTCGTACTCCTCGTTGTAGGTGTCCATCAGGTCGCGGGCCTTGCCCAGCATCTCCTTGGACACGTCGAGCAGTTCGCCGCCCTGCGTCTCGCAGTAGACCCACATGTCGCGGTAGTCGCCGCCCTTGAGCGCTCGGACGTGCTTCTTGTCGCGGGTCCGGTTCTCGACTCCGTAGTCGGGGGTGCTCTCGTCCTCCGCCTCGCCCGCTTCGTCGGGGGCGGCCGCGCCCTGGTCGGCGTCTCCGGCCGCTTCGTCGAGGGTCTCGGTTCCCTCCGTGTCGGCGTACTCCTCCTCGTGGTCGGTGTCGGCCGCCGCCTCCCCGCCTTCGGTCTCCTCCTGCAACTCGTCGATTCGGCGCTGGATGGCCTCTCTGGCGGTCTTCCGGTCCTTGCCCTCCTGCTCGGCCGCGAGCGTCGCGTCGAGTTCCGCGGGGTCGTCGGCCGCCGCGAGTTTCTCCTCCAGTTCGTCCACCGTGTACTCGCTCGGGTCGAGGTCCACGTCGTCGTTCTCGTCGGCCACGCTCAGTCACCTCCCGCGAGGGGCCGCATCGTTTCGAGGACCTGCTCCATCCCCTCCTCGTCGTCGGGCGTCACCATCGTCGCCTCGCGCTCGGAGGGCGCCTTCGGAATCGGGTCCACGCCCGAGACGATGGTCGGCGACCCGTCGAGACCGATGAAGTCGGGGTCGAGGTCGAGTTCCTCGGCGCTCCACGTCGTGAGGTGGTCCTCGTAGTTCTCGACGCGTTCCTCGGTCTCGGCCCTCAACTGCTTGTGCCGGAGTCGGTGTTCGGCCCGGCGGTACGAGGGTTCGAACTCGGGGTCGGTCACGACGAACGCGGGCAGGGGAGCCTCGACCGTCTCTATCTCGTCCACGTCGCCCTCCACGAGTCGCTTCGCCCGGAGTCGGCCCGCCTCCTCGTCTATCTCCATGGAGACGACGTGGGTCACGATGGGCCGGTCGAGACACCAACTCGTCTGGGGACCGGTCTGGCCGGTCTCGCCGTCCGCGGTCTTGAACCCCGCGAAGACGAGGTCCGGTTCCTCGTCTATCTTCTCGATGCCCGCCGAGAGCGTGATGGAGGTCGACCACGTGTCGGCCGCGGCCATCTCGCGGTCCGAGAGCAGGTAGAGGTCGTCGGCGTAGACGCCCATCGCCTCCTCCAGCACGCTCTCGTAGCCCGGCGGCCCCATGCTCATCACGCTCACCGTGCCGCCGCGCTTGACCTTCGTCTGGAGCGCGGCCTCCAGCGCGAACTCGTCGTTCGGGTTCATCACCGTGGGGGTCGCACCGCGTTCGAGGTGGCCGTCCTCGTCGAACGACACCTGTCCCTCCCTGAAGTCGGGGACGCCCTTCGTGAGCACTACCGAGTGCATCGACACCACCTGACAAGATTGAGTCTCTCTCCCATACGTCGTCCGTATATCATCGTCAATGTTTATTACATTAACCCCGAAGGAGGCGTCTCAGGTTCGGAACGGCGGCGTACGACTCGCCCACGACGAGTGAGGCGGTCGAGCGGTTCCGAGTCGCGTCTCCCGAATCAGTCGAACGACTCCGAGTCGTCCGGCGAAGTCGCTACGCGGTTAGGTTAGCGTCGAGTCGAGCGGCGGAGAATCAGTCCTCGGTCGGCGTCTCGTCGTCGGGGTCTTCGGTCTCGGCGGCGAACTCGAAAGTCTCCTCGTCGTCGGTCTCGGCGGATTCAGCGTCGGTCTGACCCGGCTCGACTTCGGCCTCGTCTTCCGGTTCGACTTCGGTCTCGCTTGCGTCTTCGGACTCGGCCCGAGATTCGGCTTCGACTTCGGAATCGCCTTCGGCGGCGGTCCCGGCCGGCGCTCCGTCGCCTTCGTCCGCCGACTCCGCGTCTCCCGCATCTTCCGCGTCTTCCGCGTCTTCTGCGCCTTCCGCGTCGGCGTGGTCAGCGCCGACGCTCGCCGTGCTACTGGACGTCTCGTTCGGCGCGCGACCGGGACGGCCGCCGACCGCGCTCTCGGCGTCGTCGCCGTGGAAGCGCTTGCGGCCGCCGTCGCCGTCCGCGGCGATGTGTTCGTGAGTTCCGGCCTTCACCATCGACATCTCGCCGCTCGCGCGCATCGTTCCGTCCACGATTGCGCCCTCGTGGAAGTGGAGGTCCTCGCAGGAGACGTCCCCGCGAATCTCCACGTCGTCGGCGAGTTCGACGGTCCCGTTCCGCGTCGTCACGTCGCCGTGGATGACCGTGCTCTCGCCGACCGAGATGTCGCCGCGGGCGCGCAGGCTTCCGAACACGTCGTTGCGCTGGCCCACGTCGATGGACTCGGCGCGGATGTTGCCGTGGAGTCGGCAGTCGTCGCCGATGGTCGCGGGTGTCGAGACCCGCCACGAGTCGTCGGAGACGTGGCCGTTCCGCGGGACGACGACGGGTTCGGCCTCGACCTCCTCGTTTTCGAGCAGTTCGGACATGACCTCCTCGGCGGCCTCCTCCTCGCCGATGCGGAGCAGTTGCTGGAGGTAGACGAAGACGAAGACGATGGTCGGCATCGGGTTCCGGATGACTATCCACCCGTTCGCCTCGAACCCCTTCTCGATGTCCACGTCGTCGCCGATGTCGAGGTCGCCACTGACCATCAGGCGACCGCCGACGTGGACGCGTTCGCCGAGGTAGGCGTCGCGGCCGACCAGCACGTTGTCCCGAACGTCCGACCACATGTCGAGGCGGCAGTCGGCCTCGGCCTCGATGTGGCCGCCGAACTGGACGCGTTCGCCGGCGATGACGTTGTGGCCTCGGACGCCGAACTCGACCGTACTCTGACCGCCGACGATGACGTCGCCGTCGGTCACGAGGTCGTGTTCCTCGACGGTCGTTCCGTCCGGGATTGCGAGTTCGTCCAAGGGGTCCGAACCAAGCGGCACACCGGTCAGTTCCGATTCGACCCTAATAAACTTCAGTCAGACACCAGACGGATATCTGACAGTCTCCCGCCGAGATTCGGAGATGTTTTTAAATAGCGCGGTCAAACGCGGGGGTATGACGACGCTCGCGTTCGACGAGGACGGTGTGGACGTGGTGTACGAGGGGACCGAGTTCCGCCTCTCGAAGGATCTCATCGAGGGGGCGACCGGCAAGTCCTACTTCGACGTGACCGACCACGAGGTGCTGCGAATCGTGGAGAAGAACCCGGACCTCGCGGGCGAGGCCCGGCGAATCGGCGACATCCTCCGGTGAGTTCCCGCGGGTTTCAGGTAGGGTTAAGGCCCGCTGGTCCGACGAGTCGAACATGAACCTACCCGCCGACTTCGACCACCCCTCGTGGTTGACCGCGTTCGGAACGCTCGCCGGTTACGGCGCGATTCTGCTGGCGATGTTCGTCGTGCTGTTCCTCCTTCCCTACGCGGCCTTCCTCGTCCTCGGGTGACGGCGCTCGCCGCGTCCGCCGCTCCGATGTAGTGAGTCACGAACACCGACCGCCGGTCCGGAGCGTCGCCCCCGACGGCCGGTCGGCTACTCCGTTAGACTCGAAAGGAAAAGTACGACGAGGAACCGCGTCGTCAGCCGAGAGGTCGCCTCAGGCGAACGTCTTCGAGATTTCCTCTTCCTCGTCCTCGGCGTCGATTTTCGCCTTGGCGCTCTCGAAGTCCTCCATCGTGATTTCGGTCCGGTCGTCGCGGATGGCGAACATCCCGGCCTCGGTGCAGATGGCCTTGATGTCCGCGCCGGAGGCGTCCTCGGCGTTCTTCGCGAGTTTGTCGAAGTCCACGTCGTCGGCGATGTTCATGTCGCGGGTGTGGATGCGGAAGATCTTCTCGCGGCCTTCGAGGTTCGGCTTGGGAACCTCGATGAGGCGGTCGAAGCGACCGGGCCGGAGGATGGCGCGGTCGAGCATGTCGAAGCGGTTCGTGGCCGCGATGATGCGGATGTCGCCACGCTCCTCGAAGCCGTCCATCTCGCTGAGGAGTTGCATCATCGTCCGCTGGACCTCGGCGTCGCCCGAGGTCTTCGAGTCGGTGCGCTTGGCCGCGATGGCGTCTATCTCGTCGATGAAGAGGACGGCGGGTTCGTGCTGGCGGGCGACCTCGAACAGGTCTCGGACCAACTTCGCGCCCTCGCCGATGAACTTGTGGACGAGTTCGGACCCGGCCATCTTGATGAAGGTGGCGTCGGTCTGGTTGGCGACGGCCTTCGCGAGCATCGTCTTGCCGGTCCCCGGCGGACCGTAGAGCAGGACGCCGCTCGGCGGTTCGATGCCGACCTCGCCGAACATCTCGGGGTGTTCGAGGGGCATCTCGACCGTCTCGCGGACCTCGTTCATCTGCTCTTCGAGACCGCCGATGTCCTCGTAGGTGACTCCGGGACTCTCCTCGACCTGCATGACCCGGGCCCGGACGTCGGTCTCGTTCTCCAGCGTCTTCACGATAGACAGAGAGTTGTTGACCGCGACGCGGTCGTCGGGTTCGAGGTCCTCGCGCATCTCGTCGGTGACCTCGGTGACTGCCTCCTGATTGTTGCCGTGCTGCTTGATAATGACGCCATCGTCGGTGAGTTCCTGTACGGTGGCGACGAACAGCGGCGACTGCTTGAGTTTCTTGTTCTCGTGCGTCAGACGTTCGAGCTTCTGCTGGTACTTGTTGTTCTCGGCGTTCGCATCCAGAAGCTTGTCTCGCATCTCCTCGTTCTGAGATTCCAGGACCTCCAACCGCTCTTGGAGGGCCTCGATCTTGTCCTGCTGGGACGCGCTCTCCTCGTCGTAGGGGAGGTCGACGTCTTCCACAGTGTCGGTCATCAAGACGCCCTAGGTTCCTCCCTCATAAGAGGCTTCGGGTGAGTGTGACACGTGTCGTACACGTCTACGCGCCTCGGAGTCGGGCCGGGGAGAGCGACTCTCTCCGCCGGGACTGCGGCGGTGACCGAGACTCGACGATACCGCTCGCCGACCGGACCCCGCGGGACGCGCCGGACCGGTGTGATGCCCGACAGTAATACATCTAAAGGAGAAATATTATTAAGCCGTATCCAAAAGTAGACCTTAGCATGAGTGCGTCAGAGACTGCACGAACGAAGGAGAGTCGACTCACGGGGGAGAACGCCACCGAGGAAATTCGCGACCTGCCGCCGAGCGCCAAGTTGGTCGCCAAGGTGCTGGAGTACAACGACACCCTGACTCAGAGCCAAATCGCCGAGGAATCGCTCCTGCCCGACCGGACGGTCCGCTACGCGCTGAACCGCCTCGACGACGAGGGAATCGTGAGTTCGCGGTTCTCGTTCTCGGACGCGCGCAAGCGCCTCTACACGCTGGACCTAGACTAACCGGGACCGACCTCGACGGACTCGGCGTCGACGGTATCGGTGCCGACGGGGGCGATTGCCGCTTAGCTCTCTTCTCCGTTCTTTTCGGTTGGTACGTATGGTTAAGAGGAATCTCTGTATTGCTCTGAACGGTATAGTACGTCTTCTTATCGCGCCCGCACCGCCACGCGACGGAACGTCCGGCGGCGGCCGAAGTCTTGAGGGAGCGCGAGCGGGAAGTGCGACCGTGACCGACGAACTACAACCGAACGACCTCCGAGAGGAAGAACGCGTCCGCGTCGAGTGGTCCCCGCGGGGCGGTCGCGGGACCGGCGACGACGCGACGGGCGAAGTCACGCGGGTCTGGCGGCCCGACGCGGACGTCGAGGAGTTCACCGTCGAACGCGGCGACGACGCCATCAACGTCTACACCGACTACCGAACCCCGGTGGTCGAGCGCGTCGAGGGCGGACTGGAGGACGGCGAGGAACCGGAGACGGAGACCGTCGGGCGCTTGGACGCGATTCTCCCCGCGAGCGAGTGACGCCGGCGGCGTATCCACACGCATTTGGCCTCCCACTCCGTATCTGACTCCATGGACGCCGACGACGTGCGGGAACTCATCGAATCGAATCTCGAAGACGCCGAGGCGACCGTCAGCCACCCGCGCGGCGTGGACGACGAGGACCACCTCGCGGCCACCGTCGTCTCGCCCGCGTTCGAGGGCGAGTCGCTGGTCCAGCAGCACGAACTGGTCTACGACGCGCTGGGCGACCACATGACCGAGGACATCCACGCGCTCGAACTCAAGACCTACACTCCCGACGAGTACGCCGAGCAGCAGTAGCCGGACGAACCGAGTGGCGCCGTCGTCCGCAGCGGAGACGTAGCGCTCAAGGCGCTCACCGCCGTAGCCCGAGTCAGTGCTTCGGGACATCGTCGGAACGCTCCTCGCCGACCCGTTTACCGTCATGAACACGGTCGGACTGGTCGCGTTCGCGCTCGTCGGCGCGACCAAGGCGATACGCGAGGAGTTCGACGTGTTCGGAATCGCCGTCGTCGGCCTCGTCACTGCGTTCGCCGGCGGGGCAACGCGCGACCTTCTCGTGAACCGCGTTCCGCTGGCGCTCCGGTCGCTGGGCGAAATCAGTCTCGGACTGCTCGGCGTGGGTCTGGCGGTCGGTCTGAGCGTCGTCCTCGACTCGCCGGACGACCACCCGATTACGCTCGTCGCCGACGCCGTCGGACTCGCGGCGTTCACCACGGCGGGCGCCATCGTGGCGACCGACGCCGGCCTGTCGGGGTTCGGCGTCGTCGCGGTGGCGACCATCAACGCGGTCGGCGGCGGCGCGTTCGCGGACATCCTGTTGGACCGGTCGCCGTTCATCCTCTTCGACGACTTCTACGCGAGTTGTGCGGTGCTGGGCGGTAGCGCCTACTGGCTAGCGGTCGCCGTCGGCGCGGCGGGGAGTACCGCCGCGGTGGCGTGTGCGACGGTCGCGGTCGGAACGCGGGTGGCCGCGGTCAACTACGGGTGGAGTCTCCCGACGGTACAGATGTTCGGCCCGACCCGCGAGCGAATCGGCGACAAGCGGTGACTGCGGCCCGCCACGAGAAGAGAAATCGCGACGAGAGCGACCGGAGATTACCGAGCGCGCTCGACGAGTCGGCGGAGGTCGAGGTGGCCCGCGCCGTGGTACGCCTCGCCGCCGGGCGCGTCGCGGGCGGTCTCTCGAATCAGATTCTCGACTTCTGCGGCGCTGGCGTCCGGGCGGAGCGAGCGCACGAGCGCGACTGCGCCCGTGACCTGCGGGGCCGCCATGCTCGTTCCGGCTTTCCAGCCGTAACCGGGTTCGGTCTCGCCGTTCTCGTTCGTCTCGTAGACGCTGGAGAACACGAGGTCGTAGTACCAGCCCTCGACGCCGTCCGCGTAGGCGTCGAGGTCGTAGTTCCCGCCGCCGGCGCTCACGTCCACGGCCTCGCCGTAGTTGGTGTACTTCGCGGGTTGGGACGTCGATTTCTCCAACTTCTTCAGCCCCTTGTCCTCGCGGCTCGGTTTCTCGTCGTCCCAGAGGTAGCCGATGGGACCGGTCGCCGCGACGCCGAAGATTCCCTCGACTTCGGTCGGGAGGCTGAGGACGCCCTTGCGGTCCATGTCGAGCGCGTCGTTGCCCGCGGAGTTGACGATGACCATGTCCTGCTCGCGGGCGAAGTTTGCGGCGCGCCGGTACAGTTCCTTCACGTCGAGCAGGAACGGGTACTTCTCGGGGTAGACGTACGGGACCGGATAGCCGAGACTGATGTTCGCGGCGTCACAGCCCTTACTCGCCGCGTCCACGAGCGCCGCGATGACGTCGCCGCTCGCGCCACTCACGCCGGAGAAGACCCGATGGGAGAGGACTTCGGTGTCGGGCGCAGTGCCGAGAATGCCGTCCCCGGCGGCGTTCGTCCCCGCGACGATGCCCGCGACGTGGGTGCCGTGGTCGCCCGCGCCGTTCGGTCGGAAGTCGTACGGGTCGGTGGTGAAGTTCTCCGACAGTTCCTCGTTGACGACGCCTTCGAGGTCCGGGTGGTCGTAGACTCCGCTGTCGATGACCGCGACGCGGGTCCCCTCGCCGGTCGTCGTGTCTTGGACCGTCCGGCCGTCGCCGGGGTTCTCGGTCAGGTCGCCGACGCGTTGGGCGCGTTTGTCCCACTGGAGTTCCGTGTTGGTGGGAGCGCCACTGTCCCACGCCGGACCCTTGCTTCCGGGGCCCTTCGCCGAGTGCTCCTTGACGGGACCGCCTTCGGGCGTCGCGTCGTGCTGGTAGACCGCGAGGTCCGCGACCGTCGAGGCCGAACCGGGCACCGCGCCGGGGTCGCCGCGCGCCGCCAGCACGTCGATTTCGGAGATGTCGTGGATGATTTCGACTTCGTCCGGAACCTCGCTACGCGACACCTCGCGCAGGTCCACGAGGAATCGGCGGTCCGGTCCGCTCGCGCCACCGTCGGCGCTCGCCGCACCCGTCAACAGCGCGGCACTGCCGACCGCTCCGCCAGCCGCTTTGAGAAACGTCCGTCTGCTATGGTCTGACATTCCAGTCCGACGATTGAACGTCGACCACTTAATATTTTATATAATATCGGAAGAGTTTAATTAGGTTTCGTGGATGTAGCATAAATGTACTCCAAGAATATACTAACCCTATCTGGGTCAGAGACGACGAAAGTCAGCGAGCGACGAGCGAGCGCCGCGACACATCGCCGAGACGCGGGACGGCTACCCGAGTCTCGCACGGACCGGAAAAAAGCGAACCGAGGTCAGAAGTTGGGCTGTGCGACTTCCGTTCGATTCAGTTCTCGGTTGTGAAGCGACTCTCCCGTGTCGCGGTCGAAGACGTGAATCGCCTCCTCGGGGATGTGAGCGACGACCTCTTGGCCGCTCTCGACGTTCCGCATCCCCGAGACGGTGGCGACGAACGTCTCGACGTCCTCGTCGGAGGACGCCGCGGCGGCGTCCGCGAACGTGAGGTAGACGTTGTTCTCGTCGCCCATCGGTTCGACCACGTCCACGGACGTCCGGAACTCGTGGCGACCGTCGCCCTCGGCCGCGAGTTCGATGTCCTCGGGACGGATGCCGAGGACGAGTCGCTCGTGGCCTTCCACGTCGGTCAGCACGTCGTCGGAGAGCGGATACTCGAACTCGTCGGCCACGAGGCTCCCGCCCTGCAGTTCCACGTCGAAGAAGTTCATCGAGGGTTCGCCGATGAACCCGGCAACGAAGACGTTCGCCGGTTCGTGGTAGCACTCCAGCGGCGTGCCGACCTGCTGGAGTTCGCCGTCGTTCAGGATGGCGATGCGGTCGCCCATCGTCATCGCCTCGGTCTGGTCGTGGGTGACGTACACCGTCGTCACGCCGAGGTCCTCCTGCAAGCGCTGAAGCTCCGTCCGCATCTGCGAGCGGAGCTTCGCGTCGAGGTTCGAGAGCGGTTCGTCCATCAGGAACACCTCGGGGTCTCGGACGATTGCCCGGCCGAGCGCCACCCGCTGTTGCTGACCCCCCGAGAGTTCGCCGGGCTTGCGGTCGAGCAGGTCGGCGATGCCCATCATCTCGGCGGTCTGCTCGACCTGCGTGGCGATTTCGTCGTCGGGCATCTCGGTCGACTCCTCCAGTCCGAAACTCATGTTCTCCCGCACGGTCATGTGGGGGTAGAGCGCGTAGGACTGGAACACCATCGCGATGTCCCGCGCAGTCGGCGGTTCGTCGGTGATGTCGTGGTTGCCGAGTCGGATGTCACCCTGCGAGACGGTTTCGAGCCCCGCTATCATGCGCAGAGTGGTCGACTTGCCACAGCCGGACGGCCCGACCAGCACGAGGAACTCGCCGTCCTCGATTTCGACGTTGGCGTCGTCGACCGCCACGATGCGGTCCCCGTCGTCGTCGAACCACTTCGTGACTCCGTCTAACGTCAGTTCGGCCATCGTTCTGTCCTCCGTCGTAGAGTAGTGTAAGTCTTTGTCATGCTTCGCCTGCGACTCCTTTCGCGAACTGTTCACCGAACAGGACGTACACCAGCAGCGTGGGCAGGGCCGCGACGAACGCGCCCGCCATCTGGGTGTTGAACGATTCCACGATGCCGCCGGTCAGACTGTTGAGCGCGACGGTCACGGGTGCGGCCGCACCGCCGCCCGACGGCAGGATGACCAGCGCGAACAGCAGGTCGTTCCAGACCTGCGTGAACTGGTAGATGAGCGTCACCGCGAACATCGGCTTCGACAGCGGCAGGATGATGTTGCGGTAGATGCTGTAGACGCTCGCGCCGTCCAGTCGCGCGGCCTCTATCATCTCATCGGAGAGCGACTGGTAGTAGCCCCGGAACAACAGGAACGTGATGGGAATCCCGTACGCGGTGTGGGTGACGATGAGGTTGATGATGCTCGCGTAGTGGTCGTGCATCAGCGGCAAGCCCCACAGGAACGACAGCAGTTCCTGCGTGTTGACGATGGCGTAGAGCCGCGAGAGGGGCACCAGCACTGCCTGATACGGGATGAAGATGCCCGCGATGAACAGCGCGACCAGCGTGGTCTGGTACTTCCAGTCGATGGTCGTCAGCCCGTAGGCCGCGATGGACCCGAGGGTCGCCGACAGGACCGTCGCCGGGACCGCCAACAGGAGGCTGTTTATCAGCGCGCCCGACATCGCGTCGAACGCGACCCGCCACGGTTCGACCGTGAATCCCTCGACGGCGACGAGTCCCGACTCGAAGGTGATCGGCGGCAGGAACGGGACCGTCCTGTTGAACGCGTCGGTCGTCTTGAACGCGGTCATCAGGCCCGCCTCCAGCGGCGCGAGGTAGAACGCGACGAGCGCGAGGAGTACAGCGTAGAGCGCGGCTCGCCGGCCGTCGGTGTCTCGAACCGTCTGTTCGACTCGCTCGCGTCTGGTGTGGTCCTCCGGATTCGGACTGGCTGGCGGACTGCTCATAGTTCACCTCGTCGGTATTCGCTGTAGAGGTACGGTGCGACCACCGCCAGCGCCATGGCGAACAGCACGATGGCGATGGCCGACCCGTACGCCCAGTTGTTCGACCCGAACGCCTCGCGGAACATCAGCGTCGCGAGGATGTCCGCGGCCGGGCCGGGGTTGTTGCCGAACATCACGTAGAGGAAGTCGAAGGCCTTCAGCGCGAACACCATCAGCACCACCGCGGCGCTCATGGTCGAGGCCCGAAGTTGGGGCAGGATGACCCGCCAGTACATCTTCAGGGTGCTCGCGCCGTCGACCTTCGCGGCCTCGTAGTGAGACGTCGGAATCGCTCGAAGCCCCGCGAGGTACACGACCATCGCGTACCCCGAGAACTGCCAGATGAGCGCGAAGATGACCGCCGCCAGTTTGGTGTCGGGGTTCGAGATCCACTGGAGCGTCAGGAAGTCCAGACCCAACTGGCGGAGCGTGACGTTTATCATCCCTATCTGGGGGTTGTACATCCACGCCCAGAACTTCGCGGTCACGACGAACGACAGGCTCATCGGCAGCAGATAGATGATTCGGAAGGTGTTCTCGAACCGTATCTCCTGGTCCACGAGGATGGCGAGCAGGAGGCCGACCACGAGACAGACCCCCGTGAACGCCACCAGCAGGACCAGCGTGTTCTGGGCCGCGGTCCAGAACGACGGGTCCGAGAACGCCTCGCGATACATTTCGAGGTCGAATTGGGAAATCTTGTACTCCGGCAGCAACAGCCCCTCGAAGTCGGTCAGCGAGATGACGAGGTTCCACCCGATGGCTCCGTACACGAAAAAGCCCATCAGCAGGAACGGCGGCAGCCAGAACGGCATCGACTGGACGAAGTCGCTCGACAGGAACGACCCGCCGCTCCGCGTCTCGGACTCGGTGGCTTCGGCGGACTCGCCGCTGACCGTGGCCCCGCCGTCGGTGCGGAGGTCCGGCGAGGCCCGCGAACCGTCGGCCGACTCCCCGCCATCCGTGCGAACCGGCCCCGTCTCGTCGCCGTTCCGGGGGGTTATCCGTCGGAGTACGTCTCTGAGTCGTTGCATGTGAAAAAGGAACAGTCGGAACTGTCTTCAGTTGAACGCCTTGGTCAGTTGGCTGTAGGTCTTGTCGACGTTCCAGCCGGACGTGAACGTGGACATCGCGTCGCCGAAGTTGCTCTTGGCCTCCGGCGGGATGGCGAGTCCGTGTTGGATGGACTTGACCTGCGCCTTCGAGTTCTTGAAGTCGTCCATCTGGCGGCTGAGGAACGGACCGAACTTGTCCTTGGGAACGTCGGTCCGGGGCGGAATCGACCCCTTCTTCGGGTTGAACCGCTCCTGGGCATCGACCGAGCCACAGTACTGCAGGAACTTCTCGGTGGCCTTCGGCGAAGGGTTGTTCTTCGGGAAGGGGAACGAGTCCATGTTGAGCGCGTAGATGCCCTCGGTGCCGGGGAACGGAACCTGACCCCACTCGGAGTCGAACTTGAACCCGTCCTGCGAGCGGTACATGCCCGCGGCCCAGTCGCCCTGATGGAAGAAGGCGGCCTCGCCGTTGATGACCTTCTTGTTCGCCTCGGTCCACGAGATGGACCCGGCGTCGTCGTTGAAGTACTGCTTGTAGTCTTTGACTATCTGGAGCGAGTCCTTGATGGCCTTCTTGTTCTCCTCGACCTTCCCCTCGGTGAACGCCACGTAGGTCTCCTTACCGTACTCGCCGAGGAGGACCTGCGCCCAGAGCTGGGAGGTGGACCACGCGGACTTGGTCTGGTGGGCCATGCCGACCGCGTCGGTGTTGTTCTCGACCTTCTTCATCGCGGCAACGAGGTCACTGGGCTTCGAGATGGACGCGGGGTCGACGCCCGCCTTCTCGACGACCTTCTTGTTGTAGAAGAGGTTGTTGAGTCGGTGGATGTTGATGGGGACCGTGACGAACTTCCCGCCGGGCTTGGCGACGTCCTTCGGCCCCTGCTTGTACGCGCTCTTCATGTTGTTGGTCGACCAGACCGAGTCGCCGATGTCCTTCAGTTTGTCCGCTTCCACGAACGGCTGGAGGTGCGCGCCCGGCCACGCCTGCCACGAACTCGGCGGGTTGTTGTTCAGCACGCGCTTCTTGATGACCGTCTTGAGGTTCTGGCCCGCACCGCCGGGGACGGGGTTCTGGTTGACCTTGATGTCGGGGTGCTTCTCCTTGAAGCCCTCGAACAGCGCCTTGACCGCCGCGGCACCGTCACCGCCGGTCCACCAGTGCTGGACCTCCAGCGGCTTGTAGTTCGAGGACTGCTCCTCGGTGGTAGTGTCGCCGCCGTCGGACGACCCCGTGGTCGTCTCCGAACCGGAGTCGGTGGTCGTCGTAGAGTCGCCCTCGCCACCGCCACCCATGCAACCGGCCAGTCCGGTTACGCCGATAGTACCCGCACCGGCCGCTTTGATGTAATCGCGCCGAGAAACGTCGGAACCTTCGTTGGCATCTGTCATACTGTAAGCCTAACAGATGTAATCTGCCACCAGCCACTTAAACGTTGTTGAAATTAATGCAGGACCGAGTAAATTGTGAGACGATAACACGCTCGGTGAGTAGACCGGGTGTAAACCCGATTTTACGAGTGTTATCGAAAATCCCGGAGTGGATTTACGAACGAAGCTATCGGAAAAATTTGCCGTTCGTCGGCTAACAGTTACCGGCTCGGTCGTTTCGTTTCGCTGTCTCTTCCCGTCGTTCTATAAGTTCAATTACAGTATCTCGCGTTCGCTCCGACACTGTCGCGTCCAAAATACGAGGTGGCGAGTTCGTGAAAGTGAAGCACGCTCGACACTCAGGGACACGGCCAGTCGCGATTCTGCGCTCGCTCGATTCCGAGGTCGGCTCCCGTCAACTGCTGTTCCTATCCCGAACGTGTGACTCACCGACCGCTTCTCCGGGGGTTTCCGGCCGGTCTCGCGACGCACGTCACGAAAGAAGACTCGTCTCCGTCGAGGCGCGCTCTCGCCCACGGAAGACAAGAGGCGTCCTCAGTTGAACGCCTGTTTCATCTGCTGGAACGTCTTGTCGACGTTCCAGTCCGAGGTGAAGGTCGCCGTCGCGTCCTTCATCCCCGTCAGCGGTTCGGGTGCGACCGCGAGTCCGTGCGTGATAGACGGGACCTGCGCCTTCGAGTTCTTGAAGTCGTCCATCTGGCGCTGGAGGAACGGACCGAACTCGTCCTTGGGAACGTCGGTCCGGGGCGGAATCGACCCCTTCTTCGGGTTGAACCGCTCTTGGGCGTCCACGGAACCGCAGTACTGCAGGAACTTCTCGGTGGCCTTCGGCGAAGGGTTGTTCTTCGGGAAGGGGAACGAGTCCATGTTGAACGCGTAGACGCCCTTCGACCCGGGGAACGAGACCTGGTCCCAGTGGGTGCCGAACTCGAAGCCGTCCTGCCCGCGGTACATGCCCGCGGCCCAGTCGCCCTGCTGGTAGAACGCCGCCTCGCCGTTGATGACCTTCGTGTTCGCCTCGGTCCAACTGACCGAACCGTTGTCCTCGTTGAAGTACTGCTTGTAGTCTTTGACTGTCTGGAGGGCACCCTTGACGGCCTGCTGGTTCTCGGCAATCTTGCCTTCGGCGACTGCCTGGTAGGTATTGCGCCCGTACTCCCCGAGGAGCACGGCCTCCCACAGGTCGAGCGTCGGCCACGGGTGCTTGGTCGAGTGCGCCATGCCGACCGCGTCGGTGTTGTTCTCGACCTTCTTCATCGCGGCAACGAGGTCACTGGGCTTCGAGATGGACGCGGGGTCGACGCCCGCCTTCTCGACGACCTTCTTGTTGTAGAAGAGGTTGTTGAGTCGGTGGATGTTGATGGGGACCGTGACGAACTTCCCGCCGGGTTTCGCGGCGTCCTTCGGCCCTTTCAGGTAGGCGTCCTTCATCCCGTTCTTCGACCAGACCGAGTCGCCGATGTCCTTCAGTTTCCCCGCCTCCACGAACGGTTGGAGGTTCTTACCCGGCCACGCCTGCCACGAACTCGGCGGGTTGTTGTTCAGCACGCGCTTCTTGATGACCGTGTGGAGGTTCGTCCCGCCGCCGCCCGGAACCGGGTTCTCCTTCAGTTTGATGTCGGGGTACTTCTGCTTGAAGCCCTCGAAGAGCGCGGTCACTGCCTTGTTGCCGTCACCGCCGGTCCACCAGTGCTGAACCTCCAGCGGTTTGTAGTCGGTCGAGGACTCCCCTTCGGTTGTGGTGTCCCCGCCGTCCATCGACTCCGTCGTCTCTGTGGTGGCGTCGGTAGTAGTCGTCGTCGCTTCGCTCCCACCGCCGCCGGTACAACCGGCGAGACCGGTTAGTCCGATGGTGCCCGCGGTTACGGTTTTCAAATACGTCCGTCTCGAAGCCTCGTGACTGTCCTCGCTACCTGTCATACAAGTGGAGCCTACGAAGTCTAACTTCAACGACCAACTTAACAGTTATCAAAGATAAGCAACATTATAGTTGCACATGAAATTGTGTCAGTGAGTCGCGTAAACCGAGCGACTAGAAGCGCGCGAAGTACCAGAGCGGGCAGTACGTCCGTCGTCCGCCGTGCGCGAGTCCCGACCGACCCCGGACAGGGACTCCGTTTCGGTGGGTTTTACGCCCGGCACCGCGAACGCCGACACGTATGAGCGACGACGAGGACTACCGGATAGAGGAGGACAGTCTCGGAGAGATGCAGGTCCCGGCAGACGCCTACTGGGGCGCACAGACCCAGCGCGCGCTACAGAACTTCCCCGTCTCGGGCATCACCTTCGGGCGGCGCTTCGTCCGTGCGCTCGGCGTCGTGAAGAAGGCCGCCGCGCGGGCCAATCGGGACCTCGAACTGATTCCCGAGGACAAGGCCGACGCCATCGTCGAGGCCGCCGACGAGGTCATCGAGGGCCGCCACGACGACCAGTTCCCGGTGGACGTGTTCCAGACCGGGTCGGGGACCTCCACGAACATGAACGCCAACGAGGTCATCGCCAACCGCGCGACCGAAATCTACGGCGGCGAAGTCGGGTCCCGCGAGATTCATCCCAACGACCACGTCAACTTCGGCCAGTCGTCGAACGACGTGATTCCGACCGCGATGCACGTCGCGTCGCTCGAAGCCGTCGAGAAGGACCTCCTGCCCGCGCTCGATTCGCTCCGCGAGGCCCTCGAAGACAAGGAGGAGGAGTTCGACGACGTGGTCAAGACCGGTCGCACTCACCTGCAGGACGCCACGCCGGTCCGCCTCGGTCAGGAGTTCGGCGGCTACCGCACGCAGGTCGAGAAGGGCCTCTCCCGGGTCGACTACGTGCGCGACCACCTCTCGGAGTTGGCGCTCGGCGGGACCGCGGTCGGTACCGGTCTCAACACCCACCCCGACTTCCCGGAGAAGGCCGCCGAGTACATCTCCGAGGAGACCGGCGTCGAGTTCCGCGAGGCCGACAACCACTTCGAGGCGCAGGCCGCCCACGACGCGATGTCGGAGGCCCACGGCGCGCTCCGCACCATCGCGGGGTCGCTCAACAAGATAGCCAACGACCTCCGCCTGCTGGCCTCCGGGCCGCGGAACGGTCTCGGCGAGATAGAACAACCGGAGAACCAGCCCGGTAGCTCCATCATGCCCGGCAAAATCAACCCCGTCGTCGCCGAGGCGGTCAATCAGGTCCACAAGCAGGTCGTGGGCAACGACGCCGCCGTGAGCGCCGGGGCCGCGGAGGGCCAGATAGACCTCAACCTCTACAAGCCGGTCCTCGCGCACAACTTCCTCCAGTCCGCGGAGATGCTCGCCAACGCTTCGGAGGTGTTCGGCGAGAAGTTCGTCCGGAAACTGGAAGCCAACGAGGAACACTGCGAGCGACAGGTCGAACAGAGCATGGCGCTGGCCACCGCGCTCAACCCCCACATCGGCTACGACAAGGCCAGCGACGCCGCCAAGACCGCCCTGAAGGAGGGCAAGACGGTCAAGGAAGTCGTCGTCGAGAAGGGCTATCTCAGCGAGGAGGAGGCCGAGGAGGTCATCGACCCCGAGGCCATGACCCACCGGGGGATTCTCGGAAGCGGCGAGTAACCGTAATTCCCTAACAGTCGGAAAGTAAATAATTTATACCATTATTACTACGTTTCTAGCCGTCGGTTTCGAACCGTCAGGAGATGAATCAAATGTTTGGTTTCGTCTTCGGCGTTTCCACGAACTGCGGAATGCGGTGTCTCTGGCCGCAGCAGTGAACGGAACGCCTGTCGGGCGTATCGGTTTCGAACCGAGACGGCACCCCCGTCTCCGCCGTGGAGGTGCGGACGCGACGCTTCTCCCGAAGTACGATAACAGTACGTTTCGCAGTGACGCGTACGACCTGCGTACGGTCGAGTCCGAGCGACGGAACTGCGGTACGACCGTCGAGCGGAGTTCGTCGCGACGCTCGGCCCGCCGCCGGAACGCCCACCAGTCGTTTCAGGCAGGCCACCGTGTCTCTACTCTATGTCAGACCGCGACGCAGCGACATTCGAGATGACGCGCAACGAGGCCCGCGTGGTCATCGCCGCGCTCGCCGACGAGGAGATGACCGCCTCGGGCGACCGGGGGATGCGGCTCCAGAACGTGCAGGACCACCTCGCGGCCGAGTTCGACTTCGACGAACACCGCGGGGTCGAGAAGGGCGAGATGGCCGCCGAGGACGACGAGGGATGGCTCGACAACGACTCCATCTTCGGCGGCAACGACCCCGACGACACCGAGACGGTGGAACTCGCGCGCGCCGAGGCCACCGCGGTGACCGACGCGCTCGCCGCCTTCGAGTTGGACGAGACCCACGAGAACGCCGGGACCGCCGAGAACGTGCGCGAGCGAATCGCCGACGCGTTCGACTCCTGAACGTCAGAGCGGCAACGCGGCCGTAATCACGCCGGCTATCGTGCCGACCGCGGTCTCCCACACCGAGAACCCCGTGAAGACGGAGAGGGCAGTGTCGAGACCGAAGAACAGGAACAGCACCGCGCCGGCGTAGTGGGCCTTCCGCACGTCGAACTTGTGGGAGAACTTGTGGAAGAAGAACGCGTTGGCGAGGCTGACCGGGATGACGGCCAGCATCTCTCCCGCCCAGATGGCCGGGGTCGCGCCGTACCGGACCGCCAGCCCGATGGTGACCAGTTGGGTCTTGTCGCCGAACTCGCCGGCCGCCAGCATCACGAAGATGGGGAGAAACCCGCCGAGCGCGTCGGGGACCTCGCGGCCGAACAGCGACACGTCGAGGTCGCCCGTGCCCATCATTCCGCCGTCGGTCTCGGCCGGCGTCTCGCCGCGCTCGGGGGCCGACTCGACGAGGAGGACCGCGAAGACGAGGAAGAGGCCCACGGTGAACACGTCGAGGTAGACCTGCGGGAGCGCGCCCTTCAGCGCGCTCCCGAACCAGATTTCGAGCGCGGTCCACCCGGCGAACGCGCTCCCGGCGGCCGCCACGACGACCCACGGGTTGTACCTCGTCGAGAGTCCCGCGATGATGAACTGGACCTTCTCGCCGGGCAGCACCGCCAGTTGGGCCGTGAACGCCACGACGAGGATTTCGAGCCAGCCGTTCATCGAGTCGCCACCTCCGCGCTTCGAGCAGGGCGGGCCGCCCGCGAGGTGAGCGTGTCGGGGGAGCCCATCGTTACCAAAGATTAGACTCGTCTAAACTAAAAGACCTTTCCTTCTAATAAGTCGCGCCGGCGTGACTCGCGGCCGGTCGGCCGCGCGGGACGGTCCTGCGGGTCAGTCCAACGAGTCGGCTCTCGGTCCGACAGTCGTGCGCGACTGGTCGGACAGGACGGCTTCGACGTAGCAAAGCGGAGCGACGGACAAAAGCGACGCGGCCGACGGCTACTGGTTTCGACTGCTTTCGAGGTAGAGGTGGCCGAGCGCGAGACCGAAAAGCGGTAGGAGGACCGCGGACAGCCCCGCCGATATCAGTCCGCCGACGACTGTGAGCGGTCCGAAGATACCCGCTACGTAGTTCGAGACGCCGATGAGCGCGAAGTAAACGAGACTGACGCCCACCAGTTTGAGGACGTTTCCGCCGCCCGCGCGCCAGCCCGCCTTCAGACTCGCCAGCGGTCCCTTCCGGTCGATGACGCAGGCCGGGAAGGCCAGCACGAGTCGGTGGAGGACGTAGATGCCGGGCAGGACGAACAGGAGGAGACCCACTACGAAAAGTATCCACGTCGGGATTGCCACCGCAACGAGCGCCGGGACTCGCTTCGCGGCCGCGACGACGTGGTCGCGTAGCGGCCGCTTTCGGTTCGCCACCGCGTCCGCGGCGCTCGTGTACGCGACGCTCCAGACGACTGTGACGGCGAGGAAGTAGACGAGATACAGCGGCCAGACCCAACTGGCGAACTCGGGCGTCTCGCCCGCCGTCGCCGGCGAGACACCGAGGTTGGCGACGACCGTTATCAGGGCGACGAGAAAGACGAAGCCGACGAGTTCGAGGCGGTCGGTCAGCGCCTCCCACGACCAGCGCAGGGTGTCCACCACCCCGAGCGTGCGGACGTGAACCCGGTCGGTCTGTTCGACAGGTCCGGAACGTGGTTCGGTTCCCATTGCCCTCCGGTTAACAGACGTTTGATATAAATTCCGGGGGTGCGGGGTCTCGATGCAACTCGACCGACGGGAGTTCGACGCTCCCGGTCACTCCGGCGACTCGCCGCTCCCGATGCCCTCGCGGGCGACCCGCGCGCTGGCCCGCTCGACGAACTCGTCGGGCAACCGCTCGATTTCGCCCGCCTGTACCCGCCAGAGGTTCGCGTAGAGACCGTCCGCGTCGAGCAGGTCCTCGTGGGTGCCCCGCTCCACGATGCGGCCGTCCTCGACCACGAGGATGGTGTCGGCGTCGCGGACCGTCGAGAGGCGGTGGGCGATGACGAACGCGGTTCGGTCGGCCGCGAGTTTGTCTATCGACTGCTGGATGAGCATCTCCGTCTCGGTGTCCACCGCGGAGGTCGCCTCGTCGAAGACGAGAATCTCCGGCCGCCGGAGGATGGTCCGAGCGATGGCGACTCGCTGGCGCTGGCCGCCCGAGAGTTTCACGCCGCGCTCGCCGATGTCGGTGTCGTAGTCCTCGGGCAGGTTCTGGATGAACTCGTGGGCCTCGGCGCGCTTCGCCGCCTCGACCACCTCCTCGTCGGTAGCGTCGAAGTGGCCGTACTCGATGTTCTCGGCGACCGTGCCGTCGAACAGGAAGTTGTCCTGTCCGACGTAGCCCATCGACCCGCGGAGACCGGCCAGCGTCACGTCGCGAACGTCGCGGCCGTCGATTTCGACGACTCCCTCGTTCACGTCGTAGAGGCGCAACAGGAGTTTGACGATGGTCGTCTTGCCCGCCCCGGTCGGCCCCACGACGCCGACGGTCTCGCCCGGTTCGACCTCGAAATTCACGCCTTCGAGGACCGTCTCGTCCTCGTAGGCGAACGACACGTCCCGGAACCGGACTCGGCCGCGCACGTTTTCGAGGTCGGTCGCGTCGGGCGCGTCCTCGACGCTGGCGGGGAGGCTCATCAGGCCGAGGATGCGCTTGGTCGAGGCCTTGGCGTCCTCGTAGCGCTCCACGATGGTTCCCATCTGAGCGAGCGGGTTGACCATGCGCTGGGTCAGCAGGAGGAACGTGACCAACTGGCCGACCGAGAGGTCGCCCGAGAGCGGGCCCGGCGGTCCCTCCAGAATCCAGATGCCGCCGACGACGAACGTGGCGATAAAGGCCAGCGAGGTGAGCGCCTGCAGACCCGGCCGATAGACGAAGCTGAGTCGGAGCGCGAGCCAGTCGAGGCGGAAGTACTTGTAGGAGTGGTCCTCGACCCGGTCGTCCTCGTACTCCTCAGTGTTGCTCGCCTTGATGACCTGAATCCCGTTGAGGTTGTTCTCCAACCTGCTGTTGAGGTCGCCGATGGACGACCGCACGTCGGCGTACCGCTCCTCGGCGAGTCTGGTGTACCAGTAAGTGAACAGTATCGAGAGCGGGATGACGACGAGGGTAATCGCCGCGAGTTGGGAGTTTATCCAGAGCAGGACGACCGCGGTCCCGAGCATCAGGACGCCCAACTGGATGGCCTCGCCCATCATCGAGTCGAGGAACTGCTCCAGTCGGTTCGTGTCGTTTGAGAGGATGGAGATGAGTTCGCCGGTCTGCATCTCGTCGAAGAAGTCCATGTCGAGTCGCTGCATCTCCTGATAGGTCGCGGTCCGGACCTCGTGTTTCACCCGGTGGGAGAAGAGGTTGAGCGAGGTCTGGCGCACGAAGTTGAGGACGGCCTGCCCGACCATCGCCACGCCCATCAGGACGATGGCGAACCAGAACTGGTCTTCGGTCCC
This sequence comes from Halorussus limi, assembly GCF_023238205.1. Classification (NCBI taxonomy): domain Archaea; kingdom Methanobacteriati; phylum Methanobacteriota; class Halobacteria; order Halobacteriales; family Haladaptataceae; genus Halorussus; species Halorussus limi. The sequence goes on from NZ_CP096659.1 coordinate 3,210,187, forward strand.
GTCGGGGAGCCACGCCGCCGGGACGCCGGGCAGCGCGAACGCCTGATTGTCCCGGAAGATGGCGTCGATGGCGACCCCGAGGACGACCGGCGGGACCAGCGAGAGGAAGCGCGCGCCGATGCTCGACAGGATGCCGACCGCGAACCAGCGCCGACTCCCCTCCCCGTAGCGCAGGAACAACTGAACCAGCGGATGCTCTACCTCTCGGCGGTGTTTCTCGACGTACTCGGCGTCGATGGCTTCGTCGGTACTCATCGGAGGCGGTAATCCTTGGGAGATATTGCCAGCCGATTGAAAAGCCTTGCCGAACCAGCACGGGCGTCCGGGTTCGCCCGCACTCGGTCCGACTTTCGCTGTACGGCCTCGGAACACGGAGGCCTCGCGTGACCTCAGACTGAGAGGCCACGCCCGACCCCGGACGCCGGAGCAGGCGTTTTCGCGCGAGCGAAGACGGGGGGACTTATCGGCCGCGAGGTAGATGGAACCCGCATGGAAGTCCTGAATCCGCGCGTCCGCCTCGCGTGGGGCGTCGGCGCGGTCGTGACCGCAGTCATCGTCGGCGTCCTCGCGGCCGTGGTCAGCAGGTTCACCCTCGGTCCCGGCGTCACCGTGGGGCTGGCCGTCGCGCTCGGGGCGCTGGCGCTCGGTCTCGTGTTCGCCGTGTTGCGCTATCGGACCTGGCGATTCGAGGTGCGCGACGACGACCTCTACCTCGAACGCGGCGTGCTGACCCGGGTCAACACCGTCGTCCCGTTCGTCCGCGTCCAGCACGTCGACACCCAGCGCGGACCGGTCGAGCGCGCGCTCGGACTGGCGAGCGTCGTGGTCTACACCGCGGGCTCTCGCGGGGCCGACGTGTCGATTCCCGGCCTGACGCCCGAGCGGGCCGACGACCTGCAGGAACAGCTCCGTCGCCTCGCCATCGAGAGCGAGCGCGAGACCGACGCGGTATGAAACTCCATCCGCTGTCGATTCCCTACCGGGCGGCCTCGCGAGGACTGAGCGCGGGCCTGATGCTGTTCTTCGTCGGCCGGTCGCTCGGTGACGCCGAGGCGCTCCCGGTCCCGATGGCGGGTCCGGCGCTGGTCACGCTGGCGGCAGTCGGCGTCGTCGGCGCGGCGGCGTGGCAGGTCGCCTACTACCGGCGGTTCGAGTACCGACTCACCGGCGACGGCCTCGAAATCGCCTCGGGGGTCGTCTCCCGGCGCAACCGCGAGATTCCGCTCGGGCGCATCCAGAACGTCGACATCTCGCGCAACGTGATTCAGCGCGCGCTCGGCGTCGCAGTTCTAGACATCGAGACGGCGGGCGGCGGCGCGACCGAGGCCAGCCTCCGGTACGTCGGCTACGACGAGGCCAAGCGCGTCCAGCGCGAGATTCAGCGCCTGAAACGCGGTGCGGAGGACGCCGAAAGCGGGACCGAACCCGACGAGCGGGCCGACCCCGAGGAACGCGGGACCGTCCTCTTCGAGCTTCAGTCCGGCGAACTGCTGCTCCTGAGCGCCCTCTCGTTCGACTTCCGGTACCTCTCGCTGTTGGCGTTCGGTCCGGCCGCGCTCCCGTTCGTGCCGGGGGTCGCGGAACTGGCGTTCCTCGGCGGGATGCTGCTGGTCGCGCTTCTCGTGGTCGCGCTCTGGGTGCTGAGCGCCGGAATGACGTTCGCCCGCTACTACGACTTCCGGTTGACCCGCCTCGGCGACGAACTCCGGTACGAGCGCGGCCTGCTCCAGCGCTACGACGGGTCGATTCCGCTCGGGAAGGTGCAGGCGCTCACGCTCGACGCCAACGTCCTGATGCGGCGGTTCGGCTACGCCACGCTCGCGGTCGAGACCGCGGGCTACGGGCCGGGACAGGCGCCCTCCGGCGGGTCGGAGGCCGCGGTCCCGCTGGCGACTCGCGAGCGGGTGCTTCGCCTCGCCCGAGAGGTCGAGGACTTCGAGGTGCCGGCGTTCTCGCGGCCGCCCGAGCGCGCCCGGACTCGGTACGCGGTCAGGTACGCGCTCGTCCTCGCGGGCCTCGCGGCGGTGCTGTTCGCGTTGCAGGCGGTCGTCGGCCCGCCGGCGCCGATTCCGTTTCCGCTCGCCGTGGTCCCGCTCGCGTTCCTGCTCGTCGTTCCGGTCGCGGCCCACCTCAAGTGGCGCAACCGGGGCTACGCGGTGGGCGAGGACCACGTTCTCACCCGCAACGGGTTCTGGACGCGGACGACCAAGGTGGTGCCGTACTACCGGGTCCAGACCGTGATTCAGAGCGCGACCGTCTTCCAGCGCCGGCGGCGGTTGGCGAGCGTGGTCGTCGACACCGCGAGTTCCGCGGGCGGCGTGGCCGCCGCGGTGGACGTGGACGCCGAGACGGCGAGGGAGTTGCGCGAGACGGTCGGCGAGAAGTTACAGGCGAGTCTGGCGGCGCGTCGCGGCGAGGCCGACCGGGAGTCGGACCTCGACTCCTCGCGTCGAGACTGAACGGTTTTTTACCCTTCGCGGTCCGAGTGGCGAGTAATGACCGAACACGACTACGAGGACCTCGGCCTCGTCGCGGGGCTGGAGATTCACCAGCAACTCGACACCGAGACGAAGCTGTTCTGCAACTGTCCGACCGAACTCCGAGAACCCGAGGAGTCCGACCGGCGGTTCACGCGCTTCCTCCACCCGACCAAGAGCGAACTGGGCGAACTCGACCAAGCGGCGCTCGAAGAGAGTCGCGTCGAGCGCGAGTTCGAGTATCTGGCGTACGACACGACCTGTCTGGTCGAGGAGGACGACGAACCGCCCCACCGACTCGACGACGAGGCCCAAGCGGTCGTCCTCGAAATCGCGCAACTGCTCGACATGGACGTGGTGGACCAGGCCCACGTCATGCGGAAAATCGTCGTGGACGGGTCGAACACCTCCGGCTTCCAGCGCTCGACGCTGATGGCCTCCGACGGCGAGATTTCGACCAGCGACGGGGCGGTCGGTATCGAGGACCTGATGCTCGAAGAGGAGTCGGCCCAGCGCGTCGAGGAGACCGACGACGGCGTGCGTTACTCGCTCGACCGACTCGGCATCCCGCTGGTCGAAATCGGTACCAAGCCCGACATCCGGTCGCCCGAGCAGGCCCGCGAGGCCGCGGAGACCATCGGGATGCTCCTGCGCTCGACCGGCAAGGTCAAGCGCGGCCTCGGCACCATCCGCCAAGACGTGAACATCTCCATCGAGGAGGGCGCGCGCGTCGAGGTCAAGGGCGTCCAGAGCCTCGAGGACATCGACGACCTGGTCGAGAACGAGGTCCACCGGCAGGTACGCCTGCTCGAACTCCGTGACGAACTCCGCGAGCGCGACGCCTCGGTCGGCGACGTGGTGGACGTGACCGACACCTTCGCCGACACCGAGTCGGGGGTCATCGGTTCGGCGCTCGAATCCGGCGGGAAGGTCACGGCGGTCCCGCTCTACGGCTTCGACGGACTGGTCGGCGCGGAGATTCAACCGGACCGCCGCCTCGGGACGGAACTGTCCGACCACGCCAAGCGCCACGGCGCGGGCGGCATCTTCCACACCGACGAACTCCCGGCATACGGCGTCACCGGAGACGAAGTAGCCGCGCTCCGAGAGGCCGTGGGCGCGGGCGACGACGACGCGGTGGCCATCGTCGCGGCCGACCCCGAAACCGCGGACCTCGCCGTCGAGGCCGCCGCCGAGCGCGCCGAGACGGCCTTGGAGGGCGTGCCCGAGGAGACCCGGGGCGCGAACGAGGACGGCACGACGCGCTACCTCCGACCGCTCCCCGGCGCGGCCCGCATGTACCCCGAGACCGACGTGCCGCCGGTCGAACCCGACCCGAGCGAGGTCGAGACGCCCGAACTACTGACCGAGAAGGTCGAGCGCTACCAGTCGGAGTACGACCTCGGCGCGGCGCTCGCCGAGCAGGTCGCCTACGGCGAGCGCATGCCGCTGTTCGAGCGCGCGGTCGAGCGACTGGGCGCGGACCCGACGCTCGCGGCCCAGACCGTCGAGAGCACCGTCACCGAACTCCGGCGCGACGGCGTGCCGGTCGAGAACCTGACCGAGGACCACTTCCTCGGGACGCTCGAAGCAGTCGCCGACGGCGAGACGGCGAAGGGCAACGTCGGCGAAGTCCTCACGGCGCTCGCCGAGAGTCCGGACCTGACCGCGGCCGAAGCCATCGAACAGGAGGGTCTCGGCAGTGCAGGCGAGGACGAGGTCCGCGAGGCCGTGGTCGAAGTGGTCGAGCGAAACGAGGGACAGGTCGAGGAGCAGGGCATGCAGGCGTTCTCGGCGCTGATGGGCGAAGCGATGGGAGCGCTCGGCGGGAAGGCCGACGGCGACACCGTGAGCGAGTTGCTGCGCGAGGAAATTCAGAAGCGGGCCTGAAGGAATCTACAGGCGGCCTTTAGACGCCTACGTATTGGTGTTAGAATTTTTCAGATTTTCTTCAGCCATATACAGGAGTGTTTGCTTCGCCACCGAGCGGAACCCGGTGGTCTGCGTTACCGAGCGCCCGAAATCGAAGACGGAACGGAGCGGTCGACGCTCGACCACCGACTCGCATCACCGGCCGGAGCGCCGTTGGCGGTGGCGGCGGCCGGGCCGCCGAGTTATTGTGCGCCGGCGTGGAACTCCCCGCGATGCGAGGCGTCGGGAAGTACGGGGAAATCGGGAAAGGAGTTCTGGCGGTCGCCCGCGAGGAACACCTCTCGGTCACGGCGGCGGGGCTGGCTTACTACATGTTCCTCTCGGCGATTCCGCTGTTGCTGTTCGGGTTCATCGGCTTCTCGGCGCTCGACGGAATCGGGTCGCTCGTCCTCGCAGTCGAACTCGCCACCGACGACTCCGTGGCGCGGTTCTTCGAGCAGTCCATCAGGGACGATGCGAGTCGGACCCGGGCGGCGGTCATCGCCGCGGTCCTCGTGGTGTGGTCGGCGCTCCGGATGTTCGCGACGCTGCGGCGCATCTTCGCCGACCTCTACAGCGTGCGCAAGCAGAAGTCGGTGTTCGACCGGGTGATGACGGTCGGACTCGGGTTCGGCGTCGTGACGCTGGCGCTGGTCCTGCTCGTCGCGTTGGGAGTCGCCCGGTCGATAGTCTTCACGTCAACCGCGTGGACCGTTCTGGGGCCGCTGCTGCTGTTCGGCGGGCTCTCGGTCGTGTTCTTCCCGCTGTACTACGTCTTCCCGTCGGAGACGAGTCCGCGCGAGGCGCTCCCGGGGACCGTGTTCGCGGCCGCCTCGTGGACGGTTTCGAGCGGGGTGTTCCGGTGGTACGCCGGACTCTCGGAGAGCGTTCGGTTGTACGGAATCGTCGGCGGGGTGCTGTTGCTGCTCGCGTGGCTCTACGTCGCCGCGCTGGTGGTGCTGCTCGGAATCGTGCTGAACGCCGTGCTGGACGGGCGAGTGACTCCGGACTACGACTGGCTCCCCTCGGTGCTGTCGGACGCGAAGGCCGACTGACCCGAGGAGCCCGAATCCGCTACAGCGGCGTCCGCCGCCGGACGCCCGAAATGAACTCCCGGGAGACGACCGACCAGTGGGGCTCGCTGACCCGCTGGGAGAGTCGGTAGGCGACCCAGACCAGCAGGATGGCGAACGCGGCGTCGGTCACCCAGTGGACGCCGAGGTAGAGCGTCGAGAAGACGATGGCCCCGGCGAGGATAGCGGCGGTGTAGGCGTACCGTGCGTCGGCCTTCCGGGCGTAGAGCGCCGCGAGGACCGACAGACCGGTGTGGAGACTCGGGAACGCCTTGACCAGCGTGTCGGTGCTGTAGATGCCGTGCTGGATGGCGGGCGTGAGTTCGTACATCAGCGGTTCGACCGTCGAGAGGTACAGCGACGACACCTTCACCGGGAACAGGATGAAGAACGGCACCGCACACACGACTACGATGACGTAGGCGAGCGCGTAGCGGTGGGCCTCCTCCTCGTCGTGGGCCTTGACCTTGAAGTACGTGAAGAGGACGATGAAGGGGAACCCGACGAGGTATACCCCGGTCGCTAGCACCGTCAGCGGCGTGGCCGCGAACGCCTGAAACGCCGCGACGGTCGCGCCCTCGATGGCGTAAATCGCGCCGGTGAACGTTCTGGCGACGTGGAAGTTGAGCGCGAGTTTGTTCACGATTTCGGTGACGACCCACGCGACCCCGAGGTACTTCCAGTCGGTCCGGAGGAAGTCGGCCAGCAGGGTCCGGAACCGCTGGTCGGGGAGGAAGAGTCGCTTGCCCACGAGCATGGCCGCGATGCTCGGGACCGCGACGAGGAGGGTGAACTGCGTACCGAGCGGGAGGGAGGCAAACATACTCGTACGTAGCTATCTCCCGGTCCGATAAAAGATTTGACTTTCCCTATGCGAGCGCCGCCGAGACCGTGATATGCGACGTTTTAGCACGAATGGAACCCCCACAACGTCTCTGCCCGAACGTATCCCGCCGAGAGTGAAAACCGTTCGGGCGGAACCGACGGCGTTACCCGTCGTCCGGGGTCGCGGCCGTCTCGGCGGAATCGGCCTCGGGGCGGTCCCCGCCGTCCTCGGCGTGGTACATCGCGCGCCGGAGGAGGCCCCGGAGCGTCCGGACCTCGCGGCCGGTCGGGTGCGCGCGCCCGAGGAGTCGCCGGGCGAGTCGCACCGTCTTGGCCCGCTTCTCCGCGGGGTGGTCGATGGCGTCGAGGAACTCGGCGAAGTGGTCGTAGAAGCCCTCTATCTCGGATTCGTCGGCCCGTTCGCGCTCCACGTCCGGAAGTTGGGTCTCCTCGACGGTGAGGTCCCGGAGTTCGTAGAGCGTGACGGTCGCGGCCTGCCCCAGATTCAGCGACGAGTAGTCGGCGCTGGCGGGAATCGAGCACACCTCGTCCACGCGGGCCATCTCGTCGTTGGTCAGGCCGTTGTCTTCCCGGCCGAAAATCAGGCAGGTGTCGGCCGCCACGTCGCCCAAACTGTCGGCCAGTTGGTCGGGCGTCTTGAAGGGGAACCGGCGGTGTTTCCGGGCGTCCTCGTTTGTCGTCGCGGTCAGCCCGACGGTGTGGTAGTTCTCTACGAGGTGGTCGAACGTCACCTCGTCGGCGTTCGGTAACACGTCCTCGCGGGCCTGTCCGGCGAAGCCGTAGGCCTCGCTGTCCCGGCCGAACTCCGGCGGGTCGACCAGTTTGAGGTCGTGCATGCCGAAGTTCTTCATCGCTCGCGCGATGGTTCCGATGTTGCCCGGGGTCTTGGGTTCCACGATGGCGACGGCGGGCGGAGTCATGACGGGTAGTCGCGACCGAGGTCGAGGTCGTCGTCGAGCGATTCGTCGTCTTCGTCGGCCGATTGGCCGCCGTCTCCGCTCTCGACCTCCATGTTCCTGAGGTCGATGCGCTCGCGCTCTTCCTCCGGTATATCGACGTTCAGGTCCTCCATGTCGGGTTCGGGCGGTTCGGGGATGTCGTCGGGGTCGGTCTCGACGTGTTCGACCCCGCCGTACCCCTCCGGCGCGCGCCCGCCGTCCGCGAACCACTCGTGGAACTCGTCCTGTAGCTCCTGTTGGCCCTTGTACTGGCTCCCGCCCGCCTCGCCGAACCAGTAGAGGAAGTCGGGTTCGTGGTCGGCACAGAGGACGACTTCGCCGAGCGGTTCGCCGTAGACGACCTCCGACTCGTTGCACTTGTGGATGTCCTCGTCGCCGTGAATCAGCCAGCAACCGTCGCACGGCGAGGCGACCAGCGCCTGCAGTCGGACGAGTCGCTTGCGCTGGTCGGCCGGAATGTCGTCCATCGGCCGGAACTCGCCGTCCTCGGTGAACACCGCGTCCTCGTCGAACCGCCAGCCGCGAAGCCCGATACTGATTTTACCCATTTGCGCGAGGCTTCGGTTTCGGTGGTGAAAAAGAGCGCGTTCTCCGCGCTCGCCGCACGTGTTCGGGCGTGTCCGGTTCCGAAGTGTCTGAAACGATAGCGTCGGGTGTCACAGCGACGAGGAACGGTCGCGTCGAAGCGTCGGACGCCGACGTTCGACGCGCGCCGACCTGCAAGGAAGACAACCTTTTTCGCCTCGGGGTGAGCCAGTCACTGGCGATGCCCTCCACAGACGCGTCCCGGACGCCGCCAGACGGGAAATCGTTCGGCACTCGACTCGAAATCGGCTGGGAGCGAGCGACGGACCACCTCCCGCTCGCGGCCGTCCCGCTCCTGTCGAGTCTGCTCGCGGTGGACAACGTCCGGCGCGTCCGCTCGGCCGAGGGAGTCAACATCGGCGTGAGTCTGCCGTTCCCCGCCGCGCTCCCCGACCTCTGGACCTTCGTGAACGTGCCGAGTCCCGGCCCCGGCGTCCACTTCTCGCCAACCATCGCGCTGCTCCCGGTCCAGATTCTCCTGCAGGCCGCGCTCGTGGCCGGTCTGGTCGGGAGCGTCGCCGAGGTCCTCCGGACCGGGCGCTACGACTTCGCGGCGAACGCCCGCAGGTACTTCGCGCCGATGCTCGGTTTCGTCGCGCTCGTCAGGGCCGTCACGCTCGCGCTCGCTGGCCCGGTCGTGGCCGCTCCGCTGTTGATCGTCTTTCTGATTCCGGCGTTCCTCGTGCTGAAGTACCTCTTCTACGCGACGACGTACCTCGTCGCGGTCAACGACGACTCGCTGGCGGACGCGCTGACCCGGAGCTATCGGCTTGCGACCGCGGGCGGCCCGTACCTCTCCTACGGCGCGGGCTACCTGCTGTTCGCCGCCGCGGTCTCGCTGGTGACGTCGGCCTTCGTCGTCAATCTCGGCCTCCTCGGCGTCGCGGTCGGCGCGGTGGCGACCGCACCGGTCGCGCTCGCGCTGACGTTCGCCACGACCGAGTTCGTCGCGGACTTGGACGCGAACGAGCGCGGCGACGGCGAAGTCGATGGTCGCGGCGGGGGATTCGGCGGCGCCGAGGGGTTCGGCGCTGGCAGTGAAGGATTCGACGGCGACACCGCCGGTCCGGGCGGAGAGTTCGGCGCTGACCGCGACGACCGCGAGGGACCGACGACCGCGGACGACGTCGGCGAGACCGCCGACGAACCGCGGGACGACTACTGGGACCGCCGAAAGGACGGCGGTGAGCGGTAGATGCTCGCGGTTCGCGCGCTCCACGTCCTCGGCATGGCGTTCGTCCTCGGCGGGGCGACCCTGACGTGGTGGCTGTTCCGGCAGGTCGGCGACGTAGCCGCGAGCGAGAGTGCGGGCGGAACTGCGACTGCGGGCGGGACGGCGGACGCGCTCCCGGTCGCGGCCGCCTACGAGCGGGGGTTCTGGGCCGCGATGGGCGTCCTCGTGATGACCGGCGTCGGCAACCTCGGGAGTCTCGCGCCCTTCGTCCCCGCGGCCGGGACCGAGTGGGGCACCGTCTTCGCGGCGAAACTCGCGCTCGTCCTCGCGGTGCTGGCGCTCTCGCTGGTCCGGACGCTCGCCGTCGCTCGGTTTCGCCGGGCCGAGCGCGGGGCGGCCGCGGGGTCAAATCTCGATACGCGGAGTCTCGAACTCGGCTACGGCGCGACCGCGCTCTCGCTCGCGGTCCTCGTCGTGCTCGCGGAGGTGTTGGCACATGGCTGAGGAGTCGCCGCCGTCGCTCGCGCTTCACCGGGTCGCCGACGACCCGCTGGTCGTCTGGACGCTCGCGTCGTTCCACACCGCGGCGCTGACCGCCGTTCTCGTCGCCGCGCTCTACCTCTCGGGGGCGCTCGGCGACCTGCTCGCGGGTCTCGACACCGTCGTCGGCCTCGGTCTCTACCTCGGCCTCTGGGCGAGCACGTGGTGGACGACCCGCCGGGCGTTCGCCGCAATCGCGGCCGCCGGGGACGACGCCTCGCTCTCGGTCGTCCTCGGTACCGGCGGGAAGTGGGCCGGGGTCGACGGCGTCCTGTTCCTCTGGATTCTGGTCGCCGTCGTCGTGTTCCCGGTCGGGTCGGTCGAAGGCCCCGAGGCGGTCCTCTCGTTCATCGCCGTCGTCGGCGTCGGGTCGCTGCTGGCGTTCGTCGTCGGGACGGTCGTCGGCCTGCTGTTCGCGGCGCTCGACCTCGCGGCGTTCCGTGTCGCGGGAGGCCTCGCGCCGGGGTCTCGCGAGCGCGACCCGCCGTCGGACGGGGCGGCGTAGCGACCTTGGGGATGCGGAGCAATCCCGTGGGACGCGGCGCAGCGACCCCGTGGCCCGTGGATTCAAGGCGGTTCCGTGAGACGTACCGGGTATGCCCGAGTCCGACCTCGCGGCGCAGGTCGAAGACGTGCTTTCGGTCGACCCCGACGAGTTCCAAGCGAGGGTCGAAGCGGACGCAGAGGTCATCGTCGAAGAGGTAGACGCGGGAACGTTCGACAACCCGCAGGCCATCATCGGCTTCGAGTACGAGTTCTACGCGGTCGACGCCGAGACCGGTGCGCTCCGGCGGGTCCCGCGCCGACTCCTCGACCTCATCGGCTTCGAGAAGGAACTGGGCCTCCACAACGCCGAGATGTCCACCAGTCCCCAACCGCTGAACACCCACGGACTGGCGTCCCAAGAGGCCGAGGTGAAGGCCCGACTCTCGGCCGCCGAGGACCGCACCGGGGCGGAGGGGATGCGACTGGTCAGCGACGCGATGTGGACCGTCCCGCCCGAGGGCGAGACCGCCCGACAGTATCTGACCGACAGCGTCTCGGACCGCGGGGTCCGAATCGCCTCGAACATGAGCGACTCGGTGCGCTACCACGCGATGGCCAACTCCGACGGTCAGGCCGGCATGCGTCTGGACGCCCCGCACGTCTCGCTGTCGGCCGACACGGTGATGCCCGAGAGCCTCATCACCTCCATCCAACCTCACTATCAGGTGCCCCACGCCCGCGACCTGCCGACCTACTTCCAGTACGCGATTCGCATCGCCGGACCGCTGCTGGCGCTCGGGGTCAACTCGCCGTTCTTCCCGCCGGGCCTCTACGACGACGACGCCGACCCCGACGAGATTTTGTCCGACGGCTACGACGAGCATCGCATCGGCGTCTTCGAGTCCGTGCTGAACCGGTCGGCCGACGACCCCGACAAGGTCCGGTTCCCGCGGGACTTCGACAGCGTCGAGCAAGCCGTCGAGCGCATCGCTCGCGACCGGACCATCGTACCGATGCCGGTCGGCACCAGCGACCGGTTCGACGACGAGTTCGCCCACTTCCGACTCAAGCACGGCACCTACTGGCGGTGGGTCCGGCCGGTGTTCGGCGGGGCGACCCGGTCGGCCGCCAACGCCCGCATCGAGTTCCGGCCCATCGCAGCCCAACCCACCGTCAGGGACTCCATCGCGTTTCAGGCCGCGTTCGCCGGCCTGCTCGAATCGACCTACCGGCGCGAACACCCGGTCCGGCACCTCGACTGGGTGGTCGCCAAGGACAACTTCTACGACGCGATGGAGGACGGACTCGACGCCGACCTCTACTGGATAACCAACGACGGCAAGGAGACGACGGACCACGAACAGGTCTACGAGGACATCTTCGCCCACGCCAAGGACGGACTCCAGATGCGGGGTCTGAGCGACCAAGACGCCGCGAAGTACCTCTATCCGCTCCGCCAGCGCGCCCGCCACCGACTCACCCCGGCGAGTTGGAAGCGCGAACGCGTCCGGGAACGACTCGACGACGGCGATGACTTCGAGGACGCGGTGTACGGGATGCAGAAGCAGTACGTCGAGAAACAGGCCGACACTCTCATCGACGGCACGTTCGCCGACTGGGTGGGACGCGGCGACACGGAGTTGGAGCGCGACGAGTAGTCCAGAAGCGAGCGGTTCTCGTTTCGTCCACGCGGGCCCCTACCGGTCGGTATCTCCGACGCCGGGAGCCGTCGCTATCGAGCGAAAAATAGCGGGCGGCGAGCGCCCGAGCAACCGGAGAAGAGCCTCTTACAGCGCCTCGTCGTAGTCCTCGTAGTTCGAGATTTCGACGCCTTCCGCGTCGATTTCGGCGAGCCACATGCCGTTGCCGGAGGCGGTGTCGCGTTCGACCGCGCTCTTGAGCGCGCGGATGGCGACTTCGCGGGCCTCGTCCTGACTCAGGTCCTCGTGGTAGTCCTGTTCGAGGACGCCGAGCGCGAACTGCGACCCGGACCCGGAGACGCTGTAGGTCTCCTCGGTCACGCCGCCGAGCGCGTCGTAGGAGTAGATGTGTCCGCCCTCCTCGTCGACGCCGCCGAGGACCGGCACCGTGATGAGGAAACCGCCAGAGCGCAGGAGGTTGCTGGTCAGCGTCGAGAGCGCCGTCATGCTCATCTCCTCGCCGCGTCGGGAGTCGTAGAGGTTCCTCTCGACCTTGAGCGTGCGGATGAGCGACTGGGCGGCCGAGACCGACCCGGAGATGGTGAGCGCGGCGGAGGGGTGGACCTGCTCGACCTTCTGGGCGGTCTTCGAGGAGACCATGTTACCGAGGCTCGCACGCTGGTCGGTGACCATCACGACGCCGTCGTTCGTCGTCAGACCGATGGTCGTGGTCCCGGTCTTGAGCTCCTGAATGTCCTCGGCGTCGACCGAGCGGTTCGGGAGCGAGCCGAGTTCCGGCTCGTACGGGTTCGTGTCGTCGGCTGCGAGGCGCGAAGCGTTCTGGGAAAATTCGGAACCGTGCATTGGGCTACGCATTACCCGTCCCTAGACCGCCAGCACTGATAAAACCAACTCTTCACGAAACTGCGGTGGCGGCCGCGCTCGCCGGAGTCGGTGCTGTCTAGGTCGGGAGCCGAGAGAATCGTCGTCGCTTCGCCGACGGTCGGACTCAGGCCGTCGCGTCGTAGGCGTACTCCAACTTCTGTACGATCTTGTGCGCCGGGAGCGTGACGCCGAGCTGTCTGGTCAGGATTGCGAGCGGCAGCAGCAGGATGCTGGCCGCGACGCTCGTCTGGTACAGGGCGAACAGGATTGCACGGTGAATCCGCGTGGGCATCTGGGTTCGTACCTCGACCGAGGGTCGGCCGAGGGAGTATAAAAGCGTTACTGATAGATAAAATCCATAATGAACTATATTGCAGTTCGAGGGCGGCGCAGTCTTGCGATTCAACCTAGTTTGCGTTCGGTTCAACGAAAGAGGAGTTTCGGCGCGCGCAGACGTAGGCACCGACTTGGCGACGCTCGGCGTACGTATAACTTATGAGGATTATACGGCTCACGTCCGCGCCTCGCGCGCGCTCCGGCCCGCCTGCGAGCGTCCGTGCGTCACGTGTGACCACCGGCCACCCACGAACTCGTTTCAAAACCGAAAGACACGAACCACCGCGGAACGACCCCCCGATATGAGCAACTATCTCGTTGCGATGGAGGCGGCATGGTTGGTACGCGACGTAGAGGACATCGACGACGCCATCGGCGTCGCGGTCAGCGAGGCCGGGAGGCGTCTGAACGAGAAGGACATGGACTACGTGGAGGTAGACGTCGGCGCGACCGGGTGTCCGGCGTGCGGCGAACCCTTCGACTCGGCGTTCATCGCGGCCGGAACCTCGCTCGTGGGTCTGGTGCTGGAGATGAAGGTCTTCAACGCCGACAGCGAGGAACACGCCCAGCGCATCGCCAAGAGCGAAATCGGCGGCGCGCTCCGCGACGTTCCCCTCGAAGTCGTCGAGACCATCGAGTACGAGGAGGACGAGGACATCGAACTCGGCAGCGACGACGAGTAGGCCGGTCCGACCCGAACCGGTTTCCGACGGCAGTTCGGACGACCGAACGGCGGGCGCGTCGGGGCCGGTGGTCGTCGAACCGTCAGTTCTGACGCGCGGAACCGAACCTTTATTTATAACCGTTAGTTATCCGAGGGCATGGAACTACCGACGCCCCAAGACATCCGGGAGCGCCGGACCGAACTCGGCCTGACCCAGAGCGAACTGGCCGACCGCGCGGGCGTCTCTCAGCCGCTTATCGCCCGCATCGAAGGCGGCGACGTGGACCCGCGGCTCTCGACGCTCCGGCACATCGTGGACGCGCTGGACGAGTCGGAGGGCGACATCGTCCGTGCGGGCGACCTGATGCACGAGGACGTTGTCAGCGTGGGTCCCGACGACTCGGTCAGCCAAGCGGTCACGAAGATGCAGGACGCCGGCTTCTCGCAGTTGCCCGTCATCAAGGACGGCGTGCCGGTCGGCTCCATCAGCTTCGAGGACCTGATGAGCGTCGGCGAAGACGCCCGCGACCAACCCGTCTCGGAGTTCATGGGCGAGAGCTTCCCCACCAAGTCCCGGAACGCCACGCTGGACGAACTCAGCACCGACCTCGGCCACAACAAGGCGGTCATCGTGACCGAGCGGGGCAACACCGTCGGCATCATCACCGAGGCCGACATCGCGGCGCGACTGTCCTGACACTCGTCTCCGTCGAAAAAAGCCGCCGTCGGGACCGCCGACTTACAGGCCGCTGTAGTCTTTGTTTATCGCACCGAGTGCGCTGACGTTCTGATAGTTGTCGCTCGGGATGGGCTTGGGACTGTTGTTCTGCTCGATGCCGAAGTGGAGGTGCGGTCCGGTCGAGTTGCCGGAGTTGCCCATACCGCCGATGTGGTCGCCTCGGCTGACCTGCTGGCCGTCCGAGACCGCGAAGCTGTTGAGGTGTCCGTACTCCGTCTCGTAGCCGTTCTCGTGGACGATGTAGACGTAGTTGCCGTAGCCGCCGGAGTCGTAGGCGGTGTACGCGGTTCCGGCGCGGGCGGCGTAGACGGGCGTTCCGACGCCGGTGTTGTTGTTGTCGATGTCCACGCCGCCGTGGAACCCGCTGGAGCGCTGGCCGTAGTCCGACGAGATGATGCCGTCCATCGGCCAGACGATGTCGGTTCCGGCGCCCCCGCCGCCGGCGGAGGTCAGGTACCGTTCGACCGACCAACCCCACACGTCGCGGTTGAGCCAGTGGATGCCCCACCACGTGTAGCCGTCTTCGGCGGTCGGCCCGTTGACGATTTCGCCGACCTCGCCGGGGTTCACCGTGGCGACGACGGACGACTCCGTTCCGGGTCGCTTCCGCGTGTTCAGGTCGGTGGTCGCTTCGACCCGCTCTCCCTCTGCGAACGCGCTCACGGTTCCGCTGAGTGCGGCGGTTCCGGTGATTCCCGTCGCGGCGATTCCGAGCGACTTGACGACCGAGCGTCGATTTAGTTTCCGTGTCATCTTCGTATACGTAATGAATATCCTTATACTAAATTTTTGTTCTACTAGTTATTAATTTTATATTTGCGGTGGTTCGATATGCGATAGGCTCCGAACGCCCTGAGAGCGATTCGGGTCGCGACCCGTTCGCCAGTAGGTGAGAGCGAAGTAGCTCCGGAATTAGTGTGGTTCGTTCACTTCCCCCACACGAAGAATTATCCGGTCCGATTCCGTGGGTTCGCGGTATGACGGGTTTCTCCGACAGGGTCGAATCGGTCTCCATCAGCGGCATCCGCGAAGTGTTCGAGATGGCGGGCGAGGACGCCATCAACCTGGGCATCGGGCAACCCGACTTCCCGACGCCGGAACACGCCCGGCGGGCCGCGGTCGAGGCCATCGAGGGCGGTCGGGCCGACGCCTACACCTCCAACAAGGGGACGCTCGAACTCCGGGAGGCCATCAGCGCGAAGCACGACCGGGACAACGACTTCTCGGTTCCGCCCGAGAACCTCATCGCCACGGCGGGCGGGAGCGAGGCGCTCCACCTCGCGCTGGAGGCCCACGTGGACATCGGCGAGGAGGTAATCTACCCCGACCCCGGGTTCGTCTCCTACGAGGCGCTGACTCGCATCGCGGGCGGCGAACCCCGACCGGTCGGTCTGCGCGAGGACCTCACGCTCGACCCCGCGGCGGTCGAAGAGGCGATTACGGACGACACCGCGGCGTTCGTCGTCAACAGTCCCGCGAACCCCACCGGCGCGGTCCAGAGCAAGGAGGACGTGCGGGAGTTCGCCCGCATCGCCGACGAACACGACGTGCTGTGTATCTCCGACGAGGTGTACGAACACATCGTCTTCGACGGCGAACACCACTCGCCGATGGCCTACGCCGAGTCGGACAACGTGGTCGTGGTCAACGCCTGCTCGAAGACCTACTCGATGACCGGGTGGCGACTCGGGTGGGTCGCCGCGAGCGAGCGCCGCATCGAGCGCATGCTCCGGGTCCACCAGTACGTGCAGGCCTGCGCCAGCGCCCCGGCCCAGTTCGCCGCGGAGGCGGCGCTCTCCGGCCCGCAGGACCCGGTCGAGGAGATGGTGGCCGCGTTCGAGGAGCGCCGCGACGTGTTGCTCGACGGCTTCGCCGACATGGGCATCGACTGCCCGACGCCCGAGGGCGCGTTCTACGCCATGCCGAAGGTTCCCGAGGGGTGGACCGACGAGGTGCTGGACCGCGGCGTCATCGTGGTCCCCGGCGAGGCCTTCGGCGACAACGGCGAGGGCTACGCTCGCATCTCCTACGCGACCGACATGGACCAGATACAGGAGGCGCTGGAAATCATGCGCGAGGCGACGAATGCGGTCCGGTGAGCGATTGAGAAACCAACTCGTTTCTTTTCCAATTATATGTATCGCCGATAGAATCGTCTGTATTGCTTTGCGGTCGCACTGTCACGGACGGCCCTCCCGCGCACGGCGCGTCCGATGGTCGGCGAAAGCGGGCGGGTCCGACAAGAGGGCTCCGTTCGCGCCGACGGAGTTCCGTAAGCGCCCGTTCCACCGCGGAACCCAGTCGTTGGTCGCATGAGATTTTATGCGTCTCGCTCCCGTCGATGGGTACCATGTCCATCGCTCGCCGGGAGTCCGGCGTCGTCCCCGCGGTCCGCGCTCTCGCCTCGCAGGTCCATCCGGTGTTCATGACGCCGCCGGTCGCCTCCTCGCTGTTCGGCGGCGTGCTGGCCGGGCGCTTCGGCCTCGCGTCGGGAGCGGTCCACGCGCTGGCCATCTTCGCGGCGGTCTACACCGCCCACGTCAAGGACGGCTACGTGGACTTCTACGTCCGCGACGAGGACGACGACCACCCGCTCTCCGAGCGGGGGTGTAAGGCCGCGCTCGCCGGTTCGACCGCGCTGTTCTTCGGCAGTCTGCTCGCGCTCTGGGCGCTCGCGGGCGGCCTCGCCGCCCTGCTGACGCTCCCGACGTGGCTCGTCGCGTACCACCACGCGCCGCAACTCGACACCAACCCCGTGACCGCGACGACGGGCTATCCGCTCGGCATCGCGCTCGCCATCCTCGGGGGCTACGCCGCGCAGGCCGGAACGCTCGCGCCTATCGCGCTCGCGTTCGCCGCCGTCTTCCTCGTCCTGCTCTCGGGCGTGAAGGTCATCGACGACGCCCAGGACTACGACTACGACCGCTCCATCGAGAAGCGCACCGTGGCGGTCACGCTCGGTCCCGAACGCGCCAGAACCGCGGCATACGCGCTGATGACGACCGCGCTGGTCCTCGTCGTCGCGCTCGCGGCGCTCGCGGTCTTTCCGCCGAGCAGCGTTGCCGCCGCCGCCGGATTCGGCGCGGTCGCCGGGGTCGCTAGCCGGGCCGACGCCGAACTGGCGACGATGTTGCTGGTCCGGGGGTCGTACGTCTTCCTCGCGCTCTTGCTCGCGGCGGTGTGGTTCCGGCCGCTGGGGTGATGCGGTTCCGGCCGCTGGAGTGAACGTCTCCCGCGTCGGCGACTAGAGGTGGAAACCGGCGTTTTCTGCACGCCTGCGTCGATGTAATTCGTAACTTAACCGCGAGAAATACGCCGCTGTGGCCGCGTAACTCCGGTTACGACGGAGCGAGTGCAGATACGTTCGAGGTTATCGTTCGTTCGGCCACTGAACGATGTGACGCCTTCTTTCCGGAATCGGTCGTGGCACCGGTGAGGTGTAACGATGACACGAAAAGTAACACTCGTAGCGGTAGTTGTAATGCTCGCGATGGGAACGTCGGCGGCGCTGGCACTCGGTGCCGGTCCGCAGGCGACGGCGGACGCTCCGGCCGCACAGGAGACGACCACCACGGCAGAGGAGACGACGGTGGCGGCACAGCAGACCACCATGGCGGCAGAGCAGGCGAACGTCACCTTTACCAACCAGACCTCGAACGGTACCGCCGTCATGGTCGAGCGCCTCGTCGTGCCCGAGGGCGGCTTCGTCGTGATTCACGAGGCTGAGAGCGCCGCGGCCGGTGCGGAGGGGACGGCCACGAAGACCACGGCCGCGCTCGCCACGACCATGGTGGGAACCACGACCGCGGCCGAGCAGATGGACCAGCAGTACACTGCGGGTGCGGTTATCGGTAACTCGACGTACCTCGAACCCGGCGTCCACCAGAACGTGACGGTCCAACTCGACGAGCAGATCCAAGGCGATCAGGTCCTCATCGCGATGCTGCACCAGGACACGAACGACAACCAGCAGTACGACTTCCCCGGAGCCGACGACCCCTACACGGTCGACGGCCAACCGGTCACTGACTGGGCGAACGTGAGCGTCCAAGCGGGCGCGACGACGACCGCGGCGGGCGTCCAGACGACGACTGCGGAGCAAGTCGAGACCACGACCGAGGAGGCGTAACACCGAGAGCCGAGTCGACGGCTCCGTCGGCTTTTTTGCGGTTCCGTTCGTCGCAACTCGACTCTTCGTCGCGCCCTGAGCGTTCGTCTCATATAGAGTATCCGACAGCATAGGGGATCCTTATCCCGGGAACTCCCCCTCACGGCGAGGAATCGACGCCGCTACTGGTGGGCACTAACGGGCAACGTCGGGGTTCGGCCGAAAGAATCGACTGACGGAGTCGGGATTGGGCGGACAGCGTCTCGGGGTTCGACGGGCGGTAAAGCGAGATTCACGAGCGGTATTCGGTCGTTCCGAGATAAACGATTGATACGCTCTTCCCCGCGTCCGGCGTGTGTCCGGACGGAGCGACTCATGACACGCAAGACAGCAGTACTCGCTATCGTCGCACTGATGGTCGTCGGAACCTCGGCCGCGCTCGCGGTCGGGTCCGGTCCGGCCGCGACCGGCGACGCACCGCTCGCACAGGACACCGAGACGACGACGGAGAACGAGACGGCCGCCGAGGGCGAGACGACGCAGGCGGAGGAAGCGACGACGACGGCTGAAGGGCAGGTCGGTGCCGAGTCCGCGCGCGTCACCTTCCTCAATCAGAGCGCCGGATTCACCTTCACCGGCGACCAGCCGAACGAGACGACCGTGATGATAGAGCGCGTCGTCGTGCCCGAGGGCGGCTTCCTCGTCCTCCACGAGGCCCGGAACACGACGGGCGAGTACGCCACCGAGGGGCAGGTGGAGGTCGGTGCCGTGGTCGGTAACTCGACGTACCTCGAACCCGGCGTCCACAGCAACGTGGTCGTCGAGTTGAACGAGACCGTCAACAGCAGTCAGACGCTCGTCGCGATGCCGCACCGGGACACGAACGACAACCGGCAGTACGACTTCCCGGAGGCCGACGAACCGTACACCCGTAACGGGTCGCCGGTCATCGACACCGGGTACGTCATCGTGGAGTACGACGCGATAGACCTCACCTTCGGCGAGACGACGACCGCGGCCGGTGACGAGACGGCGGCGGCCGCGAACGAGACGACGACCGAGGCGTAACCACCGCCTCAAGCTTTAATCGTCAGTCACTCGCACGTCCGGTATGACGACCGAGGGAAGTGAGCGCGAGACCGCGCCCGGCGACGCCGACCGACCGTGGAGCCACGAGCAGGCCGTCGTCGGCGACGTCCGTCTCCACTACGTCGCGGCGGGCGACGAGGACGACCCGCTGGTGGTCCTGCTCCACGGCTTCCCCGAGTTCTGGTACTCGTGGCGCGAGCAGATTCCCGCGCTCGCCGACGCGGGCTACCGGGTCGTCGCGCCCGACATGCGGGGGTACAACCTGTCGGAGAAACCCCGCGGCCTCGACGACTACCGGACGGTGGAACTCGTCGGCGACGTGGTCGGCCTGATAAACCACTTCGACCGAGACGCGGCGCACCTCGTCGGCCACGACTGGGGCGGCGTGGTGGCGTGGGAGACCGCGATTCGCCGCCCCGAGGCGGTCGAGCGGTTGGCG
This sequence comes from Halorussus limi, assembly GCF_023238205.1. Lineage (NCBI taxonomy): Archaea > Methanobacteriati > Methanobacteriota > Halobacteria > Halobacteriales > Haladaptataceae > Halorussus > Halorussus limi. The sequence continues at coordinate 3,230,138 of NZ_CP096659.1, forward strand.
GTCCTCAACGCGCCTCATCCCGAGCGGTATCGGCAGGAACTCCGACGGAACCCCGAGCAGTGGGGTCGGTCGCTGTACGTCCTCTACTTCCAACTCCCGTGGCTCCCGGAGACGACGCTCGGTGCCAGCGACTGCGCCGGGGTCGCGGAGATGTTCCGGGAGACGGCGGGGCCGGACACCTTCAGCGAGACCGACCTGCGCCGATACCGGATGGCGGCGTGTCGTCCGGGCGCGCTCACGTCGGCCCTCGACTACTACCGGGCGTTCTTCCGCGAGAACCTGCGCCGCGAGGTTCGGCGACTGCTCGGTCGGGAGACCAGCCAGTACGTCGTTCGAGCGCCGACCCTGCTGGTCTGGGGCGAGCGAGACCCCGCGCTCGGCGTCGAACTGACCGAGGGACTGGAGCGGTGGGTGCCGGACCTCCGCGTCGAACGACTGCCCGACGCGACCCACTGGGTCCAGAACGACCGCCCGGAACGGGTCAACGACCTGCTGGTCGAGTTCCTCGGAGAGTGACCGCTCAGTCCGACTCCTCCTTCGGAAGCCGAATCAGTTCCTCCGGGTTCTGGAAGGCGTAGAGGACGAGCGACCCCTCCAGACGCTGGTTCTTCAGGAGATTCTTGGACGTACTGCGGTCCACGTCGCCGATTATCTCGACCGCGGTCAGAAGTTCGTCCTGCGCGACGCCGAGGTCGCCACGCGCGACTTCGACGCCCTCGGGCGCTCGCACGCTCTCCAGCATCACGTCCACGTAGTCCGAGAGGTCCGTCGTGTCCGCCAGTTGCTCGTGCCACGAGGGCGGGTAGATGCTGACGTTCTCGCTGACGCGGTAGAGTCGGTTCCCGGGTTGCCACGACCGGGCGTCGGTGAGGCGGTCCTCGAAGGAGGTGTCGAACCGCTCGCGGTCGTACTCCAACTCGTCGGCGTAGGCCTCCACGAGGTCGCGGGGCACGCCCGGACCCTCGACGGGGTGGTGGCGTTCGAGGTACTCCACGAGTTCGCGGGCGGTGAAGTACTCGTCGTGGCGGGACAGTTCGTCGGCGAGGTCCGTATCGACGGCGGTCATAGGCGTCGTGCGACGCCGACGCGGAAAAACGCCGCGTAAGATTTCCGACGCGTGACCGGAGGAAGAGACAGCGGGGAAGGGTCGTTGGAAGGAGAGACGTCGGAAGGAGGGACGTCGGAAGGAGAGAGACCGACCCGCGGGCGACTACTTCGCGGTGCTCACGATTTTCACCACGTCGCCTTCCTCCAACTCGTAGTCGTCGCCGATTTCCCGGTTGGTCTTCCCGTTGACGGCGTGGAGGTAGCCGTCGCCGATGTCGCTGTGGACCGCGTAGGCGAGGTCCACGGGCGTGGACCCGCGCGACAGGAGGAAGGCGTCGGGCAGGACGTTGCCCTTCGCGTCGGTCCACTTGGTCTCGTTCTGGACCGGGTAGGCCGTAATCTGGTCGAGCAGGTCGTAGACCGCGGCGTTCAGCGACTCCTGCACTCCGGTCCCGCCCCAATCGCGCATGACCTCCCGAATCCGTTCGAGGCCGCTCTCCTGTTCCCCGCTGAGGTCGCCGACCACCTCGAAGTCCTCGTCGCCGGGGTCGTAGTCCACGACGCCGGCCTGCTCGGCCTGCCGGAGCGCCAACTCGCCCTCCGCGGTCGCCGGAATCACGGGCTTGCCGGTCTCCTTGAGTCGCTCGACGTTCTCCGGGGGAGCCACGTCGGCCTTGTTCGCCACGAGGATGATGGGCTTGGTTCGGGCGCGCACGTCGCGAGCGAGCGCGACTCGGTGGTCGTCGGTCCACTGAATCGGGTCTTCGGGATAGTCGAGGTCCCGGAGGCTGGCGGCCACGTCGGCCTCGCTCGCGCCGAACCCGGTCAGCATGTCGGCCAGCGCGTCGTCGATGTCGAAGTCGGGCGACCGGGACTTGCGCTCGACGCTCTCCCAGTTGCGCTCGACGATGCTGGCGAGCCACTGGTCCATCTCTTCCTCGATGAAATCGACCTCCTCGACGGGGTCGTACGTGCCGATTTCGACGGGGTCGCCCTCCTCGTTGGTGCCGCCGGAGGCGTCCACGACGTTGATAATCGCGTCGGCGTTCGTGAGTTCGTCGAGGAACTGGTTGCCGAGGCCCCGGCCCTCGTGGGCCCCGGGGACGAGTCCGGCCACGTCGAGCAGTTCGATGGGGACGTAGCGCTTGCCGCCGTGGCAGTTCTCGTCGCCGCAGCGCTCGTCGCGTTCGAGACAGGGGCAGTCGGTCCGGACGTGGCTCACGCCCCGGTTGGCGTCGATGGTCGTGAACGGGTAGTTGGCCACGTCCACGTCGGCCATCGTCGCGGCCTTGTAGAAGGTGGACTTGCCCGCGTTGGGCTTGCCCGCCAGCGCGATGGAAATCATGCGAGAAGCTACCGGCGTATCGGGGAACTGCCTTTCGGTTCCGCGGGTTCCGGGCGCGGGCAGTCGGTCGTCGGGGGTCGGGCGGCCGACCGCTCGCGGCCCGGGCGCGCGACGACGCTCGGAACGCGCCGAAATTCGATTCAGAACGCGCCGAACCCCGGACTCAGAACGCGCCGAGACTCGATTGAAGCTGTCGCAGACTCTCCTCCTCGGTGACCTCGTAGCCGACTAAATCCCGCAAATCGACCGCGTAGGTCGTGCCGCCGCGGGCCAGCACCAGCACCCGGCCCTGCACGCCGACGACTTCGCCGGTCGCCAGCGTCTCCGCGACGGGTCGGGTCGAGAGGTCGAGGCCGTAGTCGAAGTCGAACCGCTCGACGGGGTCGAACTCGGCGAGGGCGTCGTGCCACGCCGCGGCGTCCACGTCGCGGTGGAGCCCCGAAATCTTGTCGGGGACCCGCACTCGGTCGGTGAACTCCTCGGCCAACTGGGACTCGATTTCGCGGGCGACCCGGCCGTTCTCGACCGTCCGGAGGTGGGCCGCGCGGTCCGCGCCCTGTTCTCGCAGGCGCGTGCGGAGTCGCCACTCTCTGGTCACGCCGACCTTGAACGTCGCGGGCGCGAACGCGGCGAGGTAGATGGCGTGGTCGTCGTAGCAGTCCATCTCGTCCTTCAGACAGGTGCCGGTACATCGTGCGCAGACCCACGTGCTGGTGTGCTGGTCGCAGTAGGGCGCGCCCTCGTTTGCGCACTCGTAGTGGGTCGGGCCGTCGAGTGCGCCCGCGCACCGGCGCTCGCCGAGCGAATAGCCGAGCGTCCGGCCGGGTTCGAGTCGCTCGCGACGCACCGCTCCGTCGTCCGCGACGACCAGCGCCCCGCGTACACGCTCGTCGTTTCCGCTCCCGTCGCTCTCGTCGCTTCCGTCCTCGCCGCTCGCACCGCCCTCGCGCTCCGTCTCGTACCCGACGATTTGCACGAGACCGGCTACGGGTTCGGTTCCTAAAGGCGTGCGGTTTGCTCCCCCAATTGTTTTCCCCTTTCCAACTACGCCAACAACTCCACTCTAGATATAAAATTAGTATATTTTTCTTAGAAAAATTCATTAGGGCTTAGTCTTATTTACACATGTCATGATACGAAATGATAATGGTGTGTCGAGGCGTAACGTTCTGAAAGGCGTCGGTGCGTCCGTGGCGACCGCGGGCGTGGGAAGCGGTCTGGCGGCGGCCAAGCCAGACGACACGGTCGAGGTCAACGTCGGGTTCGCGTCCGAGCGCGGTCGTCAGGCGGCGCTCAGTCAGGCCGAGGAGACGGTACGGAAGTTCGACTCCATCGACGTGGTCACGCTCCGCCTGCCCAAACAAGCCGCGACGGCGCTGGAGAAGAATCCGAACATCCGGTACGTCGAGGAGAACGGCACGATGCAGGCGCTCGCCCAGACCCTGCCGTGGGGCGTCGACCGCGTGGACGCGGAGGTCGCGCACGCCAACGGCGAGACGGGGTCGGGCGCGGACATCGCCATCGTGGACACGGGCATCGACGACGACCACCCCGACCTGCAGGGCAACCTCGGGACCGGCAAGGCCTTCGTCTCGTGTGGGAACGGCGGCTACTTCGGAAACTGCGGGTTCTCGGGCAACGACAACTCGTGTAACGAACCGTGGTCCGACGACAACGACCACGGGACCCACTGCGCGGGCATCGCCAACGCGGTGAACAACAGTCAGGGCGTCCGCGGCGTCTCCACCGAGGCGACGCTCCACGCGGTCAAGGTTCTGGACTGCTCGGGGAGCGGTTCGTTCTCGGACATCGCGGCGGGAATCGAGTACGTCGCGAATCAGGGCTGGGACGTGGCCAGCATGAGCCTCGGCGGCAGTTCGGGGTCGTCGGCGCTCAAGGACGCGGTTCAGTACGCGCAGGGGCAGGGCGTCCTGCTCGTCGCCGCGGCCGGGAACTCGGGTTCCTGTACCGACTGCGTGGGCTATCCCGCGGCCTACTCCGAAGTCGTCGCGGTCAGTTCGACCAACAAGGACGACAACCTGTCGAGTTTCTCCTCGCAGGGTCCGGAGGTCGAAATCGCCGCGCCCGGCACCGACATCTACTCGACGGTTCCCAGCGGGTACGCCACCTTCTCGGGCACCTCGATGGCGTGTCCACACGTCGCGGGCGCTGGCGGTCAACTGATGGCCAACGGCGCGACCAACGGCGACGCCCGGAGCCAACTCAAGTCCACCGCCGAGGACGTCGGTCTGTCCAGCAACGAATCGGGGTCGGGTCTGCTCGACGTGGCCGCCGCGCTCGGTCTGGACTCCAGCGACAGCACGTAAGCGATTCGCCGACCGCCGCTTTTTCGATAGTTCCGGGGTGGCGTCGCTTAGCGTCGCGTTTTCCTCCCGCGCATAACACTTGAGAACATCCCACTCAGACATTATTTCTATATTTTCACGAAAAACATTTATTGAGGGTTGGTGCCATTATTTCCATGCCATGAGAGATAACGACAATGGTGTGTCGAGGCGTAACGTTCTGAAAGTGGCCGGTGCGTCCGTCGCGACGGCCGCGGCGGGCGGTCTGGCGGCGGCCAAGCCGGACGATACGGTCGAAATCAACGTCGGGTTCGCGTCCGGGAAAGGCCGACAGAAGGCGCTCGCCGCGGCCGACGAGGTCGTCCGGAAGTTCGACTCCATCGACGTGGTGACCATCCGCGCGGCCAAGCGGGCCGCGACGGCGCTGGAGAAGAACCCGAACGTCCGGTACGTCGAGGAGAACGGCACGATGGAAGCGCTCGCCCAGACCCTGCCGTGGGGACAGGACCGCGTCGACTCCGACGTGGTCCACGCGAACGGCGACCTCGGTGCCGGTGCCGACGTGGCCATCCTCGACACGGGCATCGACGACGACCACCCCGACCTGACCGACCACCTCGGCAAGGGGAAGGCGTTCGTCACCTGCGACACGAGCGGTGGCTGTCGGTACGGCGCGAAACCCGCGGACAACACGTGCAACTACTCGTGGACCGACGACAACAACCACGGGACGCACTGCGCGGGCATCGCGGCGGGCGACGACAACTCGCAGGGCGTCGTCGGTGCCGCGCCCGACGCGACGCTCCACGCGGTCAAGGTGCTGGACAAGTGCGGGAGCGGTACGTACTCGGACATCGCGGCGGGCGTCGAGTACGTCGCCGACCAAGGCTGGGACGTGGCCAGCATGAGCCTCGGCGGCAGTTCGGGGTCGTCGGCACTCAAGGACGCGGTCCAGTACGCGCAGGGGCAGGGCGTCTTCGTCGTCGCGGCCGCGGGTAACTCGGGTCCGTGTTCGGACTGCGTGAGCTACCCCGCCGCCTACTCCGAGGTCATGGCCGTGAGTTCGACCGCGAGCGACGACTCCCTCTCGGACTTCTCCAGCACGGGACCGGAAGTCGAGATAGCCGCGCCCGGCACCGACATCTACTCGTCGGTCGCGAACGGCGGCTACGACACCTACTCCGGTACCTCGATGGCGACGCCGCACGTCGCCGGCGTCGCGGGCCAACTCGCCTCGAACGGGACGACCGGCAGCGACATCCGGTCGACGCTGAAGAACTCGGCCGAGGACATCGGTCTGGCCAGCAACGAATCGGGGTCGGGTCTGCTCGACGCCGCGGCCGCACTCGGCTACGACTCGTCGGACGACACGTAGGCCGACCTTCGACCCGACTTCTTTTCGGAGCGCGAACGGCGTCGTCGTGCCCGACGGTTCGACCCTCGCCAGCGACGCGTCGCCGGCATCTCGGCGGCAGTGAGCGTACCGATGTGACCGACCGCGGTCGTCCTGTGACGCTCGGTCGATTTGCTCACCGAGTAAAACTCGCAAATGAGCATTCAGGCATCGAATCGCCTCGGAGCCGGGCTCAGATTTTATTTCATTGTCAGATACTAGAATAAAAGTTTATTTCAGTAGTCTTCTATTGTTAGAATGCGATGCTTGGTAACGAAAACGGCGTTTCCCGACGTAACGTACTGAAAACTGCGGGCGGTTCCCTCGCCGCGATGGGCGCGACGGGCCTCGCGGCGGCCAAACCCGACGACACGGTCGAGGTCAACGTCGGGTTCGACTCCGACAAGGGCCGCCAGATGGCGCTCTCCTCCGCGGACAACGTGGTCCGGAAGTTCGACTCCCTAGACGTCGTGACCGTTCAGGTCCCGAAGAAGGCCGCGACGTCGCTCGAAAGGAGCCCCGATATTCGGTACGTCGAGGAGAACGGCACGATGCAGGCGCTCGCCCAGACCCTGCCGTGGGGCGTCAATCGCGTGGACGCCGACCGCGCGGCCTCGGGCGGAAGCGGTGCCGACGTGGCCATCATCGACACGGGTATCGACGGCAACCACCCCGACCTCGAAGCGAATCTCGGCGCAGGTGCCTACGCCGTCGCGTGTAACTCCTCCTCCGCGGAGTGCACCTACGGCTGGGGCGACGACAACGGCCACGGTACCCACTGCGCCGGTATCGCGGGCGCCGTCGACAACAATCAGGGCGTCGTCGGCGTCGGTGACGCCGTCACGCTCCACGCCGTGAAGGTCCTCAACTCCAACGGCGGTGGCTCCTACTCCGACATCGCGGCCGGTATCGAGTACGTCGCCGACCAGGGCTGGGACGTGGGGTCGCTCTCGCTGGGCGGAAGTGCGTCCTCGACGGTCCGCGACGCGGTCCAGTACGCCGACAGTCGCGGCGTCACGCTGGTCGCGGCGGCCGGGAACTCGGGTCCGTGTTCGGACTGCGTGGGCTACCCCGCCGCCTACCCCGAGACCATCGCAGTCAGTTCGACCAACAGGAACGACGACCTGTCGAGTTTCTCCTCGACCGGTCCCGAAGTCGACATCGCCGCGCCCGGTTCCGACATCTACTCGTCGTACGTCGGCGGCGGCTACAACACGCTCTCGGGCACCTCGATGGCGACCCCGCACGTCGCCGGTGCCGCGGGCATCCTCCGCGCGCAGGGCTACTCCAACTCGCAGGCCAAGAACCGACTCCTGAACACCGCCGAGAACATCGGTCTGGCCAGCAACGAGTCGGGCGCGGGCCTGCTCGACGTGGAAGCGGCGACTCAGTAAGCCGCCGCTCTCGGCACGCCGGCCCGGTAACTGCGGCGTCGTAGCAACCCCGCGACTCCCGCTCGAACGCGGTTCGTCATCCAACCGCGATTCACCCGACTCGTCACCCACCGCGACTCGTCACTCACCCAAGTCGTCACCCACCTGCGACACGTCGCCATCCGCGGGTGACGAAACGCGAGTCCCCCGCGTTTCCACCCCGTTCGCAGTCGGGCGTGGCCCCGGCAGGGCCGCGCCCCGGCGAGTCCGCCTGCCTTTCCGTTCGACAGTGAGACGAGTGCCGCATCACCCGCCATTTTGTTTCGTTAATTCTAGATGAAAATTTTTGTTCCGATAGGACGTATAGTCGAACGATGTTCGACGAACAGTCCATATCGCGACGCACCGTCCTCAAGACGACCGGCGGGTCGCTCCTCGCCGTCGGTGCGGGCGGTCTCGCCGGGGCCGACCCCGGCGAGACGGTCCGGGTCAACGTCGGGTTCGCGTCCGAGCGCGGCCGGTCGGCCGCCCTCGACGCCGCCGACGACGTGGTCCGGGAGTTCACCTTCGACGCCGCGACGCTCGACCTACCCAAGCGCGCGGCCACCGCACTCTCAGAGCGCGCCGGGGTGCGCTACGTCGAGCGCGACGGCACCGCTCGCGCGCTCTCGACGACGTGGGGTTACGACCGAATCGACGCCGACGTGGCGAACGCCAGCGGCTACACCGGCGACGGGGCCGACGTGGCCGTCATCGACACGGGACTGCCCTGCGACGACCCCTGCCTGCCGAACGTCGGCGCGGGCGAGGCGTTCGTGGACTGCTCCGGCGGGTGTTGCGCGCCGTGGGACGACGACAACGGTCACGGCACGCAGGTCGGGGCCGTCATCGGCGCGAGCGAGGCCTGCGAGTGTACGACCGGTGTCGCTCCCGACGCGACCCTCCACGCGGTCAAGGTGCTGGACGGCTACGGCGCGGGGTCGTACTCCGACATCGCGGCGGGCGTCGAGTACGTCGCGAATCAGGGGTGGGACGTCGCCAACATCAGCCTCGGCGGTAGTTCCGGGTCGTCGGTCCTCCGGGATGCCGTGCAGTACGCGACCGACAACGGCGTCCTCCTCGTCGGCGCGGCGGGCGGGGGCGGTCCGTGTTCGAGTTGCGTGGGCTACCCCGCGGCCTACTCGGAGGTGGTCGCGGTCAGCGCGACCAATTCGAACGACGAACTCGCCTCCTTCTCCAGCAGGGGGCCGGAAGTCGAACTCGCCGCGCCGGGGTCCGACGTCACCACGGGCGGGAGCGACGGCGGGTGCGCCACCTTCTCGGGCACGTCGTACGCCACCGCTCACGTCTCGGGCGTCGCCGCGCTCGTGATGGCCGAGGGCTACGCCAACACCGGCGCTCGCACCCGACTCCGGAACACCGCCGAGGACGTCGGCCTGTCGAGCGACGAGCAGGGGTACGGACTGGTGGATGCCGCGGCCGCGGTCGGACTCGATTCGGGCGACGACTGAGCGGTCCCCGCGAAAAGTTTTCAGGCCTCCGACGGCCAGTAGAAAGTATGGCGCTTCAGAGTTCCGTCGACGCGACGGTCGAGTCCGACCGCGTGGTCTTCGAGTACACCGTCGAGAACGTCGGCGACGCCCCCGAGGAGGTTCAGTTCCGAAGTTCCCTGCTGGCCGACTTCGCGGTCGTGGCGGACGGCGAAGAGGTCTGGCGGGCCAGCGACGACCAGATGTTCGCCCAGATGATACAGACCGAGCGCATCGACGCCGACGACGGCGAGACGTTCGCCGAGGCGTGGGACGACCCTGCGCCCGGCGACTACACCGTCGTCGCCACCCTGAACGCGACCGGCGACGACGCCGAGGCCCGGACCGACTTCTCGGTGTAAGTCGAGTCGCAACCCACCAGACTTCTGACAGACTTCTTACCTAACTCCGTTTCAGCGAGTCTTGAAGTCGCTCGCGGCAGGAGTTCGACCCGAGAACGCATGTCGAACTCCGACACCGCGGCCGCCGCGAACCCCGACGACTACCTCGAACGAATCGGTCTCGACCCGGGCGCAGTCCGCGCGTCCGACGCCGCGGACCGCGAGACGCTGGCGGCGCTTCAGCGGGCCCACGTCGCGACCGTACCGTTCGAGACGCTCGCGGTCACGGGCGACCCCTTCGGACCCCGCGACGGCGAGGGCGTGACGCTGACCCTGCCCCACCTCTACGAGAAGGTCGTGGACCGCGAGCGCGGCGGGTTCTGCTTCGAGTTGAACGGCCTGTTCGGGTGGTTGCTCGCCGAACTCGGCTTCGACGCGGACCGAATCGCCGCGCGGATGCTAAGCGACGACGGCGACCCGAGGCCGCCCGCGAACCACCACGCGCACCTCGTGTCGCTCGACCGCACCTACGTCGTGGACGTCGGATGCGGGGTGCCGACGATGCGCCGACCGCTTCCGCTCGGCGGGAGCGTCCGCGAGGACTCGGCGGGCGTCGCGTGGCGCGCGGTCGAGAGCGAGCGACCGGACGCCGCGTATCTGACACAGTACCGCACGCCGGGCGACGAGGAGTGGCGCGACCGGTACGTCTTCGACGCGACGCCCCGCAAACTCAGTTACTTCGAGGCGACCTGCGACCACCTCGCCACCGCGCCCGAGTCGTCGTTCACGGGCGACCCGACCGTCTCGATAGCGACCGAGCGCGGCCACCTCAAACTCTCGCCGGAGAAACTCACTCGGTCGGACCGGAGCGAGCGCTCCGAACGCGAAATCGGCGAGGACGAGTGGTACGACCTGCTCGAATCCGAGTTCGGACTGCGGTACACGTCGGAGTGACCTCCGGTACGCAGTTGCGCCACCGCCGACTCGCCGCCGCGTTCCGAAACCCCCTAACCCGCCGACCACCGACGCCCTGACATGCAAGGCGAACCCGAAGTTGCGGTCCTCCGACTCGGCCACCGGCCGGGCCGCGACGAGCGCATGACGACCCACGTCGGCCTGACCGCGCGGGCGCTGGGGGCCGACCGCGCGATTCTGGCGGGCGACGCGAGCAAGTCACGGGGTACCGTCGAGGACATCACCGACCGCTTCGGCGGACCGTTCGACGTGGAACTGACCGAAAGCCCGAAGGCGGTCATCCGCGACTGGGAGGGGCAGGTCGTCCACCTCACGATGTACGGCGAGCGGGTGCAGGACGTGGAGGCCGAAATCCGCGAGCGTCGCGCGGACGGCGACCCGATTCTCGCGGTCGTCGGGTCTCAGAAGGTGTCGTTCGACGTGTACGAGGCCGCCGACTGGAACGTCGGCGTGACGAACCAACCGCACTCGGAGGTGGCCGGACTGGCGGTGTTCTTGGACCGCCTGTTCGAGGGCCGGGAGTTGGACCGCGAGTGGGAGGACGCCGACCAGACCGTGATTCCGAAGGCGACGGGCAAGAAAGTCGTTCCCGCCGACGAGGAGTGACTCGGGGACCGTCGGGGACGATGGGGTTCGAATCGCTGTCGGAACGACGGCCGGAAGTACACCGACGCGGTGGCACCGAATACCGCCGATAACATGGGTGAAGCCGACTGTAGGATTCTGAAAGAAATCTATATATTTCTGAGAACATTCTATGAATTTCTTCGGGGCTCTACACCCGTCGCAGCCGACCGTCCAACTCCACGTCCAGCCCCGCCTCACGGGCGTATTCTACGATGGCTTCGTACTGGACGCCGAACGACTCCACCACGTCGTCCGGGTAGATTGGCTCGGAGCCGTACTCGACGGCGTAGGCGTTCGTGGCGACCGAGTAGTCCGCGTCCGGGGCCACCGGCTCGCCGTCGAGGCGGACCTCGCGAATCTCGCCCTCCTCCGGGTCGTAGGCGACTTCGACGCCCGCGAAGTGGCCCGCCCAGAGCCGGCCGTGTTCGTCGTCGGGCGTGAAGACCGTCTCGACCAGTTCCCGGAGGCGCGCGCCAGGCACGACAGCGGTCTGGAGTTCCCCGCCGAACGGCGAGACGCCTTGTCCCTTTCAGTCCGTCAGGGGTGGCGGTCGAAGCACCGAGCGACGCCAGCGGACGCGTGACCGAGCGATAGTGGCGGTCAGGTCTCCGACCGACGCCATCGCCCGTCGCAAGTCACGACCCACCGGGGCCAGTTCTGCGAGGAATGACGTGTTCCCGATGGTTTTAAACGCTCCAACGCCCCAGTACACGATAATGGCTTTTGAGGACTTACTGGAGGACCCAGTAATTCAGAAATATCTTCACGAATTGGTCGGTCCGAAGGGAATGCCGGTCGCGGCGGCCCCGCCGGACGGCGAAGTCACCGACGAGGAACTCGCCGAGGAGTTGGACCTCGAACTCAACGACGTGCGCCGCGCGTTGTTCATCCTCTACGAGAACGACCTCGCCACGTACCGACGACTCCGCGACGAGGACTCGGGGTGGCTGACGTACCTCTGGACGTTCCAGTACGAGAACATCCCGGACAACCTCGAAGAGGAGATGCACCGCCTGCTCGAAGCGCTCGACCAGCGCGAGGACTACGAGCGCCAACACGAGTTCTACCTCTGTGAGGTCTGTTCGATTCGGTTCGAGTTCGGCGAGGCGATGGACTTCGGCTTCGAGTGTCCCGAGTGCGGGTCGCCGCTCGAATCCATGGAGAACAGTCGGCTCATCGACGCGATGGAGCGGCGAATCGCGGACCTCCGCGAGGAACTCAACGTCGAGAAACTCGAAGAGGCCGAGGCATAGATGGTCGTACTCGCCACCAAGGTGTACGTCGAAGGCGACGCCCGCGAGCGCTCGCTCGACGCGCTCCGGTCGCTGGTCGCCAACGAAATCGAGGACTTGGACGTGGAGTACACCGTGGGCGTGCGCCGCGACGACTTCGCGGTCGTCACCATCGAAGGAGACGACGAGGTCGTCGCGCGAAACCTCCTCCGCGAGGAGTACGGCGAGGTCACGCCGGACTTCGAGGCGGGCGAGACGTACGTCGGCACGCTCGAAGCGTGGGACGATGACGGCTTCGTCCTCGACGCGGGCGAGGACGTTCGCGTGCCCGCCGACGAACTCGGACTCGGGCAGGGGACGCCCGTCCAAATCGTCGAGCGCTTCGGACTCGTCCAGCACATGCCGCTCCGGTTCGTGTACGACGACCCCGACACCGAGAGCCACCGCCTCGCCGACGCCGAGCGCGACCGACTCTACGACTGGACGCGCGGGGCCGGTCGGGTCAACGTCAACAGCGCGACTCGCGGAGAGGTCCGCGCGACGGTCAACCGCGCCGGCCACGCCCGCGACATCGTCACCGTCGAGCGCCTCGGCCTGCTGGAGCAGAGCATCGTCTGCAAGGACGAGACCGACCCGCCGGGTCTGCTCGCGGCCATCGGCGACTACCTGCCCGCGGAGATTCGGTGCGTGATTCCGTAACTCAGCATGAATCGGCGACTCCTACTCGCGTGCGCGACGCTGGCCGTCTTGGCCGCAACCGCCGGCTGTACCGGTATCTTCGGCGGCGACCAGATAAGCGAGAAGCGACTCGAAGGCGACAGCAACGCGACCTACGACTGGAACACCACCGCGGAGGTGACGCTCAACGTCACCGGCGGACAGTACCGCGCCATCTACGACTTCTCCAACCGGTCGCAACTCAAGATATTCCAGCGCGAGTCGCTCGGCGAGGAGGCCCCGGTCGACGTGAAGACGGTTCGGTTCCGCTACCCGAACGGCACCGTCGTCACGCTAGACCAGTCGCAGGTCCAGCGCAAGGACTCCCGGACGGTGTTCACGCTCCCCTCGCGCGAGGGGAAACTCGCCTACACCGCGCCACACCGCGGGAAGTCGTTCAGCACGCCGACGTACGTCGAGGGGTCCTACGAGGTCATCCTGCCGAGCGGAATGCGAGTCGGCACGCCGATTCTGAGTCAGGTCCGTCCCGACGCCGACCAGAAGCATCAGATCGGCGGCCGGGTCCACCTCTCGTGGGCCGAGGTCACGGCGAAGAACGTCACCGTCCGGTACTACCTCGCGCGCGACCTGCTCATCTTCGGGGGCATCATCGGCGCGGGCGTCGTCATCGCGCTCCTCGGGTTGGCCTACTTCCGCCTCCAGATTCGACAACTCGAACGCGAGCGCGAGGAGATGGGTCTGAACGTCGACACCGACGGCGACGAGTTCGACCAAGGCCCGCCGCCGGGGATGGGGTAACGGACCGCCGCGGAGCGTCTGGTTTTTACTCGCGCGACACCAACCGCTCGCTATGCAGGTTGCCCTCGTCACCGTCGGCGACGAACTGCTGGCGGGCGACACCGTGAACACCAACGCCGCGTGGCTCGGCGAACGACTCGGCGAGCGCGGCGCGAGCGTCGAGCGCGTGGTCGTGGTCCCCGACCGAGTGGCCGACATCGCCCGCGTCGTCAACGAGTTGCGGGCCAACTACGAGGCCGTCGTCGTCACCGGCGGTCTCGGGCCGACCCACGACGACATGACGATGGAGGGCGTCGCGGCCGCGGTCGGCGTCCCGGTCGAAGAGCACGACGACGCCGTGTCGTGGATTACCGACCACACCGACTACGAGCGCGCCGACCTCGTGGAGGGAACGACCCACCTCCCGAAGGGGTCTCGCATGCTCCCGAACGAGCGTGGCGTCGCGCCCGGGTGCGTCATCGAGGGCATCTACGTCCTGCCGGGCGTGCCCGAGGAGATGAAGGCCATGTTCGAGTCCGTCGCCGGGGAGTTCTCCGGGGAGAAGCGACACGCGATCGTCGTGGAGGCCGACGAACCAGAGAGCGCGCTCGTCGAGCGATTCGCGGAGCTACGCGACCGGTTCGACGTGACCGTCGGCAGTTACCCCGGCGACCACGTGCGGGTCAAGTTGCAGAGTACCGACGAGGACGAACTCGAACGCGCGGCGGCGTGGCTTCGCGAACGCGTCGAGGGCGTTCAGCGGTAGAAGTACGCCAGCCACGCGGCCGTGATAAGGAGTCCGAGGACGCCAGTGACGATACCTGCGGCGTTGGCCGGAATCGACGCCGATTCTGCGAGTACGAACATACGAGTCGGTTCCATGGCCGGTCCCTTAACCCTTGTTAAGCGCGGCGACGGTTCCCCGTTTCGTCGGGCGAAACCCCGGATTGAATCGGCGAACGGTCCCGAAACGTCGGCGTAACCCGGCGTTTCTTTCTCCGGAAGAATACGTTTTTTCGACCTCGACGGGCGGGAAACACACCGTTGTCCGATTGAACGATAGCCAACGGTCGCTCCGGTTTATCTGCGAATCCGGCGAAGGCTCGTTCGCCTGCGGCGCGGCGTCTCGACGCTTAGGAGGCGCCCACGCAGGGGAGTGAACAACTATGTCCGAAAAGTATCAACAGTCCACGGGAAGCACAGGTCAGCAGACGCACAGCGGTTCGATGGGCCAACAGACGGGCCAGCAACAGCCGATGCAGTCGCAGGGAATGGGTATGCAGTCCGGCGGCCAGATGGGCCAGATGGGGACCCAACAGTCCGGCCAGAGCCACCGCACGACACACGAGAACGTCGGCCACCAGTTCGAGTCAGAGATGACCCCCGAACTGAATCAGGCGCTCGAGTCCTTCGACCGCGTGGTCGAAATCGCCGAGTGGTGCGCCGACAAGTGTATCGAGAGCGGCCCCCAGATGGCCGAGTGCGCCCGACTCTGCGAGGACCTCGCGGACCTCGCGTCGCTGAACGAGAAACTCATCGCGCGCGACTCCATCAACGGGCCGGAGGTCGCCGAGGCGTTCCTGCGAGTCGCCCAGCAGGGACTCCCGATTCTCCAGCAGCACCAGCAGTCGCCCCACGTACAGGAGACGTATCAGGCGGTCCAGCAGGCGCTGGACTCGACGAGCAGACTGCTCGACTCCATCAGCGGCGGCCAGCAGAGCCAGACGATGGGCATCCAAGAGCAGGTCCAGCAGGGCGGACAGATGGGCCAACAGGGCGGACAGATGGGCCAACAGGGCGGACAGATGGGCCAACAGGGCGGACAGATTGGCCAGCAGAGCGGGCAGATGGGCCAGCAAGGCGGACAGACGGGGTCGTTCTCGGGTTCCCAGTCGTACTGAACTCCGTCCAACCGACGGGTCGCTGACAGTCCATTTCGGTAGTCGATTTCTTTTCGCGTCGATTCGACTCCGAAGCCGTCGGCTCGCGGTACGGACCGCTCGCACCGCGGTGACCGGGTCCGGGGTATCGGACCGCTTTTGCGCTCGACGCGCGTAGCGACGCCTATGCGAACTATCGGCGTCGTGGTCAACCCCATCGCGGGGATGGGCGGACGAGTAGGGCTGAAGGGCACCGACGGGAAGGTCGAGGCGGCCCGCGAGCGCGGCGCGCAACCGCGGGCACCCGAGCGTGGGGTCGCGGCCCTGCGCGCTCTCGCCCAGCGCGCCGGCGGCGCGGACGACTCCGAAGTCGAGATTCTGACCTACGGCGGCGAGATGGGCGAGCGCGAGGCCCGGTCGGCCGGGTTCGACCCGAAGGTCGTCGGGTCGTCCGCGGGCGACGAGACCGCCGCTGAGGACACTCGCGAGGCGGTCCGGCGGTTCGCCGCCGAGGGAGCGGACCTGATTCTGTTCGTCGGCGGCGACGGGACCGCGGTGGACGTGGCCGAGACGCTGGACGAGGCGGGCGCCGAGATTCCCATCCTCGGCGTGCCGGCGGGCGTGAAGGTCTACTCGGCGGTGTTCGCGGTGACGCCCGAGGCGGCGGGCCGGGTCGCGGCCGACTTCGACCGGACCGAGCGCCGGGAGGTCAACGACATCGACGAGGACGCCTACCGTGAGGGCGAGGTCCGGGCCGAGTTGAAGGGCGTCGCCGCGGTGCCCGTGGCCGAGGACCTGCAGTCGAGCAAGCAGGTCGGCGGCGGCACCGTCGAGAGCGTCGCGGCGGGCGTCGCCGCGGACGCGCGGAGCGACGAGGGGGCGACCTACGTCCTCGGACCGGGCGGTACGGTCGGGGCGGTCAAGTCGGAACTCGGCTTCGAGGGGTCGCCGCTCGGTGTGGACGTGTGGCGCGACGGCGAGGTGCTGGTCGAGGACGCCAGCGCCGACGATATTCTCTCGCACCTCGGCGACCGGAACATTGTCGTGGTCTCGCCCATCGGCGGGCAGGGGTTCGTCTTCGGCCGGGGCAACGACCAGATTTCCCCCGACGTGATTCGCCGGTCGGAGGTCGAAGTCGTCGCCTCGAAGGACAAGTTAGACGGCGTGGGCGTCCTCCGAGTCGACACCGGCGACGACGAGGTCGACGACTCCCTGCGCGGGTGGCGGAAGGTCAGGGTCGGCAGATTCGAGCGCCGGATGATGAAGGTCGTTTAAGGCACAATAATTGTCTCCTAGTGAAGTTTAAGGTCATGGGGGGTCGAGGGAACAGACATGGAAACGCGCAAGGTGCAGCGACTGGGTCCCTCGACGCTGGCGATGACCCTGCCGGCGGAGTGGGCCAAGGAGAACAACGTCGAGAAGGGTGACGAGGTCTCGCTTCGGATGGGCGGGAAGGGGACGCTGACGGTCCTGCCGGAGTCGGCCCACACCGAGGAGTCCGAGGCGGTCATCCACGCCGAGAATCTGGACGCCGACGCGGTCGAACGCGCCATCGTCGCCCAGTACGTCCTCGGCCGACGGGTCATCCACGTCGAGAGCGAGGACACCCTCGAGAGCGCCCACATCAACGCGGTCTACAAGGCCGAGACGCAACTGATGGGACTGGGCGTGGTCGAGGAGACGCCCGACAGCATCGCCATCCGGTGTTCGGTCGACCCCGAGGACTTCAGCCTCGACAACCTGCTCGAACGACTGGAGAACACCGGGTCCACGATGCGCGGCGAGGCGGTCAAGGCCCTGGCGCACGGCAACCCGGACCTCGCACAGCGCGCGCTCAACCGCGAGCGACAGGCGAACAAGATTTTCGTCCTGCTGCTGCGACTCATCTTCACGGCGTACCAGAACCCGACGCTGGCCCGCGCGGTTGACTTAGACACCGGGTTCCCGCTCATCGGCTACCGGTCCATCGCCAAGAACCTCGAACTCATCGCGGACAACGCCGAGGACATCGCCGAAATCACCCTCGAAGCCGAGGGCCACACCCTCGACGTGGACGGCCAGACGATGCGCCGCATCCGGGAGTTCACGGACCAAGTGGACGAGATCACCGCGAAGGCGGTGCAGGCCGCCGTCGAACGCGACTACGACAAGACGCTGGAGGTCCGGGCGCTGTTCCACGAGATCGGCGACCGGGAGAGCGACATCCTCTCGGACCTGCCCGAGATGGACAACGACTCGCTGCTGGCGGTCCGCGAGGTGCTGGTCAGCCTCCAGCAGACCGCCCAGTACGCGATGCGGAACGCGGAAATCGCGGCGAATCTGGCGCTCAACGAAGAGAGCGAACACACGACTATCAACTGACGCGCGGCGGTTCCGAAACCCGCCGCCGCGAGCGTTCGGGTTCGGAAACAATCGCTTTCCGTTCGTAACCGCTAACGCGTCGCATGGGAGTCGTCGACACTATCAAGGAGTGGGTGATTCCCGACGCCGAATCGGGCGTCGAATTGCAGTGTACGAACTGCGGCGAGACGTTCGACGAACCCCTCGAAAACTGTCCCAACTGCGGGTCCGAGGAGACCAAGGAGGTCGGGGGATTCGACATGCGTCCGGACGAGTGAGGAGAATCGAGGAGTGGCCTCGAACGTCGTCTCCCGGAACGAGGGTCGGTCGACCGGACGGAACGGCGCCTGTCGGGGGTCGAGTTCGAAGCCACTGATAGACGCTTCTAGCAGGTTCAAAGAAATATTAGCGTTCTCTAAGGCACGAAAAATATTTCTTATACTGGGCCGGTGGCGGGTCCTCAGTCCCCGACGACCACCTCGCCTTCCTCGCTACCGACGGGTTGTTCGCAGGCCGACTCTCCGGTCTTCTCGGCGGTCAGCGGGTTGCGCCGGGTTATCGTGCAGTCGAAACTGGGATGCTCCGCGAAGTGGCGCACCAGCATGTGGCGGCGCGACCCCGTGATTCCCGTTCGGCCCACGTCGTCGGCCGAGAACTCGTCGGGCAGTCGGTCGAACATCCGACGCAGCGCCTCGAAGCTCTCGAACACCTTCGAGTTGCCCGCCGAGTCCGCGCCGCGGCGTGACACCTCGTAGGTGCCGTCTTCGCGGTGGACGCCCGCGGTCCGGAAGAACTCCCGGCGTTGGGTCAGGGCGTCGCCGACCGCGTCCTGCAGGTCCGCGGCCTCGTCTCTGGACAGTTCGTAGGCTCGGTCTTCGACCGCCAGTACTATCGACTCGCCGTCGCTCCGTATCGAAACGTCACTCTCATCGCACGAGAAGAACTCGATCAGGAGCGTCTACACTCCGTGTCATGCGTTGGTAGCTCTCTCACCCGAGGTTAAAACTCTACCGGCGACCGGAAATATCTGCGTCGTTCTCCCGGCGGTGTGGTCTCCGGGTCGCCGTGAACCCGCGCCAGCGGCGAGCGTTCGGGCGTGAGGTCCCGCCGCCGGCAAGCATTCAGGCGCGAAACGTTTCGTCGCCGCGCTATCGGAGTCCGGCCTCGGACAGCGAGAGGAGGCCGTCGTCGGTGGTCGTCGTGTCCTCGCCGGTGGTCGTGCCGTCGTCCGCGGTAGTCGTGGTGGTGGCGGTAGTGGTGGTAGTGGTAGTATCACCGTCTGCCGTCGTCGTCGCCGAGTCGTCGTTCGCGGTGGTCGCCGAACCGTCGCTCGTCGTCTCTCCGCCCGACTCCGAGTCGTCGGCAGTTCCCGACTCGCCGGCGCTTGCGGACCCGTCAGACTCGGCCTTGTTGCCGAAGATGTCGGTCTCGACTGTCTTCCGGTAGGTCAGTTCGTCCAGCGGCACGCGGAACGTCTCGCCCCCGAGTTCGATTTCGGCGTAGAAGTCGATGCGGAGCTGGGTCACTTGGTCGTTTTCGAGGTGCGAGACCCACCACTCGTCGAGTTTCGCGTTCTCGATAGCCGTCCGAGTCTCGATGGTCTCGGTGCTGTGGCCCTCGATGACGTGGCCGGTCTCGCTCGACCCGTTGCCGACCGTGATGTTGTTCATCGTGATGGTGTAGCCGAGTTCGGTAATCGCCATCGGGAGCGTCTTGGCGTTGTAGACGGTGAAGCGCATGTCGATGGGCGTCTCGGACTCCGTCACCGTACCCCACTGCGCGCTGGTCTCGTTGACGTAGCCGACCGGGTCCGAGACCAGCGGTTGCTCGGCGTTGATGGGCCGCGGTTCCGAGGAGTTGAACTGCGAGATGACGTCGGTCGAAATCTCGCGCTCGACCGGCGGGGCTTGGAAACTCCGTCCGAGTGTCTGCGAACGAACCGACGCGTCAACCCGGAGCGCGGTCTTCTCGCCGTTCCGGACGTGGCTGGCCCACCACGCCGGAATCCGGTCGTTGCGCATCTCGGTGCTGAGCGCCACGGTGCTGTTGCCGGTGCCGACCGAGACGCCCTCCTTGGTGCCGTTGGCCATCGCCACGCCGTTCATCGTCACGTCGTAGGAGACCGACACCCCGCCGAGGTTGACGCCGACGGGATTGGGATTCCGGACCACGAGGTCGGTCCGAATCTCCGTCGTCTCCTCGGTCACGTTGCCGAAACTGTTGTGGATGCCGCCGACGCTCGGCGCGCCGAGGAGTCCGAGCGAGAGGCCTCCGCCCCCGACGACGCCGAGGGCCACCACCACCGTGACCAGTACACGAAGCTTGCTTCCGAGTAACGCTGACTTGATGCTCCCGAGCATACTCGGAAGCCGACACTCCACCCCGTAAAACCCATCGACGTGTACCGCCGAGTAGAATGAACTAAGTTCCGCCCGCCGGAAACGCCGGGCATGGCCGAACACGAGACTGTCGCGAGCGACAAGGGCATCGGACTCGCCACGCTGTTCACGCTGCTGGCTGCGGGGTCGACGGTAGCGATGTTCGTGGAACCGGGCAGCGAAATCGCCGCGTGGGGCTTCGCGGCCGCCGTGACCGCGGGCCTCCTCGCGGTCGCCGCAGTTCACCTCTACTGGTAATCCCGTCCTGAACCGATTCCTCCGGTAGTATCCCGGCGAGCGCGGCGCGAATCGCCGGTCTCCGACGGGACCAGTCGCCGAACTGAGCGATTACCCGCGGGAAATCGTTAAGAGTGACAACGCCCTACTACCGTACAAGGATGACTGACTACAGCGACGAGGAACGGCGCATCCTCGCGTACCTCCGCGAGAGCGTCTCGAAAGGCGAGCGTTACTTCCGCTCGAAGAACATCGCCGAGCAGCTCGGCCTCTCGTCGAAGCAGGTCGGTGTCCGGCTTCCGGAACTCGCGGAGAAGAGCGAGGAGGTCGACATCGAGAAGTGGGGCCGCGCGAAGTCCACGACGTGGAAGGTAACGCTGGGCTAGACCGGCCCGAAGGTCACGGGAGTCGCGGAAGCTACGGGAGGTCCGGCGGGTTTTTGATACCGCGGCCCGAAATCCAGATATGACTGTCCGGGTAGAGCGGACCTTCGACCTCGGGGTTTCGCCGGAGAACGTGTGGGAGTTCATCGCGGACCCGGAGAAGCGCGCGAGCGTCATCAGCGTCGTAAAGGACTACGAACAGACCGGCGAGAACTCTTCCATCTGGCACATCCGGGTTCCGATTCCGTTCCTCGACAAGACAGTCCCGGTCCGGACCGAGGACGTGGAGCGCGACCCGCCGCGGTACGTCAAGTTCGTCGGCCGGTCGTCGGCGCTCCGCGTGACGGGGGAACACGAGATTCAGGAGACCGAGACCGGGAGCCGACTTATCAACCGGTTCACCGTAGAGGGGAAGGTGCCCGGTATCGAGCGCTACTTCAGCAAGAATCTGGACGACGAACTCGACAACCTCGAAGCCGCGCTTCGGGAGGAGGCGACGGCGTGAGAGTCGCGCTAGCGCAACTCGAAATCGAAGGTAGCGCGGTCGAGGCCAATCGCGAGCGCGCCGAGACCGCTATCGCCGAGGCCGCCGACCGCGGCGCGGACCTCGTGGCGCTTCCCGAAATCTTCAACGTCGGCTACTTCGCGTTCGACGCTTACCAGCGCGCGGCCGAACCCGTGGAGGGGCCGACGCTCGGACGCATCGCGGACGCGGCCCGCGAACACGGCGTGGGCGTCCTCGCGGGGAGCATCGTGGAGGACCTCGCCGAGACCGAGAGCGTCGAGACTCCCGCCGACGAAGGACTGGCGAACACGTCGGTCCTGTTCGACCGCGACGGCGAGCGCCTCGCGGTCTACCGCAAGCACCACCTGTTCGGCTACGAGTCGGCTGAGGCCCAGATGCTCGTGCCCGGCGAGACGTTGGGCGTCGCCGAGTTCGACGGCGTGACGGTCGGAACGACGACCTGCTACGACCTCCGGTTTCCGGAACTCTACCGCGACATCGCCGAGGCGGGCGCGGACCTCGTCCTCGTGCCGAGCGCGTGGCCCTACCCCCGCGTCGAACACTGGAAGCTGCTACCCCGCGCTCGCGCCGTCGAGAACCAGTTCTTCGTGGCGACCGTCAACGGGTCGGGCGACTTCGAGGACGCCTCCCTGCTCGGGCGCTCGACGGCGTACGACCCGTGGGGCACGACGCTGGCCAGCACGGACGACGACCCCGACCTCGTCGTGACCGACGTGGACGTAGACCAGGTCGAGGCGGTTCGCGATGAGTTCCCCGCGTGGCACGACCGGCGAATCTGAGGCGGCGCGTATCGCTCGTCCGGTAGTTTCACTTCGACTGCGGAAACCCACTTTCGCGTGGGTCGGTTAGTCGAGAGCGGGGGAAATAGATGTCCGAAGAGCATCCGTTCGAGAGCGATGTATCGGCGAGTCGTCGAACCTTCGTCAAGCGGAGCGCCGTCGCGTCGTTAGGCGTCGGACTCGGCGTCCGCGCTCGGAACGACGGCGGTGAGACGGACCGCGAGGGTCTCGGCGTCGGCGCGCAGGAGGAGTCAGGCATCCAGTACTACCAAGTGGTGGTGCCGAATCGCGGCATCGTGAGAGGCGACTACCTCAACAAGTTCCTCTTCACGACGGCGTTCCGAGAGCGAATCACCAACCTGCCCTTCAGCGACTGTTTCGAGAAGGCGGAAACGCAGGCCCGGCAAGCGTTCGAGAAGGGGGCGTACGTCTACGACGGGGTCCTCGTGGACGCGACCGAGGCGTTCCAACTGTTCGGCGGCGACGACGACGCCATCCAGCGACTCCGGTCGGTGCTGGAGTCGCAGGACCTCGATCTCCCCGATACCCTTACTGGGAGCATCGGTGCTATCGTCGGCACGCGCATCTACGCGCCGGTTTCGGGCGGACGACTCCCGACGACGGGAGGGTATCGAGCGGTCGGCGGCGAGAGCTGCGACGGGCAATACGCCCGACTTCGGGTCCACGAACTGCCGAACGAAGTCATCGAGTGAGAGATATCCGGAAGAGGAACACCGTGCGAAGTGAGCGATAATGATCGGACATCTGTCAGACGGCCACAAGAGTAAAAACCCGAATCTTAATTACGGAGCGGCTTCGAACCTACAATAACAGACAGATGGCCGAAGCGACAACTACGATGAGTGCTTCGAAGAGGGGTGGGGAGGCCGCGCGGGGTCCCTCCCGTGACGTAATGTTCGACCTACTGGGCAACTCCCGGCGGCGGCGAATCCTCCGCCACCTGTTGGACGAGCGCCAAATCACCCTGACCGACCTGAGCGCGCGCATCGCGGCGTGGGAGAACGACACCCCCGTCGCCGACCTGACCTCGCGCGAGCGAAAGCAGGTGTACTCGTCGCTCTACCAGACCCACGTTCCGCGCCTGAGCGAACACGGACTGGTCGAGTACGACTCCGAGGAACGACTGGTCTCGCTGACCGGCGACGCCGACCGAATCCGGCGATTCCTCGAAGTCGAGGCGCCCGACCGCACCGGATTCTCCCACCAGTGGAGTCGCTACTTCCTCTGGACCGCCGTCGTCGGGAGCGCGGTCATCGCGGGCAACTGGCTCGGCACGGCCCCGACGACGCACGTGACGACCGAGAGCCTCTACGGCGTCCTCACGGTCGTGTTCATGATGCTCAGCATCTCGTTCGTGATGGCCGTCGAGGGGCCGAAACTGCTCCGCCTCGGGAACTGAACACGGATTCTTCTCGGAGGACTCTGTCTCCGGTTTCTGACCCGGACAAACGCTAAAAGACGTTCGTCGGCGGTCCGCTCAGTCGTCGGACTCTGCGAGAGCGAGACCGAGTGTTCGGCCCTGAGGGCCTCTCAGCTCAGTCGTCGCTTTCGGTCTTGATGTCCGCGCTCAGACCCTGCGCCATCTCGATGTCCTTGCTGTTGTTCATCGTCCACGCCGTGCGCTCGGTGACGGCCTCGATGGCCTCCCGGGCGCTCGGGTAGCCGTTGCCGGACTTCTTGACGCCGCCGAACGGCAGTTGGACCTCCGCGCCGATGCACGGCAGGTTGGCGTAGGCCAGACCGAGTTCCGCCTCGTCGCGGAACTGGTTGATCTGGCGGTAGTCCTCGGAGATGACCGCCCCGGCGAGGCCGTAGGGCGTGTTGTTGTGAATCTCCATCGCGCGGTCCATGTCGCCGCTGTACTCGATGAGCGCGACGTGGGGACCGAAGACCTCCTCTTGGATGCACCGCAGGTCGTCGTCGTAGTCGATTTCGTAGACGAACGGACCGACCCAGTAGCCGTCCTCGTGGCCCTCGGGAATCTCGTCGTCGTCCAGTTCCTCGCGGTCCACGAGGACGTTCGCGCCCTCCTGTCGGGCGAGGTCGTTGTACTTGCCGAACTTCTCGACCTGCTCCTCGTTGACCATCGGACCCATGAAGGTGTCCTCGTCGAGGGGGTCGCCGACCGAGACCTGCTCGGCGAGTTCGACGTAGCGATCCTTGAACTCGTCGTAGACGTCCTCGTGGACGATGAGTCGCTCACTGGAGACGCACCGCTGGCCGGTGGTCTTGAACGAGGACATGATGGCCGAGTGGACCGCGATGTCGAGGTCCGCTTCCTCGGTGACGACGATGCCGTTCTTGCCGCCCATCTCACAGGCCGCGAGTTTGCCGGGTTCGCCGCCGACCTTGCCCGCGATTTTGTGGCCGACCTCGCTGCTCCCGGTGAACAGCACGGTGTCCACGCGGTCGTCCTCGACGATGGCGTTGCCGGCGTCGCCGAAGCCCTGCACCATGTTGAAGACGCCCTCGGGAACGCCGGCGTCCTCCAGCATCTCGGCGATTATCTGGCCGCACCACGGCGTCTGCTCGGCGGGTTTCCAGACGACCGTGTTGCCCTCGACCAGCGCGAGCGCCATGTGCCAGAACGGGATGGCGACCGGGAAGTTCCACGGCGTAATACAACCGATGACGCCGCGGGGCTTGCGGCGCATGTAGGCGTCCTTGCTCCCAATTTCGGAGGGGACCACGTCGCCGTGGGGGTGGCGGGCGTTGCCCGCGGCCCACTCGACCATGTGCGCGGCCTCGACCACGTCGGCCTTGCCTTCCGAAATCTCCTTACCGCACTCCTTGGTGACGATTTCGCCGAGTTCGTCGGTTCGGTCCTTGAGTTCGTGGTAGACGTCCCAGAGGTACTCCGCGCGGTCGATGTACGAGAGGGCGGCCCACTCGTCTTCGGCCTCCTTCGCGGCCGCGAGCGCGGCGTCTACGTCCTCTTCGGTCCCGCGGTGGAACTCGCCGAGGACCTCTTGGTTCGACGGGTCGACGCTCTCGAACGTCTCGTCGCCGTGCCCCTCTGTCCACTCGCCGCCGATGTAATGTTCGTAAGTTTCCTCGCTGGCTTGCTGGCTCATGCTCTGGCAAAAACTGTGATGGGCACGGATAAAAAGTCTCCCAATTTTGGCTACTCGCCGTTCGCGTCGGCCAACTTTTCGATTTCGCCCTTGACGCCGACCGCGTCGAAATCGTGGTCCGGTCGGATGTTCACGAAGTCGAGGAAGTCCCGCGCCGCGAGCAGTTGCTCGGGCGAGTAGTGTTCCGCGGCGGCCGCGACCGCGGCGCGTGCGCCGATTCGCGGTTCAAGCGCGGCGAGCGCGCACGCGAGGTCGTACGACCGGGCCTCCTCGATGGCGTCCTCGCGGACCGTCGTCGCGTCGATGAAGTACACCTCGCCGTGCTGGACGAGGACGTTCTCCCCCCGGAGGTCGCCGTGAGCGAGTCGGTGGTCGTGCATCGCGGCCAGCGACTCGAACACCTCCGGAGCGAGCCGTTGCACCTCGTCGGTCGCCACCTCGTCGAGCGTCCGGAAGTCGGGCAGGTACTCCATTACGAGGACCGCCATGTCCTCTACCTCGAACACCTCCAGCGGGGCCGGAGCGTTCAGGCCGATGTCGGCCATGCGCTCGGTGGCCGCGAGTTCCTGCTCGGCCATCTCGACCGGCCCGGCCGAGTGTTCGAAGAACCCCTCGGTGCCCGACGAGAAGGCCCCGAGGTTTCGCGCGCCGGTAAACAGCGCGTGGACCAGCGAGTTCTGGCGGGTGATTATCTTGACGAACCACTCGTCGTTCACCACGCAGGGCGTCGAGAGCCAGTTGTCGGCGTCGAGGAACTCGACCCGGAGTTCCGACTGGTCGTAGCGCCGAGCCATCTCCTCGAAGACCGCTTCGAGTCGGTCCCACTCGATGGTGCCACGCACCAGCCGCCGGATACTCATCGGACGCGACTAAGCGTCCGGCCCTCAAAAAGCCACTTGCCCGCGCTCGTGACCGTGGCGAACTCCGAGACGCGACGCGTTTCGCGGGGAGACGCTACTCGGACGCCTCCAACAGCGCCACGGCGGTCTCGAACTCCGGCCCTTCGTCGATTACGCCGTCGGCGAGGTCGGGGTCGTAGTCCACGATGCCGGCCTCGGCCAGTATCGGCAGGTGAACGTGATAGAGACTGTCGTGGACTTCACTTCGGAACTCCTCGAAGTCGTCGGCCTCCGCGTCCGCGAACAGCGAGAGCGCCAGATAGGTCGCGAACGAGGGGACCGGTATCGGCAGATACTCGCTGGTCAGACATCTCATCACCGCTATCCGTCGCGGATGAGCCAACGCCCCGAGAATCGGGTCCAACCGACTATCCGTCATTCGATACCCTCGATAGCTCAGGCACGAAAAAAAGCCCAACGGCCCACAGTAAATATCTTTATCAAGTCCGGACCCCGCGGTCGGGTCGCCCCGACTCACAACAGCGACGTGACCACCGAGACGGCGTAGCCGACGACCGCCATCCCGGTCAGCAGGAGGAGCGACCGGACCGACGGGAGCGAGTCGAGACTCAGCGGTCGCCCGACCGGCATCGAGACCGACGACCACCGGAGTTCGAGTCCGCCCCAGACCCCGAGGACGGCGACCAAGCCGAACGTCGCCAGCACGTCGTAGAACCCCATCCACCACGGGAAGAAGTAGCCCAGTAGACCGTTCTGGACTTGGATGGGCACGGCGTCGCGGACCGCCTCCTCGAACCGCTCGGCGACTCCAGACGGCGGTTCGGCCCGCCTCGATTCGAGGTCGGCCCTCGCGGCGCTCGGTCCGCCCGCGCTCTCGTCGCCGGTGCCGAGGCGTTCGGCCTCGTAGGCCCGGTCCACCGGCATCTTCCAGACGATGGCTCCGCTCTCGTTCACCTCGAACACCCGGTCGCCGATGGTGTCGGTGACGAGCGTGTTCCCGTTCGGCAGGCGGTCGGCGTCGCGGGGCCACTGCATCTGGTCGTCGGTCCAGACCCACGACCGGTTCCACGTCCCGTTCTGGGTCCCGTTGGCTCCCGTGCGCTGATACTCCACGACCCGGTCGTTCTCGGAGTCGGCGACGACCACTGCGGGGCCGCCCGCCGACTCGGGGATGTAGTCGGGGTTGTGCTGTTCGCGGAGGACTCCGTAGTCGTCGTCGCTCCCGAGGGTCCAGTTGTCCGCGATGCCGCGTTTCGGATTCACGAACGCGACCTGGTCCTGATTTCGAAGGTCGACCATGACCCGCCCGTCGTCCAGCAGTTCCACGTCGTTGAGGTGGACCCAGTCCTTGTCGTAGCTACCGCCGCCGGTTATCGGCAGGTCGCTCTCGGCGGTCCACGTCCACTCCCGGATGCCCGACGTGGTGTTCACGAGGAAGACGGCCTCGTTTCCGATGTCGCCGACGAGAATGTGGCTGTCGTTTATCACGTCCACGTCGTGCCACCGACCGCCCTCCATCCGATGGGCGTAGAGTCGGGTGCGCTCGCCCGTGGTCAGGTTCAGGCGCTCGACGACGTTCCGGCGGCAGTCGCCGCGGTCCGCGAGCAGGGGACCGCCACCGCAGACCGATTCGTTGAGCCACTTCGTCGCGACGTACGTGACGGTGCGCGCACCGTGGGGACTCGGGTCCACGTCCCAGTAGGAACTGTGCCGTTCGGTCTGATAGAGGACGGTTCCGTTCGGCCGGACGGCGACGAGTTCGCCCGAACGGTCTCGCATATCCCCCTTCTGGACCGAGACGACGGTGACCCCGCCGCGGGGTTCGACTACCTGCTTTCGTTCACCCGGAGGCACGTCGGACGATCGGTCGTAGCGCTGGTTGGGCGAGTGGCCGGCGGTCACGAATCCGGCGGCGAGCGAGAGAACCAGACCGACCGTGACGACTCCGAGGACTACTCTTGGCGACGTACGACGGTTCACGCCAGCGGGATACGTCGAAGAGCGACAACAGCGTTTCGGCACCCGTGACCGAGCGACTCCGACCGATGGAGCGACCGACTACGGGTCAGGCGAACGCCGCGAGAACATTGCCGGCCGAGACGAACAGGTCGTCGTCCGCGACGACCGGTTTTCCGGAGTGAGCCAACGAGTCGAAGGTCAGTTTCCAGTTTTCCCGGCCCGTTCTCGCCTCGAAAGAGTACAGGCTGTCGGGCCGTGCGGAGACGTAGACGGTTCCGTCCGCGACGACCGGGTCGGTCCAAATGCCGTCTACCCGCCGGTGGTTCCGGTCGCCGAGGAACGTCTCCCACTCGACCGCGCCGCCGGCGGCCGAGAACGTTCGCAGGTGGCCGTCGTCGGTTCCGGCATACACGCTCGCGCCGTCGGTCGAGACCGTGCCGTATCCTCCGGTCGCCCGCCACCGAACCAACCCGTCGGGGTCGAGCGCAACCACGTCGTCACTCGCGATGGCGAGGATTCGGCAGTCGGTGACGGCCACGTCGGTGACCAATCGGTCGCTGTCCGAATCGCCTCCGGCGAGCGTCGCGGACCAGCGCTCGCGCCCGTCGGATGCGCGGAGCGCAGTCAGCGTTCCGTCGGCGGTCCCGACGAAGACGCTCCCGTCGTAGACGGCCGGACGAGCGCTCAGTCGCTCGCCGGCCGAGGCGGTCCACTCCGCGGTGCCGTCGGACCGGAGCGCAGTCACCGACCCGGAACCGGCGGTAACGTAGATTCGCTCGTCCGTCGGCGTCACCGCCTCCACGCCCTCCTCGGGGTCGAACGTCCAGCGTCGGGTGCCGTCGGTCCGGCCGACAGCGCTGAGTCGGGACCACGTGGCGACGTGAACGGCGTCGCCCGTCACCGCGAGCGCTCGCGGGGCCTCGTCGCCCAACGGATACGTCCAGACGCGCTCGCCGGACGCCCTGTCGTAGGCGTGGAGAGCGTTTCCCTCGGGCATCGGTGACTCGGCCCCCGGCAGAAGCCGCTTGCCGACGAAGAGTCGGTCGCTCGTCACGGCCGGGTCGGTGAACCCGGCTTCGACGTACGCGTCCGTTTCCGGGGGTTCGGCCGTTCGTTGCCACCGGGCCGACGGCTTCTCGACCGGGCCGGTCGCCGACGGGGCGTAGTTCGTGTTCGCCGGGTCGCGGTCGGGGAGCGGCCACCCCGTCTCCGGGAGCGACTTCGGCGCGCACTCGGACGCTTCGGCGGCGGTCGTCGTTTGCTCGGTGGTCGTGGTCGTCTCGGACGTCCTCTGCGCGGTGGTTTCGGTACGTCGCGTCGTAGTCCGGGTCGCGGCGTCGTCCAGTGAGTCGTCTCGAGCGGTGCAACCGGCCAGGGCGGCCAGACCGACGCCGGAGGCGCGCAGGAGTTCGCGGCGGGAGGGCGGAGACATGTCTGAGTAGTCAGACCTCTCCGACAAGTGCTTTCCGGGAACGCCGACGGTGGTCCGCTGTCTTTATACTACCACTCGCGCAAAATTTGCGTATGGATTTCAGCCTTCCCGACGAGCACCAGATGATTCGGGACGAGGTGCGCCGGTTCTGCGACGAGGAGATAGAGCCCATAGCGCAGGACATCGAGGACGAACACCGCTTCCCCGAGGAAATCTTCGACCAACTCGCGGACCTCGACATGATGGGCGTGCCCGTCAGCGAGGAGTACGGCGGACTCGGCGGCGACCAGTTGATGTACGCGCTGGTGACCGAGGAACTCGGTCGGGTCTCCGGTTCCATCGGCCTCTCGTACGCCGCGCACGTCTCGCTAGCCTCCAAGCCCATCGAACTGTTCGGCACGGAGGAGCAGAAGGAACGGTGGCTTCGACCCCTCGCGGAAGGCGAGTATCTCGGCTCGTGGGCGCTGACCGAACCCGGTAGCGGGTCGGACGCCAGCGACATGGACACGATGGCGGAGAAGCAGGGCGACGAGTGGGTCCTGAACGGCACGAAGCAGTTCATCACCAACGCCAACGTCGCCGGGTCGGTCCTCGTCAAGGCGGTCACGGACCCTGGCGCGGGCTACGACGGCATCTCGACGTTCATCGTGGACCCCGTGGAGGACGACGGCTTCGAGGTCACGACCGTCTGGGACAAGATGGGACTGAACGCCTCGCCGACGTGCGAGATAAAGCTGACCGATGTCCGCCTGCCCGAGGACCGCCTGCTCGGCGAGGAGGGCGACGGCTGGGAACAGACGAAGAAGACGCTGGACGGCGGCCGCATCTCCATCGCGGCGCTCTCGACCGGACTCGCGCAGGGCGCCTTCGAGGCCGCCAAGGAGTACAGCAAGGAGCGCGAGCAGTTCGGCCAGCCCATCTCGAAGTTCGACGCCATCCGGAACAAGGTCGTCTCGATGGACCGGAAGGTAGAGCGCGCCCGCCTGCTGACCCACAAGGCGGCGTGGAAGTACGACCAAGGGAACTCGGTCTCCCACGAGAGCGCGCTCGCCAAACTCGACGCCAGCGAGGCCGCCCGCGAAGTCGCCGAGGACGCGGTCCAGACGCTCGGCGGTTACGGCTACACCGAGGACTTCGCGCCCCAGCGGTTCTTCCGCGACGCGAAGCTGATGGAGATCGGCGAGGGGACCAGCGAGATTCAGCACCTCGTCATCGGACGAGAGCTCGGTCTCTGAACCAGCCGACAACCGACGCGTCCCGGAGTACGTTCTTCTCTTTTCACCGCACTGCTCGGGTCGAGAGTAGCGGAACTACGTCTCCGAGCGCGCACCCAAGCTCAGACGCTGGAACGGAGCGGCTATCGGGACCAGAGACAGCGACGAGACCGCAGGAGAAGAGCAAGAAGCCGACGTAGCGCGGTAGTCGAGTCCGAAACCGACACCGACGGGGCGAGCGGTCGCTGACGACACCGCTGGCTACGCGACGGGAGAAACGAGAGGAAAACGGGGCTCAGAGCTGGACTGCTTTCTGACTAGTCAGCGTCTGGGGCACGTTGTGGTGGTAGGTCACTGCACCTGCGGAAGTGACGATCTTGATGGTGAACTCCTCGCTCTCGCGGAGGCCGTGGGAGCCGTCGGTGATCGCCGCGGTGTCGAGCGTCACCCGGAACCGGTCGCCCTGGTCCACGAGCACCGGCGCGGTGCCGCCGATGTCCTTGATGGTCGAGACGCTGAAGTTCCCTTCGTCGGCGGTCTCGTTTGCGGTCAGAATCCTCCCGTGGTCGGGACCGAGCCACTCGACCGTGGCGGTCGAGAGGTTCACGTCGCCCGACCCGGAACTCTTCATGACGGTCAGGTTCACGGTGTGGATGGATTGGTCGTTGCCCACGATGCCGACCGTGCTGACGACCTTCACTCGGTTGGTGACCTGTCCGGTGGCTTCCGTGCCCGTCTGCTCGGATTTGGTCTGGAGGAAGCCCGCGGTGTTGATGAGTACGCCCGCTGCGATAGCGGCGACCAGTACCATGGCGATGAACACGATGAGCGTCCCGATACCCACCTGTGCCCGGTCGGGCCGCCAGTTGTCGGTGTCGAACATAGTTCTCTTCTGGGCAGCTTTTCTCGTACCGAGGACATAAAACCCCGATACCATTATCAGGGATGAAAACAGACGCGGGGAGGGATAAAATACGGCCGTGAGGCCACCTAAGGCCTATTTTCCGTTTCTCCTTACTCCGACTTGTAATGTGTATTACCTCAGAAGAAAACGGGAATCGGCGACGGACCTGCCGGGTTTCAGGGCCAGTTGCCGCTCTCCTCGTAGGCGTCTACGACGCGCTGGATGGCGACGACGTAGGCGGCGGTCCGCATGTTGGGCGCGCCGGTCTCCTCGTAGGTCTCGACCAGATTGTCGAAGGCGTCGGTAATGATGCGTTCGAGTTCCTCGTTGACGCGCTTTTCGGTCCAGTGGAACCGCTGGCGGTTCTGGACCCACTCGAAGTACGAGACGGTGACGCCGCCCGCGTTCGCGAGGATGTCGGGGAAGACGTAGGTGTCCGAGTCGGCCAGCACGTCGTCGGCCTCGGGCGTGAGCGGACCGTTTGCGGCCTCCACGATGACGTCGGCCGCAACGTCTTCTGCGAGGTCGCCGTCGATAGCGTTCTCGAGCGCCGCGGGGACCAACAGGTCCACGTCGAGCGTGAGCAGGTCCTCGTTCGAGAACTCGTCGTCGGCGCCGGGATAGTCCGTGACGCTGCCGGTCTCGTTCTTGTGGCCCTTCACGTCCGCGGGGTCGAAGCCCTCCTCGCTGTAGATAGCCCCGCTGGAGTCCGAGACCGCGACGACGTTCGCGCCGAGTTCGTCGATGAGGTTCGCCGCTATCCACCCGGCGTTACCGTACCCCTGCACCGCGACCGACGCGCCCTCGATGTCCCGGTCGAGGTAGTCGAACGCCTCGCGTGCGGTCAGCATGGTCGAGCGTCCGGTCGCCTCGACGCGACCCGCGCTCCCGCCGCTGTCGGGGGACTTGCCCGTGATGACGCCGGGTTCGGTCGTGTTCTCCAGCGTCTCGTAGGTGTCCTTTATCCAGTTCATCTCGCGCTGGCCCGTGTTCACGTCGGGGGCGGGGATGTCCTTGTCCACGCCGATGAACGGGCGCAGTTCCTTGGCGAACGACCGCGTGATGCGTTCGAGTTCCTCCTCGCTGTAGTCGTCGGGGTCGATGACGATACCGCCCTTCCCGCCGCCGTAGGGGATGTCCACGACGGCGCACTTGTAGACCATCCACCCGGAGAGCGCCTTGACCTCGTCGCGGGAGACGTTCGGATGGTAGCGGATGCCGCCCTTGTAGGGACCGCGGTCGCCGTTGAACTCCGAGCGGAACGCCTTGAACACCTCGACCGAGTCGTCGTCCATCTCGACCGAGAGGTTGGTCTCCAGCACGCGCTCGGGGTGTTTGAGGCGGTTCAGCACGTCCTCGCCGACGTCCATGTACTCCGACGCGTCGTCGATCTGTTCCTGCAGGCTTTCGAAGGGATTTGCTTGCTCGGACATGAGTGGGAATTTCTGGCGTCAAGTTACAACGTCTCGATAGCGACTCATACAGTTTCCGGAACGGGAACATTCCACAGACCGTACGCGGGCAGGTCCGACTAACCGCATCCAAATCCGGCGCCGGCCGTAAGTGTGTGTATAAGGACCTAAGATGAGACTATAGCATTAATATTTTATACGCCTGCGGGAACGTACGTCTACGATGCGTCGCCGAGGCGACTCGCCGTCGCGGGTCCGAACGGGGTCGGTCCCCGCCGGGTCGTGCAGTCGACGCGCCGAACAAATCATGCCTGCAGAAACCGTCGAATCCACGGAACAGAAGGGTAGTGACGAGGAAATCGAAGAACCCGAGTCCGCGCTCGAAACCGCGCGCCGCCAACTCGAACACGCCACGGCCCATCTCGACGTGGACGAGGGCGTCGTCGAGCGACTCAAGCATCCGACGAAGGTCCACCGCGTCGCGGTGCCCCTGAAGCGCGACGACGGGAGCGTCGAGGTGTTCACGGGCTACCGCGCCCAGCACGACGACGTGCGCGGCCCGTACAAGGGCGGCCTGCGCTTCCACCCCCACGTCAGCGAGGAGGAGTGCGTGGGGCTGTCGATGTGGATGACGTGGAAGTGCGCGGTGATGGACCTGCCGTTCGGCGGCGGGAAGGGCGGCATCGTCGTGGACCCGAAGGACCTGAGCGACGACGAGAAGGAGCGACTCACCCGCCGGTTCGCCGAGGAACTCCGGAAGTTCGTCGGACCGAAGAAGGACATCCCCGCGCCCGACATGGGCACCGACGCCCAGACGATGGCGTGGTTCATGGACGCCTACTCGATGCAGGAGGGCGAGACGATTCCCGGCGTCGTCACGGGCAAGCCGCCGGTCGTCGGCGGGAGCGAGGGCCGCCAAGAAGCGCCCGGCCGGTCGGTCGCCATCATCACCCGCGAGGCCGCCGAGTACTACGACTACGACCTCGAAGAGACCACAGTGGCCGTGCAGGGGTTCGGGAGCGTGGGCGCGAACGCCGCCCGCCTGCTCGACGACTGGGGCGCGAACGTCGTCGCCGTCAGCGACGTGAACGGCGCCATCTACGACCCCGACGGACTGGACAC
This sequence comes from Halorussus limi, assembly GCF_023238205.1. Taxonomy (NCBI): domain Archaea; kingdom Methanobacteriati; phylum Methanobacteriota; class Halobacteria; order Halobacteriales; family Haladaptataceae; genus Halorussus; species Halorussus limi. Next base: position 3,264,282 of record NZ_CP096659.1, read on the forward strand.
CCACGCGGTGCCTTCCCACGAGGAGGAACCCGAGGCCGTGATGCAGTACGACGCGCCCGAGAAGCTCTCGAACGAGAAGATTCTCGAACTCGACGTGGACGTGTTGGTCCCGGCGGCCATCGGTAACGTCCTCACCGCGGACAACGCGAACGACGTGCAGGCCGACGTGGTCGTCGAGGGCGCGAACGGTCCGACGACGTTCTCCGCCGACGCCATACTGGAGGAGAACGGCGTCGAAGTCATCCCCGACATCCTCGCGAACGCGGGCGGGGTCACCGTCTCGTACTTCGAGTGGTTGCAGGACATCAACCGCCGCCAGTGGTCGCTCGAACGCGTCAACGACGAACTGGAGAAGCACATGCTCTCGGCGTGGGACGACGTGCGGGCCGAAGTCGAGGCCCGTGACGTGAGTTGGCGCGACGCCGCCTACGTCGTCGCGCTCTCGCGCATCGCCGAGGCGAAGAGCACCCGCGGTCTCTGGCCCTGAAGTCCGGACTCCGATTCGGCTATCGGTCTACTTCTCGTCGGCCGCCTCGGCGTACGCCAGCACGCGTTCGGCCTGCGCGACCAGCGGCGCGTCTATCATCTCGCCCTCGACCCGGAAGACGCCCCGACCCTCGGCGTCGGCCTCGGCTTTCGCCGCCAGCACGCGCTCGGCCCACTCGACGCGGTCGGGGTCGGGCGTGAACGACTCGTTGATGGGCGCGACCTGCGCGGGGTGAATCGCCATCTTGCCGTCGTAGCCCAGTTCGATGGCGAACTCGGTCTCCTCGCGCAGGCCCTCTCTATCCTCGATGTCGGTGTAAACCGTGTCGATGGCGTCCACGTTCGCCGCGCTGGCCGCCAGAACGACGTGTTCGCGGGCGTGGAGGACTTCGGTTCCCTCGTCGGTCCGGGTCGCGCCGAGGTCCGCGGCGAGGTCCTCCGCGCCGAAGACGAGCGCGTCGACCTCTGGCACCTCGGCGACGGACTCGGCCGACAGGATTCCGGCGGCGGTCTCGACCAGCGCGAGAATCGGCACCTCGGCGTCTCGCTCGGCCAACAGGTCGGCCAGCGCCTCGGCGTCGTCTGCGTCTTCGGTCTTTGGAAGCATCACGGCGTCGAGAGTTTCGGCGGCGTTCGCGGCCGACGCCTCGTCGCCCGTCGCGCCGCCGAGGACGCCTCGCAGGTCGTCGTCCGCGGCGATGCCCGTCGGGTTGACACGGACGCAGACCTCGCAGTCCGGGTCGAAGTCGGGGTCGGCCAATACCTCGCGGACCGCCTCGCGCGCGCCGGCCTTGGCGCCAGGGGCCACCGCGTCCTCCAAGTCGAAGACGAGCACGTCGGCCCCCGCGCTCGGCGCTTTGCGCATCATCTCCGGGCGGTCGCCCGGCGTGAACATGACGCTTCGTCGTGGCATACCCGGACCAAAGAGTGCGCGGACTTTCAACCCCGTGGAAACGCGGCCTGCGAGCCACGAACCGACGCACCCGAGTATTTTAGTCTATATAACTAGAGAAAAGAACTTAGTCAGAAAAGTTAGTTACGTATACTGCAGTCATGAAACGACGCACCCTGCTCCGCAACACCGCATCGACCGGCCTGCTGGCGATGGGCGCGACCAGCGTCGCCGCGGCCACGACCAACGAGGGCGACTTTGACCCCGAAGACCTCCCGGACGACCCGACGGTCTCGGTCCTCGACGATGAGACCGGCGAGCGCGTCGAAAAGCCGCTGTCCGAGACCGACGCGACCCTCTCGGACTGCTGCGTCGTGAAGGACGGTTGCGACTGCGCGTGCCACTGTTGCATCTGTTGAGGCAGTCGCGCGAGGGTCGAATCCGCAGAACGCTCTTCTTTGCCTCGCTGTCCCGCGACCGAGAGCGCGTCAGCGCGGACCGGCGTCGAGCGAAAGCGCAGTGACGGTCCCGCCGCGGTCGGCCACGTACGCCGTCGCGTCGGCGACGACGACCGGGGCCACCACGGCGTCCGTCGCCCGGCACCACCACAGTACCGTCCCGTCGTCCCCGTCCAGCGCCCACACGTCCCCCGCGTCGGTCGCCGCGAGGAGGGCGTCGCCGGCGACCGTCGGCGACGACCAGACGCGCGCCCCGAGGTCGGTCCGCCACACCACGGACCCGTCCTCGGCGTCGAAGGCGTAGACGAACCCGTCCCCGCTTCCCGCGAAGACGGTCCCGTCCGCCACCGTCGGCGACGCCCACACCGCACCGCCGGTCTCGGCGCGCCACCGTTCCCTGCCCGTCGTCGCCGAAACGGCGCACACTCGACCGTCGTCCACCGTTCCGACGTACGCGGTGTCGTCGGTCACCGCGGGCGCACCGCCGACCGCGACGGAGGGCGCGAACCGCCAGCGTTCGCGGCCGTCGGTCGGGTCGCGGGCGTACGCCCCACCGTCGAGACTGGCGAGGAGTAGCCGCCGACCGTCGTGGGCCAGCGAACAGAGCGCCCGCGCCGCGTTCCGAAAGCTCCGGCGTCGGGAGCCGTCTTCGCCGTGGAGAGCGGTGATACGGCCGTCGTCGGCCGCCACGAAGACCTCGCCGTCGGCGACCGTCGGCGACGCCTGCACGCCGCCGTCGGCAGCGAACTCCCACCGGCGGTCGCCCGTCGCGGCGTCGAAGGCGACGACCGCGCCGCCGTCGGTGCCAGCGCAGACGACGCCCGCGGAGACCGTCGGTGCCGTGAGTCGACCGCTCGCCCGCCGGGACCACTTCTCGGCGCCGTCGTCGGCGCCGAACGCGTGCACGCAGCCGTTCGCACAGGCGAGGTAGACCGTCCCGTCGCGGACCGCCGGTGCGGTCTCGGCCGGGCCATCGGCCCGAAACCGGAAGCGAATCCGCGAGTCGTCCGGAGTCGCGCGCCGGTCGGTGGAGTGCGTCACACGTTCGTCCGAGTCGGTCGGCGTCGGACGCGTACGCGGCCGCCCAGCGGGCGACTCGCGTGCGTCCGACCCACCGGCCGAGGGCGTCGCGCCCCGCGGCGTCCCTCGCGCCGCTTCGCGTCCGGGGGTCGAGCCGACTCGGTCGCGTTCCCCTGTTCGCGGTCGTACCCACTCGAACCGGCTTGCGTCTTCGGACATGGTAAGCCTCGACTGTGACTGACTGCGACCCGATTTATTCGGGACTTATCCTTTGTTATGCACCGCTTACCGGCGCGTAGGCGGTCCCTGAAACGGTCCGCAACCGTCGGCGGCGACCGGAACCGGCGGGATTTTTGCCGGGACGCGCCGACCGTTCAGCCATGACGGGCCTCTACTACGAGGAGTTCGAGGTCGGCGAGACCTACGAACACGAGAAGCGCCGAACGATAAGCGAGTCCGACAACCAACAGTTCTGCGACATGACGATGAACCAGCAACCGCTCCACCTCGACGCCGACTTCGCCGAGGACACCCAGTTCGGCGAGCGGTTGGTCAACGGCCTCTACACCATGAGTCTCGCGGTCGGACTCTCCATCCCGGACACCACCGACGGCACCATCGTCGCCAACCTCTCGTACGACGGCGTCGAGCATCCGAACCCCGTGTTCCACGGCGACACCATCCGCGCTCAATCCACCGTGACCGACAAGCGCGAGACCAGCGACGGCGAACGCGGCGTCGTGACGATGCACGTCGAGGCGTTCAAGGTCAACGGCGGGCGGGGAGACGACGATGGAGACGGAGGCGACAACGGAGACGACGACGGCGAGACGCTGGTCTGCGAGTTCGACCGGACCGTGCTGTCGCTGAAGCGAGAGAATCAGTAGCCGACCGTCGTCGGCGCACCTATTTATTTCTAGAACTCTAGAGAATAATTTATCTGCGTTGTTACACTATACCACGACTGCGCCATGAAACGCAGACAACTCCTCAAAGGCGTCGGAGCGAGCGGAGTAGCGAGTCTGGCCGTCGGTAGCGCCGCGGCCCGACGACCGAACAGCCGAGTGACCGACGACGACCTCGACGTTCTCCGCGTGGTTCGGGACGGCGACGTCGTCCGGACGTTCGAAGACCCCTCGGTCGAGGACTTAGACCGCATCCACGAGCAGGTCGAGGACGACGACCGACTCGTCAACCAGGACGACTGCTGTATCGCGAAGTGTGAGTCCGACTGCTGTGCCCACCGGTGTTGTCTCACCGGCGGCACTTGTTAGACCTCGGAGCGCGTCCGCGGTCTCGCCGACCGCAAATCACGTTTTTCGGTGCCCCGAGGAGAGCGCGACCCTACGCGAGAACCATCGCGTACAGCGCGAGGTTGACTAAAACCGCCCCGGTCCACGGCACCGCCAGTCCCGCGGGCACGAGCAGGCCGTGCTTGTCGGGGAGGAGTCGCCGACACCCGACCCCGACGCCGACCGCGAACAGTTTCAGACCCACCATCGCCGCGAAACCGAATCGCTCTATCGCGGTCCGAGCCACCGGGTTCGACTCGGTGAGGCCCATTTGGAGGCCGTAGTAGGTCGTGAGCAGGTCGCCGACCAGCGCGACGCCGACGAGTATCCAGAGCGTCCGCTCCCACCCGTCGACTCGGGCCAGCGGAGCGGTCAGGCGTCGCGGACCCTCGCGGGCGGACGTCGGCCAGTGAAGTCGGTCCGAACTCATGATGAAATCCGGCGCTGAGTGCGCCTCGTCACGAGCGAACGAACGACGCACCGGCCAATTGTTATACGGCTCCTTAGCTACTGACACGCCGGATTAACCCGTCGTGCGACTCGACGACGCACGGAGCGGCGGAGCGTCGAGACGCGACTTCTCAGCCCTCGAAACCGGCGAAACGCGATGTTACGAAGTCGGTACGTCGCGACAGCGGCCCGCTACCTCGGCGGCGTTGGCGCTCGGCGGTCGGTGGACGGAGTTTACGGACGTGGTTCCAGACGGAATCCGGGCGAGAAGTAGACGCGGCGGTGAGGCGCGAAGCGACGGTTCGTCGGCCGACTACAGAATCGTGCCGTGCTTCTTGTCCGGCAGGTCCTTCTCGACGCCCTCGTAGAATTCGAACCGGTTCTCCAGTTCGGTCCGGAGGGTACTCGGCGGGACGATTTCGTCCACCACGACTTCGCTCGCCATGCGGTGGATGTCGATGTCCTCGCGGTACTCCTCGCGGAGTTCCTGCTCCATCTGTGCGCGCTCCTCCTCGTCGTCGATTTCGGAGAGTTTACGGGCGTACACCGCGTTGATAGCTGCCTCCGGCCCCATTATCGCGATTTCGCCCGAGGGGAGTCCGATGATGCTCTCGGGGTCGTAGGCCGGGCCGCCCATCGCGTAGATGCCGGCGCCGTAGGCCTTCCGGACGACGACGGTTTGCTTGGGCACCGTGGCCGACGAGGTGGCGTAGATGAACTTCTTGCCCTTCTCGAGGATGGCGTCCTCTTCGACCTGCGACCCGGCCATGAATCCGGGCGTGTCACACAGGTAGAGCAGGGGAATCTCGTAGGCGTCGCAGGTCCAGATGAACTCCGCGGCCTTCTCGGCGGCGTCGGGGAAGATGGCCCCCGCGCGGTGGGCCGGTTGGTTGGCGACGATGCCGACCGGCCGACCGTCGATGCGGGCGAACGCGGTGATTATCTCCTCGCCGTACTCGGGCTTGAGTTCGAAGTAGGAGTCCTCGTCCACGACTCGGTCGATGACGTCGGTCATGTCGTAGCCCTTGTTCGGTTCTTGGGGGACCACCGAGTCGATTCCCTCCGGGGACTTGACGGGGGGCTTGCCCTCGGTCCGCGGGGGTTTCTCGTCGGCGCTGTCTGGCAGATAGGAGACGAGGTCTGCGACCAGTTGCCGGGCGTGTTCCTCGTCGTCGGCAACGAGGTCGGCGCTCCCCGACTTCTTGGCGTGAACGTCGGGGCCGCCCAGTTCTTCGAGTTCGATGTCCTCGCCCGTGACCATCTTGACCATCCGCGGCGAGGCGATGGCCATCGCGGACATGTCCCGGACCATGATGGTGAAGTCGGCGAAGACGGGGGTGTAGGCCGCTCCGGCGATGCAGGGACCGTAGAGGACACAGATTTGCGGGACGGCACCCGAGAGCATCGAGTGGTTGTAGTAGTACTTCCCGATGCCCTCGCGGTTGGCGAAGAAGCCGGTCTGCTGGTCGATGCGGCCGCCCGAGGAGTCCATCAGGTACAGGACCGGTTTCCCGTTCTTGAGCGCGCGCTGTTGCATCCGGAGGAACTTCTCGACGCCCTTCTCGGCCATCGACCCGGCCTTGACGGTGAAGTCGTTCGCCATGAAGTGCAACTCGCGGCCCTCGAACTCGGCCGCGCCGGTCAGCAGGCCGTCGCCCGGCAGTCGGTCGCCGTTCTCCTCCGCGTCCACCTCCGGGCTATCGGGGTGCCACGCGTCGAAGTTGGCGAACTTCCCGTCCTCGAACAGCAGGCCGTCCTCCCCGAACCAGAGGTCGAGTCGGTCGCGGACGAACAGTTTGCCCTGCTCTTCGAGGCGCTGTTTGTACTTCTCGGGACCGCCCAACTCGATGTCCTCGATTTCGTCCCAGAGCGCCGCCTCGCGCTCGGTCGGCCCGAGGTCGTCGGACTCGGCGATGGCCTCGGCGGTCGCCTCGGCCGCCGGTCCCGGGGCCCCGGCGGGCGCCTCGCGGACCACCGCGGGCGCGTCGGCGTCGCCCACGAACACTTCCACTTCGTCGCGAACGTGTTGGGCGAGCGCCTCCGCGATGGCGGAGGCCTCCTCGTCGGTCGCACCGTCGCTGACGCGGACTCTCATACGGTTGAATCCGGCCAGCGATTTCAAACAGTTTTCCCTTTCGATTCGCCGGAATCTTGCCGCGGTCCGCCGCCGACCCGACGCTGCTCACCCGAACGCGATGAGCGAGATGCCGACGATAGCGACCGCCCCGGCGGCGAGTCGGAGCGCGAAGCGGTCCTCGCCCAACAGCAGACCGCCGAGGACGACGGCGACGATGGCCTGCGTGTTCAGAATCGGCGAGACGACGCTCGCCGGGAGGACTGCGAACGCCCGTGTCATGGTGTGGGTCGCCACCGCGACGACCGCGCCAAGCGCGACGAACTTCGGCACGGCCGGGGCGAACTCGTCGGGCCACCGGCGGGCCGCGACCGGCAGGAGGACGGCCCCGACCCCGCCGGTGTAGACGAGGACCCACACGTCCGCGCGGATGCCCACGCCCTGCAACAGAACGCGAGTCCCCACGTCCACCCCGCCGTAGAGCGCGGCGCTCCCGAGCGCGAGTTGCGCGGGGCGGTGGGTCGCCGCGCGGCGAATCGGCGCGAGCGGGCCGGTGCGCTGGTAGTTGGCGAGGTAGACCGCGAGCGTGGCGAACCCGACGCCGACGACTTGGGGGAGAGTGAGACGCTCGCCGACGAGCAGGACCTCCAGCGGGAGCGTGAACACCGGGACGAGTTTCCCGAGCGGTGCGACGTAGGACACGTCTCCGGCCGAGAGCGCGTAGAGGAGCGCGAGGTACGCCGCGGCGCTGGCGACCAGCACGAGGGCGACCAGCGCGAGCGCCGGGAGGGTCAACTCGCCGAACGCGGGACCGTCGGCGGGCGCGAACAGGACGACCGGGAGGTACCACGCGACCCCGGCCGCGTTGGCCGCGACGATGACGACCGCGGGCGAGAACTCCGAGAAGTACCGCTTGAGGCCGAAGAGGTAGCCGCCCCAGAGGAGCGCCGAGACCGTCGCGTACCAGATGCCGGAACCTACCACGGCGCACCGTTCTCGGTCGCCGGGCAAGAAACGTCCGGCCGAGGCAAGCGTGTCGGGAGTTCGTAGGCGGGATTCGCGGACAGAGATTCGTTGGCGAGAGTTCGTAGGCAGGAGTTCGAAACGAGTCAAGACACCAATGGGTAATTACCACCTGAGACGAATTTTAGATTGTGCGACCGTTTTCTGCTGACGTATAACTATCTAATCCCCGATACATAAGCGAGTGTGCAACGACGAAAGCTAATCGCGGCCCTCGGTGCCGGACTGTTCGCCGGGTGTACCGGTTCCGAATCGACGACTCCGACCACGGACGGGACGTCCGCGACCCCGACGACGGCGGCCGAGGAGGCCGGAACGGACGCGACGACCGGAAGCGAATCCGCGACCGAGACCGACTCGGCGAGCGCGAAGGCGATACGGGTCGGCGAACGAGTGGACGACGAGCAGATGAGCATGGTGGTCCGCGGCGTGGAGAAGACCGAGCAGCTCGGCGAGTTCTCGAAGGCGTCGAGCGGGAACACGTTCGTCGTGGTGCGTCTCGCGGTCAAGAACACGACGACGGACGCTTATCTCGATTTCAGCGGCTTCCTCCAGACCCGACTGAAAGACGGGTCGGACTACACCTACGACCAGACCATCACCGCGAGCGGTCGGACCTTCACCGGCGGGCAACTCGTCCCCGGCGAGGTCGCTCGCGGCGACCTCGTCTACGAGGTTCCGAAGGACGCCTCGGGGCTGACCCTCCAGTTCGACTTCCAAGCGGTCTCGTTCCTGACGCTGGACCGAGTGAGCGTGGACCTCGAATCGGCGGCGAGTTCGGCCGACGACCTGAAGCAGAATCTACAGGTCGACGTACACAGCGAAGGCGACGCCGTCAGCAACGGCGGCGTCGAGGTGATGGTCAACGGCGTGGAGTTCACCGAACAACTCGGCGACCTCACCTCGGCCGGGGAGGGCAAGGAGTTCGCCGTGGTCGACATCGCCACGACGAACGGGACGGGGAAGGCCCAGAACATCTCGACGGCGCTCCAGATGCTCGCCAAGGACGGCCGGGGTCGAACCTACCCGATGAGCGTCGGCGCGGCCGCGTCGCTCGACCGGTCGTACGACCAGACCTCGGCGCTGGCCGACGGCGAGACCCGACGCGGGAAGGTCGCCTACGAGGTCCCGAAAGGTGTCAGTCCGCTCTACTGGGCTTTCGAGTTCTCGCTCTGGACGAACGGCGACAAGACGTTCTGGAAGTTGCGGTAGTCGGCGTCTCCTCGGGCCGGTACGCTTTCCGGCGTCCGGGGCGACGAGACGGACATGGACCTCGACGCTCACTTCGAGGAGTTCGCGGCCCGCGACTGGCAGACCGCCGAGGAGGGGACGGTCCGGGTGGCGTTGGTCGGTCTCGGCGAGTTCGCGCGCGACCACGTCCTGCCCGCGGTGGCGGGCGACGCGGGCGGCCCGACCGACCGCACGTCCTTCTGCGAAGTCACGGCGCTGGTCAGCGGGTCGCCCGAGAAAGCCGAGTCGGTCGCCGACGAGTACGGCGTGGAGACCGTCCTCGACTACGACGAGTTCGAGGCGGGCGAGGGCGTAGACGCCTTCGACGCCGTCTACGTCGCAGGGCCGAACGCGCTCCACCTCGACTACGCCCGGACCGCGGCCGACCACGGCAAGCACGTCCTCTGCGAGAAACCCATCGAGGCGAGCGCCGACCGCGCCCGGGAGATGGTCCGGGCCTGCGAGGACGCGGGCGTGACGCTGATGGTCGGCTACCGGCCGCAGGTCGAACCCGCGACGCGCCGGCTTCGGGGCCTGATTCGGGACGGCGCGCTCGGCGACCCGGTGGCGTTCCACGGCTGGTTCACCGGCCACATCCTCGAACAGGGCGGTCCCGACCAGTGGCGACTCGACCCGGACCTCGCGGGCGGCGGCGCGCTGATGGACGTGGGCGTCTACCCGCTCAACGCGGTCCGGTTCCTGTTCGGGTCGGACCCGGTCGCGGCGCAGGCGACGACCAGCACGCCCGACGCCGAGTTCGAGGGCGTGGACGAACACGTCGCCTTCCAGTTGGAGTTCCCGGAGGGCGAGACCGCCTCCTGCACCGCCAGTTACCGCGCGCAGGACGACGACCGCCTCCGCGTCGTCGGCACCGAGGGGCAGGCCGCGCTGAACCCGGCGTTCAACTCCGAAATCAATCCGACGCTGACGCTCGAAGTCGGCGACGAGCGCGTCGAGTACACCGGGCCGTACGTCAACGAGGTCGCCGAGGAGTTCGACTACTTCGCCCACTGCGTCCTCACCGATACCCGGCCGGAACCCGACGGCCGCGACAGCGTGGCCGACATGGAAGCGGTCGAGGCCATCTACGAGTCGGCAGAGACAGGGCGACAGGTCGAAGTCGGCGAGACGGAGAGTTGACGCACGGCAGGTACTCGACGCCCGGCGGACAATCGGTGGCGCGTCAGGACGAAAGACAGCTTCTCGTGTCTCAAAAGCTGGTATATATTTCTGAAACGTGACTACAGTTAGTTGTCGGAACGCTCGGACCCGTGCCAGACAACCGACCAGTCGGCCGGACTCGGGAGGCCGCACCCCGTCAGCGCGACGAGCGCGACGGTCCCGAGGTGGTCGCCGGCCGCGACCGGGTTCGGCAGGACGCCCGCCGCGACCAGCGCGAACGGCAGGGCCAGCGCGAGCGGAAGGACTGCGGCCCCGCGGACCACCCACTCGGGCGTCGTCCGCGGGAGGTGGGTAATCTCGACGCGGACGAGACCGCCGGTCAGCGCGGTCTGGAGCGTGGTCCACGCGGTGTGCCGACGCGCGTCGGCCGCCGACTCGTCCGACGGGAGGAGGCGGACCGCGTACTCGGCGTCGGTGAACGAGAGCGGGACGACGTGGAGGAGTTCGTGGACGCAGACGCCGACCGCGAGGGTGGCGAGCAGGACGACTCCGACCGAAAGCAAGTGGAGGGGACTGTGCATCCGGCCGACGGTGTTCAGCGCGGGGACTCAACTGTTTCGGAATCCGCGAGACTCCGCAGTCCCGACTCGAACCCACCCGTACCGTCGGGAAAACGTACACGTTCCGAGAAACGGCCGACCGAAAAATCGCCGCGACCGACGGCTCAGAATCCGGCTTCCAGTCGCTCGATGAGTTCCTCGTTGCCGACGTAGACCGGCGTGCGCTGGTGGAGTTCCGCCACGTCGGCGTCCAGTAGCGAGGTTTCGCCGTTCGAGGACGCGCCGCCCGCCGACTCCACGATGTACGCGATGGGGTTGCCCTCGAACTGGAGGCGCAACTTGCCCTCGGGTCGCGACCGGAGTTCCGGGTAGGCGAAGACGCCGCCGTAGGTCACGACCTGATTCACGTCGCCTATCATCGCCCCGCCGTAGCGGAGTTTGAGTTCGTCCTCGATTTCTCGGGCGTAGTCGGCGAACCGGTCGGTCCAGTCGGGCACGCGCCCGCCGAACCCGTAGACCGTCGGGTCCTCGGGCAAGGTCACGTCCTCGCGGACCGCGCGCCGGCGGACCTCGCCGTCCTCTCGCGCCTCCGCTGTCTGCTCGCGGCTATCGCCGCTCGAACGGTCCGAGGCGCTTCGCGCCTCGCTCTCTATCACGTACTCCGTGACCTCGCCGTCGCGGGCGGCCACCATCGTCGTGATGGGACCGTAGAGGACGTACGCCGCGGCCACGAGGTCCCGGCCCGACGCCGGGAGTTCGGCGTCGTAGACCCCGAGGATGGTCCCCATCGAGTTGTTCGACCGGAGGTTCGACGACCCGTCGAGAGGGTCGACGGCGACGGCGTACTCCCCGTCGCCCGCGTCCACGACTTCGTCGCGCTCCTCGCTGGCGAACTGGCCGACGCCCTCGATGGCGGTCAGACGCTCGGCGAGCAACTCGTCGGCCCACACGTCGGCCGCCAGTTGGGTCTCGCCGGAGGCGTTCTCGCCGCCGGTCTTCGTGCGTCGCCCCGCGAGTCCGCCCCGGATTTCCGGGGCCGACCGGGCGACGACCGCGAGGGCCTCACCGATAGCGTCGTCGGTCTCCGCGGTCGGCGATTCGGGGCCGCTCATTCGTCGAGCGCTTCGTCGGCGGTGGCGTCCTCGAAGATGACTCGTTCGAGCGCGTCGAGGATTCGCTCGGGGTCGTCGCGCTGCCAGACGTTGCGGCCGACCGCGAGACCCGAGCCACCGGCGTCCATCACGGCCTCGACGCTGGAGAGGAACTCGTAGTCGCTGACCTTCGACCCGCCTGACATCACGACCGGCATGTCGCCCGCGGACTGGACCGCCCACTCCATCGACTCCCGCGTGCCGGGGTACTTGACCTTCGCCATGTCCGCGCCGATTTCGAGCGCGATGCGGGTCGCGTAGGCGATGACGCTCTCCTTGGTGTCGTTCTTGAGTCCCTGTCCGCGCGGGTACGACCACATGACGACCGGCAGGTCGTACTCGCTGTGGGCCTCCTCCTGCACCTGTCGGAAGTCCTCGTACATCTCCGTCTCGTGGTTCGACCCGGAGTAGACGGTGTAGCCGACCGCGTCCGCGCCGATTTCGGCGGCGTACTCGACCGTCCAGTTCTGGGGCGAGTAGGGTTCGCCCGTCCAGAGGTTGCTGGTGCCGTTGAGTTTCGCCAGCAGATTGACCGAGTCGTCGTAGGAGGGGTAGTACGTCTCGGCGACCCCCTTCTGAACCGCCAGCGACGTGACCGCGTCGTGGGTGCCGATGTCGAAAATCTGCTCGGGGTCGAGCGTCTCCGGCACCGAACTGAAGTCCGCGGAGGGACCGTGTTCGAGACCGTGGTCGTATGCGAGGATGAGCGCCTTGCCGTCGCGCGTTACCGGGGAGTCTTCGAGTGGTATCATCCGTTTCAATCTCCGGTAACATCGCATAAGAGTCTAATGGTCGGGTGCGTCGCCTGCCACTCTGTCGCAGAGAGAGGTACCGGGCGCGAGAAGCGCCGTGAGCGCCGTTCCCCCACCAGAGTTACTTACTACTCAGATAGTAAAAACTCAGGCGAGGTCGCGGGCGGCGTCGCGCCACTCGGCGACCAGTTCGGCGTCGAGTTCCAGCGAGTCGGCGACGTGTTCGGGGTCGGCGGTGGCGAGACTCCGGACCGAAGTGATGCCGCCGTTCGCGAGTATCTCGGCGATTCGCTCGTCCACGCCCGGCACGTCGGTCACCGGGTCGGGCCTGCTCCGCTCTCGCCACGCCGCCTCGGCGGCCTCTGCGGCACCGCTCCCGTCGGTGGAGGCCTGCACGGGCGAGGAGTCGTCTCCGGTCGGGGTCCAGTCGCCGCCGGTCGTGGCGGTTTCGGGTTCGGCGTCCTCCCAGTCGCCGTTGCTGGCCGCGACCCACGCGCGCTCGCCGTCCTGAAGGCCTCGCACCTTCTCGGAGCGCCGTTCGAGCGAGTCGTCGTTCTCCTCCTCGCCGCCGAACGACCAAGGGAGGGAGTGTTTCTTGCGCAGGCGAGTGGCGACGCCGGGGTTCACGCCCGCGTCCATCAGCATCTGGTACGATACCGTCTTGTCCGGGATGCCGGTCGCGTCGAACTCCGCGCGTGCCAACACCTCCGCAGTCGCCGGGCCGACGAAGTGGACGTCGGTGAGTCTCTCGACCGCGTTCGGGTCTGAATCGTCGAGGGCGTCGTCTTTGCTCACGGGGCGTCACCGATTTGTTTCGGACTCACGCCGACAGGGCTTGAATGTTTTGCATAGCATGGTTGACGCTAAACAGATACGGCTAGCGACCGGTTGCGACCGCCGACGGGGCTGGCGCTCGCACAGATGCGGGGCGAACTCGCTCACCCGTCGGCGAACTGGACGCCGACGGACTCGGAACGTCCGTCTGCAGCGAATCGACCCGGAACTTCGGTAGGCTTACGGCCCGACCGCAAGAATTGCCGACCATGGTACGTACGCTCGACAGCATCGAGAGTATCGGCGTCGTCGGCGCGGGAACGATGGGGAGCGGCATCGCGCAGGTCGCCGCCCAGTCGGGATACGACGTGGTGATGCGGGACATCGAGGAGGAGTTCGTCCAGAACGGCTTCGACTCCATCGAGAGCAGTCTCGACCGGTTCACGAGCAAGGAGAAAATGTCGGAGGACGAGGCCGAGGCGGCCCTCGACCGAATCGAGGGCACCACCGAACTCTCGGACCTCGCGGACTGCGACCTCGTGGTCGAGGCCGCGGTCGAAGACATGGACATCAAGCAGGACATCTTCGAGGACTTGGACGAGGAGATTCCCGAGGACGTGATTCTCGCCACGAACACCTCCACGCTCTCCATCACGACCATCGCGTCCGTGACCGACCGCGAGGACCGAATCGTCGGCCTCCACTTCATGAACCCCGTGCCGGTCATGAAGGGCGTCGAAGTCGTCGTCGGCGAGAAGACCGACGAGGACGTGGTCGAGTTCGCCCACGCGCTCGCCGAGGCCCTCGGCAAGGAGACGTGGGAGTCCGACGACAAGCCCGGGTTCGTCACCAACCGCATCCTGATGCCGTGGATAAACGAGGGCGTCCGGGCCTACGACGAGGGCGTCGCCTCCAAGGAGGACATCGACAAGGGGATGAAACTCGGCACGAACGTCCCGATGGGTCCGCTCGAACTCGCCGACCACATCGGACTCGACATCTGTCTGGACGCGAGCGAGACGCTGTTCGAGGAGTTGGGCGACCGCTACAAGCCCGCCTACCTGCTCAAGCGCAAGGTCGACGCGGGCGATTTGGGCAAGAAGACGGGGAAGGGATTCTACGAGTACTGAGACGTCGAGCGAGTTGGCTCGGTCCCGAGAAGGCAGGGGTTCGGTTACGAGAGGTGGGCGGTGACGTCTGTCGAGGAGACCATCCCGACGTAGCCGTCGTCGACCACCGGGAGGTGTTTGATACCGTAGGTCGTCATCATCGCGGCGACCTCCTCCATGTAGAGGTCGGGCGTGGCGGTCTCGACGTCGGTCGTCATCACGTCCGCCACCTGTAGCTCTGCGGTGTCTCGCCCCTCGGCGACGGCGTCGAGAACGTCCGTGCTGCTGATAATCGCCCGCGGCGTCGTTTTGACGACCAACGCGTTGATGTCCTTCTCTCGCATCTGCTGGGTGGCTTCCCTGACCGTCGCGTCCTTCGAAATCGTCTCCAGCGGCGCGGACATCACGTCTTCGACGGTCGGCCTGTCGGTAGAACTCATACCACAAAAACGCACGCGGGGGTTATGGGGTTTGCCCTCGGAACCGCCGGGGCCGACGGTTGCATCGAACGTCGGCCGGCCCGACGAGTCGTCGTCCGCACGGAGGCGTCACTGCGGCGTCCTGCTTTCGGGCGTTGTTTGACTCGACCGGTCGTTCAGTTCGAGGCTTCAATCGTCGAAGTCGTCGTCGTGCCGTTCGTAGGTGATAGTCAGTCTCCCCGGTGACGGACTCTTCACCTCCTCCCGAAGCGTTCTGAACTCCTGCAGTAACGCGCTCGCGTCGTCCGTACCCTCTCGGACGCTGCGCGACTCCTCCCGGATGGTGTCGTACACCCGTTCCAAGATGCGTCTCGCGGCGTACGAATCGGTCTTCGAGTCTATTTCGAAGGAAGCCTCGTACCGTTCCATACCCGTATTCGGTTCCGTACCGGGATAAGACGTTCTCCGATTGCCAGCAGTCCGGGGTCGGAGGTCGTCTCGGACGGCGTTCGAGAGCACGACCGACCGATACGCCGTCCGGGTCTCATGACGACGAGAACGGCTCGTCCTCCAACTGCGACCGCAACTCGCCGATTCGCTCGCGCTCGACATTGCCCGACTTGAACAGTTGAATCAGCCCCATGACCTCGGCGCGCGAGACCTTCACGCCGCCCTCCTCGACGACGTCCTCGGGGCGTTCGAGCAACTCGCGGCTGGTGCCGACCGCCAGCAGGAAGGGGATGGCCCACGCTTCGACGGTGTTGCCCTGCGACTCGGGGAGGGCTTCGAGGTAGCGCTGGGCGTCGTCCATGTAGCCCCGGGCGTGGCGGGTCACGCGCTGGATGACCCCGGCGACCGCGGTGTGGTTCTCCGGGTCGGTGACGTTGGCGGGGCTGACGCCGCGTTCGCGGAGCCACGAGGCCGGGAGGTAGACGTTGTTCTCCTCGCGGAAGTCGTCGGACACGTCCTTGGCGACGTTGACCAGTTGGAGCAGGAGCGCGAACCCGCGGGCGTTGGCCCGCATGATTTCGGCCCGCCGGTCGTCAACGTCTTGGGCGAGCAGGTTGGTGATTAGTTCGCCGACCGTTCCGGCGGCGTACCAGCAGTACTCCTCGAGTTCGTCGATGGTGCCGATGCGGAGGCCGCCGTCGTCGGCGTACCGGTCCACGAACTCGGCCATCCCGGTGACGAGTTCGCTGACCGGCGGGTAGATGGCCGACTGGGCGTCCTCGCCGAGCGACCGGAAGGTGGCGACGACTCGGGGCGACCGGGCGACTACCTCCCAGTCCGCCTCGTCGCCGACCTCGTCTGCGGACACCTCCTCGGCGTTTTCGGGGAGCCACGGCCCGACCTCGCGTCGGAACTCCTCGATGCCGGTCGAGTCCTCGGGGTCGAGCGCCCGGTCGTAGAGCGCGAGGAGGCGCGACTGCTCGTCGGGCGGGATGTGCCCGGCGTCTTCGACCGTGTCGGCGACGCGACAGAGTAGGTAGCCGACGCAGATGTAGGAGGCCATCGGCTCCTCCAGCACGTCGATAGTGATGGCGAACGTTCTCGAAACGCCCTGCACAGCGTCGAAACACCAGTCGATATCGCTGTCCGCGAGGCGTTCGGTGGGCGGCTCCGTGTCCATTGACTTTTGGGTCCTAAGGACGCGATAGTGAAAAGCTTGAGCAAATACCTTAGAATTTACCGCCGATGCGGCGGGCGGTAGTCCCGACGCGGACCCGAGAGGCCCCGATTCGCCCCTGACCGCCCCCGATTCTCCGGGGCGGCTTCCGGACTCGCCGCCGTCCGAAACGACACAGGTCGGCCACCCAACGTTTATTCTCGCCGAGCGCGTCGAATTAGATATGATTCCGACCCCGAGAGACGCCGCGAAGGTCCTCGTCGGCAAGCCGCTGAAGTTCCAGAAGAACCGGTTGAACGTCGCGTCGTTCGTCCTGCAAGCCGCGCTCGCGCTGCGAAACGGCAAGCCGAAGCGGGCGTTCCTGCTGCTCGGTGCGGCCAGCGTCGCGCCGAAACACCCCGCGGCGTCGTGGCTGTTGCAGGGTGCGATTACGGCCGACGACATCCGACGAAAGCTGTTTTAGACCGTCTCCGACCCGCCGAACTCGCCGGACGACACCGCGTTCGGCGGGCCGAAGGTCCGGAGCGAGGGGACGGCCGCCCAGTACGCCGCCAGCAGGACCGACCCGACCCCGCTGGCGAGCATCACCGTTCGGCTTCCGAGTCGCGCGCCGAGGACCCCGCCGAGCAACATCCCCGCGGGGAGGACGAGACTCGACGCGCTCCCGACGAGGGCGGTCACGCGACCGAGGAGTTCGTCGGGCACGCCGGTCTGAAGCGTCGCCGACGCCGAGACGTTGTAGACGCCGACGGGCACGCGAGATGTCGCGAACAGCGCAACCGTGGCGGTTCTCCCCGGGAGGGCGACCGCGCCGACCCACGCGAGTCCCGCGGCGACGAAACCGACCACGACCGTCTGACCGAGCGGAACCCCGTCCACCGCGGCCGCCAGCATCGACCCGACGACGCCGCCGACGGTCATCCCGGCGAGGAGCAGGCCGTAGGTCTCGGCTCCGCCGACCGCGTCCGCGAAGGCGGGGAGGACGGCGAGCGCGACGCCCGTCAGGAAGTTCGCCAGCATACTCCCCGCGAGCATGAGACCGACGACGGACCCAGAGACGACGCCGAACCCCTCGCGCAGGTCGGCGAGATAACCGTCGAGGTCGAGCGCGGACTCGGCGCTCTCGGCCCCCTCGTCCGGTCCTCGCCCGCGCTCGGGAATCGACAGCGAGGCGAAGACGCTCCCCGCGAGAACGAACGTCGCGGCGTCCACCACGTAGAGCGCGACGGCGCTGGTCGCGGCCACGACCGCACCGGCGACGGCACGGGCCGCGGCGTCCGCGGTCTTGCCGACCACCTTCGCGACCGAGTTGGCTCGGACCATCCGCTCGTCGGAGACGAGGCGCGGCACCGCGGCGTTCTGGGCGGGTCCCGAGAACAGGTTCGCCAGCGCGAGCAGGGGCATGGCGACCAACACGACCCAGACCGACGGGCGTCCCGCCGCGGCCGCGAGCGGTACGACGAGGACGAGCAGGGCCTGCGCGACTTCAGAGAGGGTGATGGTCCGGCCGAGCGGGAACCGGTCTACCAGCGGACCGACGAGGACCTTCAGGACGCCCGGAGCACGCGTCAGGAACCCGGCGAGACCCGTGTACGCGGTCGAACCGGTCAGGTCGTAGACCAACCACATCGCGGCGACGGCGTAGAACCCGTCGCCGAGGACGCTCACGGTTCGGCCGGCGAGGAGTCGGCGGAACGGGCGATTCCGAAGGACGGCGACCCGACGCCCGACCGCGGCGCGGAACTCGAATTCGGTCACGGCCGGGAGCGACGACCGGCGACGCCTTCAGCGTTCGGCGAAGCGCAGTTCTGTAACAAATCGTATGTCTTTCGGGAAATTGATTGTCGTGGCCCGAGCAACGACTCGCATGGCCGACTCGCCAGACGTGACCGACGCGCTCGACGTTCTCGGCAACGAGATTCGGGTCGCCATCCTGCGCGAACTCGCGGAGGCCGACGGCCCGCTGTCGTTCACCGAACTGCGCGAGCGGACGGGGATTCGGGACACGGGAAAGTTCAACTACCACCTGACGAAGCTCTGCTCGTACTTCGTCCGGGAGGCGGACGGCGGTTACGAACTCGGTCACGCCGGGTCGCGGGTCGTCTCGGCGGTGGACCCCCGCGCCTCGGCCGAAGAGTCCGGCGAAGTCGCACCCGAGGAGACCTGTCCGGTCTGTGGCGACGAGGACTGCGAGAAACTCTTCCACGTCCACCTGACGCCGCCGTGGCGGTGAGTCGGCGGCCCCGCTCGGAAGGGAAAACTAAAGGGTAGCGTGGCCGCAACTTTTGCGCATGGACTTCAGTCTCTCCGCCGAGCAAAAGCAGATACGCGACATGGTCGCGGAGTTCACAGACGAGGAGATAAAGCCTCGTGCCGCCGAAATAGACGAGGCCGACGAGTTCCCGCAGGACCTCGTCGACAAGATGGCCGACCTCGGCCTGATGGGGATGCCGTTCCCAGAGGAGTACGGCGGGGCGGGCCTCGACTACCACTCCTACGCCATCGGACTGGAGGAGATTTCGCGCGGGTCGGGCGGCCTCGGCACCGTCGTCGCGGCCCACACTAGCCTCGCGGGCAACATGCTCTACGAGTTCGGCGACGAGGACCAGAAACAGGAGTATCTGACGCCGCTGAACCGCGGCGAGGACATCGGCGCGTTCGCGCTCTCGGAGGCCGGTGCGGGGTCGGACGTGCCCGCGATGGACACCACCGCCGAGAAGGACGGCGACGAGTACGTGATAAACGGCGGGAAGCTCTGGATTTCCAACGGCTCGGTCGCGGACACGGTCACGCTGTTCGCCAAGACCGACCCGGAGGCGGGCAACAAGGGCATCTCGTCGTTCGTCGTCCGACCCGAGGAGGACGACGGCTTCCACGTCGAGGGCACCGAGGACAAACTCGGCGACAAGGGCTGTCCGACCGCCGAGTTGCGGTTCGACGACATGCGCATCCCCGAAGACCGCCTGCTCGGCGAGGAGGGCCGCGGCTTCGTCCACGCGCTCAAGACGCTGAACGGCGGCCGCATCACCATCGCGGCCCGGTCCATCGGACTCGCGCGCGCCGCTCTCGAAGACGCCCTCGAGTACTCGCAGGACCGCGAGCAGTTCGACCAGCCGATTTCGGAGTTCCAGACCATCCAGCACAAACTGGCCGACATGGACACGAAGGTGCAGGCCGCCAAGATGCTGATGCACCGAGCGGCCGACCGGAAGATGCGCGGCGAGGACTACATCAAGCAGGCCGCGCAGGCGAAGCTATACGCCTCGGAAATCTCCCGTGAGGTCGCCAACGAGGGCATCCAGATTCACGGCGGCTACGGCTACACCAAGGACTTCCCGGCCGAGCGCTACTACCGGGACTCGAAACTGAACGAAATCTACGAGGGGACGAGCGAAGTGCTTCGGAACACCATCGCGAACGAACTGCTGGACTGAGCGAACTGGCTCCAAACCACCGCCTCGGTGGACCTGGAAAGGGCGAGCGAGCGTCGGCGTGGACGCGCCGACGCCGCGAAGGCTTTCCGGAGCACGATCGCGAACGAACTGCTGGCCTGAGGACGAACGTCTCCGACCGATTAGCGCGGGAAGATTTATCTTCTCGCCGCCAGAATTGACATTCGTCCAACGTGAATCGCCCTGCGCTCCACGCGACGCTCGCGCTCCTGTTCGTCTTCGCCGGATGTACTGCACCGACAGCGACACGACTCGATACCGATAGCGGCCGAGCGACCGCCAACTACGTGTTCAACAACCACTACGACGAGGCGTTCGAGGTCACGGTCTACGTGGTCGAACTCCCGCCGAACCAATCGACCGTCCCCGTGACGTTCACGCTCCAGAACGGAACGACGCGGACGTTCGACGGTGCCGGCGGTCCGCCGATTCCGGGGTGGGCCATCGTGAACGCCACGGCAGTCGAACCGGCCGACGGCGCGATTACGACCGCCACCCACCGCGTTCCGGCCCGCTCGACGCTCCGCTTGTCGATTCGGAACGTCGAAGAAGACGCTGCGACCATCGAGGTCGTCAGCACCGGCCAGTCGTCTCCCCGCCTCGAACACCTCGGTATCGACAACAGTGGATTCTGTACCCGGGCTTCCGCGGAAATCATCACCTTCGCACCCGACCGCTCGCAGAGCGTCGCCTGCGGCGAGACCACCGACGCGTCGTTTCCGGATTCGGTCGTTCGCCACGAGGTCGCTGTCGAGGACGAGAACTCCGAGGAGTCGGAGTGATGTACGGGTCGCTCCTTCGGGCTCGCTTCGTCTGGCTTCCCACGGTCGGTCTGCTGTTCGGCGCGGTGCTGGTCGGCGTCGGCTGGCTTCCGATTGGCGGCGGGCTCGGAATCGTCGTCGCCGGCCTGCTGACGGTGTTCGCGGTGCTGGCGGTCGGAACGCAGTACGGGCTATTTCGGTGAGTGGTCCTCTCCGACTTTCTCACGCATCCACTCGAAATGCTCCTCGACCCGCCGCTCGCCCGCCTCGGTCAGCGCGTACACCTCGTGAATCCCCTCGGTGCGCTTCTCCACGAACCCCTGCTGAATCAACCAGTCGAGCGCGCCGTAGAACGACTTCGAGTCGAAGTGGCCGTCGTAGTGCGATTCGAGTCGGGTCTTGAGCGACTGGCCGCGGAGTCCCTCGGCGTCGTACAGCAGGACGCAGAGGTCGCGCCGTCGCCCGCTCTGGAGCCATCGGGTCACGGTCGAGCAATCCGGCCGAGCGACCACGACGTTTGCGCTTCCGGGACGCCCGAGGACCGAACCGGTAGCTTCGACTATCGCCGACTCGAACCGCCAGCCATGACCGACCACGAGACCGCCGACCACGGCATCACCGCGCGCTACTACGAGACCGACGACGAGCGCGTCCTCGAATTCGAGTCCGACCGCTCGACCGCCGCGGTGGCCCAGAACGTCGAGGGCTACGCGATGCTGAAGGTCCGGCCGAGCGCCGACGGCGACGAACTCGAACGCTACTACGGGTTCGACATGGCGCTCGACCACGTCGCGGAACTACTCGGCGTCTCGCCCCACGACCTGCCGGTGCCCGAGGACGCCGAGGACATGGGAATGTGAGGCGTCGGCCGACCGGAGGGCGCGCCCGCCTCGGCACCGCGACCGACCGGAGGACAACATCTATCCCGCGGGCGGCCCCAGTTGCCCCCATGACCGAGTACACCACCGTCTCGATTCCGAAGGACCTCGCCGACCGCGTCGAAGGAACCATCGAAGGCACGAGTTTCTCCAGCACGAGCGACCTCGTGCGCTTTCTGCTCCGGAGCATCGTCATCCAGCACCAGAAAGAGGGTCAACTCACGGAGGCGGAGTTCGAGGAGATAACCGGGCAACTCCGAGAACTGGGCTATCTGGAGTAGCTACGACAGCGATTCGGTCGGCGGTCGGGCGTCCACGACCTCCAGCGGTTGCTTTCGGCCAGACCGGTCGAACGCGGCCAGCGACGCCTCGTCCCACGGCGGCACCGCGACCAGAATCGCCTCGTGGAGGTCGTCGGTCTTGTCCACTTCGAGGTTGCCCCGCGGATGGGAGATAAACCGGCCCTGCGTCTGCCCGGCGGGGACCGATAGGTCGACGCCGAATACCGCGGTAATCGACTTGCCGGCGTCGGGCGGATAGAAGTGCGTGAACACCGGGGCGTCCGGCGGGACGCCCTCGGTACCCTCTAAGTCGGCCGCGGGAGTGACTGCGAGCGACACCGTCAGTTCCTCGGGTTCGGCGTCTGCCGCGAAGCCCAGTAGCACGTCCACCAACCCCCGAGTTACGTAGACCACACCTCCCTTTTGGGCCGTCCCCGTATAACCATACTGCCCCGAGCGGCGACCCGACCGAGCCGCCGGCGGTCACCGACGAAACTGGGGGACAGCCTCGAACGAGACAGCTGGAAGACAAGTGAGAACGTATTTCACGGAGTACGCCGTCCGTCTGACTTACGTCAGACGCCTTCATGTCTTGAAAAATATAGAATATTTTATATTACCATAGCTATTAGAGGTTGTTGCAATGTCCGAATCCAACATCACGTCGTACCTCGCAGAGAATCCCCGGAAAATGGGCGTCCTGTTCACGATGCTGCTCCTGCTCACGCAGGCCGGAAACGCGTCCGCCGGAATCGCAGTGACCTGCTACGGTCCGTAAAAATCAGATTTCGTCCGCGTCGAACGCGTTACTCCACGTAAATTCGCCGTCTACTTTCATCGGTAAGTTCTCCATCGCCAACGTCGTCCCTAGTTCCTCGCGAGTCATCGTGAACGGGCCGTGGTCGCCAGAAGTCAAGCGGTAGTCGTCGGACTCCCCGAACCGCGGCCTGAAGAACCCGCCAATGCCGCCGTCCCCCGAGACGTAACTCCGGAGCGTCACCTCGAACTCGTCGTCGCTTCGCTTCTCACCGTCGCCGTCGCCGGTCTCCACCACGCAGAGGAACGCCGACCCGCTCTCGGTTTGAACCACGTCGAGGTTCCCGTCGCCGACGACGATGTACTGGTTGCCCACGATGCTCCGACTCTGGGCGATGGAGAGCGCGGCCCGGAGCGGGAACCCGCGGTTCAGCAGGCGAACCATCGTCTTGCCGACCCGGACCGCGCCGCTGTTTATCACGTCGCTGAGCGTGACGACGCCGCCCACGCTTCCGGCGTCGATGAGTTCCATCCCCTGGTCGTACGACTGGCAAGCGTTCAACACGAACGCCTCGACGCCGACCGACTCCACGTCGGCCGCGTCGAGGTGTCCGTCCGCGCACTCGAACCCCGAGTCGTCGATGTGGCCGATGTAGTGGAGGAACGCCGTCTCCTCGGCCAGTACCTCGCGGAGTTCGTCGGTGCGCAGGTCGCGGTGAACCGTCACGTCGAACGGCAGACTCTCCCGAGAGCCGTACACCTCGGCGGCGATGTCGCGCTCCTCGTCCATCGCGGTGTCGTTGCAGACCACCGAGATTTCGATGTCGCCGGCGTCAGTCTCCTGTGCGAGGCGGTTGCGGAACGCCGTGGGCGTGGCCTTGCTGGCGTCCACGGGCGCGTGGTCGCCGAGCCACGCCTGTTCGACCGAGTCGGTGCCCTCCGGTTCGACCACCGGCCGGGTTCCGCCCGACTCCGAGGAACTCCGGGTGAAGTCGCCGTCGCGCGTGAGTTCGCCGGACGACGCGACCGCGCGGTGGGTCGTCTGCCGGGCCGCGGGCGTCCGGACGACCGCGAGGTCGTCGACCAAGAACGGCACCGACGCGACGTTCTCGGGCGTGGGTTCGACGTGAGTGGTCAGTTTCCACGTCGGAACGTACTCCTCGACCACCTCGAAGGGCACCGAGAGGTACGCTTCGAGTCGCTCGGCCAGCGACCGGTCGTAGAGGTCCGCGAAGTCCAACTCCACCGCGGGTTCGATTGCCTCGCGCTCGTGCAACGTCACCGGGTAGTACCCCTCGGTCCGAGTCACGCAGTCGAGGAAGAACGTCTGCTTGAGCGTCCGCGCGACCTCCTCCTCGAACCCTCTCGGCCCGTCGAGGTCGTACGCGAACCCCTCGTCGGTGACGATTCGGGGCGCGCTCCCGTCGTCGACCGGCACCTGTCGCGCCCCGAGGTAGAACGCGAGGGGCGCGGCGACGCAGGCGTGGCCCCGGTCGGGCGGCAACTCGATGCGGACGCCGGTCTCCGGAACGTCGAGCGCGTCGGGAATCGCCAACTCGTCGCCCAACTCCACGAGCGGCGGGTGGCCCCGCAGGGTCGGGAACGAGCGCTCGGGACTAGTCGTCTTGAGCGCCGAACCGAGCGTCGAGAACGCGGCCATCACGTCCCGGGGGTCCTCGGTGGTGGTGACGGTCACCGCCGGGCGCTCGTGGTGAGACCGCGCGCCGACCCGCACCGTGGTCGCCGACTCGAACGCGAATCGGATTCCGTCGTCGGTGGCCGTCACCGTCATCGGCCCCTCGACGGCGAGGTACAACTTCATCGGCGCGCACAACTCGACGTCGTAGCGCCCCGACGGAAGCCGTCGGTCGGTCTCGTTGCCGACTTCGAGTTGCATCCGGCCCGCCGCGCCCCGGACGTACGTCGCGACGAACGTCGGGAGCGTGACGGTCTCGGTGGTGACGGCGACCGCGGCATCTACCGGAAATCTGAACTCGTCGGTGTCGGCGGGCGTCGGCGACACCGGCCCGGACGTTCCGACGGTGTACGTGCGCCGCTCGATTCGGTCCCGGATTTCGACGCCGGGCCGCTCCGATGCGGCCTCGAACGACAGCGTCACGGGCGCACCCCCTGCTTTTTCTGGCGCGTTTCTACCCCTCGGAGAGAACTCATGTTTTTCACAATATGACCGGTAAAGCAAAAAAATTATCGGCGGACTCGACACCTGTCTGTCGCTTCGACTGTCAACGCAGTAGCATGCGCAGGTTTTCGGCGTAGAGTTTGGGCGTCTGTCGTCGCGCGCCGTCCAGCGCGTCTTCGAGGGCGCGCGCCGCGTCGTCCGACACGCCGCGGCCGTGACTGACCAGCACGCGCTCGGGTCGGAGTCCGCGCAGGGCCGACGGCGGCGTGAGTCGCACCATCGGATGGACGCCGATGCGCTCGCCGGGCGTGGTGAAGTACGGCGCATTACCGACGCTCTCGGCGACTACCAGCGTTCCGCCGTCCTCGTCGTAGAGCGCCGCTTCCTCCCACCCGAAAGTGTCGGTGACCGTCAGCACTCGGTAGTCGGTGCCCGGAAGCGTCGCGTCGAACCGCCGAATCGGGGCCTCCATCTCGGGGACCTTGTCGAACCACGCCGGAACGTAGACCGGCACGTCGTGGCGGCGAGCGAACGCGTCGGCGTCGCGGTAGTGGCGGTTCAGGAGGACGACGACGCCCGCCACGTCGCCGAACTCCTCGAGTAGGTCGTCCACTCCCGGCGCGTCCACGGGGTCGACGACCCAGACCCCCGCCGCCGTGTCGAGCGCGTGGCTGGCCCGCAACATCGTCTCGTCGGGGTGAGCTATCCACCCGACGCCCTCGTCCCACCGGTCTATCTCCTCGTACTCGGTCGCGGGCTCTGTCTTCTTCAGCGGCATGTCCGGACCTACGGACTGAACCCACAAAACGCTCCTGTACGCTCGCAGGGTCTCGATACGGTCCTCGCGCGGCGCGCCCGCGAGGGTTTAAGCGCCGTGCGCGAGTACACGAACCCATGCTCTCGGGGTTGCGCTGGTTGGCGCTCGAAGCGAAGTATCTGGACCGCGCCCGCGAGTTTTACACGACCCACCTCGACCTGTCGGTGGTCCGCGAGAGCGACGGCGAAGTCGTCTTGGACGCGGGCGGGGCGAACCTCGTCCTCCGGGAACCCGGCGCGGTGCCCCGCGGCGGCGTTCACACTCACTTCGCTTTCGCCGCGCCCCCGGACCGGTACGACGAGTGGCACGACCGCCTCGCGGAGTCGTTCGACCTCGCGGAGTTCGACTTCGGCGGCGCGAAGTCGCTGTACTTCTACGACCCGGACGGCAACTGCGTCGAAATCGGCGGCGTCGGCGACGGCGACGCCGCCATCACCGACGTCTTCGAAATCGTGCTGGAGGTCGAGGACCTCGCGCGCGCCGAGTCGTTCTACCGGTCGCTGGACTTCGAAGTCGTGGACCGCGGCGAGCAGCGTCGCCGACTCCGACTCGGCGGACCGGTGGACCTCGAACTCTGGGAACCGCAACTCGGCATCGCCGACGCGCGCGGCGGACTCCACGTCGACGTCGGATTCGCGGCCGAGGACCCTGCGGCCGCGGCCGACGCGGTCCGCGACGACGCCTGTGCGGTCGCCGAGGTGGACGGCGGGACGCGAGTTCGGGACCCAGACGGCCACTACCTCACGTTCCGTCGCACCTGACGCTAGCTCCCGACGGTCACGGCCCGCCCCCGATAACGACGGTTGGGTTCCGGCACGGGCCGAATCGGTGCCGACAGAACCCGTTCCGGCGCCCGAGAATCACCGTTTCAAAGTCGCTCGGTGTCCACGCTCACGTCGTCGGGCGTCACGATGAGGAACTTCCGGAAGTGAATCAGGTTTCCGCCCCGCTCTTTGACCCGCGGCGCGAGGTCGGCCGCCAGCTCCGACAGTTCGCCCTCGACCGCCAACACGAGGACGTTGCCGCGGTCGATGACCTCGAACCACTCGCGCTCGTCGGTCTCCCCGTCCAGTTCACCGAGGACGATTCGTCGGTCGATGCCCTCCGTGTCGTCGTCGCCGTTCGTTATCTCCTGTTCGACCGTTTGGAGGTCGAGGTCGAAACCACTGGTCATACCCGCTCGCTCTCGCTCCCCCGGCAAAATCCTTGCCCCCTGAGAGCCGTTCGATAATCGAACATTTTAAATGAACGGCAGTAACCTTTTTCAAGAAATTTTCTATTACCATTCTTTAAACAGATTCAATGCGTAGGGCGTGCTTGCCACGAGTGGTCATGGCACAAACCACGGCGCACGAAAGTCTGGCAGCGTACCTCGAATCGCATCCCCGGATGATGGGCGCACTGTTCACAATGTGTCTGCTGTTGATGCAGGCCGGAAACGTGGCGGCGAACGGTGCAAGTACGAATGCAGGACCGTAAACTACAGTTCGTCCGGGGAAATATCGTCGCTCCAGCGGAGATTGCCGTTTAACTCTACAGGGAGAACCTCCAATTGGAGAAAGTCGGCGAGTTCCGCAGCACTAAGCTCGTACGTATCAACGACACCTGACGCAAGATACCGAGTTTTCACTCTAGGCAGATTCGGCTTCTGCATCGAGCCGAGTCCGTGACTCGGGCTTGGATAGGTCCGGAAGTCAACCTCGTAATTACCAGAATCCAGTGCTTCGATTTGCAAGTGAAGTGGCGTTCCGCTCTCGCTCTGACACAGCGTCAATCCGCCGTCGCCGACGGTGGTGTACTGATACGCCGGTCCGATGGCATCTTTCACCACCGAGAGTGCGACCCGGAGCGGAAACCCGCAGTTGAGCAGTCGCGCCAGCGTCCGACCGACGTCGGTGGCGACGCTGTTGGCGACCTCCGACAGCGTCACGACACCGCCGTAGCTCCCGGCTTCCACCAAGGCCTCGCCCTGAGCGTACGACCGGCAGGCGTTGAGAACGAACGCCTTCACGTGTACCTCCGAGAGCGTCCGGGCGTCGAGGTGACCGTCGGGACACCGCATCCCGTCGCCGTCGACGTGGCCGATGTAGTGGAGGAAGTCGGCGGACTCAGCCAACAGGTCGCGGAGTTCGTCGGTCGTGAGTTCGTAGTGGACCGACACGTCGAACTGAAGGAGGTCCCGAAGCCCGTAGAACTCCTCGACGACGCCCTCCTCTTTCATGCGCTCGTCGTTGCAGACGACGTGAATCTCGATGCTGGTCTTGTCGGAGTCCGACCGACGGGCGCGCCGTCGGTAGGATTCGACGGTGGCCTTGTTCGCGCCGACGGGGAACCCCTCACCGACCCACGCGTGTCCGACCGTCTCGACCGGTTCCGGGGTGAAGATATCGCCCTGCTCGACCGGGGCGGCGCTGTCGTCTGTCGCGCTTCGCGTGAACTCCGTTTGCGTCGAGGCGTCGCTCGCCGCCGCGCCGTCCGCGTCGCTCCGGAAGAACTCGCCGAGCGGTTTCGGCGTCTGACTGACCGAGGCGCCCGTCGGTTCGCCGGGACACCGGACCAGCGCGAGGTCGGCGGCGACGAACGGTAACACCTCGACGTTGTTCGGAGTGGCCATCACGTCGGTCGTCAGGTTCCAGTCGGGGACGTACTCGGCGACTTCCCCGAACGGCACCGAGAGGTACGCTTCGAGTCGTTCGGCCGGCGTCCGGTCGTAGAGCGCCGCGAAGTCCAACTCGACGTCGGGTTCGACCGCCTCGCGCTCGTGGAGGTCCACCCGATAGTAGCCCTCTGTTCGGGTCACGCAGTCGAAGAAGAACGTCTGGCGGAGGACGCGCCCGACTGTCGTCTCGTAGCCCCGCGGACCGTCGAGGTCGTACTCGAAGCCCGCGTCAGTGACGAGTCTCGGGCGGTCGTTCGGGACCACCTCCGCTCCGAGGTAGTACGCCAGCGGCGCTGCGGGGTAGACGTACTGGTAGTCGGCGGGGAGTTCGAGGCGGACCTCCGTGTCGGGGCGTTCGATGGCGTCGGGGGCGTCGAACTCGTCGCCCAACTCCACGAGCGGCGGGTGGCCCCGCAGGGTCGGGAACGAGCGCTCGGGACTGGTCGTCTTGAGCGCCGACCCGAGGAGCGAAATCGCGTCCATCGCGCCCACGGGGTCGGGCGTGGTCGTGACCGTGGCGGCGGGGTGGTCGTGGAACGAGCGCGCGCCGACCGCCACCTCGGTCGGGCCGCCGAAGTCGACGGTGACGGCCGCCTCGTCGTGGCGCACGTCGAGGGCGCTTTCGACCGAGAGGTAGAGCTTCATGGGCGCTGTGCTGAGTTCGATAGCGTACGCTCCGGGGTCGAGCGACCGGTCGACGTGGTCGGCGTTGTCGGCCACGAGTTCGCCCGACTGGGTGCGGACGAGGACGTTGGCCAGTTTCGGCACCCCGACGGCGCTGGTCTCGACGGCGACTGCGGAGTCGACGGGGAAGTAGAATCGGTCGGTCGACACGGGCGAGGGGTCGACCGGGGACGGCGTGTGGAGTTCGAAGCGGGCGTTCTCGATGGGGTCAGCTATCTCGACGCCGTTGCGTTCAGCGTGTACCGTAAACGTCGGGTCCATGGATCACCTCACAGACGCACCCATTCGGTCGTCTGGTCGTGTTCGGGGACGTGCCACCGCTGTTCGGTCGGGAGACCGTCGCGCTTCCGGAGTTCGATACGGGCGTCGAACAGCGGCGAGAGCCGTTCGACCACCCCGTCGTCGTCGGGTCGGGGCAGGTGGTAGTGGGCCATCCCGTGAACCCCGCGAACCATCGCCGAGACCGAGCGCACGAATCGAGCGACGCGGTCGGGGTCGTGTTCGTGTGCCATGCGGGCGAGCGACGAGACGGAGAGGCGGAGTTCCGCGGGTTCGAGTCCGCCGTCGGCGTCTGAGAAGTAGTCGATGGCGGCGATTATCTCCTCGCGCAGACGGCCGAGCGCGCTCTGACCGGCGTCGGCGGACGGGATCGTCACCGCGGCGCTCTCGACGGCCTTCGGCACCGACCGCTGGCGGGCGTCTTGGTCGATTAACCACACGTTCGGGTCGTCGGACTCGACGCCCGGCGGCAGTCGTTCGCGGACGGTCTCCGTTCGGGAGTCGGCCAGCGCGACGACCCGCTTGCGCTCGGCGTTCGACGCGCCGAGCAGCGTCCGAGTCGCCTTGACGGTCACGTCCTCTGATACGGCACCGGTGACGAGGAGATTGCACCCGTCGTGCTTCAGCCGTTTCAACACCTCCTGAAACTCGTCGGTCGAGCAGTCCCCGCGAAATCGCGCCCGCTGGAGTGACATCTCGTCTCATACGACAGAGGGGCCGGAAATAAAATTTTGTATTCCTCCAGGTGCGAATAGATGACTCTCCCTGACTACGTGTGCGAACGATGAGCAACGTAGCGATTCCGCGATATACGTGCAATGAGAATGAGTGCCAATCAGTTAAAGCGTGACGGCTGAAACGCGAGTGCGGTCAGCGACCGAACGCGCGATGGTGTTTCGGACCCGTCGCGGGGCGACCCGGCGGTGCGGACGACGCCGCGGCCTCACTCGTCGTACTCGCGCTTGAACCCGCGGAACTCGGTCCGGTGGGCCTCCTCGTCGGCGAGGATGGTGACTGCGATGTCTTCGGTCACGGGGTCCTCGTCGCCGGCGGCCGAGATGAGCGAGCGGTACGTCTCGATGGCGTCCTCCTCGGCGTCGAGGACGCCGTTGATGACCGACAGCACGTCGGTGCTGTTCTCGGGCGGTTGGAGACTCTCCTGGCGCGCCTCGAAGTCGTAGGAGGCGGGCGGACGCTCGTCGAGTTGCTTGAGTCGCTGGCCGAGCATCTCGGCGTGGTTGAGTTCCTCCTGAATGTCGGTTTCGAGGCTCTCTTTGACCTCCTCCGCGCTCACGCCGTCGAGGATGATCGAGTTCGTCAGGTAGTTCATCACGGTCTCGATTTCGTCGCTGTACGCCTTCTTAAGCAGGTCCGTGACCTCTTGGTTCGTCATACGCCCGAGGATACGTTCGCCAGCCTTCTTACTGTTCCGGCGGTGACAGTCTGCGCGCGGTCATCGCACGACCGGGGCGTCCGCGAGCGACAGGCACCGTCGTTTCGGCGCGCCCGAGAATATTCTGGACTCGAATTTTGAAAATCAACCATTTTGATAGCGATTACAATTCTGGTTAGCGAGCGTGATATAAGGAGGGTTAAGGAATCCCCGATAGTTACAGGACGTTTCCCTCGGGCGATTTCGGTCTCGGCCGTCCGCGAGCGAATATGTAAGTCGAGATACTCGACCTGTTACAGCGGTAGGCTTAAATACGGGAAGCGCTCCATGACGGAGTACAATGTCTGACAACGACATGCACTCGTCCGATACCAGTCGGGCGGGTCGAGTTCTTCGACGGTACGTTGAAAACTAACGGCGAATTCGAGTCCGCGCGGGTCTTCGACACGACCCTACGCGACGGTGAACAGGCTCCCCGTACGTCCTTCTCCTACGACGAGAAGCGTGCCATCGCTGCCGCGCTGGACGAGATGGGCACCCACGTCGTCGAGGCAGGGTTCCCGGTCAACTCCGACGCCGAGTTCGAGGCGGTCAGCGACATCGCCGCGGACACCTCGGCGACCACCTGCGGGTTGGCCCGCGTAGTCGAGAAAGACGTAGAGGCCGCGCTCGACTCCGGCGTCGAGATGGTCCACGTCTTCGCCTCGACCAGCGACGTGCAGATTGAGGATTCGATGCACGCCACTCGCGAGGAGGTCGTGGAACGCTCGGTGAACGCGGTCGAGCGCGTGAAGGACGCGGGCGCGACGGCGATGTTCTCCCCGATGGACGCCACCCGGACCGACGAGGACTACCTGCGAGAGGTGGTCGAAGCGGTCTCTGCGGTCGGCGTCGATTGGATAAACATCCCCGACACCTGCGGGGTCGCGACCCCGACCCGGTTCGGGGACCTCGTG
The DNA here is from genome assembly GCF_023238205.1 of Halorussus limi. NCBI lineage: Archaea > Methanobacteriati > Methanobacteriota > Halobacteria > Halobacteriales > Haladaptataceae > Halorussus > Halorussus limi. Next base: position 3,295,777 of record NZ_CP096659.1, read on the forward strand.
AGCGAGGTCGATAGCTGGACCGACGCCCGCATCGACGTTCACACTCACGACGACTTCGGCATGGCCGCGGCCAACGCCGTCGCCGGATTCGAAGCGGGCGCCGACCAAGCGCAGGTCTCCATCAACGGCATCGGCGAGCGCGCCGGCAACGCCGCCTACGAGGAGGTCGTGATGACGGTCGAGTCGGTCTACGGCGTCGATACCGACATCGACACGACCGGCATCGCGAACATCTCCCGGATGGTCGAGGAGTACAGCGAGGTCCCGGTCCCGGCGAACAAGCCGGTCACGGGCGACAACGCGTTCGCCCACGAGTCGGGCATCCACGCCGCGGGCGTCATCGAGAACTCCGACACCTTCGAGCCGGGGGTCATGACGCCCGAGATGGTGGGCGCCGAGCGCGAGTTCGTGCTGGGCAAGCACACCGGCGCGAACTCGGTCCGCAAGCGACTGGAGGACCGCGGCTTCGCGCCGACCGACGGCGAGGTCCGCGAGGTCACTCGCCGGGTGAAAGACTACGGCGCGGAGAAGAACCGCGTCACGGTCGACGACCTCGAGCGGTTCGCCCGCGACGTAGGGGTCGCCCGAGAGGAACAGGAGGTCAGCGCCTGATGGCGTCCCCCGGGTTCGCCTCGCACTGCCAGCCGCGCGCGGCGGGTCCGACGGGGCCCCCAAGCGGGCGTGTGACACTCCCGCGACCTTCGCGCAATGGTTGCGCCACGGGAAAGGGTTATGAACGTCGGGGTCGGTACGTTCCCAGTAACGATGCGACAGTCACCGACTGCCACCGGCACGAGACGCCTCGCGTCTCGGCGCACGCTCGCGGCGGACGCAGCGGGCGCACCGGCCGCCAGCAGTGCGACTGTCGAGCGCGCGATTATTGTAGGGGCCTGAGCCCCTACAACACCACTTCTCTGACCCGACGTTCCGCATCGTTTTCGAACCGACCAGTACGCGCTCGACCATCAGTGACACGGAATCGCACGACACCGAGAAACCCAGCGGCACCGCCAGCTAACGACGCCAGACGAACCTCTCCGGGGGTCGGTTGGCGTGAGTGAACACGCACCGCCGAAGTCCGACGCGGCCGACGACGCCGAGACCGACACCGGCGTCGAAACCGGCGCGGAGGCGGTCGTCGCCGCCCTCGAAAGCGCCGGCGCCGAGACGCTGTTCGGCGTGCAGGGCGGCGCGATAATGCCCGTCTACGACGCGCTGTACGACTCGGACCTCCAGCACGTCACGATGGCCCACGAGCAGGGCGCTGCCCACGCCGCCGACGCCTACGGCGTGGTGTCGGGCGAACCCGGCGTCTGTCTCGCCACGTCCGGCCCCGGTGCGACCAACCTCGTCACCGGCATCGCCGACGCCGACATGGACTCGGACGCGATGGTCGCGCTGACCGGGCAGGTCCCCTCGCACATGGTCGGCTCCGACGCGTTCCAGGAGACCGACACGACCGGCGTCACCGCGCCGATTACGAAGCACAACTACTTCGCGGGCGACGCCGACACGGTCGGCGACACGGTCGGCGAGGCGTTCGCGCTGTCGGCCGAGGGCCGACCCGGCCCGACGCTCGTGGACCTGCCGAAGGACACGACCCTCGCCGAGACCGACGCCGAACCCGGTCCGGCCGAGACACCCGAGACCTACTCGGTCGAGGAGGACCCCGACGACGAACAGGTCGAGGCCGCGGCCCGCGCCATCGAACGCGCGGAGAAACCGCTGCTCCTGTTCGGCGGCGGCGTCGTCAAGAGCGACGCCTGCAAGGAGGCCCGCGGGTTCGCGATGGAACACGGCATCCCGGTGGCGACGACGATGCCCGCTATCGGTTCGATGCCCGAGGACCACGAACTCTGCCTGTCGTGGGCCGGGATGCACGGCACCGGCTACGCGAACATGGCCATCACGCACACCGACTGCCTGATAGCCGTCGGCACCCGGTTCGACGACCGACTCACGGGCGGCGTCGAGACGTTCGCGCCCGAGGCCGAGGTCGTTCACGTCGACATCGACCCCGCGGAAATCTCGAAGAACGTCCACGCCGACTACCCCGTCGTCGGCGACGCGGCGACGGCCATCGAACGCCTCGACGCCGAGATGGACCGCTCGCCCCAGACGCGTGAGTGGCGCAGTCAGTGCCGAGCGTGGAAAGACGAGTACCCGCTGGCCTACGCGACGCCCGACGACGAACCGCTCAAGCCACAGTTCGTGGTGGAAGCGTTCGACGAGGCGACCGACGACGACGCCGTCGTGACGACCGGCGTCGGCCAGCACCAGATGTGGGCCGCCCAGTTCTGGACCTACCGGAGTCCCCGGACGTGGGTCTCCTCGCACGGTCTGGGCACGATGGGTTACGGCGTTCCGGCCGCCATCGGCGCGCGAATCGCGGCCGACGACGACCAGCAGGTCGTCTGCTTCGACGGCGACGGGTCGTTCCTGATGACGATGCAGGAGATTTCGGTCGCGGTCCGGGAGGACTTGGACATCACCGTCGCGGTCCTCAACAACCGCTACATCGGGATGGTCCGCCAGTGGCAGGACGCCTTCTTCGACGGCCGACAGATGGCCGCCGACTACGACTGGTGTCCGGAGTTCGACAAACTGGCCGAGGCGTTCGGCGCCAAGGGCCTGCGCGTCGACGACTACGACGAAGTCGCCGACGCCGTCGAGGAGGCGCTGGAGTACGACGGTCCGGCGGTCGTCGACTTCCACATCGACCCCGCGGAGAACGTCTATCCGATGGTTCCCAGCGGCGGAGCAAACGGGAAGTTCGCCCTCTCGGAGGACCAACTATGAGCAGCGACGACGCGTCCGACGAGGGGAGCGAACCGCACCCCGAGATTCCCCGGAACGGGATGCCGGGGCCCTCGCCGGACGAGCGACCGCATCCGGAGGGGCGGCGCAACGCCAAGGGCATCCGCATCGACCCCGAGGCCGAGGCCGAACCCGAGCACCGGACCGCGGTCGTCTCGGCGCTGGTCGAACACGAACCCGGCGTCCTCTCGCGGGTGTCGGGGCTGTTCTCCCGGCGGCAGTTCAACATCGAGAGCCTGACGGTCGGTCCGACCACCGTCGAGGGCCACGCCCGAATCACGCTGGTGGTCGAGGAGACCGACCCCGGCATCGACCAAGTGAAGAAGCAACTCGCGAAGCTGAAGCCCGTGATTCAGGTGGGCGAACTGGACGACGACGCGGTTCGGGCCGAACTCGTCGTCCTGAAAGTCCGGGGCGAGGAACCCGACAAGGTCCAAGCCATCACCGAGATGTACGAGGGCCGGACCCTCGACGCCGGGCCGCGGACCATCACGGTCCAGATTACGGGCGACCAGCAGAAGATAGACGACGCCATCGACGCGTTCCGGCAGTTCGGCATCATCGAAATCGCCCGAACCGGCCAGACCGCGCTGGCGCGAGGCGACACCCCGACCACGCCCGGCGAGGAACCGGGCCACGCGAAAGACACCGACGAGCAATCAGACGAAGTCAAAACGGGAACATACGATGACTGACGAATTCGACACCGAGATTTACTACGACGACGACGCGGACAGTTCGCACATCGAAGACGAGACCGTAGCCGTCCTCGGCTACGGGAGTCAGGGCCACGCTCACGCCCAGAACCTCGCGGACAGCGGGGTGGACGTAGTCGTGGGCCTGCGCGAGGACTCCTCGTCGCGGGAGGCCGCCGAGGCCGACGGCCTGCGCGTGGCGACTCCGGTCGAGGCCGCGAGCGAGGCGAGCGTCGTCTCGGTCCTCGTGCCCGACACGGTCCAACCCGCGGTGTACGCCGACATCGAGGACGAACTGGAGGCCGGCGACACCCTCCAGTTCGCCCACGGGTTCAACGTCCACTACGGACAGATCGAACCGTCCGCGGACGTGGACGTGACGATGATAGCGCCGAAGTCGCCGGGCCACCTCGTCCGGCGGAACTACGAGAGCGGCGAGGGGACGCCCGGCCTGCTCGCGGTGTATCAGGACGCCACGGGCGACGCCAAACAGCAGGCGCTGGCGTACGCGGAGGCCATCGGCTGTACGCGCGCGGGCGTAGTCGAAACCACGTTCCGGGAAGAGACCGAGACCGACCTGTTCGGCGAGCAGGCGGTCCTCTGTGGCGGCGTGACCGAACTCATCAAGGCGGGCTACGAGACCCTCGTGGACGCGGGCTACAGCCCCGAGATGGCCTACTTCGAGTGCCTGAACGAGATGAAGCTCATCGTGGACCTCATGTACGAGGGCGGGATGGGCGCGATGTGGGACTCGGTCTCTGACACCGCCGAGTACGGCGGCCTGACCCGCGGTGAGGCGGTCGTCGACGAGACCGCTCGCGAGAACATGGAGGCGGTTCTGGAGCAGGTACAGAACGGCGAGTTCGCCCGCGAGTGGATAGCCGAGAATCAGGCGGGCCGGCCGTCCTACCGCCAGCGCCGCATCGCCGAGAAGAACCACGACATCGAGGACGTCGGCGAACGCCTCCGCGACCTGTTCGCGTGGGCGGAAGAGACCGATGACGAATCGACCGAGAACGACAGCGAATCCGAGAAAGTTACCGCGGACGACTGACCATGACCCGACCCGACCGACACACCCAGACCCGAGACGACTCGACGACCGACCAGACCGCCGACGACACCCCGATGCGCGACGTGAGTCACACTCATCCCCACGCCGCGCGCGGCACCGTCAACCGACCGTTCCAGCGCGGACCGGTCGTCGCGGCGGACGGCGGCGAGAGAGACGCCGTCTCTCGAACGTCGGAGGACGAGCGGAGCGAGTCCTCCGAAAGTGAACGAGAAGCGCGCGACGCCGACGCTCGCGAGGAGGACGACGAGGAATCGCGCGCCGACCGGATGAAAGACGTGGCGCACACGCCGCCCTACGGCGAGGGCGCGGACCGCGTCTTCGAGCGCGGCGGCGAGCGCGAACCCGTCGAATCCGAAGAGTAAGCCAGCGATGAACGTACGTACGGATTTTTCCGACGCTGAAACGCGTAGCGGACGGTCCGTCGTGCCGTCGTCCGTACCGTCTTCGACCATCTACAGCGGCCCTAAAGAAAGATAGACAATGCCAAAAGAAACACGAAGAAGCCCGATAACTACCAGCGGCGTACCGTATCCGACCACTGCGACCGACGCGACCAGTGCCGGAGGGCGGTTCGCGTGAGCGAGCGTACCCTGTACGACAAGGTCTGGGACCGCCACAAGGTGACCGAACTCCCGACCGGACAGGACCAGTTGTTCGTGGGTCTCCACCTCGTCCACGAGGTGACGAGTCCGCAGGCCTTCGGGATGCTCCGCGAGCGAGACTTGGAAGTCGCCTACCCCGAGCGCACTCACGCCACCGTGGACCATATCGTCCCGACCGCGGACCGCGACCGGCCCTACGAGGGCGCGGCCGAGGAGATGATGGCCGAACTGGAGGAGAACGTCCGCGAGGCGGGCATCGACTTCTCCAGCCCCGACACCGGGAATCAGGGCATCGTCCACGTCATCGGCCCGGAGCAGGGACTCACCCAACCCGGCATGACGGTGGTCTGTGGCGACAGCCACACCTCGACCCACGGCGCGTTCGGCGCGCTGGCGTTCGGCATCGGCACGTCCCAGATTCGGGACGTGCTGGCGACCGGCACCGTGGCGATGGAGAAGAAGGACGTGCGCCGGGTTCGCGTCACGGGCGAACTCGGCGAGTGCGTCGAGGCCAAGGACGTGATTCTCCAGATAATCCGGCGACTCGGCACCGACGGTGGCGTCGGCTACGTCTACGAGTACGCGGGCGAGGCCATCGAGAGCCTCGACGTCGAGGGCCGGATGAGCATCTGCAACATGTCCATCGAGGGCGGCGCTCGCGCCGGGTACGTCAACCCCGACGAGACCACCTTCGAGTGGCTGAAGCAGACCGACGCGTTCCGGGACGACCCCGAGAAGTTCGAGCGACTGAAGCCCTACTGGGAGTCCATCGCCTCGGACGACGACGCCGAGTACGACGACGAGGTGGTCATCGACGGCGACGCGCTCGAACCCATGGTCACGTGGGGCACCACGCCCGGACAGGGCGTCGGCGTCACCGAACCGATTCCGGACCCCGAGGACCTGCCCGCGGACAAGCGGGACACCGCCCGGCGCGCGCAGGAACACATGGGCGTCGAACCCGGCGACACGATGGAGGGCTACCCCATCGACGTTGCCTTCCTCGGTTCCTGCACGAACGCCCGCCTGCCGGACCTCCGGCGGGCGGCCCGCCTCGTCGCGGGCCGAGAGGTCCACGACGACGTGCGCGCGATGGTGGTCCCCGGAAGCCAGCGAGTCGCGGCCGCCGCCGAGGCGGAAGGACTGGACGAAATCTTCGAGGACGCGGGCTTCGACTGGCGCGAGGCCGGATGCTCGATGTGCCTCGGGATGAACGACGACCAACTGGAGGGCGACGAGGCGAGCGCCTCGTCCTCGAACCGGAACTTCGTCGGGCGACAGGGGAGCAAGGACGGCAAGACCGTGCTGATGAACCCCCGGATGGTCGCGGCCGCCGCGATTCGCGGCGAAGTGACCGACGCCCGTGAGTTGGACGAGACCGACCTCCCGAACGCCGACGCGACCGACTCGGAGGTGGAGGCATGACGACCGACGAGACCGAAATCGAGACGGTCGAACGCGTCTCCGGCACGGGAATCCCGGTCCGGGGCAACGACGTCGACACCGACCAGATAATCCCGGCGCGGTTCATGAAGGTCGTGACCTTCGACGGACTCGGCCAGTTCGCGTTCCACGACCAGCGGTTCACCGACGAGGACGAACCGAAAGACCACCCGTTCAACGAGGAGCAGTTCCGCGACGCCTCGGTCATGGTCGTCAATTCGAACTTCGGGTGCGGGTCCTCGCGCGAACACGCCCCGCAGGCGCTCGTGCGCTGGGGCATCGACGCCATCGTCGGCGAGAGTTTCGCCGAAATCTTCGCGGGGAACTGCCTCGCACTCGGCGTCCCGACGGTCACGGCGAGTCAGGAGGACATCGAGACGCTGCAGAACTACGTCGAGGAGAACCCCGACGCCGAAATCGAGGTGGACGTGGCGGCCGAGACGGTCCGGTACGACGGGAGCGAAATCGACGCCACCGTGGACGACGCCCAGCGCAAGGCGCTGGTCGAAGGCGTCTGGGACACCACGGCGCTGCTGAAGTCGAACGCCGAGGCGGTCGCTCGGACCGCCAGCGACCTGCCCTACGTGGAGACGGGGACCGCCGGCGACGGCGAGGAGGCCGAGTGAGATGGCCGACGACCCCGAGCGAATCGCGGTGATTCCCGGCGACGGAATCGGTCGAGAAGTCGTTCCGGCCGCCCGCGAGGTGCTGGAAGCCGTCGGTCCGGACTTCGAGTTCACCGAGGCCGACGCGGGCGACGCGGTGAAGGAGGAAACCGGCGAGGCGCTCCCCGAGGAGACCCGCGAACTCGCCGCGAACGCCGACGCCACCCTGTTCGGCGCGGCGGGCGACACCGCGGCCGACGTGATTCTCCCGCTCCGGAGCGCGGTCGAATCGTTCGCCAACGTCCGGCCGGTCCGGGCCTACCCCGGCGTCGACGCGCCCAACCCCGAGACCGACCTCGTCTTCGTGCGAGAGAACACGGAGGGCGTCTACGCGGGCCACGAGTCCGAGATTGCGCCGGGCGTAACCACGCTGACACGGGTCGTTACCGAGGCCGCGTCCGAGGAAATCGCGCGTTACGGCTTCGAGTACGCCGCGGAACGCGACGCGAGGGTGACGATAGCTCACAAGGCGAACGTGATGCGGACCACCGACGGCCTGTTTCTGGAGACCGCGCGGTCGGTCGCCGAGGAGTTCGACGTGGCGTACGACGACGCGCTGATGGACGCGCTGGCGATGCACCTCGTCCAGCGCCCCGAGGACTACGACGTGGTGGTCTGCCCGAACCTCGCCGGCGACGTGCTGTCGGACCTCGCGGCGGGTCTCGTCGGCGGACTGGGTCTCCTGCCCAGCGCGAACGTCGGCGACGAGCGCGCGCTGTTCGAACCGGTTCACGGTACCGCGCCGGACATCGCGGGCGAGGGCGTCGCCAACCCGAGCGCGGCGATGCTGTCGACCGCGATGCTGTTGGAGTACTTGGGCTACGACGACGCCGGCCAGCGCGTGCGCTCTGCGGTCACTGAGACGCTCGCGTCGGGTCCCCGAACGCCGGACCTCGGCGGCGACGCGACGACGAGAGACTCGACTGACGCGGTGCTGTCGAGGCTCTGAGAACGTACCGTCGAGACGCTACTTCGGAGAACTCTGATTCAGGGTCCGTTCCCGAACGATTATCGAAGCGGGTCGCGGCCGCCGATGAGGTTGGTCGTGTCCACCTCGTCTGCGCGCGCTCCTCCTTTCTTGACCTCCGTCGCGGTCATGCACTCCAGACAGCCGAATACCTCGTTGTGGTTGTTCCCGAAGACGCGTGCGAAGTCCCGGGTGACGAAAGAGCCACAGCTCTGGCAGCGGTTCTCGGCCATCGTGTCGTCGCCGTTGGTGAGTCTGTTGTCGGTCGTGGTCATGAGTGCGCGATAGATACACACAATCCTATCCACTTTGTTATCCAGTACCTACACCCCCGTAATCAACCATTAGCGGCCTCAGTAAGCGGTTGTTACGCGGGGTATTGGAACCCCGTTAATTCCGAAATCGTACCGCTAATTTAAGTCACCGGCGCGCCAAAGCCGCGCGGCCGGTCGTCGGTGCCCCGTCGCTTAAGAGGATTGACCGCTTACTCGGGAGGTGATGCCCAAGATAGAACTCGACGAGGAGACCATCGAGCGCTTGGACAGTCTCCGGGTGGAGGACGAGTCCTACGACGAAATCGTCGAGGAACTCATCAACATCTACGAGGCCGAGGAGCGCACGCTGTTCCACGGCGGCGACTACAGCGGCGACTAGCGCTCGACCAGTCTCGTCTCGCCGGCCCGAACCGTCTGGCCGCGCTCCACCGCCACGTCCGCGAGGGCCACCTCGGGCGGTAGCAGTACGTCCGCCCGACTCCCGAACGAGATGTGGCCGAGTCGCTCGCCCCGTTCGAGTTCGTCGCCGGGTTCGACGTAGGGGTGGATGCGCCGCGCGAACGCCCCGGCGACCAGCGTCACCTCGTGGTCGGCGAACCGGACGTGGAGTTTCTCGTTGTTGTCCGACTCCTTCGAGAAGGCGGGCCGGTGAGTGCCGGGTTCGTGTTCGACCGCCCGGACCCGACCGCCGAGGGGTGCCCGGTTGACGTGAACGTCGGTGACGTTCATGAACACGCCGACCCGGACGCGGGTCTCGGTTTCGTTCCCGTCGTCCGTCTCGTGGCGCTCCTCTCGAACCACCGATACCCGACCGTCCGCGGGCGCGAGGACGCCCGACTCCGGCGGCGTCCGGTCTGGGTCCCGGTGGAACAGCAGCGCGCCGGCGCTCAGAAGCGGCGCCGCGAGGCCCCACCGTCTGGTCCACTCCTTCGACCGCGCGAGTACGGCCGCGGGAACTGCCAGCGCGAGCGCCAGCAGGGCGTAGCGCCACGCGCCGGGCGCGAATCGGTTCCCGGAGTCCGGCCCCTGCCGACCGTCGGGTCGCTCTCCGGCCATCACTCGCTGGCGGCCTGGCGCACTCTCGACCACTTCCCCTGCGATTCGAGGCGCTGCTGAAGTTCGCCCGCGTACTCCTGTGCGAGTCGGTTGGCCGCTTCGAGGCGGTCCCGGTCCACGCCGCTGCCGCCGCCACCGAGGCCGAGGGCGTCCTTCACGGAGTCGAAGACGCCGCCACCGCCGCTCTGCTTGCCGCCGCCCCCGCCGCCGCCCGCGACGGAGTTCATCTGGTTGCGGATGTTCTCGAGTTCGGGCATCACCTGCTCGACCTTCGAGGTGTCGGCGACGATGCGGGCCTGCTCGGCGTCGCCGGGGTTCTCGATTTCGAACTCGACTGCGGTCATGATGAGGCCCCACTCCTGCCGGGAGAACTGCGAGTCCGCGACTTCCTGTGCGAACTCCTGGTCGACCGACATCCGGTCGCCGACGATGAGGTCCTGCCACGCGCGTTCGGTCATGTCCGAACGGTTGGGTTCCGGGGAGTATGAGGGTTTTCCTACTCGACTCGGCTCTCCGTCGCGGCCGAAACGCCGCTCGTCACCCGGACGCAGAAAAAGAAACTCCGAATTCGCTCGGCTTCCGGCCTCAGAACGCGCCGCTCTCGACGGTCACGTCGGCTTCAAGGTCGGTCTTCAGCGCGTCGTGGACCTTGCAGAGTTCGTCGGCGCGCTCGACGACCTGTTCGGCCTGTCCGTCGTCCATCTCGGCCTCGGTCTTGACCGTGAACTCGACGGCCGAGAGCTTGTCGTCGTCGTTGAGGTCGCCGGACACGTCGATTTCGATGCGGCCGAGGTCGCCCACGTCGCGCTGTTCGCCGCCGACGCGGAGCGCGGGGACGTAACACGAACCGTAGGCCGCCAGCAGGGATTCGAGCGTGTCGGGCGCTTCCTCGCCCGTGGCGTCGATGGTGACCTCGAAATCTCGAATCTGGTTCTCGGCCGTGTACCCCTCTTCGGAGACAGTTGTGACTTCCTTCGTCATGCGCCCGGACGTTCGCCCGCCAGACCCCTAAGGTTTGCTCATCCCCGGGCGAGCGAACGAGAGAAGCAGTCGGGCCGCCAGCGGACCGTCAGCGGGCCGTTACTCGCTCAGGTCGAACGTCTCGTCGCCGTCCAGAATCTTCACCTCGGCGTCGCTCCCCGTACCCTTGACCTCCTTGCGGAAGTCCTCGGGGTCCTGCTCGATGGGCGCGAAGGTGTCGTAGTGCATCGGGAAGGCGTAGTCGGCGTCGACCCAATCGACCGCGATGGCGGCCTGCATCGGTCCCATCGTGAAGTGGTCGCCGATGGGCACCGCGGCGGCGTCGGGTTCGAGGAACGGACCGATGACGTCGCGCATCTCGGTCTGGAGCGAGGTGTCCCCGGCGTGGTAGAACGACTGACTCTCCTGGTCGCTGATTTGGGTCGGCTTGGTGTCGCTGATGACGAAACCGCCGGGCATCCCGCCGGACGTGCCGTAGGAGGTGTCCATCCCGTTGGTGTGGTCGGCCCGGACCATCGTGACGAAGGCGTCGTCGCACTCGACGGTCCCGCCGAGGTTCATTCCCATCCCGCCGACGGCCTCGTAGTCGCCGAACTCGTCGCGACAGTACTCGACGATTTCGGGCGTGGCGACCAGTTCCGTCCCCTCGTAGCGGTCCACGTCGCCGATGTGGTCGGCGTGACCGTGCGTGAGCAGCAGGTAGTCCGGGTCGAGTTCCTCGGGGTCGGTGTCCGTCTTCGGGTTGTCGAAGAAGGGGTCGATGAGGAGTTCGGTCTCGTCGACCTCTACGTGCCACGTCGAGTGGCCGTACCAAGTGAGTTTCATAGGCGCGCAAATCTACACGCGGTTCGCACTTAAAGGATGTTGGCGCGGAGAGACGGAGGCGTCGCTTCGGCCCTAACTACCGCCGCGGTTCGATTCGAGGAGTTCCCACCCGGTCGCGCTCCGGACCGCCCAGTCCAGCGCGAGTCCGACCGCGACGACGGCCAGCGAGAACCCGACGAACAGGCCGACCAACTGGACGCTCTCGCCCGCGGTCGGAGTCAACACCAGACTGAGGGCGAACAGCATCGAGGCCATGAACAGAATCGGGAGTGCGAACCACTTCAGCACCCAGTGGTCGTCGAGATACCGACTAGCCGTGCGGACGAGGTCGGACATCGAATCACCTACGGTGGGACACTCCACCACAGGTCATAAAACTAACTATTCTGTGAAACGTCCGCCCGGACGAGCGCGGAGTCTTCGGAGTCAGTCGGACTCGCAGGCCCGCGGCCCGTCGGCGACGTGCGACCGGTCGGGCGCGGCGTCTTCGCTCCATTCCGCCGGGAGGTACGCGCCAACGTCCACCGACTCGCTGCCGAGGACCGCGAACCCGGCGAAGATGGTCAGGAACCCGGCGACGGCCAGCGGCGAGACGGCCTCGCCCAACAGCGCCCACCCGCCGAGGGTGGCGACGACCGGGACGACGTAGAACACCAGATTCGCGCGAATCGCGCCGGTCGAGTCGAGGAGACCGAAGTAGGCGATGTACGCGACCGCCCCGGCGAAGACGCCGACGTAGCCGAGCGACGCCAGCGCGACCGGCGACCACGTGATGGCCGCGGCCGACTCCCCGGCCCACGCGCTCAGGAGGTGACAGAGGAGCGCGCCGAACGGGAGTCCCCACGCGGTGCGCGCCGTACTCGGGAGGGTCCCGTCGGCCCACCGGATGAGCACGCTTCCGAGCGCACCGCTGACAGCGCCCGCGAACAGAATCGCTTTGCCGAACGCGCTCCCGCCGAGCAGGTTCGCGGGGTCGGGACTCACGACGAGACCGACGCCGAGGAGTCCGAGAGCCATCCCGGCGGCCCCGCGGGCCGAGAGTCGCTCGTCCGAGAGGAGCGCGGCCGCGAACACGGGCGTCAGGATGGGGTTGAGGCTGAAGACGATGGACCCCACGGCGCTGGTGGCGTACTGCTGGCCGACGAACAGCAGGGCGTTGGTGAGTCCGATGGCGAGGACGCCGGTCGCCAGAATCCCGACCGCGTCGCCCCGCGTTCGCGGGAGCAGGTCCTCGCGGGAGTTCGTCAGGACCGCGTACCCCGCCAGCGCCACGGCCGCGACGTCGAACCGGAGCGCGACGAACAACAGCGGCGGGAAGTAGTCGAGACCCGCCTTCGCGGCCACGAACGTCCCGCCGAAGAGGACGCCCGCGACCGCGAAGAGGGCCAGCGTGCGACGCCGGACCACGTTACGCTCCCGTCCCGCCGCTCCGAATCGAGCGGGCCGATACGCCGGAGAGTTTCGAAAGAGAATTCGGAATCATCTTACTCTCCGTAAGAGCGGCACCCTCTTAGGCCCGTTCAGAAAACGTTTCGCGGGGAGAAACGCGGGCGTCGCGCGGTAGCCGGTCGCGGGGTGAAATCCTTTCACGGTGCGAAAACAGTTTACCGCGACGGGTCCGAGGGCCAGTATGGAATCCGCGCTGGAGGAAATCGAGTTCCTCGCGCTCTCGCCGAATCGGGTCGAAGTGCTGGAACTCCTCGCGGCCGACCGGCGCACCCGGGGCGACCTCGCGGCGGCCACCGGCGCCTCGCAGGCGACGCTCGGCCGGATTCTGAGCGACTTCGAGGACCGCTCGTGGGTCAGACGCGAGGGCGGCGAGTACGCCGCGACCGCAACGGGCCGACTGGTCGCCGAGGGATTCACCGACCTACTGGCCGTCCTCCAAACGGAGAGCGAACTCCGGGAAATCGTGGAGTACCTGCCGACCGACGCGATGGAGTTCGACCTCGGTCGCCTCGCCGACGCCACCGTCACCCGCCCGAGTCAGACCCGACCGAACGCGCCGGTCCAGCGCGTCCTCGACCTGCTTCACGAGACCGAGGAGTGTCGAGTGTTCTCCCACGCGTTCAACGAGCAGAGCCTCGACGCGATTCGGGAGCGGACGACCGACGGCGACCGGACCTTCGAGGGGGTCTTCTCGCGGAGCGCCATCGACGCGCTCGCGGAGGACTCGGGGCTGCGGCGGCGACTGGCCTCGCTGCTCGACGCCGAGGGCGTAGCTGTTCGAATCCACGAGGACGGAATTCCCGCCGCGGTGACGATAGCCGACGACCGGGTCCACATGCTGTTGCGCGACGAGAGCGGCGTGCTCCGGGCGTCGATAGACACCGACGACCCGGCCGTTCGCTCGTGGGCGAGCGACGCGTTCGACCGCTACTGGCGGGCGGCGTCCCCCCTCGACGCCGACGAGTTCGCGCCGTGAGCGCCCGCACCGACATGGCAACCCCTAAGTTTTAGGCCGGCCTAACTCTCCCCGAATGGAACTGACCCGTCGGGACGCGCTGGTCGCACTCGCTGGCGGCGGTGCGGCGGTCGGCACGGGCGCGGTCCTCTCGGGGGAGTTCGCGGACGCGACGCCCTTCGCCGACGACCCCGCGCCGGAGGACCGACTGGACACCCTGCTCGCGGTCGCCGAGGTCGTCTACCCCTCCGAGGTCTCGGGCGTCGAGGAGTTCGTCCGGACCTACGCGCTCGGCCGGGTTTCCGACCGGCCCGACTACCGCGAGGGGATGGTCGACGCGCTCGCGACCCTCGACGAGTACGCCCGGTCGTGGTTCGACGACGACTTCCGACGACTCGACGCCGGGGCGCGCGAGAAACTACTGGACCAGATGGGCGTCGACACCGCGAGTCCGTCCCCCGAGGGCGCGGACCCGGACCGCGTGCGCTACTACCTCGTCAACGAACTGCTCTACGCGCTCTACACCTCGCCGACCGGCGGGAAACTGGTCGGCATCGAGAACCCGCAGGGCCACCCCGGCGGCACCGGAAGCTACCGGCGGGGGCCCAACGGAGGCGGAGGGACGGAATGACCGACGGCACGCCGGCCGACCGCGACCGAACGCCGTCCGAGCGCGCGGACGTGTGCGTGGTCGGGGCCGGTCCCGCCGGCGCGCTCGCGGCCCACCGCCTCGCCGAACGCGGCCGCGACGTGGTGATTCTGGAGGCCGGGGAGCGCTTCGACTTCGCGGACCGCGAGCGCCGCATGGAGCGGTCGATTCGCCCGGCCCACGGCCCGCTGTCGGTCTGGGAGATGGGCGGCGCGCGCGACCGCTTTTCCTCCGACGGCGAGCGGTTCTACCCCCTGAACGCCGCTCGCGTCAAGGGCGTCGGCGGCACCACGCTCCACTGGCAGGGGATGGTGATGCGCCTCCACGAGTCGGACTTCGAGGCGTGGCCCGTCGACTACGCGGACCTCCGGCCCTACTACGCCGCGGCCGAGAAAGCGCTCGGCGTCGCGGGCGCGGACGACAACCCCTACGCTCCGCCGCGCGAGGAACCGTTTCCGCTGCCGGCCTTCCCGCCCTCCCACAGCGACTCCATCTTCGCCGAGGCGTGCGAGCGCCTCGGCGTGACGATGCACTCGGTCCCCAACGCGCGCAACTCGGAGAGTTACGACGGCCGGAGTTCGTGCGTCGGCTACGGCACCTGCAAGCCGGTCTGCCCCTCGGGCGCGAAGTACTCGGCCGACCACCACGTCGAGAAGGCCGAATCGGAGGGCGCGCGAGTCGTCACCCGCGCGCCGGTCCAGCGCCTCGAACACGACGGCGCGGGAGAACGCGTGACGGCGGCGGTTTACGCCACGCCCGACGGCCGGACCCACCGACAGGAGGCCCGCGAGTTCGTCCTCGCGGCGGGCGGGGTCGAGATTCCGCGCCTCCTGTTGCTCTCGAAGTCCGAGCAGTTCCCCGACGGTCTGGCGAACTCCTCGGGCGCGGTCGGTCGGTACTTCATGGACCACCTGTTCGCCGGGACGGGCGGCACGCTGGACCGCGAGACCCGCCAGAACCACGTCGGGTTCCTCACCAGCGAGTGCCACCAGTTCTACGACGACCCGACGAGGGGGACCGAGGGGAGCGCGGGCGGGATTCCGGCGTGGTCGAAAGAAAGCGGGGAACCGAGGCCCGACAGCATCAAACTGGAGTTCCTGAACTACGCCGGCCCCTCGCCGGTCGAGATGGCGCTCACCGGCGACGAGTTCGGAGACGACCTGCTCGACACCCTTCGCGAGGGCTACGGGAACGCCATCGCGATGGGCGGACTGGTCGGCCAGCGACCCCGGAAGGAGAACCGCATCGAACTCGACCCCTCGACCACCGACGACCACGGGAACCCGGTGCCGAAGATTCACTGGCGCTTAGACGCCCGGACGAAGTCCTCGCTCCGGCGCGCGAACGAGATTCAGCGCGCGATTCTGGACGAACTGGGCGTCAATATCTCGTGGACGGTCGGCCCGGAGAACACGGGGCCCGCGTTCCACCACATGGGCACGACCCGCATGGGGACCGACCCGGCCGAGAGCGTGGTGAACCCGCGGCTTCGGACCCACGACTTGGAGAACCTCTCGATAGCGTCGAGTAGCGTCTTCAGGACCAGCGGGGCGCTGAACCCGACGCTGACCATCGCGGCGCTCTCGCTGAAGGCGGCCGACCACGTGGACGAACGATTGTAAACTCGGTCCCGGTGTCGCAGACCCTCGAAGTCGCCGCCTCACCGCCCGTCGATTCGCGTGCCGGGGTCCTCGCCAGCGAGGAACTCGCGAAGTGCGTCGGGACCGAAGATGGTCGCGGGCGCGCCGAGGTCCAGCAGGGTCCGGACCTTCCCGGCCATCCCGCCGGTCACGTCGGTCGCGTCGCTCTCGCCGAGGAACGGGGCCACCTCGTCGTAGGACTCGATTTCCGGAATCACCGCCTCGTCGTCGTCCAGCACGCCGGGGACCGTCGAGCAGAAGCCCACGCGGTCGGCGTCGATGCCGGTCGCGACGGCCGTGACGGCCTCGTCGCCCGAGAGGATGGTCACGCCCTCGCCGGCGTGGGCCACCACGTCGCCGTGGAGGACCGGCACGAACCCCTCGCCGAGCATCGTCTCGACCTGCTCGGTCATCAGCGACAGCGCGGCCGCCTCGTCGCGGTAGGCCGCCGAGAAGGGGTGGACCGGGACCGCGGGCACGTCGCGGTCGTGGAGGCGCGCGAGGACGAAGTCGTCGAGCGTCTTCATCGCGCCGTGGATTTCGACCGCCGCCCGGGCCTCGCCCGACCCCTCGGTCTTCGAGACGCCGTGTTCGCTGGCGTGATAGTGGCCGAAGCTTCCGCCGCCGTGGACGAGGACGAGGTCAGACACCTCGCCCGCCGAGAGCGCGTCGGCGACGGCGTCGGCCGCGCGGTCGAGCGCCGGGCCGTCAAGCGCCTCGGGGCGGTCCTTGTCCGTAATCACGCTCCCGCCGAGTTTGAGGACGGTCGTCGGGGCGTCGCTCGCCGTCATCGTTCCTCCACGCGGACGCCGTCGGTGTCCAACTCAGCGCGGAAGGCGTCCTCGCAACCGGGCGTGTACCGGAGCGCGGTCTCGGTGCTCTCGGTCGGGTCGAGCGCTACGATGCACCCGCCGCCGCCCGCGCCCGTCAGTTTGGCCCCGTACGCGCCGGCGTCGCGGGCCGCCCAGACCATCTGGTCGAGCGACCGCGAGGAGACGCCGAGCGCTTCGAGCAGACCGTGGTTGAAGTTCATGAGGTCGCCCAGTTCTTCCACGTCGCCCGCCGCGAGAGCGCGCTCGCCCGAGCGCACGATGTCGCCGATTCCCTCGACGGTGTCGGCCGCGAAGTCGTACTCCTCGCGGAGCGCCCGGACGCCCGCGACGAGTTCGCCGGTGTCGCCCGCGCCGCCGTCGAACCCGATGACGAACGGCAGGTCCGGCGCGTCGATTCCCCGGCAGTCGTCGCCCTCGACCCGGACCGCGCCGCCCGTCGCCGAGCAGAACGTGTCGGCGCGCGACGCCTCGCCGTTCTGGACCTCCAGTTCGGCCCGGTACGCGCGCTCGGCGATTTCCTCGGCGCTCAACTCGACGCCCAACTCGCGGGTCCCGGCGTCGATGCCCGCGGTCGTGACCGCGGCCGACGAACCCAGACCCGCGCCGAGCGGAATCTCGCTCTCGACGGTGATGTCGAAGCCGGCGTCGGGTTCGCCCGCGGCGTCGCGGGCCTGCTCGACCGCGGCGTCGATGTACCCGATTCCGGCCTGAACCAGCGACTCGGCCGCGTCCACGTCGGGTGCGCCGTCGCTGCTGTCGCTGTACTCGACCGTGAACCCGTTCAGACTCAGGTCCTCGGCGTGGACTCGGATGCGGTCGTCGTCGCGGGCCTCGGCGGACACCCGCGCTCGGCGCTCGATGGCGCAGGGGACCGCCGGTTCGCCGTAGACGACCGCGTGTTCTCCGAACAGGTAGACCTTGCCCGGAGCGCTCGAAACGACCATACCGGTGGTTCCGTTCGGGGGGTTAATTCGTTTGCGAAGCCGACCGGTCGGGGACCGGGAGTCGCCCGAGATTTTCGACGTTGGGACGGCGGTGGACCCGTCGGTGGTCGAACATCGGGTCGAGAACCGAAGCCAGCGCGCGCCCGGAGTGGGTGAGAGCCCCTCGTATCGCGGGGGTCTCGGCACAACGGCTAACTGTTCCGATAGCGAAGATTCGGGCATGAAGCTACGAAAGCTCGCGGCCGGAGTCGCCGGCGGTCTCGGAGCCGCCGCGCTCGGCAATCGACTGCTCTCGTGGAAGTCCGGCGACCTCCGCCCCGCGCTGGAGGGCGACCAGCGCACCTACCGCTGGCGGGGGTTCGACGTCGCCTACACCGAGGCCGGCGACCCCGACGACCCCGACGTGCTGCTCCTCCACGGGGTCCACGCGGCGGCCTCGAACAAGGAGTTCGACCAGATATTCGACCAACTCGCCAAGACCCACCACGTCGTCGCGCCCGACCTGCCCGGGTTCGGGCGCTCGGACCGGCCGCCGCTGACCTACTCCGCGGCGCTCTACACCGCGTTCGTCACCGACTTCGCCGAAGACATGACCGATGACGCGACCTGCGTGGCCACGTCGCTGTCCGGCGCCTACGCGACCTTGGCCCAGCACCAGTCGGGCGCGTTCTCCCGACTCGTGCTGGTCGCGCCGACCGGCGACACCGGGCCGCGCCGGACGTGGCTCCGGTCGGTGTTCCGGTCGCCCGTACTCGGACAGGGCCTGTTCAACCTGCTGACCAGCAAGCGGTCGCTCCACTTCTTCGACAACCGGGAGGCGTACTCGACGGAGGCCTCGTACACCGAGCGCGACGTGGACTACCAGTGGGAGACCTCCCACCAACCCGGCGCGCGGTTCGCGCCCGCCTCGTTCGTCTCGGGCTATCTCGACCCCGACGTGGACTTGGGCGAGGAACTCGCGCGGCTAGACGTCCCCGTCACCATCATCTGGGGCCGCGACGCCACGGTTTCGCCGCTGGAAAAGGGCGAGCAACTGGCAGAGCGCGCCGACGCGAAACTGGTCGTGTTCGACGAGGCGAAACTCCTCCCCCACGCCGAGCATCCCGGTCCCTTCCTCGACGTCCTGCTCGACGAATTGACCGAGGAGGAACGCGAGGCCGAACCCGGCGCCGAGACGTAGGCGACGCCGCGTTCGGCGCCCCGTTTCGCGCCCGTACCCGCCGTGTTTCGAGAGGACTCTCGCAGTGGCGCGGCCGTAGGGTGAGAGACGTGACGCTCGAAAAAAGAGTGTCCATAACTACTGCTGGTTCTGTTTCGGGCGCTCCGCGAGCGTGACGTTGACCGTCTGTCGGGCCCCGTCTCGGAGGACCGTCACTTGCACCGTGTCCCCCGGTTGGGTCTGGGTGAACAGGTACGACAGCAGGTCCTCGCGCGACGAGACGCTCTGGCCCCCGATGCCGACGATGACGTCGCCGCCGACCGGAATCCGCTGACCGTTCACGACGGTACTGTCGGTCGCGCCCTGTAGCGCCTCGGCGGCGGGCGTTCCCTCGACGGTGTCCACCACGTAGACGCCCTCGGTCACGTTGAGGTCGTTCGCCTCGGCGAGCGGGCGAGTGAGCGTGACTCCCTGCACCCCGAGGAACGGATAGGCGTACTCGCCGTCTTGGATGAGCGCGGGCACGATTTGCTCGACGATGGACGCGCCGATGGCGAACCCGATGTTATCACCGCCACCGGCCTGATTCACGCCGACCACGGCCCCGGTGTCGCACGCGACGAGCGGTCCGCCGCTGTTCCCGGGGTTGATGGGCGCGTCGGTCTGGATGGAGTTCGGCAGCGGGAACCCGACCGGCGACGTTCGGTTGACCCCGCTGACGATGCCCGAGGTGATGGACGTCTCCAGACCGAACGGACTCCCGATAGCGGCGACTCGGTCGCCCGGATTCGGCGTCGCGTTCGCGACGGGGAGCGACTCGACGTACTCCGGCGTGCTGTTCACGCGGACGACCGCGAGGTCGGCGGCCTGGGTGGCCCCGATCACGGCGCCCGGACGAGTCTCTCCGCGGGCGAACCGGACGCCCACGTTCGACGTCTGGTTGACGACGTGCTGGTTGGTGACGACGTAACTCGTCCCGTTGGCCGACGCGACGTCGAAGACGAATCCGGAACCGCTCCCCTGCCCGGCCTGAATCTGCACGACCGAGTCTATCGTCTGGTTGTACAGTCGCGAGTAGTCGCAACTCGCGGCCCCCGATTGTTGGTATGCCTGTCCCCCGCTTCCGACGGACGGACTCGCCCCCACGCGACTGTCCGTCGGCGTCGCTGCGCCGAGCGCCGCCACCGGGGCGACCGCGACGGTGGCGACGACGAGAAGCAGCGTCAGTTCGTATCTCCTCACCATGCAGTCGCCTAGCCAACGGAAGCTTGGGTAAGGGTGGTGGCCAACGAGAGCAGAACCGGAGGTCTGGCGTCTCGTCGCGCTGCGTTCGCTATAGACCTCAGCGCGGCCGGAACGCCAACACGCGCTCGTCCGCCGTCTCGCTCTCGCCGATTCCGACGGTGACTTCGGTTCCGACGTCGAGTTCTCCGGCGTCCAGTTCTCGAAGCTGACCGGTCAACCGAACCGCACCGAAGTCGGCGACGGCGGTGACGTAGGGCGCGTCGTCGGCGAACTCGGGCGCGGCGACGTGGACCGTGGTGTACGTCTCGATTTCGCCGGTCTCGGGCAGGGCGACGTGTTCGAGGTCGGTCGCGCCGCAGTGGGGACAGACCCGACGCGGCGGGAGCGAGCCGTGACCCTCCGGACATTCGAGGTAGAAGCCCTCGCCCGACTCGATAGCGTCGAGGAAGTCGTCGAAGCCCTCGTCGCGGACCCGGTCGGCCTCGCCGCTCTCGTCGCTCATTCTTCCACCTCCAGCACGTGGACTGTGGTACTAGCCACCGTACCGCCCGCATTGTGGGTCACGCCGACGGGCCCGGGCACGGCGTCGCTGTTGGGGTGGTCGCCCCGGAGCAGTCTGGTCATCTCCACGACCTGACTGGTGCCGGTCGCGCCGACCGGGTGGCCCTTGGCCTTCAGGCCGCCCGAGAGGTTGACCGGCCGGTCGCCGTCGCGGGTGGTCTCGCCGCGGGCGGCCGCGCCGATTCCCTCGCCCGGCGCGTAGAAGTCGAGGGCTTCGAGCGCGAGGACCTCCGCGATGGTGAAGCAGTCGTGGACCTCCGCGACCGACACGTCCCGCGGGCCGATTCCGGCGTCGTCGTATGCCTCCTCGGCGGCGCGCTCTGCCGCGGGCGTGCGGGCGAGGAACTGCCTGTCCTGCAGGGCCATCTTGTCGCCGCCCTGCCCGGTTCCCGTGACCGAGACCGGCGCGTCGAGGTCGTGTTCTTCGGCGTACTCGTCGCTGACGAGGACCGCCGCGCTCGCCCCGTCGGTGATGGGGCAGGCGTCGTAGAGTCCGAGCGGGTCGGCGATGGTCGGCGCGTCGAGGGCGTCCTCGACCGTGATGGCTCGCTGGAACTGCGCGAACTCGTTGTCGAGCGCGTTGTCGTGGTTCTTGACCGCGATTTCGGCGAGGTCCTCCCCGCTCCCGCCGTACTTGTCGAAGTACGCGCGGGCCATCAGCGCGTAGGCCGCCGGGAAGGTCATGCCCGCCCGGACCTCGTAGAGGTCGTCGGCCGCTATCGCGAGGGCCTCGGTCGTCCCCGCGGTGCCGAGGTTGTTCATGCGCTCGGCCCCGCCGACGAGCGTCACGTCGGCCTCGCCGTTTCGGATGTCCTTGACGGCCTCGCGGACCGCCACGCCCGAGGAGGCGCACGCGCTCTCGTAGCGCGTCGCCGGAGCGGTCAGCCCCGCGGCCTCGGCCATCAGCGGCCCCTGATGGCCCTGATGTTCGCTGAGTTCGCCCATGAAGTTGCCGTAGTTCAACTGCTCCACGTCCGCGCGGGGGACCCCCGCGTCCTCGAACGCGCGCTGACTCGCCTCGGCGAAGAGGTCCCGGCCGGTCCGCTCGGGGTGCTTGCCGAAGTGGGTGAGTCCGACCCCCGCGACTCGTACGCCTGTCATGCGTCTCTCTTCGTGATGGACAGTTAAGAAAGCCATCGGTCTTGTGGCCGTCTGGCTGAGCGAAAGAAACGCCGGGTGGCGCCGAGCGTCGGCGTACGTCGCGGAGCGTCCGCGAGAGAAAACATTTACTCGGTCGCGACTCCCCTCGTTCTGTCGCTGTCGTCTCGACCGTAGATTCGACGCTGGCAGCGTCGGAGCGTCGAGCGCGAGCGCCGTGGGTGAGCCACGTTCTTGTATACTTTCGACGGAGCCAAGAGCAACCTTTACACTCCCTTGCCTACATCCTCCGGGTATGAGCGAAACAGTCCTGCTGGTCGGCGGCGGCGGGCGCGAACACGCCATCGCCCGCGCGCTCGGAGAGAGCGACGCAGACCTCTACGCCTGCGCTGGCAACCGCAACCCCGGAATCGCGGCGCTCGCCGAAGAGTTCGAGACGCTGGAGACGACCAACCCGAAGGCGGTCGTCTCCTACGCCGAGGACGTGGGCGCGACCCTCGCAGTCGTCGGCCCGGAGGGTCCGCTCGCGGCCGGCGTCGCCGACGCGCTGGACGACGCCGGAATCTACGCCTTCGGCCCGAACGAGGCCGAGGCCCGCATCGAGACAGACAAGGCGTTCCAGCGGCGGTTCATGCGCGAGAACGACGTTCCGGGCTGTCCGGACTTCGAGACGTTCGACGACCTCGAAGCGGCCTGCGAGTACATCGACGAGTACGACGGCGACCTCGCGGTGAAACCCGCCGGACTCACCGGCGGGAAGGGCGTCCGGGTCATCGGCGACCAAGTGACGGCCGAGGAGGCCAAGGCCTACCTCCGGGACTCCGACTACGACCGCGTGGTTCTCGAAGAGCGACTGGTCGGCGAGGAGTTCACCGTCCAAGCGTTCGTGGCCAACGGCGACCTGCGCGTGACCCCCGCGGTGCAGGACCACAAGCGCGCCTACGAGGGCGACGAGGGACCGAACACCGGCGGGATGGGCAGTTACAGCGATTCGGGACTCGCGCTCCCGTTCATGGCCGAAGAAGACTACCGCGAGGCCGTCGACGTGCTGGAAGCCACCGTCGATGCGCTGGACGACTACAAGGGCGTCCTCTACGGCCAGTTCATGCTGACCGCCGACGGCGTGAAGGTCGTGGAGTTCAACGCCCGCTTCGGCGACCCCGAAGCGATGAACACCCTGCCGGTGCTGAACACCGACTTCCTCGACGTGCTGGTCGCGGCCCGCGAGAGCGACTCGCTCCCCGAACTCTCGTTCGCACCGAAGGCGACGGTCTGCAAGTACGCCGTGCCCGAAGGTTACCCGACCGACCCCGAGGCCGGCGCGAAGGTCGAAATCGACGAAGACAGCGTGGCGCGAAACGTCACGGAAGGGTCGAGCGCGGAGACGCGAGACAGCGCGGGTGACGCGCTCCTGTTCTACGCCAGCGTGGACGAGCGCGAGGACGGCATCTACACGACTACCTCCCGCGCGTTCGCCGTGGTCGGCGTGGCCGACACCATCACCGACGCCGAGGAAATCGCCGAGGACGCCCTCGGAGTCGCCGGCGAGGAGGGACTCGACGTGCGCCACGACATCGGGAAACCCGACCTCGTCCAACGGCGCGTCGACCACGTGAACGAACTCCGCGGCGAGTAGTCCGGCGCGGTCCGCGGCGCGCGGCGAAACCGCCGACGGTCTCGCTCGGCGAGTAATCGCGGGCTTACCCGGTTCAGCCGTCTCCTGAACCCCCGCAGGCGACCCATAACAAAACTGCTTCTGGCCGTCTCGCCGTCTATGTCTCTGACCGACGAAGGCGACTCTCGGTCGCTGACGCCCGACACGGCCTTCGACCTGCTCGGCGACGGCGAGCGACGGCGGGCGCTGGCGGCCCTCCGGGAGTTCGACGACGCGGTGAGTCTCGACCGACTCGCGGAGGCGACCGCGGCCCGACTCGAAGGTACGACGCCGGACGACGTGGCGACCGACCAGTGCGAGCGAACCGCGGCGATGCTCCACCACGCCCACCTCCCCCGACTCGAAGACGCCGACGTGGTGTCCTACGACCCGATGTCCGGCGAGGTCGAACTGACCGAGGTGGGCGAGGAGTTAGACCCGTACTTCGAGGTGATGGAGGAGTACCGCGAGTCGGTCCCGTCGGAGTAGCTACCTTCAAGGCCGAACCCTCCCAAATCCCGACCGTGCCCGACGACACCGACGAGTCCGACCCGACGCGACGCCACGACCGAATCGCGCGCCACGCCACGCCCGGACCGGGCAACTCCCTCCGGTCGTGGACCCGCGCCAAGAGTCCGCTCCGGGTCGCGCTGAACTACGTCGTCATCGTCCTCGCGCGCATCTCGCCGAGTCTCAAACTCAAGAGCGTCCTCCTGCGCTCCATCGGCGTGACCGTCGGCGAGGGGGTCTCGTGGGGACTGGAATCGACGCCGGACGTGTTCTGGCCCGAACTCGTCACGGTCGAGGACCACGCCATCGTGGGCTACGACGCGACTATCCTCTGTCACGAGTTCCTGCAGGACGAGTATCGGACCGGCGAGGTAGTCGTCGGCGAGCGCGCGATGATAGGTGCCGGAGCCATCATCCTGCCGGGCGTCGAAATCGGCGAGGGCGCGAGCGTGGCCGCGAACTCGCTCGTGACCGAGGACGTGCCGCCCGGCGAGACGGTCGCGGGGGTCCCCGCGACGCCGATGGGGAGCGAGGAATCGCCGGAATGAGGCGACGAGTCGCTAGCCAACGTAGCAGTAGTACGGAACGGTTACGCGGGGACCGACGCGAGTGGCCCGACGAAACACGAGACCCCGAGCGTCGGTGCGTCGGTTCCCGGAACCGACGCCGGCCCCGGGCATCGACTCAGTCCCGGATGCGGACGACGCCCTGTTCGAAGACGCGACTGTTCGGGACGATGTACTCCTCGCCGTCGTTCTCGATGCGCGTGACGAACACGTCCACCTCCTGAACGATGCCCCGGTCGTCGCCGACCCGGACCTCGTCGCCGATGCCGTACGGCTGATTGAGCAGGAGGTAGACGCCCGCCGCGCTCGACCGCAGGAGGTCCCAGAACGCCACCGCGCCGAAGAGGATGACCGCGAGGACGTAGGCCGCCAGCAGGATGAGCAGGGCTTCGATGGCGACGTTGACCTGCCCTAGCGCGACCAGCGCGGCGAGGTAGACGATGGTGTACTTGACCAGTCGCGGGATGATTCCTACCTCCGGGAGTTTGACCGACCGGAGGCGCTCGCCGACCACGAGTTCGGCCTTGTCCGCGACGACGAACCCGACGATGAAGACGAGGATGGCGATGAACAGGTCGGGGATGAACGTGAGGACGCCGCTCCAGAACAGTTGGGCGTTCAGCAGGTCGGCGACGTTCAGCGCGATGAGAACGACTACGCCGTAGATGAACCACGAACTCAGCCGCGAGACCAGCGCGACGGTGTCGGTCCCGAGGCTCTGGGCGGTGCGCTCGAAGGGGGTACGCTCGACCGCTTCCGGGACCCCCGCCGCGGTCAGGAGTCGCTGGTTGAGGCGGCCGATGGCGTACCCCGCGGCGAGACCGCCGAAGAGGATGAGCAGGGCCAGAATGTACTGAAACTCCTCGCGGAGAAGTACCTCCCACTGGACCTGCAACACCGACATCAGTACTCCTCCGGGTCGAGTTCGAGGACCAGTTCGCCTCCCTTGAACGCCCGGACCAACCCGTCGCTCTCCGAGAGGACGATGGCGGTCGCGTTGGTCTCGCGGGTGACGGCGCCGGCCGCCATGTGACGCGCGCCGAGGCCCTTGGGGATGTCGACGCCCTCGGCGGAGGGTTCGAGATAGCGATAGGCGGAGACGATTTTACCGGCGTCGCTGATGACGAACGCGCCGTCGAGTCGCGAGAACTCCTTGAGCATCACGTTCACGATGGGGTCGCCGACGTGGACGTGGGACTTCTCGAAGGGGTTGTAGCTGAGCGGCCGGGACTTGTTCATCACCTTCCCGGCGTCGCCGACGACGAACAGCGCGCCGACCGGCTTGCCCTTCTGGCCCTTCTTGCCGAGTTCGATGGCGACCTCGAACACGTCGCGGATGACGCCGGGGTCGCCACGCGAGTTGGCGAACAGGTCGTAGACGCCAGAGTGAATCGAGTCGCTGGCCCGCGCTCGGGTCACGGTGTCGGTCCCCTCGTCGAACATGCTGACCACGCAGACGACCACGTCGCCGTCCTCGACCAGCCCTTGCTCCATCCCGCCTTCGATACCGAATCGGATGCGCTCGCGTACGTCGTCGAACTCCAGCGGCAGTTCGACGAACGAGTCGGCCCCGACCGAGTTCTCGGGACCGACGACCGCGACTTCCAGGTCGTCGAAGTCTGCATACCGGTCGTAGTAAGACCCGCTCGGCGAGAACAGGAAGACGGCGTCGGCGTCCTCCGTCACGTCCCCCAAGAGTTCGTTCAGGTCAGCCATTACCCGAAACGACTCAGTGACCGGAGAAAAGGTTTGTGGGAGGATACATAGCTAAACTGGAACGTCGCCGTCGGTCGCGCCCCCGACGGCCGCCCGGAGTCGGCGCGACCGACGCCGGAATGATGCCAGCGGTCGGAGGCGTTACGACCGCTCCCCGCGGCCGGAACGTCCGCGGTCGGTCTCGCTCCCCGACCGACTCTCGTCGACCTCGGCGCGACTTTCGCCGGTCTCCGTGCGCTCCCCGCCGGCGTCGGAACGGTCGTGACCGCCGTCGAACTCCCGGTCGCCGTCGGCCGCGGTCACGACGGACTCGACGCCGCGACCGAACGTGTCGGTCTCGCCGCGGTCGCACGTGCCGCACACGTCGCGCAAGTCGGACGGAAAGCCCGCGCCGAACACGGCGAGCAGTCCGACCGCGTACGCCCCCGCGGCGACCGGCGGCAACTCGCCGGGGCGGCCGGTCCACCCGGCGGTCCAGAACAGCGCGACCCCCGCGACTGCGACCGCAGTGCCGACGCCTGCGAGCGACCGAGACCGGTCGGCGTCGGGGGTCCTGCGGAACAGGGCGAGAAAGCACGCCAGCAGGAAGACGGCCCCGAGCAGAACGCCGAGTCTGAGCGAGGTCGCCTTCCCGACGCCGAACCCGGCGACGAGACTGGCGGTCGCCGCGACGAACCCCACGACTGCCACCAAACCCCCTGCCAGCAGGAGCACGGCCCGGCCGACCGTTCGCCAGAGAGCCTCCTCGTCGGCCTCGGAACCTGACATACTACGCCTGATATGTACGCCGAATGAAAAAGCGTGTCGGAGAGTTTCACCGATGATATTTCCGTCTCGCTCGTCTCTGGGTTCCCTCGAAAATCGTTGATGCGCGGGACCGGATTCGAACCGGAGTCAGACGTGCTCGCTTGCTGTGCGCGACTGACAGGATTCGATTCGGTCCTGCTCTTCGCTCACTTCGGTCGCTCATGCGCGGGACCGGATTCGAACCGGCGGACCCCTACGGGATAGCGTCCTAAGCGCTACGCCGTTGGCCTGGCTTGGCAACCCGCGCGCAGTCCCACGTTCCGGCGAGGGCGACAAGAACCTGTCGTTCTCGCCGAGCGGACCGGCGGTTCGGTCTCGCCATCGACCGGTCCGCCCTCGGAGGGTTCGAACTCCCGCGACGGGACGCTTATGTGAATTCGGTCGCAAACAGTGGTCGTGTATCGCGCACGCGACCACGTCGAAAACGAGCGCTGGCTCGCCGAAATCGAGGAGTGCGCCGACCGATTGGACCTCGACACCGCCGCGCGCTCGCGCGCGACCGACCTCTTCCTCTCGACCGTCTCGGAGTGGGACGCGCCAGACGAACGGGACGCCGACTCTCGGCGCGCAGTGGTCGCGGCCAGCCTCTACGCCGGGTCGCTCATCGAAGGCGACCAGCGGTCGCAGGGCGACGTGGCCGAGGCCGCGGGGGTCGCGCGACTGACGATTCAACAGCGCTGGAAGGAACTCTTGGAGGAAGCCGGGTTACAGCCGCCGTCGTGGTAAGCCCCGGAGACGGCGGACGAGTGCGAATCGCGACCTTTCTGCCGACCCGAGACTGTCACCGAGCGGAACGTATCGCTTAACTAACTCGGACGTAAAGGCTCGGATTACGCATGGCCCAGATACCCGCCAGTCCGCTGACCACGGCGCTCGTCGGCGCGGGCGTCCTCCTCGTCGGCTATCTGATCAAGTACCGCGGTTGGACCTCGCTGATAGCCGGCGTCGCCCCGTTCGACTCCGGCGAACCGCGCCCCGTCTTCGCGAGTTACGCCGCCAACGTCACGCTCGTCGCCGGCGGATTCGTGGTCTGTCTGGGCGTCGCGCAGGCGCTCGGGGTGCTGGCGCTCGTCCCGAGTTGGCTCCGGGGGTTGCTCTTGCTCGCCGCCGTCGTCACCGTCGCTCC
Organism: Halorussus limi; assembly: GCF_023238205.1. Taxonomy (NCBI): domain Archaea; kingdom Methanobacteriati; phylum Methanobacteriota; class Halobacteria; order Halobacteriales; family Haladaptataceae; genus Halorussus; species Halorussus limi. The sequence goes on from NZ_CP096659.1 coordinate 3,324,090, forward strand.
GCGGCTGAGCGTGCGAGCGACCGAAGCCTGAGAATCGAGAACTGATTAGCGCTCGGCGGACCGACCGTCCCGCTCCGGAGTGAGGTCGCCGTGTTCGTCGATTTCTCCCTTCACGATGCGCGTGCTTGAGATGATGTCGCCGTCCTCGGCGGTGACGTGGGGCACTACTTCGACCTCCAGCGGGTCGAACCCGCGCTCGGCGCGAATATCGTTGATGCGCTCGGCGCCGTCGGTGGTCTCGGGCGAGACCACCAGCGCGTCGAACTGCCGTTCGGTGGCGATGCCCGTCGGTTCCGTCAACTCCCGGACCTCGAACTCCCGGTCGTACTCGTCGGCGAACTCGGCCAGCACCGCCTCCAAGTCGGCCTTCCGCTCGTCGAACGGGCGGACGTACCGGTCCTCGTGGCGCGTCTTCGGCGCGAGTTCGTCGCCGGTCAGACCGACCGTCACGTCGCCGAGTTCGAAGGCGCGCTCGAACAGCGCGCGGTGGCCGTCGTGGACCGGGTCGAAGGTCCCGCCCAGGGCAACCCTCATACCCTCGCGAAAGGGTCCCCGCGGCTTAGTGCCTTCGGAATACCGACCCGACGCTCGAATTTTACTCGTCTCCGTCGTCGCCCGTCTCACCCTCCTCGCCCGTCGCGGTCGTCTCGTCGTCGCTCTCCGCGCGCTCCTCGTCCTCGACCCGGATGCTGACCGGTTCGCTCGGTTCGGTCTCCAATCGGGTCTCGGACTCGGAGTCGAGGTGGTCGTCCAGATTGAACACCGTGTTGAGTTCGTCCTGAATCTGGCCGACGACGCCGCCGACGAGTTCGCTCGGCGCGATGGCGGTGTACTCGTAGGGGTTGTTGCCCGCACCCTCGCTCTCGCGCTTGCGGCGCTCTACCTTCTCCTCGTCGTGGAGTTCGGCAAGCGACTCCCGGACCGTCGAGGGGTAGAGACCGGTTCCTTCTGCTATCTCCTCGCTGGTGCTGTGGGGGTGCTGGCGGAGGTAGACGTAGATTCGCGCCCGCGTCTCGGTGTCGAGGACCCACGAGAGCAGGTCCACGATGCCTTGGTCGAACTGATCGACCGCGCGGTCGGCCTCCTCTTCGAGGCGCTCGCGCCCCTTCGAGATGCGGTCTCGGTCGGTCTCGACCGACACGTCCTGCTCGACCGACAGTTCCTCCTCGCCCGCCACCTCGACGTTGACTTCCTCGGTGAGGTCGCCTTCCTCGTCCACGTCGAGTTCCTCCTCGACCGACACGTCGTCGTCCACGTCCTCGATTTCCGCCTCTTCGACGGCGTCGTCCTCGACGTTCACGTCGGTATCCTCGTCGTCTGTATTTTCCCCGGACATGTCCTCTCTACGAGGACACAAGCCGCGCGCGAGTAAAAACCTTGCTTAGAGCGGTGGCGCGCCCCGCTCCGGATTCGTCGGTCGTCGCCTCACTTCCGTTCGAGGACCAGCGACTCGTAGAGCGCGTCGGCGCCCTCCGCGTCTCGAATCCGACGCTGGCGGGCCGCGCCGCTCTCCCCGTCGTAGATGTCTCGGATGCCCGAGACGCCGAGTCGGTCGCACTCGCGGTCGACGACTTCGCCGAGGCCGATTTCGCCCTCGCGGTCCCGCCGGATGAACCCGGCGTCGTGGCCGTAGCGCATCGCTCGCCACTTGTTCTCGTCCAGCAGTTCCCGGCGGTGTCGGTAGCCCTCTTCGCCGTCCTCGTATCTCGCCGCCAAGTCGCGGACGAGCGCGTGGGTGTACTCCACGAAGGCCATCACGCGGTCGGGGTCGGCCTGCCCGTCGGGCGTCCGGACCTCGACCGTCCCCAGACCGGTGTGGGGTCGCACGTCGTACCAGAGTTCGCCTCGGTCGGCGATGGACTCCGAGCGCAGCATGGTCTCTTCGAACGCCGCGAAGTCGTCGTAGGAGTCGAAACAGGTCGGCATCCCGGTGTTCGGGAGCGCCTCGAATATCTTCGCGCGGGCCGACTGGAGACCGGTGTCGAAGCCGTTCCAGTACGGCGAGTTCGCCGAGAGCGCGAGCATCACCGGGATGTACCACCGAATCTCGTTGGCTATCCAGACCGCCTTGTCGGCGTCGTCCACGCCGACGTGGACGTGCAGGCCCGCGGTCGTGTTACGGTGCTGCGGATACTGAATCCGGTCGAGTTGCGCGCGATATCGGTCCTTCTCGGCGTGTTCGAGTTCGCGCCACCGCGCGCCGGGGTGGAGGCCCGCGCCCGCGATTCGGAACCCGCCGGCCTCGGCGTGGTCCACGAGCGCGTTCCTGACCGCGATCAGGTTCTCGCGGGCGTCAGCGAGTCGCTCTATCTTCGGCGTCTGGGTCTCGATGACGCACTTGAACAGTTCGTGGTCGAGTCGTCCGTCGAGCAGTTCGGGCGGGTCGCGCTGGTAGACGAGTTCGTCGGTGCCCGCCGTCGGGCGTCCGCGCTCGTCGACGACGTAGAACTCCTCTTCGATACCCAGCGTCCCCATCTCTGCGAAGCTCTCAGCCGAACCCGAGTCCATTTCTCGGAGTTTCGTAATCCGAGGTGTAAATAGTTCCGAACCCGGCAGGGTCGGGCGGTGGCGGGGTCGAGCGAGCGGCTCACCGCGGCCGGGCGACCACGCCGAGGTGGTCGTCGTGGTAGGGTTCGAGTCGCGCCGTCTCCAGCACCTCGTAACCCTCTCGGAGGTCGGCCAGCGCGTCCTCGAACACGTCTTCGGGGTCGCGGGCCACGTCCTCGCTCCGGGCCTTGAGGGCCGCGAGCAGGCGGCCGTCCGGCGCGAGGAACTGGCGATTCTCGACCGCGACGCGGGCCTGCCCGCGGGTCGCAACGTCCTGCACGATGGCGTCCACGTCCGACTCCACGACGTGGGCGTAGGTCTCGGGCTTGCGGGCGTCCTTCAGCAGGGGAAAGAGGTTCCGTCGGTCCTCCGCGACCCCGACCAAGTCCCGGACGGGCCGGGGCGCGAACTCGACCGCGTAGGTCGGTCCCGCGAAGTCCGCGACGTGGCTGACCGTCGTCCCGCTGGCCGCGCCGAGGTAGAGGACGGTCTCGTCCCCCGCGAGACCGACGTTCATCCCGGACTCGAACATCGCGGCGAGTTTCGACCGCCCGGCGTCCCAGCATCGCCAGCCGTCGTCCGTCGGTTCGCCGTAGACCGGTTCGCCGCGGGTCGCGAGTCGGTCCCGCCCGTCGAACGCGCGGCGCTCGACGCCTTCGGGGAGGTCGGTCCCTGACGGGCCGGTTTCGGACGAGTCGGTCATTCTTCGTCACCTCCTGACTGTTCGTCAGTTCCATCGACGTCGTCGCCCCGCCCGCGAATCTGGTCCATGCGACGCTGTAGCTCCGCGTCGAGTTCCGGCTTGCGTTCGCCCGAGTAGTGGTCGATTCGGGCCGCGATGGTCAGCTTTCCGGCCAACGTCCGCGCGGCGGACCCGCGCTTCTCGGGGCGGGTCCCCCGGACGAACTCGTGGGTGAAGATGACGCCGTGCTTGGGCGAGGGCGCGTGCCCCCGGAGGTGCGCGAACAGCGAGTCCTCCGCGCCGAGGACCTGCAGCGTTCCGGAGGGCTTCTTCGCCAGCGGTTCCAGTCCGCCGGCGAGCGAGACGAGTCGCGCGGCCAGCACCGGCCCGGCCAGCGCCGCGAGGTTCGGCGCGACCTCCGGCGTCTCGCGCTCGATGAACTCGCGCAACTCCTCGGACTCGTCGGCGAGGTCCGCGGTTCGCCCGGCCAGCGCGATAAGTCGCTCGTCGGTCGGCGACTCGGGGTCGCGCTCGGCCAACTCGCGGGCGTACTCGACGCCCGTCCCGGCGTCGGGGTAGCGACTCCCCGCCCACTCGGCGACCCGCTCTGCGAGTTCGTTCGCCTCCGCCGCGGCGTCGTCCATCGCTCGGACCGCGTGGACCAACTGCTGGTCGTCGGCCCGCGCTCGCTCGGCCGCGCCCTCTCGGGCGGCCCGGAGACTGGCCTCCCGGAGCGCGTCGTAGTACTCCTCGTCGTCGGCCGCGAACCCGGACGCGACGGCCCGCTCGGGCCAGTCGGCGGGCGCGTCGGCCCGGCCCTCGCGTATCCGGGTCGCACCCGCCTCGGCGTCGTCCGGGGCGACCCCCTCGAACCACCCGCCACCGTCGGTCTCGGGGCGAGTTCCATCTTCGGTCATGCCCGAGGCTTGCGCGTCGTCGCGTTTAAACCTACGTTACTCGGGTCGCTCCGCGGCGGTCACACGGCGAGAGGCTCCGAGCGGTTCGAGCGACGCTCGGCGGCGTATCGCGTTCCCGGCCTCGCCAACGTTAAGCCCGAAGCCGTCGCCAGAGAAGAGTGAGAGAATGTCACGCAAAAATCGACGCCGAAGCCGACGACAGTCCGGGACTAACCCCGAAATCGCGGTAGACGTGGCCGAGCGCGACGACGAGTTCGTCGTGACCGCCGACCTACCGGGCATCCGCAAGCAGAACATCGACGTGCGCGTCCGGAAGGACCGCGTCCAGATATTCGCCGACCCCGAGGCGGACGACGAGGGCGGCGGTGCCTTCGCCGACCGGGCGCGCGAGCGGGGGACGGTCAGCCGGACGATTCGCCTGCCCGAGCGGGTGAACGAGAAGCGAACGAACGCCGAGTACCTGAACGGCCGACTCCGAATCACGCTTCCGAAGCGCGAGCGACGACGGTCCGTGGACGTGAAGTAGGCCGCCGACTCCGCCGGACGGGGAGCGCCGACCGAAACCGCAAAGGCCCCGCTGGCCCTCTCGTGACCGATGCACGTCGAACTGTTCGGTCGGCGCGTGGAACTCGACGCCGACAGCGTCGCGGCTTCCGAGGACGAGATTCGGGCGCAGGTCGCCGAGTACGCCGCGGGCGAGCGCCGCGAGTTCGACCTGTCGGTGGCCACTCCCGAAGGGTTCGCCGGCGAAGTCGCGGCCGAGATGCGAGCGATTCCCTACGGCGAGACCCGGACCTACGGCGACGTCGCCGCGGCGCTCGACTCCGCGCCGGTCGCGGTGGGCCGGGCCTGCGGGGCGAACCCGGTACCGCTGGTCGTGCCCTGCCACCGCGTCGTGGGCGCGGACTCGCTCGGCGGGTACTCGGCGGGCGACGGTCCCGCGCTCAAGCGGCGACTGCTCGAACTCGAAGGTGCGCTCGAGTAGCCGTCGGCTACTCGGCGACGACGCGCCGGACGTAGCCCGTCACGCCCGATTCGAGTTTCACCTTCACGCCCTGCGGACTGTCGCCCTCGTCGATGACGGCTCTGATGTCGCCGCGAATCGGGTCGGCGTCGGCGGCGTTGTCGGCGTTCGACTGGTCGATTTCGACTGTCATTCCGGGCCTGAGTTCCTCCTCGTCGGGGCGGTTTCCGGACATACCTCACGTTCGGGCCGGTTCGGACAAGAGGATGACGGCCCCGCGGCTCGCGTGTAAATTCCCACACGGGTGGCCACAACAACTAAGCGGGTACTCCCGAATGAGTAAACTGCGGTTGCGCCCCGGTTGCGCCGCGACTCCATGACCACGCCGCCCGGCGGTCCCGTCTGTCATCCAATCGCGCTGCCGCCATCCAGCGCGGTCCGGTGTCGCGAGTTCCACGCCCTCCACTTTCGTCATCGCACGTCGTTGTTATCGTAGATAGTCGCGCCGACTACTCGAACTTCTCGAACGGCTGTTCGCACTCGTTGCAGTAGTGCATCGACCGGCAGAGCGACGGCCCCTTGGGATGCTCGCGTTCGGTCTCGGTCGAACCGCAGTAGGGGCACTCGGCCCCCGCGTCGTCGCCGGACGTCTCGACGCTCGGGTCTGGTCGTCGCACGGTCAGACGCTTAGGCCGAACTCGTTCAGGTCGGCCTTCCCCCGTTCGGTCACCATCTCGATGGACCACTCGGGACTCCAGACGAGTCGGAGGTCCACCGATTCGACGCCCTCCACGCCCGCGACGGCGCGCTCTACCTCGTCGGTCAGCATGTCGCGGGCCGGACACCCCGAGTAGGTCAGGGTCATCAGCACTTCGGCGTGGACGCCCTCGTCGACTCGGTCGGTCACTTCGACGCCGTAAACGAGACCGAGGTCCACGATGGAGACGGGCATCTCGGGGTCCTCGACGCCGTAGAGCGCGTCCCACACGTCGACCTCGACGCCTTCCGCGCCCTCGCCGGTCGCGGGCAGGTCCTCGACTTCCGCGCCCTCGACGTACTCGGTGTACGCGCAGAGCGCGGGGTCGGCGCAGTCGTCGAGGCCGGGAATGGCGGCGTCGCCGCTCCCGGTGACGCTGCCCGTTCCGGGAATCTCGTCGTCCTCGATGTCCTCCGGGTCGTTCTCGCGGAGGTCCGGAATCTCGGGGTCGTAGGGCAGTTCGCTGGACACGTCACTTCACCTCGTCGGGGTCTTTCATGATGCGAGTCGCTTCGCTCCGGCCGAGTTCGCGGTACGTGTTGGTGAACTCGTCCCAGAGGTCGTCCCAGTCGTCGGTGTGGGACTCGCCGCGCCCGATGTCGTCGGGCAGGTCGGCGTCGGCGTCCACGTCGAGACCGAGGCCTTCGAGGTACGGCACCACCGTGTCGAACCACGCCTCGCGCATGTCGGCCAGCGACTCGGTCCGGAGACCTAACTCGTCGATGCGCTCCTCGACCTCCTCGTCGGTCGGCGCGAAGAGGGTGAGCGCGTAGGGGAACAGTCGGTCGAGCGCGGTCTGGACGCGCTCGCGGCTCTCGTCGTCTTCGGCCAGTCGTTCGAGCCAGTTCTCGGCGTGTTCGCGGTGGTAGTCCTCTTCGCCCCGAATCTTCCCCACGCGGTCGCGGATGCGGGCGTACGACGAGTCCGCGAGGGCTTCGAGCCGAAGCTCCTCGGCCACGTCGTAGAGGTACGACCGCAGGATGGGGTCGGCCCAGTCGCCCTCCCCGTAGGGGAGTTCGGCCAGCGCGGCGTGGCGCCACTCGTCGGCGGGGCGCTCCCAGATGAGGTCGGGTTCGTCCGGCCCGAAGTCCTGCAGCAGGTCGTACCAGAGTCGGGCGTGGCCCAACTCGTCCTGCGCGATGTTGGCCAGCGCGAGGTCGGATTCGAGCGTCGGCGCGCGGACCTGCCACTCGGTGTAGCGCTCGGCCGTGACGAACTCGTCGTCCGCGAGGCGGTAGAGGAGGGTCTCGACCGCTTCGCGCTCCTCCTCGGAGAGGTCGTCCGGCCCGGCGAGTCGCTCGGCGCTCGCCATCAGTCGTCACCCCGCTGGCGCTCGGCCTCTGCCTGCACCTGCTCGCTCTCGGAGTCGGCTACCTCCTCGGCCGCGGCCTCGAAGTTGTACGACTGGGCCCACCGGTAGGACTTGTCGGTCGTACCGCCGAAGTTGGCCTCCTCCGTATCGACTTCGCCGATTTCCTTCTGGGGGACGACCCAGAGGCTGTTGGTCGGCTTGCGCCGCCCGTGCTGGATTTCGGCGAACATGAGCGCCATCTCGCGGTCGGGCGCGTGGACGTTGCCGCAGTGGGTGTGGTACTCTCCGGCTTGGTCCTGTCTGAACACTTCCCAAATCATGGTTAGTCGGCCGCCTGCGGGGTCTGGCCCGCGCCCTTCGCTTCCCAGTCGTCCATGCTGTTGCGGACCCACTCGACCGCCTCTTGAGTGCGACTCCGCTTGCCGATTTGCTCGTGGCTCCCCGGCGAGTCGTTCTTGGCGATAGTGAAGAACTCGTCCCAGTTCAGGTCGTCCTCCTCGACCTCGTAGGTCCCGTCGCCGTTCTCGCGGATGCGGGGTTCGTCGGGGATTTCGAGGCCGTACTTCTTCGCCTTCGGGATGTAGGCGTTGAGGAAGGCGTTGCGCAACTCGTCGTTGGTCATCGTCTTCAGGCCCACGTCGGCCGAGAAGTCGTGGTGGGTGGACTTGTCGTCGGTCGGCCCGAAGAACTGGATGATTCGGGGCCACCACGTCTCGAAGGCGTCTTGAGTCTTCTCCTGTTCGGCCTTCGACCCGGTCATGAGTTCGTAGAGGATGGCCTCGCCGTGCTTGACGTGGAACCCCTCCTCGAAGCAGACCTTGTCCATCGCGTGGGCGTAGGGCTCCCAGCTACTCTGTTTGAGCGTGGCCTGTCGGCGCATCGCCGCGCCGTCCACGAAGAAGGCTATCATCGGCGTCTCGACCCACGACTCCATCGGGTAGTGGAAGCAGTTGAGGAACTTCCCCTCGCCCTCGGCCAACTCGTCGAGCATCTGCTCGCGGGTCTTGACCCCGAGCGACTCGGCGGCCCGGTAGAGCAGTTGGCCGTGGCCGATTTCGTCCTGCACTTTCGCGGAGAACGCCAGTTTCCGGTCGAGGCTCGGGGCCTCGCGGATGAACGGGCGTTCGAGGTACGCGCCCATTATCTCGCTGTTCGCGTGGAACTGAATCATGCGCGTGGCGGCCTTCCGGTACTTCTCCGGGAGGTCGTCCTTCGGGCTGAACTCGCGGGGCCCGGCGCGCTCTTTGACCTGCTCGATGTCCATGTATAATCATATAGGTCCCGACCGACATACCGGTTAACCCGTCCATGTGGCGGGTTTAAATACGCCGGCGACAGAGATTCGGCCATGACCGACTGGGCGACGACCGACCGCGGACGCCCGGCCGACCGGACGCCGGAGGGAGGCGACCGATGATAGACGAGTGCTTGGTGGTCGAGTTCTCCGTCACCGGCGACGACTGTCCGCTCGCGGAGGCCACCCGCGAGACGGGGACCACCGTCGACGCCCGGCCGCCGCAGTTGCGCTCCGACGACAACGCGCTCCTGCGCTTCTCGGCGAGCGAGGGGGCCGACGAACTCGCCGCAGTCCTCGACGCCGACGACCGGATTCGCTACCTCCACGCCTCCCGGACCGACAGTCGGACCAACTTCCGGTGTCTCTCGAAACGACCCTGCGTCGTCCACGAACTCACCGACGCGGGGTTCATGGCCGAGACGCTCCAGTACCGGGAGGGGACCGAGCGCTACACCGGCGCGGTCGTGGGCCACGACGTGTTACAGGGCGTCCTCGCGGCGGCCGCCGAGACGGTCGGCGTCTCGCTCGAACGGGTCTTTCCCCTCGGGAGCGAGGACGACGAGGCGGTCGCCCAGCGGTGGGACGTGACGCCCGCCCAAGAGGCCGCGCTCCGGACCTCGATGGAGATGGGGTACTTCGCGGTGCCGCGAGGCGCGACCGCCGCTGAGGTGGCCGACGAGTTGGGCATCAGCAAGTCGGCGTTTCTGGAGCGCCTGCGCCGGGGACAGGCGACGCTGTTCGCGCAGGTGTTCGGGTGACTGTTCTCGCTACGACTCGTCGCTCACCGAGTCGCCACTCACCGAATCGCTCGGAGCGATTCGGTCGACGAAGTCCGTCCACACCGTCACTCCGACCAGCGCGAAGATGAATCCGAACAGCAACGTTCCGACCGGAAACCGACCACCGCCGAGACCGACGACGACGCCGGCGAGCAAGAGTACGACGACCGCGAGCAGACCGACGATGGCGTCGAGTCGCTTCCGGAGGGCGTCGTCCATGCGGGAGTCCTGTCGGAGCGGTGGCAAGTAAATTTCGGACCTCCCGCCAACGCACACCGAACTGAATTTGTGAGCCGGCCGAAACGTTCGAGCCATGACCGACGCCGAAATCGCCCAACGACTCACGGACATCCACCAGACGCTCGAACTGATAGCCCTCCTGTTGGCGGTGGTAGCGATTAGCCAAGGATTCGTCGGCCTCGTCGCCGGCGGCGTCGCGATACTCCTGCTGGTCGGGAATTCGGTCTCCCGGGCGCTCTGACGACCGAGGTTTTCTTGAAGTTCGGCTGTCACGTCCCAATCGTGACCGACCCAGACCTCACGCTCGCCGACGTTTACCGCATGCTCGAACTCGTGGCGTTCCTCCTCGCCGTCCTCGTGTTCCAGAACGGCGGCACCGTCGGCACCGTCGTCGGCGGCGGCGCGGCGTTCCTCCTCGCGTTCGACGCCCTCCTGCGCTTCGCCGAGCGAATCGGCGAGTGACGGAGAGAGACCAAAGAGTCGCCGCGCGAGTCGTCCCCGAAAAACAGTTAACGGTCACGCGATTGACCGGAACTATGCCCTCGCTTCAGACGCGACGCGACTTCCTCGCCACCGCGAGTCTCGCAGTCGCGGGAACCGCTGGCTGTGTCGGCGGCGGCAAGGACGAGTCGGACGACACGAAGCGCGACTTCCTCGTCCTCTCGAACGCCCTCGACGCCGAGCGAGTCGTTTCGGTCGTCGTGACGCAGGACGCCGAGCGAGTCCGCAGCGGTCGGTACCGGGTCCCGACTGCCACTGCGCTCCACCTCGAAGACGGCTTCGCGTGGGGCACCTACGAGGTCCACGGGAAACTCCACCACGAGGATGCGGCCTACGAGCAGTGGCAGTCGTGGACGTGGGAACCCCGTAGTTGTGCCGCGAGCGACCACACCAACGACGACGGCTACTGGACCGGGACGCTCCGGGTCGAGGACCCGCTTCTGGAGTTCTCGCACGACGAGTGCCCGACCGAGTTCGGCGGGTTCGGCGGGGGCAAACGACGACCGAAGGCGGTGGGCGACAACCGCATCGGCGACGTGACCGACGCGCCGCCGACCGGAACGACGACCGGCGAGTGACGCGCCGACTGCTTCTCACCACTCCTCGACGACGATTCGACCGTCGATGCCCGCCTCGACGCCGAACTCGCGGGCGTACTCCACCAGCGCGTCGTACTGCACGCTGACCACCTCGGTCACGTCCGCGCGGGTCACGCCGGGGAACTCGTCGGTGTCGACGACGTACTCGTTGGTGGCGACGGCGTACTCCCCGTCGGGGTCGAGAGGGTCGCCGCCGACGCGGACCTCCCGAACCACGTCCGCACCGGGGTCCCAGACGACCGACATCCCGCTGAACTGCCCCCACCACGCCGCGTCGCCCGGAATCCGGGCCGCGCGCTCGTCGGTGACGACGGTCGCTTCGGCCAGTTCCCGGAGCGCCGCGCCCGAGACGCGGGCCACGCAGAGGTCGGCGGCGAAAGGCGCCAGTCCCATCACGTCGGCGACGGTCACGTCGCCGGACAGCGGCGGCCCGCTTCGGAGCATCCCGGTGTCGTAGTACCCCACGTCGGCGTCGCCCGCCCACCGGTAGGCGTCCGCGAGGAGGTTAGAGACGCGCCGCTCGCCCGCGAAGCAGGCCCGCCGGTCGCGCTCGATGGGGTCCTCGGCGCGGCCAACGACGGCCGAGAGGCCAGTCTCGGCCATCCGGGTCCGCAGGCGCTCGGCGACGCGCTCCGCGCACGGGAAGCGCTGGACCTCTCGGCGAGTCGCGCGAACCTCCTCGCCCAGTTCGACCTCCCAGACCACGCGGCCGTTCGCACCCGGCCGAACGACCAGCGTGCCGTCGATTCGGTCGCACCGCTCGCCGTGGACGTGCCCCGCCAGAATCGCGTCGAGGTCGGCCGCTCGGGCGAGGTCGGTCAGGCGCTCGTCGTGGACGTGTGCAAGCGCGACGACCCGCTCGACTCCCTCGGCGCGGAGGTCGGCGACGCCCGCTCGAATCGCGCTCGCGGGGTCGGTGACGGTCAGCGCGTCCGGAATCGAGGATTCGGGGTCGCTCACGCCGACGAACCCGACCCGGCGACCTCCCCGCTCGACGACGGTTCGGGGGACGACCCCCGCGTCCGCGGCGAAGGGGTCGCCGTCCTCGCTGACGTTCGCGCTGACCCACGTCTGGGGCGACTCGCGGACGACGCGGCGCGCCGCGTCGAGACCGTAGTCGAAGTCGTGGTTGCCGAACGTCTCCACCTCGGGGTCCAGCGCCTCGAACAGGTCGAGCGCCTGCGCGCCGTCTTCGACCATCGGGAGGACGCCCGGCCCGAGGTCGTCGCCGGTGCCGACCACGACCGTCTCGCCGTCGCGCCGGGCGTCGATGCATCCCGCGAGGCGGCCCGCGCGCTCGGGGCGGTCGTAGACGTTCTCCACGTCGGAGTAGTGGAGGAGTCGCATCCGTGGGAGACTCCCTATCCCGTCTTGTAGACGCCCCGCGCGTCGGCGACCTGCGTCTCATCGTCCTCGGCGTAGACCGCCACGTCCACGACGCCCACGTCGCTCCCGCATCGGACCACGTCGGCCTCCGCGCGCAGGTCGCCGGTCCCTGCTTCGAGGTAGTCGATGCGCATGTCGACGGTCGGGACCGGTTGGTCCACCAGCGAGACCAGCGCCGCGCCGCCGACGGTGTCGGCCAGCGTGAACGTCACGCCGCCGTGGGCCATCTGGCGGTCGGCGTTCCACGACAGTTCCTCGCGCATCTCGACCCGGCCCTCGGCGCGGCCGTCCTCGACTTCGGTCACTTCGACGCCGAGCAGGTCGGCGAACGGCATCTCCTCGAAGAAGCGCTCTACGTCCATGCCGGCGAGTTTCGCCGGCGAGGGGCTTAAAAATACGTCCTGCGACGGGTCGAGACGCGAGCGGACGACCCGCGCCGAGAGCGCGAAGCGGGACGCGCCGAGCGTGAGGTAGCCTTATTTCGGTCGCGGCGGTCGGTGGACGTATGGAACTCGCCGAGGACGACGGCGTCCGCACCGTCACGTTCGACCGGCCCGAAGTCATGAACGCCTTCACCACCGACACCGCCGAGGAGTTGGCCGAGGTCATCGCCGACACCGACGCCGACGAGTACGACGCGCTGGTCCTCACCGGAGAGGGCGGCGCGTTCAGCGCGGGCGGGGACATCGAGTCGATGGCCGAACGCGAGGAGACCACCGAGGAGGCCTACGAGCGCGTCACCGAGACCTTCGGCAGAGTGGTCGAGGAGGCCCTCTCCGCGAAGGTCCCCATCGTCGCCAAGGTGAACGGCGACGCCGTGGGCGCGGGACTGGCGATTACCGCGGTCAGCGACTTCGCTTACGCCGCGGAGTCCGCGACCTTCAGTTGCGCGTTCGTCCGCGTCGGCCTGATTCCCGACACCGGCGGGTCGTTCCTCCTCCCCCACCTCGTCGGCCTCCGGACCGCCAAGCGCCTCGCGTTCACCGGCGAGTTCTTCGGGGCCGACGAGGCCGCCGAGTTGGGACTCGTCAACGAGACGGTTCCCGAGGACGAACTGGACGAGGCCGTCGCTGACCTGCTCGACACGCTCCGCGAGCGCCCGACGAGGACCATCGGTCTCGCCAAGCGCGCCATCCACGAGAATCTGGGCCGGGGCTGGCGGGACGGACTCGACTACGAGAACCACGTCCAGTCGCTGGCCTACGACACGCCCGAACACGAGGAGGGCGTCGCGGCGTTCCTCGAAGGTCGGGACCCCGAGTTCGAGTGACACCGCCGGGTTCGGGCGGGACGGCGAACGTCGAGTGACAGACTCAAGGCGTCGGGCGCGCTATCGTCGCTCGTGTCCGACCCAGACGACTCGATAGCGACCGACGACGAGTTCGGCGACGCGCCGACCGTGACCTGCGAGCGCTGCGACCGGGAGTGGGACCTCTCGAAGGAGTTCGACGATTTGGGCGTCGGCAACCACGCCGTCGAGCAGTTCGCGCTCGACCACCGGCGTCACACCGGCCACTTCCCCGACGAAATCGCGACGTGGCGCGCGAGGTGCCGAAACTGCCCGGAGGAGGCAGAGCGACTCGCCGGCGACGCCGCGACCCGGTGGGCCGAGACCCACGCGCGCCACACCCGCCACGCGGTCGAGATTCACCACGCGACGGGCGACGAGACGACGCTGGTGGAGGCCGACGACGCCGAGTAACGGGACCGGACAGGGAGAGCGGACGGGCGACCGCTACAGTCCGAGGAACTCCTCGGCGTTCTCCCAGAGAATCTTTCGCTGGACCTCCTCGGGGAAGTCCAACTCCTCGAACTGGTCGAGCCACGGGGCCGGTTCTATCATCGGGTAGTCCGTACCGAACATCACCTTGTCCTTCAGGAGGGTCTTGGCGTAGTGGAGGACCTGCTCGTCGATGTAGCGGGGCATCCACCCCGAGAGGTCCATGTAGACGTTGCCCTTCTGCTGGCAGATGGCGAGTTGCTCTTTCTCCCACGGGAACGCGGGGTGGGCGATGAGAATCTGGAGGTCGGGATGCTCGGCGGCCACGTCGTCTATCAGCATCGGGTTCCCGTACTTGATTTTCAGGCCGCGGCCGCCGGGCGCGCCCGCGCCGAGCGTGGAGTTGCCCCCGTGGAAGACCACCGGGACGCCGAGGTCCTCGATGGTCGAAAACAGTTCCTCGTGTTCGGGGTCGCTCGGGTCGAATCCCTGCGCTATCTGTTGGAACTTGAACCCCGAGAGGTCGAGGTCCTTCACCGCGCGTTCGGCCTCCTCGACGCAGTCGTCCTTCAGGGGGTCCACGCTGGCGAACCCGACGAAGAAGTCGTCGTACTCGTCGCGGACCTCGGCCACGTAGTCGTTCGGCACGGGCGGGTTGCCGGTGTTGGTCTCGGCGTCCCATCCGAGCAGAACGGTCTTCCCGATGCCGACCTCGTGGTACTCCTCGATGAGATTGTCGTAGGTGTCGGTCTCGATGGACGACCCGAACTTCTCCGCGGCGTCCTCCATCATCAGGCCGCCGGCGTCGTGGAGGAACTCCTCTGTCGGTTGGTGGCAGTGGGTGTCGACGATGGGGTTCTCGTCGGGGTGGTCGGCCACTACGTCGAGTTTCGGCATGGGACGGTGTTCGCGGAGTGTCGTGAAAAATCGTGGGGGAGGCGAGTCTGCGCGAACAGCTCGCTCCGCTGTGGCCAAACAGAGCCGCGACCGACTGCCGGCGGACGCGTCTCATCGACGCGAACGTTTATGTAGAACGACCATAATCGAGCCGTATGCTAGCGTCAGTCACACACCGGCGCGACTCCGGAGCGCTATTCGAGGCCAGAACACCCATGAAACTCGTCGAAGACCTGTTCGAGATTACGGCGGACGACGAGGTCGTCGCCCGCGTCGGCGGGACGCTGATTCGGGGCAGACCGTCGCGCATAGACCGCGACGAGGCGGGAATCCGCGTCGAAATCTGTCCGTACGACGGCGACGACCCCCAGTACCGGCTTTCGGCGGTGCGCACCCCGAACGGATGGCGTGAACCCCGCGTCCACCGACGTCCGCTCGACGGTGAGTGGGAGGAGTGCGGGCGACTGGCCGAGTTGGAGTAGCGCGAACCTACTCCTTCTTGATGAGGAACTTCATGTCGCCCTCGAACACCACGGTGTCCTCCTGATTGGTCATCGTCGTGTCGATGACGACGAGGCCCGCGTCGTCGCGACTCGAAATCTCCTTCGTCTCGACGACTTCCATGTCGAGGCTGATGGTGTCGTCCATGCGGACCGGGTTCGGGATGTCCATGTAGTTCATCCCGAGGAAGGCCAGCACGGTCCGCTCCAAGATGCCGGTCCGGTAGACGAATCCGGTCGCCAGCACGAACGTCATCGGGCCGTGGGCCACGCGCTCGCCGAACTCCTCGCCCTCGGCGTACTCCTTGTTGGTGTGGAGTTCGGTCCAGTCGCCCGCGAACGCCGAGTGCATCACGAAGTCGTACTCGGTGACGGTCCGGCCGACGCTCTCGAAGGTCTGTCCCTCCTCGAAGTCCTCGAAGTGGTGGGGCGTGTAGCTGTACGGCATATTTCCGAGTTCGCCGGGCGGCGACAAAATTCTATGGTATTTACCGTGAAGGAGTCCGGCGAGGGCCGGAACGGTCCGCGCGGCGCAGGAGAGCGCCGCGCCCGCGCGCCGGGCCGAGACGCCGCGACGGCCCCAGTCGGCGAGACTCCGTCACTCCCGAAGCCGAGAACTAAGTGTCCGTCGCGCGAACCGAATCCATGGCCGACATCCCCGACGAGCGCCGCGAACGAATCGCGTCGGACCCGTTCTGCCGGAAGTTGGGCGTCGAACTCGCCGACCTCGGTCCGGGCACCGCGACCACCGAACTCACCGTCACCGACGACCTGCTGAACTTCCACGGAACGCCCCACGGCGGGGCCGTCTACTCGCTGGCGGACGCCGCGTTCGCGGCCGCGTCGAACGCCGAGGGCGACGCGGCGCTGGCGCTGGAGACCAACGTTTCCTACTTCGAGGCGGTCGAGGTCGGCGAGAACTTGACCGCCGAGGCGGAACGCGTCCACGAACGCGGCCGGACCGCCGCCTACCGCGTCGCCGTCACCGACGAGGCCGGCGACGAAATCGCGGCGTTCCGCGGTCGGGTGTACCTGCCCGGCGAGTAGCGCGAGCGCCGAATCCGGTCGAGACCGGTCGGAAGGACGCGCGAATCGCTCCAACGGAAAATCTATGAGGGCCCGTTTCTAATTTATCCGTCAATGAGTTCTTCTGGAATCACGCTCGCCGAAACGCTCACCGTGCTAGAGACGACGGGAGCGCCGGGCGCTCCCGTCACGGCGAGCGAAGTTGCAGAAGCACTCGGCTGTGAGCGCCAGACGGCGCGCGACCGACTCGACGAACTCGCGGAACGCGGCGACGCCGAGACCCGGGAGGTCGGCGGGAGCGTTCGCGTCTGGTGGACGACCGACCGCCAGCGCCGGGACCGCGACCTCGAACGGTACGAGGCCATCGTCCGGACCGTCAACGACGGCATCTACGTCAAAGACGAGGGGAACCGATTCACGCTGGTCAACGAGACGTACGCGGAGATGCTCGGCTACGCGCCCGACGAACTCGTCGGGCGCGACTCCTCGTTTCTCGTCAGCGAGGAGGTGATGAACGCCGCCGAGGAACTGTACAGCGACCTCCGGACCGGCGACCGCCGGACCGAGACCATCGAAGCGTCGCTGGAGACCGCGGACGGCGAGACCGTCGAGACCGAGGCGAGTTTCGCGCTGATTCCGCTGGACGAGGAGGGCGAGGAGTACGAGCGAGTCGGCGTCGTCCGGGACGTCACCGAACGCAAGGAGCGCGAGCGCCGCCTCGAACGACAGAACAAGCGACTCGAATCGTTCGCGAGCATGCTCGCCCACGAACTCCGCAATCCCGTCACCATCGGCCAGATATACGGGAAACGGCTTCCGGCCGACGAAGCGCCGGAGGCGGTCGAGTACGTCACCGAGGCGTTCGACCGCATCGAGGACATGATAGACGTGCTGTTGGTGCTGGCGCGGGGCCGCGATGCGGTCGGCGAGTCGGAACCGGTCGCGCTCGCCGACGTGGCCCGCGAGGCGTGGGAGCAAGTGAGCGCGCCGGAGGCGACGCTGGAGATAGCGACCGACCGGGTCGTATCCGCGGACGAGACGTACGTCCGGCACCTCTTCGAGAACCTGCTCGAAAACGCGGTCGAACACGGTTCGACAGGCAGTCGGCCGGAGGCCGACGACGCCGCGGAGCATGGCTCCGCGAGCCCTCGTCCTTCGGACGAGGACGCCGGCCTCACGGTCACGGTCGGCGACGTCCCGAACGGGTTCTACGTCGCCGACGACGGCGTCGGCATCCCGCCTGAAGACCGAGAGACGGTGTTCGAGGCCGGGTACACCACCGCGGAGTTGGAGGGCGGAACCGGAGTGGGACTGACGTTCGTCGCCGAACTGGTCGAGACGTACGAGTGGGAGTGTGCGGTGACCGAGAGCGAGGCGGGCGGAGCGCGGTTCGAGTTCACGGGCGTCGCACTCCACTCCGACGAGTAGCGGCGGTGTCCGGTGAGAACGACGCCGCCGAACCGGTAACTTTCTTGTCCTATACGGTCGTTAGCTCGAACGCATACGGGTGATAGCATGGACAGGAGAGCAGTACTCGGCAAGTCCAAGGCCGAACTCGTCATGGCACGAATCGGAGAGGTGATGGCGGCGTGCTACGTCCTGCTGTTGCTGCCGGTCCTGCCGGTTCTCATCCCGTACCTCGCCGTCCAGAAGGTGCGCGGCCTGTTCACCGGTCGCTCGGACGAGCGCCGGCAGTTCGACCCCCAGAGCGGTACGCCGCCGTCCTGACCGGCGCGGTCTCGGCTCGCTCGGCGAACCCATATTAATTCCTGTGTATTTTTGAACCCGGAGTGTCATCCACCGGTATGCAACGCCGCCCGTTCCTCCGGCGCGCGGTCGCCGCGACCGCGACTGCGACGGTTGCCGGACGCCTCGGCGCGCGTCGGTCGTCAGACGGGAGCGATAGCGGAACCGCGACCGGCGCGAACTCGGACTCGGCGTCGGCCGCGACCCGGATGGCCGCGACCGACCGCTCGCTGTCGGTCCGCCGCGTCGAGACCTTCGACCACGTCGTCCGCCTGAACGACCTCGGCGACGACCCGCGCGGGCGCATCACCGCGTTCACCGACCTCTCCGACCGCGAGCGGGCGGTCGTGACCAGCGCCATCGACGGGACCTACGAGACCGAGGACCCTCCCGAGTGGCTTCGGGAGTTCGCCAGCGCGACGCCGTTCGTCGAACGGGCGGGCACCTACTACCGACTCGACGACACCCTGCAGACCTACCGTATCACCGCCGAGACCGTCGCAGAGAGCGACGTGGCGGGCGCGATTGCGACGTACGGCGAGTACCAGCGCGCCGTCACCCGCGAGGACTACGTGGCCAGCGGTCTCCTGCGAATCGCCCGCCGGGAGGGCATCGAACTGGGCTACGTCTGGCCCGCGCTCCGGACGTTCTTCGAGACCTACGACGCCGCGCGCTACCACGGCGCGGTCCTCGATTTCACGGTCGAAGTCGAGGGCTCGGGTCCGCCCCACGAACTCTCGGCGACCGAGGTGCCGGTCGCGGAGGCGGTCGGCGGCCCGGTCTGGAACGCCGACGCCGCCCCGAAGCGGACCCGCACGCTCGTCCGACGCGCCGGACGGGCGCGCGGCGCGTACGGTTTCG
Source organism: Halorussus limi (assembly GCF_023238205.1). Taxonomy (NCBI): domain Archaea; kingdom Methanobacteriati; phylum Methanobacteriota; class Halobacteria; order Halobacteriales; family Haladaptataceae; genus Halorussus; species Halorussus limi. The sequence continues at coordinate 3,342,821 of NZ_CP096659.1, forward strand.
ACAGCGCGCCCGAGGGATTCCTCGACGCGCTCGGAGACCACCGGTACGTCGCGCTCGACGGGACGTTCTACACTAGTTCCGTCGAGTCCGACGGCCCGGCCCCGGTTTCGGTCTCGGCCGCGTTCCGGGACGGCCGACTCCGACTCGCGGCCCGCAACGACGGACCCCGCGAGGTTCGACTCGCCAGCGGTCCGCCCCGACCCTTCGGCGTCGTCCGGTGTCGCCCGGCGGGACGTTCCGGCGCGGCGACCGGGGTCGCCTCCCGACCGCTCTGGACCGACGCCTACGCCGCGAGCGACCGCGTCCGGACCGACGGTCGCGAAGTCGAACACGCGGCCGACGTGGCGCTGGTCTCGGCGCTCGCGCCCGGCGAGTCGGTCGCCGAAAGGTACGCGATTCCGGCCGACCTCGCGCCCGGCGAGTACGTCGTGGAGGGGTCGCTCGGAGTTGAACGCGGCGAGAGCGACGACCGAGCGACGGCGAAGTACAGGGTCGCGTTCTCGGTCGAGTAGCCCCGAGAGTCGGCTACTCGTCCTCGCCGCGGTGGTCGAAGACGCGCTTGACCTTCCCGACCTCTGTCCGGTCCACGACGCCCGGCCCGACGACCTCGATTTCGTCGGGCTTGACCTCCAGCGTCTCCTCTAACTTCTCCCGAATCCGGCGTTCCAACTCCTCGTGGGTGCCCCCGTACTCCTCGTGGTACTCGACGGTGAGTTCCATGCGGTCGAGATTTCCGCGCCGGTAGAGGTCGATGCGGTAGTGCGGTGCCACGTTCTCGACGTCCACCATGACCTCCTCGATTTGGCTCGGGTAGACGTTCACCCCGCGGACGATGATGAGGTCGTCCGTGCGGCCGGTCACGTTGTCCATGCGGGCGACGGTCCGGCCGCAGTCGCACTCCTCGTAGGTCAGCGAGGTCATGTCGCCGGTCCGGTAGCGGAGGACCGGCAGGGCCTCCTTCGTGAGGGTCGTGAGGACGAGTTCGCCCTCCTCGCCCTCGGGCAGGGGTTCGCCGGTCCGTGGGTCCACGACCTCGGGGAAGAAGTGGTCCTCCCAGACGTGAAGCCCGTTCTGGACCTCCTCGCACTCGATGGAGACGCCCGGCCCGATTATCTCCGAGAGACCGTACACGTCCACCGCGGTCACGTCGAGGGCCGCCTCTATCTCGTCGCGCATCGGGTCGGTGAACGGTTCCGCTCCGATGACCACTGTCTCCAGCGGAAGGTCCGTCGGGTCGATGCCCCGCTCCTCGGCGGCCTCCGCGAGGTAGAGGCAGTAGGAGGGCGTGCAGGCCAGCACGTCGCTTTCGAGGTCCTGAAGCATGTCCAACTGGCGCGCGGTGTTGCCCCCGCCGGTCGGGATGACGCAGGCCCCCAACTCCTCGACGCCGTCGTGGAAACCCAAGCCCCCGGTGAACAGGCCGTAGCCGTAGGCGTTCTGGACGACCTGTTCGGGGCGAACGCCGGCCGCGTACAGCGACCGGGCCATCACCTCGCGCCAAGTAGCGAGGTCCTCGTCGGTGTAACTCACGATTTTCGGCTTGCCCGTGGTCCCGGAGGAGGCGTGAATCCGGCGCACCTCCCCGTGTTCGACCGCGAACAGTCCGTCGGGGTACTCGTCGCGGAAGTCCTCCTTCGTCGTGAACGGGAGGTCGGAGATGTCCTCCACGCCCTCGATGTCGTCGGGCGAGACGCCCGCGTCGTCGAGCGCCTCGCGGTAGAAATCGACGTTCTCGTAGGCGTACTCGACGGTCTCGGCGAGTCGTTCGCTCTGTAAGTCGCGCAACTCCTCGCGGGGGGTGGTCTCCACGTCGTTGTAGACCATGTCGAATAATCATTCGCAAGAGAGGGTCTAAACTGTTTGGCCGGTGGTGGGTCGCCTCACGCCGTCGCGTTCGCCCACGTCCGGTCCGGACCGCCGTCTTGCGGACGGAGTTGAGAACAACCGCTCCGGAGCGGACCCGTGTAGCTTCCCGAGCAACCCGCGTACTCGCCGTTTTCGAGCCAGAGGATGCGAATCCCGTGCGCGTCGGGGAGGACGCCTTCCGGACTCCCGCCAGCAGTCGTCACTTCGAGTCGGTACTGGACGCCCGCCTCACAGGACCGGTTCGACTCGTTTCGACCGGTCGCGTTTCCGCTGGACTCGACGTGGACCCGGAACGTGCTCAGGTCGGCCCCCGGCGGCGAGGTGCGCTCGACCCACGCCGAGAGGTCGGCGTCGGGGTCGCCCGTTTCGACGAACGTGACCTGCGAGTAGGTGCCGCCGCTGACCGAACTCCTCGCGTACCCGCTCACCGCCTCCCGACATCCCGAATCGAGGCGTTCGAGTTCGCTGACGTTCATCTCGGTGGGTCCGGTGTGGTCGGAGAATCCGGGCAGCGCGTTGACGGCTTTCGGTTCCCCGCCGGTCAGGAGGAGACCGACGACGAACGCGAGGAGGAGGGCGTCTTTCAGCTTTCGAGCGTCGAGGACCATGCCTCGCGTTTCGCAATTCGAGACTTAAGTTCGGCGCTTTTGGTTTCAGAACACTAATCAGAATCGGCGGCTCAGAAGACGAGTCGGACGACGACTAGCGTGACCGCGCTCACGACGCCGAGCGTGAGTGCGAGGACCACCAGCGGTCGAACTCCGGTGGCTCGCAGGTCGCGGAGCGCGACGCTCGTGCCGAGGCCCGCGAACGCCACGAGGAACGCCGACCGGTAGGCCCACTCGATGCGGGCGAGTTGGGCGTCGGTGAAGACGCCCGCGCTGGCGAGGACGACCAGCGCGAGGAACCCGAGGACGAATTTCGGGAAGCCGTCCCAGAGGTTCCTGAGGAGGGTCGCGCCGGACGCGGCGTCGCCGTCGGACCCGGCGTAGGCGAGCGAGTACGCCACGACGAGGCCGCCGAGCAGGACGTTCCGGGTCAGTTTCGCCACGGTGGCCCACTGGCCCGCGACTTCGGAGTAGGCGAACCCGGCCGCCGTGACCGGGCCGGTGCTGAACATCGTCAGCCCCGCCCAGATGCCGAACGTGCGGTCCGGGAGGCCGAGGAACTGTCCGAGCGCGGGGTACGCGAACAGCGTCACCGCGTCGAAGACCAGAATCGTGCTGGTCGCGTAGGCGACGTGGTCCTCGTCGGCCCGGATGGCCCCCGCCACGGCGACGACGGCCGAGACGCCGCAGACGCTCGCGCCCGCCGCCACCAGCGACCCGAGTCGCCGCTGGAGGTCGAACCCCCGCGCGAGCGCCTCCGCGACGACGAGGGTGAAGCCGACGACGCCGACCACCGTGACGAGCAGCGTCGGGCCGGCGTCGAGGAGGGCGTCCAGCGAGACGCGGACGCCCATCAGGACGATGCCGACCTCGAGCCAGAGCGTATAGGTCGCGACGCCGGGCGCGAAGCGGGCCGAGACGCCGACGGTGTTGGCGAGGACGCCGCCGACCAGCACCGCGGCCAGTAGCGCGGGGACCGGTGCGACCGCCGCGAGACCGCGGGCGACCACCGCGAGAACGACGAGGAGACCGAGACCGGGAAGCAGGGCCGGAAGCGAAGGGCGAGCGGACGCCATCGTCAGACGGCGACCCGCGCCGCTCGGGCGACGCGGTGGCCGACCGCCGTCGCTCGCCGACCGCTGTCGAGGTCGGTCCGCCGCCGACCCGCTCGCTCGCCGCGTTCTCCCGGTGGCCGCGCGACTGCCATGTCGTTCCGAACTGGCGGTCCGCCCTCGGTTAGCCTTTCGGGTTCGTGCCGCTCCGGGTCGGGTTCGCAACCGTCCACAGCGGCAACTATTTCCTCCGAGACCCACACGGTTCGTGCATGCGAGACGCCTACATCGTCGGCGCGGCCCAGACCGACTTCGGGTCGTTCCCCGACGAAAGCTACCGGTCGCTGTTCGCCAGCGCGTTCGAGGCGGCCCGCGAGTCGGTGCCCGCGGGCGTAGACCCCGACGACGTGGACGAGGCGTTCGTCGGCACGCTCGGAGTCGGGGGTCGCCAGTTGGGTCTCTCGGGTCCCGCCGCAACCGAACACGTCGGTCTCCACGGCATCCCGACCACGCGAGTCGAGAACGCCTGCGCCGCCTCCGGATACGCTGTCCGGCAGGCCGTGCAGGCCGTCCGCTCGGGGATGGCCGACGTGGTGCTGGCGGGCGGGGTCGAAATCATGACCGACACGTCCAGCGACGCCACCAAGTACTGGCTCGGCGTCTCGGGCGAGACCGAGTGGGAACGGCTCTCCGGGACGACGTTCGCGGGCGTCTACGCCCAGATGGCCGACGCGCACATGGCCGAGTACGGCACGACGAGCGAGCAACTCTCGCACGTCGCGGTCAAGAACCACCGGAACGGCGCGAAGAACCCCCACGCGCAACTGGGCTTCGAGTGTTCGCTGGAGGACGCCGAATCGGCCCAGACCGTGGCCGACCCGCTGACGCTCTATCACTGCTGTCCGACGACCGACGGGGCCGCGGTCGCCCTGATTGCCAGCGAGGAGGTCGTCGCGGAGTACACCGACGACCCGATTCGGGTCGCGGGCGTCGGCGCCGCGAGCGACGCGGTGGGCCTGTTCCAGCGCGACAGTTACACCGGCATCGAGGCCTCCCAGCGCGCGGCCGAGACCGCCTACGAACGGGCGGGAATCGGTCCCGACGACCTCGACTTCGCGGAGGTCCACGACTGCTTCTCCATCGCCGAGATTCTGGCTTACGAGGATTTGGGCTTCTGCGAACCCGGCGAAGGGGGCGAACTCGTCGAGTCCGGCGCGACCGCGCTCGACGGCGAGTTACCGGTGAACACCTCTGGCGGCCTCAAGTCGAAGGGCCACCCCATCGGCGCGACCGGCGCGGGACAGGTCGCGGAGGCGTTCAAACAGCTATCCGGCGACGCCGGGAATCGGCAGGTCGAGGGCGCGACCCGCGGCCTGACGCACAACGTCGGCGGCAGCGGCGGGGCCGCGGTGGTTCACGTACTGGAGCGCGAGGCGCGAAGCGCCTCGGAAGGAACGAGCGGGCCGAGCCCGCGGGAGAGAGAACGGGAGGTGGCAGAATGACGGGTCAGCGACAGCCCAGAATCGAGGCGGTCGGAGCCTACGCGCCCCGATTCCGGGTCTCGGCCGAGGCGTTCGAGGAGGCGTGGGGTCAGTTCCACGCGCCGGGAGTGACCGAGAAGGCGGTCCCCGACGCCGACGAGGACGCGCTGACGATGGCCTACGAGGCCGCCGCGCGGGCGCTCGACGCCGCCGACCGCGACGGCGACGAGGTGGCGTTCCTCGCGTTCGCGTCCACGACGCCGCCGCTGGCCGAGGAGGACCTGACCGCCCGACTCGGCGGGATGGTCGGGGTCCCGGCCGACGCGACCCGCCACGTCTTCACCGGAAGCACGCGGGCCGGGACGCGGGCGCTCGACGCCGCGCTGTCGGCCGGGCCGTGGAGTAGCGAGCCGTCCGGTGAAGACGCTTCGCCGGACGCTTCCGGCGAGAGCGTCGGTCTCGTCGTCGCCGCGGACTGCCCGCGGGGCGACCCCGACAGCGACGAGGACCACGCCGCCGGAGCGGGCGCGGCCGCGTTCGTGCTGTCGGAATCGGGCGACGCGGCGGTCCGCCGGCGCGCCGAGTACGCCGAGGAGTTCCCCGGCACGCGGTTCCGGCGCGCGGGGTCCGAGACGGTCGAGGGTCTCGGCGCGACGGGGTACGAGCGGCAGGCGTTCACCGACACGCTGGCGGGGGCGGTCGAGCAGTTAGATGTAGACGGAAGCGAAATCGACGCCGCGGCGGTGCAGACCCCGAACGGCAAGATGCCCTACCGGGCGGCGGGTGCGCTCGGGGTCGATTCCGAGGCGATTCAGCGGTGCGCGACGGTCCACGAGTTGGGCGACACCGGGGCCGCGAGCGTTCCGCTCGGACTCGCACGGGCGCTGGCCGACGGCGAGGCGGGCGACGCCTCGAAACGGTCGAGCGGCGAGGAACGAAGCGACGACCCGCGAGACGACGGCGGCGAGGCGAGAGTACTCGCGGCGTCGTTCGGGAGCGGCGCCGGTGCCGACGCCCTTCTGGTCGAGACCGGCGCGAGTGGCGACGACGGCGACGGCGTCGCCGCCTCGCTCGCGCTAGACGACGGCGAGCAAGTAACCTACGCCGAGTACCTCCGCAAGCGCGGCGAGTTGACCTCCGGCCCGCCCGAGGGCGGCGGGGCGTACGTCAGCGTGCCGTCGTGGAAGCGCACGCTCGACCAGCGCCACCGACTGGTCGCCGGGAAGTGCCCGGAGTGCGGCGGCCTCAACTTCCCGCCCGAGGGCGCCTGCAACGACTGCAAGACGCTCGTGGACGAGTACGACGAAGTGAAACTGACCGGCGAGGGCACCGTCGAGGCCGCGACGGTCATCTCGCAGGGCGGCGCGCCGCCGGAGTTCGCCGAGCAGCAGGCCCAGTCGGGCGATTTCGGCGTGGCGGTCGTGGCGCTCGACGGTCCCGACGGCGGGTCCGCGAGCGTGCCGGCGCAGGTCGTGGCCGCGGACCCGGCGGACGTGGCCATCGGGGACCGCGTGGGGACGACGATGCGGCGCATCTACACGCAGGAGGGCGTGACGCGGTACGGGTTCAAAGTTCGCCCGCAGGGAACGACGTGACCGAGGACGGATTTCAAACGAGGCGAGTCGCACGCCCGGAGTCTCGACGTAGTTCGAGGTCGGGCCGCAGCGAACGGAGTGACCTGCGGAGTCTTCTGCGGGCCGTCCCCCGTCGCTCGACGGACCGCCGAGGCGGCAGTTGCCCACCCGTCGGGTTTTCTCCGGACTGCGGTGTCGGCGCGCCGTCGGACGACGCTCACCAGACATCTCTGCCTTTCTCAAGCGTGTATTTTCATTGCTGAAGAGAAGGAGTAGGTGGCTACAGCCGCCGGGATTCTAGAAGTGAAAAAGCACTTACCGGCGACCTGCGACCTGCCCGGTATGTCCCCCGACTGGTCCTCGCATCTCCGCCTCGCGGTCGCGCTCGCGCTCGTGGCGAGTCCGTTCTGGCTTCTGCCCGACGCCGGAGCGACGACCTACGAGTACACCGCCGAGGAGGTCGAGTACACGAGGTACGACACCGGCTACATCCGGGCCGACGGCAAAATCGACGGTCTCGCGTGCTACGACTACCACAATCTGGACAAGCAGTGCCTCTTCGCGGCCCACGTCGCCCAGAACGGGCCGGTCGTGGTGAACCAGACCCACCTTCTCGCCCGGGAGTACGAGTTCGACGCCGAGTACGTCGCCGTGGAGGACAGCGGGAGCGGCAAGTACCTCTACCGCTGGCGAGTCAACCGGACCGAGACGGCGAACGAAGACCGCGTGACCTACGCGCTGTCCGCGGTCAGTCCCCCCGAAATCCTCCGGAACGTCTCGGTCCCCGAGCGCGAGGTCTCGGAAGAGGCCCGGCGCGCGATAGACGGCGAGACGGTTCGGACTCGCGGCGAACCGCTCGACGCGGCCCACGAGGTCGTCCGTTCGAACGGCACCTACTACCACCTCTCCGAGACGGAGAACCCCCGCGGCGGCCCGTCGAAGTGGCAGGCGACCGCCGCGCAGGCGGTGGCGGTTCTCGTCGGACTCGGGATGCTCCGCGGGCGGTGGCGACGGACGAGGTGAACGCGACGGGGACGGCCGCCCGGCGGAGTCGGTCCGTTATCTTCCGACAGAGACGACAGAGAACCGATAGATAAACGCTTAACCGCGCTCCGGTCGCCCAATCGGACATGAACGACCTGCAAGTCGCCGTTTTGGGAGCCGGGACGATGGGCCACGGCATCGCCCAAGTCTCGGCGATGGCCGGGCACAGCGTGACGATTCGGGACGTCGAGCAGGACCTCGTGGACGAGGGCATCTCGTCCATCGAGTCGAACCTACAGGGCGGCGTCGAGCGCGACAAGGTGTCGGGAGACGAGAAGGCCGCGACGCTCTCGCGCATCTCTGGGACGACCGACCTCGCCGAGGCCGTCTCGGACGCCGACCTCGTGGTCGAGGCGGTCCCCGAGGACGTGGACCTGAAGAAACAGACCTTCGAGGACGTGGAGGCCGAAGTCGCGGACGACACCGTCATCGCCTCGAACACCTCGTCGCTCCCCGTGACCGAAATCGTCTCGGCGCTGGAGCGTCCCGGCCGGGGAATCGGTCTGCACTTCTTCAACCCGGTCCACATCATGCAGTTGGTCGAGGTGGTGGTCGGCGAGCAGACCAGCGACGAGACCGTCGCGTTCGCCACCGACTTCGTGGAGGACGTCGGCAAGACAGCCATCCAAGTGCGCGACACCGCGGGGTTCGCCTCCTCGCGTCTCGGCGTCGCCCTCGGCGTCGAGGCCATGCGCATGGTCGAGGAGGGCGTCGCGAGTCCCCGCGACATCGACCGGTCGATGGAACTGGGCTACAACCACCCGATGGGACCGATAGAACTGGGCGACGTGGTGGGACTCGACGTGCGCCTCGACATCCTCGAACACCTCCGCGAGGAGTTGGGCGAGCGGTTCCGCCCGCCCCAGATTCTGCGCCGGAAGGTCCGGGCCGGGAACCTCGGCAAGAAGACCGGCGAGGGGTTCTACGTCTGGGAGGACGGCGAAATCGTGGGCACCAGCGGCGAGTGGGGTGACGACGAATGAGCGGAGAGAGCGACGACTCGGCGTCCGACGCCGTCGGGAGTCCCGAGGCGGTCGGGGCCGAGTGCGAGACCGTCGAGGTGTCGGTCGGCGACCGCGTCGAGAACGTGGCCACCGTCACGCTCTCGCGGCCCGACGCCCGGAACGCGCTGAACGCCCAGTTGCGCGCCGAGTTGAAGGACGTGTTAGACGCCATCGAGGCCAGCGACGTGCGCGTGGTCGTCCTGACCGGCGACGAGGAGTCGGGCGCGTTCGTCGCGGGCGCGGACGTGACCGAACTCCGCGAGCGCGATTCGCTCGAACAGCGCGAGGCCAGCAAGCGCCCGCGGGTCTACGAGTACGTCGACGACCTCGAACAACCAGTCGTCGGCGCACTCAACGGCCACGCGCTCGGCGGCGGGTGCGAACTCGCGCAGGCCTGCGACACCCGCATCGCCCGCGAGGGCGCCAAACTCGGCCAACCCGAGATAAATCTGGGCATCATGCCCGGCGGCGGGGGAACCCAACGGCTCCCCCGACTCGTGGGCGAGGGACAGGCGATGAAGCTGATTCTCTCGGGCGAACTCATCGACGCCGAGGAGGCCCGCGAAATCGGCCTCGTGGACGAGGTCCACCCCGAGGAGGAGTTCGAGGACCGGGTCTACGACCTCGCCGAGTCGATGGCCGAGAAGAGTCCGCTCGCGCTGGAGTTCGCGAAGAAGGCGGTGAAGGCCTCCAGTCGAATGGAACTGGAACAGGGCATCGAGTACGAGGCCGAACTGTTCGCACACCTGTTCGCCTCCGAGGACAAGAACGAGGGCATCGACGCCTTCTTCGAGGACCGCGACCCCGAGTGGGAGGGGAAGTAGCGGCCGCGAGCGACGGTTTCTACGCCGAATCGAGTTCGGACGCGCGGTCCCAGTAGGTCCGGAACAGTTCCGCGCCCCACTCGAGCGCGGCGGGCGTGTCGTTCAGCAGGACGCCCCGGAGGTCGCCCGCCTCGTCGTAGATGATGAGGACGAGACCCTCGCCCTCCGCGACCACGAGGCCGAAGGGGAGGGTCTCGTCGGTCCGGCGAATCGAGAGTCGACCGGTCGCCAGCGCCTCGTCGAGGCGCTCGCCGTGGCTCTCGCGCAGGTACTCCACGACAGGGGCCTCCAGCACGAGGTCGGCGGTCAGGTCGTCGCCCACCACCTCCTCGTGGAACATGTCCACGTACTGGGGCAGGACGACGGGCGTGAACCCGACGATTCGGTCGGTCCGGCGGACGAAGTCGTCGATGTACTCGACCGGCCGGGTGGGCGCGTGGCGTTCGCCGCGGACGGTTTCGGCCCCCACGAGCAGGTCGGTCGTCACCGGCGCGTCGTCGGGGAGCACCGACAGGAGCGACTCGCTGTCGGTGACGGCCGCCACGCGCTCCTCGAACGTCCGACGCTCCTCGCCGAGCAGGCGGCCGACCAGCGTGAGCGCCACGCCCTCGTCGGTCTCGGTCACGAGTCCCCGGTCTTCGAGTTCGCGGACCGCCTTGTAGACGGTCGAGCGCGAGACGTCCAACTCGTCGCGCAGGTCGCGCTTGGTCGCCGGACCCGCGGCGAGTCGGTCGAGAACCGCCCCGCGCTTAACGACCGTCCCGATGCTGTCTCGGAGGATAGAATCTGTGTCGTCGCTCATATCGACGTTCGCGCTCGTATGGCTGTTGCGTCTTCCGACGCGAGCGACGTATTCGTTTCGGCACCTGTCGCTCGCGGTGACAGTCAGCGACGTTTCGAAAGTTCGGACGCGTTTCGGGACTCGAAACACGTCCGACCTGCTCGGACGCGAGTCCGCGGTCGAACCGCTTCCGGTCGAATACAATCAAAATGCCGTGGCCCCATTCACCCTGTGAACGCTCTCTCCGAAGGTGGAGCCATGATAGGAAACAGAGACGGTCAGAATCCGACCCGAACTGCCGGCGCGTCCGGGCAGACCGACGTCGCGCCCGAAGAACGCTGTCGCCTGCTCGGCGACTCGCTCCGACGACGCACGCTCCGTGCGCTCGACCCCGACGAGCGACCTGTCGCGCTCTCGGAACTTCGGGACCGGGTCGCCGACGGGTCGGACTCCGACACCGTCGCGGTTCGGCTTCACCACGTCCACCTGCCGAAACTCGACGAGGCCGGTCTCGTGAGCTACGACCCCGAACGGAACGTCGTCGAGGCCCGACCCCGGCCCGACTGGGCCGACCGGTACCTCGAACGCTGAGCGAGTCAGGGTCGGCCTCGCTCGCCCGCGGCGTCGCGGCCGTCTGCGCGCCTCGGTTCGTCGGGCGACCGTGCTACTGTCTCGGTCGGCGTCGCAACCGTGCTACCGCATCAGTTCGCCGCCGTTGACGTTCAGCGTCTCGCCCGTGACGAACCCGGCGTCCCGGAGGTAGGCCGCGGCCTCGGCGATGTCTCGGGGCTGGCCGAATCGCTCGACGGGAATCTCGGCCATCTCCTCGCGCTTCTCCGCCTCGGTCCGGTCGGCGGTCATGTCGGTCTCGACGTGACCGGGCGCGATGGCGTTGACCCGAACCTCGGGCGCGAAGTCCCCGGCGTGGCTCTTCGTGAGGCCCAAAATTCCGGCCTTCGAGGCGGCGTAGTGGCACTCGACGGGCGCGCCCGTGAACGCCAGAATCGAGGAGACGTTCGTGACCGAGGGCGTCGGTGCGGAGTCGGCGTCGCCGTCCGCCGCATCCCGGAGGTGCGGTAGCGCGGCCTTGGTCACGTTGAACGCGCCGTTGACGTTGGTGTCCATCACGCTGTCGAAATCCTCGGGCGAGAGGTCCTCGGTGTAGACATGCTGGTCCACGCCCGCGTTGTTCACGACGTGCGAGAGGCCGCCGAAGGCCTCGACGGCGGCGTCCACGAGGTCGCGCGCGTCGTCGGGGTCGCCCACGTCCGCCCGGACCGCGACCGCGTCGCTGTCGGTCTCGCGCCGGACGGACTCGGCGACAGTCCGCGCCTTCTGGGCGCTGGAGACGTAGTTGACCGCGACGTCGTAGCCGTCGCGCGCGAACCGCTCGGCGATTGCCCGGCCGATGCCCCGCGAGGAACCGGTGACGAGTGCTGCTGGCATACCCCGAAGGCGACCCGCCACGACCTTTGCGTTTATGCCTGCCCGGCGTAACGTGGCACGCATGAGCGACCGGAGCGCGAACTCCGAGACCGGTTCCGCGAGGTCCGACCCGCGGGAGGACCCGGAGTTGGAGGACCTACTGGACGAACTGGAGGAGTTGGAGGAGACCGTCGACGACCCGGCAGAGCGCGAGCAGGTCCGCGAGACGATACGCGTCGCCCGACGCGTCTCGACGCCGGGCGCGTTCGGTCGGGTCATCCGCGGGTTCGACCGCCACGACGCCGCCGAGGCGCTGGTCGGGAGCGTGGTGTTCGGGATTCCGATGCTGGTCGAGGGCGGCACCGCCGAAATCGGGGCGTTCATCGCGGCCCATCCGGTCTCCCTCGCGGTCACTCTCGTCGGCACCATCGGACTGGTCGTCGGCCTGCTGTACGTGGCCGAAATCCAGCAGGTCGAGATTCACCGACCGCTGTTCGGGGTCGTCCCCCGCCGCCTCGCGGGCGTCGTCGGCGTCTCGTTTTTCACCGCGCTCGCCATGATGACCGCCTGGGGGCGCGTCGACTGGACCGACCCGTGGCTGGCGTTCTGCCAGACGAGCGTGACGTTCTCCGCGATGGCGCTCGGGGCCGCGCTCGGCGACATCCTGCCCGGGTCGTGATGCCCGAGTCGTGATGCCCGAGTCGTGACCGACGCGGTAACGGACGGAAAACCGAACGTTCGACACAAAGTATATCCGTGTCGTTCGGGTATTGGTACCTGTTCGCACAGAACTTCTGGTGAGACGTATGATAGAATGCCCACACTGCGGCTCGGACCTAGATCGGCAAGCGAAGACCCAGACGCGGCGGAACGGCGAACCGCTCGGCGGCAAATCGACCGGTTCGGAACTCGTCTCCTGTCCCGACTGCGACGAGATGATAGACGGATTCACGGCCCACTGAGCCGGAACCCCCACTCGTTTTCTGACTCGGCGGTCTCAGAGCGACGCCAGCGTCTCGTGGGCGTTCTCGACAGCGGCCTCCTTCTTCGCGGGGTAGGCCTCGACCTTCGCGCGGAAAGTGATGCCCTCGCCGAGTTCGGCCTCGCCGCGGTAGGCCGCCTGCTTGTCGAGTCGGAGGAACAGCGAGCAGTTCTCGTCCACTCGCTCGTCGAGTTCGTCCAGCAGGCCGGCGTCGTCCGGGAGTTCGGCCACCTTCGAGAGGACGTGGCGCATCTCGTCGGCGTTCTCGACGCGCGCCGAGAGGACGAGGATGCGGTCGCCGTGGTGGCCCTCGCTCTTCGCGCGCTGGATTTCGAACTCGTCGGGGAGGTAGGTCCGCAGGGCCTGCTCGACGCGCTTGTCGTCTTCGGTCGCGTAGCAGAACGCCCGCAGGTCGATGTAGTGGAACGGAACTTCGGCCATCGAGAGGAGGTAGGGTCCCCGGACGGAAAAAGGCGTTTCGTTCGCGTCAGACCATAACGGCGTTCTTCGCCGACAGCGACTGGGGAACGGTGACGTGATAGAGCGTGACCGCGCCGTACTGCGTCGTGAGTTTCACGGCGGCCTCCTCGCCCTCGGCCAGACCCATCCCGTCGTCGTCGAGGAGATAGGCCGGAATCGTGAGTCGGAAGCGGTCGTCTTGGTCTGCCAGCACCGGGACGGTGTTACCCGGGTCCTTGATGGGACTGATTCCGAACTCGTCGCTCCCCGGGTCGATGACGTGCCTGCCGCCCTCCATCGTGGAGTTGTTCCCGACGAGCGTCGTGGCGGTGTCGGGACCTATCCACTCCATCGTGGCCGACGAGAGGTTGATGTCGTCGGCCCCGGACCCGCGCATCACGGTCAGGTTGACGAGGTCGACGTGGCCGTCGTTGGCCACGTTCCCGTACGCGGACACGATTTCCACCCGGTTCGAGACCTGCGCGCTGGCGTCCTGTCCGGTCTCCTCGGATTTGGTCTGGAGGAATCCGGCGGTGTTGACGAGCACCCCGGCCGCGATGGCGGCGACCAGCACCATCGCGATGAACACGATGAGCGTTCCGATACCGACCTGCCCTCTCTCGGACACGTTCCGGCGTAACAATTTCTTCACACAGTCCAGAACCACGACTAGTATTTAATACCCCTCCTCGGTAGTCGAACGGAGATGTCAGGAACAAACGGGAACGCGGGAGAAACGGCGCGTCGTTACTCGTCGTCTTCGACGGCTTCCAGCGAATCCTCGGGGATGCCGGTCTCCTGTCCGTCTTCGAAGCTGACGGTGTAGGTGCTGTCGCCGAACATCGTGTCCATGACCTGCGTAATCTGGCCCTCTTCGCCGTCGTACTCGCTGTGCTCGTCGTGCAGGATGACGCTGTCGTCTTCCTCGAAGCTCATGGGTCGTGATAGCCCCGCTGGTGGTAAAAACGACCCGGTTCGGCGTCGGGGTTCCGGTCGAGAGCCGAGACCCCGACTCGGCGCGAGACCTCGATTCGGCGTCGAGGTTCCACTCGGCCCGGGCGGTCGGCCGGTGTCGCCGACCGAAGGCTTATTCGGGCGGCCGGACAAGCCTCCGAGTATGACCTTGCGCTCGCCCTCCCTCGCGGTTCGACCCGTCCGCTGTCAGTCGATTCCGTCCGCACGACGCCCCGATGACCACCGTTGACGACCTGTGGTATCTCGCCACGCGAGCGGACCAGCGGGCCGAGCAGGTCCACCACCGCCTGACCGACGCCTACGACGACTTCCTCGAACGGAACCACAGCAGACGCGTCTCGCGCTCGCGGTTCCGGACCCTCGCCGAGCGAATCGCGGAGTTCGGCGCACCGTACGGCGCTCACTCGGTCGTCTACCGGCCGACGGGCGAACTCCTGCTCGTCTGGCACGCGGGCGTGGACATGTGGGTCGTCCCCGGCGGCGAACCCGAACCCGACGAGTCGTTTCGGCGGGCCGCCGAGCGGGAACTCGCCGAGGAGGCGGGCGTCGAGGCCCGGTACGACGGACTGGCGATGAACGTCCGGGTCGAGGTCCGGTGCGACGACTACGCGACGTGGGGCGTCCTCCCGCTGTTCGAGGCCCGCGTCGAGGGGGCGCCGACGCCCGAACCCAGCGACCCCGACGGCGAAATCACCGACGCCGAGTGGTTCGCCGACCTGCCGGAGAACACCCGCGACCGCGAGGACCTGCTGGCGTGGCGCGAGTACGCGCTGGAGTGACCCGGGGTCGCTCGGTTCACACCATTAGTTCTGAGCGCCCGAAGCTATATCCACGGCGGACCTCACTTTCGGTCGAAACTCGACGCCGACCGATGTGGCGAGCGCGGAGAGCGTCCGGCGCGGCGCCCTCGGTCGGTGTCAGGGAAAACGACGACACATGCACGACGAGATACTGTTACCGACCGACGGCGGACTCGAATACGACGAGGAGAACGACTGCTACCGAACGGCGTGCGAACCGGGCGAACAACCACCGAGTTCGGTGGTCGTGAACGCGGTCGCCGCGGTCGCGGAGTGCGACCCGCTGGACCTCGAACCCCTGCGACGCGCGCTCGACCCCGACGCGATAGACGACCTCTTCGCGCGGACGCCCGGCGGACGCACTCGGGACGCGGGGAGCGTCGAGTTCTCGCTGGCGGACCACCGCGTCGTCCTCGCCGCGGACGGCGACGTCGAAGTCCACCCTCACGCCTGAGATAGCGAGGACCGGAAACGGCGAGCGTCCGAGGGAAGCGACAAGCGTCCGAGAGAACGACGATAGCGGAGCGCCCTGCGGACCGCGCTACTCGTGGGAGACGCCTTCGCGCGCCTCGGCGCGCTTCCGGCGGAGCGCCGCCCGCGCGTTGCTCGCGTCGTACCCGAAGAAGACGTTCTCGGCGTACTCGTCGGCGACTTCTCCCGCGTGGACGAGGTTGTCCACGTCCACGTCCACCGCGTAGAGTTCGACGCTGAACGGCGCGTCGAGCGCGTCCCGGAACCCGCTGGCGATGGTTTCGAGCCAGTAGGTCGTCTCGTAGGCCATGTCGTAGAGCGGGACGACGAACTCGTCGACGTACTCCGTGAGAGCGTCGAGGTCGAGTCCGGCCCGCTCGTAGAGGTGGCCCGGGTACGGGTCGGGGTAGAGCGTGAAGTAGGTCTTGCCCGGAATCCGGTCGGCGGCCTCCGCGACGAACTCGGTGATAACGTCGGCGCGCCACTCGAATCGGTCCTCGAAGTCGCTGGCTTCGAATCGGGCGTCGCACCGCTCGCAGTGACAGTACTCGGCGCGCGGGAACCCCACGTCGTCGAGGCGCACGTCGGGGTTCGCCTCGGCGCAGTCCGAGATGATTTCGAGGACGCCCTCGCGGTAGTCCTCGCGCGTCGGGCAGACGTAGGCCCAGTCGAAGTACGGGCGCTCGCGGGTGGCGAGTTCGCCCGCGTCGCTGACGGCCGCGAGGTCGGGGTCTGCTTCGACCGCGGCGTTGTCCCCGAAGCACGACACCATGTTCACCCCCTCGGTGAGCGGTTCGGCCGACCGACCGGTCACGTCCTTGACCTCGTAGAAGCCGAGGTCGAACTCCGACCAGTCGAGTTCCTCCTCGTTTCGCGTGACGACGCCGTACATACCCGGAGTTGGTCGCCGGACCGGGTAAGTGGTTCGCTCTCCGGCCGACGGTGCGGTTCGCCCACCCTCGCCACGAGGCGCGTCGCGGCGCCTATCCGCGATTGCACCCCTGCGGCAGGGTCGAGTTGGTCGCTGCGGGTTGGTCGACCGACCCGACAGACCAGTTCGAGGCGTGGCCTCGCATGATGAGCGCCTCGCCGACCGTACCGTTCTTGACCACGATGTCGGGTTTCTTCTCGCCCGCCGCGGGAGCGACCGAGTCGTTGCCGGTCGCCCGCGGGCCGAGCGAGGCGTTGCCACAGAGGATGGCCGCGTCCACGACGAGGCGGTCGATGACGACGCCCGAGACCGTGCTGTTCTTCGTCCACTGGCGGTCGATAGTCCGGTTCTTCACGCTCGGGTCGAAGAAGCTTCCGCCGGGCACGTTGAGAACGGACTTGTTCCGGATGACGAGTTTCTGGGCGGTGACGTTCTTCATCCGGGCGCGTTCGAGCGTGAACTGCCCCACCGAGACGTTCGACAGCGTGACGTTCGTCCGACTCCCGTTCTCGGTCGTGGCGTTCCGGACGACGACGTTCTTGACGGTCGCGTTCAGCACCGTGGAGTCGCGAATCAGCCACGTCTTGACCGTCACGTTGTCGAGCGAAACCTTGTACTGGGCGAACGAGTCGTCGGCGTCGGTCGCGTTCCGCTCGACGGCGTCGGTTCGGTGGACCGGTTCGCCGGTCCGCTGTACTGGGCCGTCGTCCGCGCTCCCGGTCGCGGCGTCGGTGCCGACGCCGAGGACCGGTCCCGCCCCGGCCAGCAGGACGAGGGCCGCGAGCGCGAGTGCGGAAAGTTGTCGTGAGCTCATCTCCGGAGACGTACTTCGAGGCCGAAGATAAACGAAAACGACCGTTCGGTCCGTTTTGTCGCGTAACGGGACGTTTCGTGAAACGTAGCCGCCACTTATCCCAATTCTCGACCGTGAGTCGCAGTCGGCGCCGGTTCACGGCGGGGCGACGCCGGAGCCGTCGGCCTACGAGTCGTGGCTCGAACTCCCGACCTACTCGACCGCGATGTGGTCCGCGAGGTCTTCCCGGACGATGGTCTCGCAGTACTCGCACCGGACGCCGTCGTCCAACACGTCGAACTCGGTCTCGACGGGTTCGTTCTCGTTGGTGATGCAGTTGTGATTCGGGCAGGAGAGAACGCCGACGACGCGTTCGGGGCGTTCGAGGTACTGCTTCTCGGCGACTTCGTACTCCCGGATGATGTTGATGGTCGCCTCGGGCGCGATGAGCGACAGCACGTCCACCTCGTCTTGGCTCAGCTCGCGGTCCTCCACCTTCACGATGTCCTTGTGGCCCATGCGGTCGCTCGGGACGTTCATCCCGACGCTGACCGTCTCGCCCGACTCGCCGTCGATGCCGAGGATGGCGAGGACGTTGAGCGCCTGCCCGGCGCGGATGTGGTCGATGACGGTCCCCCTCGGAATCTTGCTCACGCGGAGTTGGTGGTCGCTCATTGTCGTCCCTCCAGCAGTTGGTCGAGCAGCGCCATCCGGACCGGCACGCCGTTGTGGGCCTGCTCGAAGTAGGTCGCGTAGTCGGTGTCGTCCACCTCGGGCGCGATTTCGTCCACGCGCGGCAGCGGATGCATCACGGTCAGGTCGTCTTTCGCCGATTCGAGCGTTTCGAGGTCGATGCCGTACTCGCCCGCTATCTCCTGATACTCGTTCTCGTCGGGGAACCGCTCGCGCTGGATGCGGGTGACGTACAGCACGTCGAGCGACGGCAGGATGTCGTCCAACTCGGTGTGTTCGCGCACCATCGCGCCCGACTCGTGGAGGTCGTAGCGCACGCTCCGGGGGAGTTTCAGGCTCTCGGGGCTGATGAAGTGCTGGTCGGCGTCGAAGTTGGTCAGCGCGTGGGCCAGCGAGTGGACCGTCCGGCCGTACTTCAGGTCGCCCATGATGCCGATGGTGAGGTCGTCGAGTCCGGCGTTCTCCCGAATCGTGTAGAGGTCGAGCAGGGTCTGGGTCGGGTGGTGGCCCGCGCCGTCGCCCGCGTTCAGGAGCGGCACGTCCACGAACTCGCCGACCATCTTGGCCGCGCCCTGACTCGGGTGTCGCAACACCAGCGCGTCGGCGTAGCCCTCGATGACCCGCGCGGTGTCGGCGAGGCTCTCGCCCTTCTTGACCGACGACGACTCGACGGTGCCCATGTCCACCGCGTCGCCGCCGAGGCGCTTGATGGCGGTCTCGAAGCTCATCTTCGTCCGGGTACTCGGCTCGAAGAAGAGCAGTCCCAGTATCGCGTCCTCGTGGCGGTCCCCGAACGCGGCCGGGTCGGCGTCGAACTCGGCCGCTCGGTCGAGGACCGACTCTACGTCCTCCCGAGAGAGCTGTTTCGCGGTTATGAGGTGGTCGTCCCGCATTGGTAGAATAGGGAGGTGGACGCGCCTTGAATCTCTCGGAGTGGAATTCGAGTCGGCCGAGGGTTCAAATACGAGGCCGCGACGAACCCCGCCCGGACGCTCCGCGCGGTCGCTCGGAGTCGGGGCCGGGGACCGCCAGTCCGACTACCTCGAGAGAGCTGAGCCACCATCCGAACGCGGCGACGGCGAGCGACCGGAGGGAACGAACGCACCAGCGATGGGCCGAGCCTTAAGCGTCCCGCGGACGTTGCGACGGGTATGCCGACAGCCTACGTCACCGCGCCGCCCGAGGACGCGTCCGACATCGCCGAGACGCTCGTGGAGGAACGACTCGCGGCCTGCGTCAACCGGTTTCCCTGCACCTCGGTCTACCGGTGGGAGGGCGAGGTCCACCGAGACGACGAGGTGGTCCTGCTGGCCAAGACTACCGACGAGGGCTACGACCGACTGGCCGCGCGGGTCGAGGAGTTGCATCCCTACGACGTGCCCTGCATCGAGCGGTTCGAGGAGACGGCGCTGCTGGACTCGTTCGCGGAGTGGCGCGACGAGGAAGTCGCCGAGAGCGAGGAGCGACGATGACGCGCCGCGACTGGGGACCGTGGACGCTGGTCGTCGGGGTGTTCCTCGTCGCCGTCGCGGCGATTGCTCGGGGAGCGCTCCGACGGTTCCGACGGTGAGCGTGACGAGCAGTTAAGCCCGACTCCGGAGTTCGTCCAGCACCGAGAGCGTGCCCTCGGAGTACGATTCGTCGAGCACCACGTCTGCCGCGCGCTTGGCCTTCTCGTCCGCGTTGGCGACCGCGTAGGACTCGCCGGCGACGCCGAACGTGGACACGTCGTTCTCGGAGTCGCCGATAGCCACGAACTCCTCGGGGTCGCGGTCGAGGAGCGGCGCGACCGACTTCAGGCCGATTCCCTTCTCGATGCTGGGCGACTTGACGTGGTAGGCGAAGCCGGTGTCCACGACTTCCAGTCCGTGTTCGGCCGCGAGTTCCTCCAGCGGGCCGAGCGGTTGGTCCCGAGCGACCGCCACCTCGGTCTCCCGCCAGCGGTTCGTGAGGTCGGTCGGCCCCCACCCGAGGTCGTATCCCGCCGCGACGTACTCCTCGGCGACCCGGCGTGCGGCCTCGCCGTCGCCGTTCCGCGTCACCTCCTCGCCCGAGAGGACGATACCGCCGTTCTCGGCGATGACGTTCTGCTCGACGTACATGAAGTGACAGAGCGCCACGGGATAGGGAAACGCCTTCCCGGTGGCGACGACGACCGGCGCGTCCCAACTCGGAAGAAGGTCGAAGAATCGCGGGTCTACGGAGTCGTCGGGCCGGGTCATCGTGCCGTCGATGTCGAGGACGAGCGGCGGAGTCATGGCTCACCGTGAGGGCGTCAGCCACAAAAAGCGGTCGTTCGCGGTCGTTTCGGGCGCCCCGACCGGCGGGTCAGTCCGAGTAGGCGACCCCGCCCGTTCCCTGTGCCTCGGAGAACAGGCGGCCTCTCGTCGCCAGCGCGACGCGGACGAGCGCCAGCATCACGGGAACCTCGATGAGCGGACCGACGACCGTGGCGAGCGCGACGTTACTCCCGATGCCGAACACCGCGACCGCGACCGCGATGGCCAACTCGAAGTTGTTCGACGAGGCGGTGAACGCGACGCTGATGCTCCCGGTGTAACTGAAGCCGAGCGCGGCGGACGCGCCGTAGGCGAGCGCCCACATCCCCGCGAAGAAGACGAGCAGCGGGACCGCGATGAGCGCTATCTGCTCGGGGTTCTCGACGATGTACTCGCCCTTGAGCGCGAACATCACGACGACGGTGAACAGCAGGCCGAGCAGACCCAGCGGGCTGATTCGCGGGACGATTCGGTCGTAGTAGGCCGCCTTGCCCACGGTTCGGAACGCGACCGTCTGGGTCAGGTAGCCGAGCAACAGCGGCAGGCCGAGGAAGACCAGCACCGTCTGGGCGATGAGACCGATGGAAACGTCCACCGAGGTCCCCCGAAGCACGGTCAGGAACACGAAGGCGTAGGGGACGAACAGCACGATTTGCAGCAGGCTGTTGACGCCGACGCAGACCGCGCACATCTCCTGATTTCCGGCCGCGAGTTCGTTCCAGACCAACACCATGGCGATGCACGGCGCGATGCCGACGATGATGAGTCCGGTGACGAACTCGGGGTGTCCGCCGAGGAAGAGGACTGCGAAACCGTACATCACGAACGGCGCGACGAGTCAGTTGAACGCGAGCGTCAACCCGATCTCCTTCCGGGCGGTCCGAGTGACCTTCGGGATGCGCCCGTAGTCAATTTCGGCCATGATGGGGTAAATTATCACGAACAGTCCGATCGCGATGGGGAGGCTGGTGCCGTTGAACGTGACCGCGTTCAGCAGGTCGGCGACGCCGGGCACCGCGTAGCCCAGACCCACGCCGAGGGCCATCGCGAGTCCGATCCAGACCGTGAGATACCGGTCCAGTACGCCGATGTCGTCGCTCACGCGTCGCCCACCTCCCGGTCCGCGGCCGCGAGCAGTTCCGCGGCGAGTTCGGTTGCGTCGTAGTAGCGCCAGTTGCCGTCCTTCCGACGGCGGGCGAGTCCGGCGTCCACGAGGTCGGCGAGCGCGTGACTGACCGCGCTCTCGCTCACGTCCACCAGCGGTTCGAGTTCGCAGACACAGAGGTCGTCGTCCGCGGCGACGAGGAGTCGCGCGAGTCGGTATCGCGTCTCGTCGCCGAGCACCGCGAACACCGGTCGGGCCGAGTCGTCCGCGAGGGCGCTGTCGGCGAGGCCGTCCAGTTCCGAGAGCCGACGGTCCAAGTCGGCGTCCCGACACTCGCCGAGTTCGTCGGTGACGAGTCGCCGGAGTCGGTCGGTCGTGTCTGCCATGACGGGTGATTGAGCGAAGATTCAGATAGGGCTTCCGGTCTGAACCCGCGTTCAGATGGCCGTCGCTCGGCCGACCGGTAGAGCGACAGGGCGCGTCCCGAGTCGCAGAAAAAGTTCGTCGGGGTCGTCGGACCGACCGCTCAGAGGCCGAGCGCCGGCACCCAGACGGTCTGGGGGAAGACGCCGACCGCGGCAAGCACAGCGACGAGGAAGGTGCCGACCACGATGGCCGCTGCGGGCGGGTCGAAGTGCGTGTCGGCGTGGGCGTAGAAGACCCGCTGGACGAGTTCGCCGGCGAGCGCGCAGACGAGACCGAAGACGCCGCCGACCGCGAGCGCGGACCCGAGCGGAATCGCGGCCGCGACTTCGGCGGTCGGCGCCGTCGAGACCGACATCCCGGCCGGGGCCAGCGCCAGCGCCGCGGTGCTGGCGGGCAAACTGATGTGGTGAGTCACCGGAATCTGCTCGACCCCGCAGTTGAGGAAGACGAGACTCGCCGCGCTGATGCCGAACGCGAGGAACGGGCTCCCCGTCGTGTACGCGGTGAACGCCGCGAGGATGCCCACGACCACTCCGAGCGTCGCCACGTTCGCCCACTTGTACTGGTGGGGGAGCCACGGTTCGACGACGAACCGGCCTTCCGCGGTCCCGCCGTCGGAGCGAGGCTCCGACGAGGGTCGCGAGTCGTCGCTCGGTTCCCCGCCGTCCGCCGCGGGTTCCCGACCTCCGTCGCCGTCGGCGTCGGCGGTCGCGGCCTCGCCGATGACGCGGCGGTCGCCGTCCTCGAACGGACTCATGTCGAGGATGCCGCCGCTGGTGTCGCCGATGATGTCGTAGCCGAAGACGATTCGGTGGATGACGGCCGACAGCACGACGCCCATCGCGATGGGGTCGTAGGGCATCCCGAGCGTCGAGGAGGCGACTGTCAGCCAGTAGCCCACGATACCGAACGCGCCGCCGACCGCCAGCACGTCGGGCTTGGTGCCCTGGGCGAACGCGATGTTCTTGGCCTCGTGGAAGTCGAAGTCGGTGTCCATGTACCCCTTCTTGGCGGCGTAGGCGGCCGCCGCCGCGCCGCCGGCGAAACTGATGGCCGGGGAGAACACCGGGCCGAACGCGATGGCTCCGGTGATGCCGACCGCCGCGAGTTCACTGGACGCGCCCGCGTCGGAGGCGCCGGCCACGGTCTTGCCGATGACGTTGGCCGCCTCGCCGGCGATGACCATGAAGCCGGTGAAGATGAAGGCCGGGAGTGCTCCGAGCGCCGCGCCGAACGCGCCGCCCGCGAACGCCGCGACCAGCATCTCGACCGCCCAGAGGTCGCCCCAAGCCATTCAGTCGTCACCCCCGTCGCGCGCCCAGTCGGTCGAGCGCTCGACGGCGTCGCCCCACCGGTCGTACATCCGGTCGGCCTCGTCGCGGTCCATCTCCGGGGCGAACTCGCGGTCGACCCGCCAGTTCTGTCGGAGTTCGTCGGGGTCGTCCCAGTAGCCGACCGCGAGACCGGCGGCGTACGCCGACCCGAGCGCGGTCGTCTCGTCCACCTCGGGGCGGGCGATTTCGGTGCCGATGATGTCGGCCTGCAACTGGCAGAGGAAGTTGTTCTTGACCGCGCCGCCGTCGACCTTCAGACTCTCCATCTCGATGTCGCTGTCGGCGACCATCGCCTCGGCCACGTCGCGGGTCTGGTAGGCGATGGATTCGAGGGTCGCGCGGACGACGTGTTCCCGGCGCGTGCCGCGGGTCATCCCGACGATGGTCCCCCGGGCGCGCTGGTCCCAGTGGGGCGCTCCGAGACCGGTGAACGCCGGGACGACGTAGACGCCGTCGGTCGAATCGACGCTCCGCGCGAGGGCTTCGGTCTCGGCGGCGTCCTCGATGAGCGTCATGTCTTCGAGCCACTCGATGGCCGCGCCGGTGACGAAGATGGAGCCTTCGAGGGCGTACTGGACGGGTTCGCCCGAGCGCTGGAACCCGACCGTCGTGAGCAGGCCGTGGTCGCTGTCGACCGCTTCGTTACCCGTGTTCATCAGGAAGAAGCTCCCGGTGCCGTAGGTGTTCTTGGCGTCGCCGGCGTCGAAGCAGGTCTGGCCGAACAGCGCGGCCTGCTGGTCGCCGAGCGCGCCCGCGACCGGAATCTCGGCACCGAGGAAGCCGTCGGGGTCGGTCGTGCCGTAGTAGTCCTCGTCGCTGGAGGGTCGGACCTCCGGCAGCGACTCCCTCGGTACGTCGAACTCCCGGAGCAGGTCGTCGTCCCACTCCATCTCGTGGATGTCGAACAGCATCGTCCGGGAGGCGTTGGTCACGTCGGTGATGTGGTTCCCGGTCAGGTTGTATATCAGCCACGAGTCGATGGTTCCGAACAGGATTTCGCCCTCGGCGGCCCGCTCTTTCATGTCGGCCGGGCGAGCGCGCTGTGTCTTGATGGGGTCGGCGTTGTCGAGCAGCCACTCGGCCTTGGTCGCCGAGAAGTAGGCGTCGGCTTCGAGACCGGTCTTGGCTCGTATCTCCTCGACCTTGCCCTCGGATTCGAGTTGTTCGACTCGGTCGGTGGTCCGCCGGTCCTGCCAGACGATGGCGTTGTGGACCGGCTTGCCGGTGTCGCGGTCCCAGAGCAGCGTCGTCTCGCGCTGGTTGGTGACGCCGATGGCGGCGAGTTGGTCGGCCGAGAGGCCCGCGTCGTCGAGCGCCGCCCTCACGACCGACTTGGTGTTCTCCCAGATTTCGAGCGGGTCGTGTTCGACCCATCCGGGTTCCGGGTAAATCTGTTCGTGCGTTTCGTAGGCGTCCGTTACGACCGTTCCGTCGTGGTCGAAGACCATGAACCGGGTACCTGTCGTCCCCTGGTCGATTGCTCCGACGTACGTTTCCGTTGTCGTGAGTGAGTCACCGATGGTAATCGCCAGCCGTATCTGGGTTCGCGACACCGCGCGTAGTTTACTCACGATGTCGCTCTACTGGTAAACAATATTGACTTTCATTATAAAACTTTCGTCGAGTCGTTCCATATACGGATATTTTCCGCCCGTCAGAAGGTCTTCGGCCGCCTCTCGAATGTATTTACTCCGTAGATGGCAGTGGCGGTAAAGTAAAGTATCGCGGGTCCCACTTCTGAGAAAACGGATGACAGCTACTACGGACGTTCTCGTCGTCGGCGGGGGTTCTACCGGCACCGGCATCGCCAGGGACTTGGCGATGCGGGGGGTCGACGTCACCCTCGTCGAGAAAGGGAACCTGACCCACGGGACGACCGGGCGGATGCACGGCCTGCTCCACAGCGGCGGGCGCTACGCCGTCTCCGACCAGGCGAGCGCGGAGGAGTGCATCGAGGAGAACCGCGTCCTCCGGGACATCGCGGGCCACTGCGTCGAGGAGACCGGCGGCCAGTTCGTCCAGTTGGAGGGCGACCCCGACGAGTACTTCGAGGAGAAGTTGGAGGGCTGTCGGGAGTGCGGCATCCCCGCGGAGGTCCTCAGCGCCGAGGAGGCCCGCGAGGAGGAACCCTACCTCACGAAGGACGTGAAGCGCGCGATTCGGGTTCCCGACGGGGCCGTCGACCCGTTTCGGCTCTGCGTGGCCAACGCGGTCAGCGCCGAGAACCACGGCGCGCGCGTCGAGACCCACGCCGAGGTAATCGACCTGTTGGGCGACGACGAGCGCATCACCGGCGCGGAGATTCGCCACGAGACCGGTCCCGGAAAGCGCTCGCACGGGAAGTCCGGCGAGACCGAGGAGATTCGCGCGGAGTACGTGGTCAACGCGACCGGCGCGTGGGCCGGCCGAATCGGCGAGATGGCGGGCGTCGACATCGAGGTCCGGCCCTCGAAGGGCGTGATGGTCGTCATGAACTGCCGGCAGGTGGACACCGTCATCAATCGGTGCCGACCGAAGGGCGACGCCGACATCGTCGTGCCCCACGAGACGACGGCCATCCTCGGCACGACCGACGAGGAGGTCGAAGACCCCGAGGACTACCCCGAGGAGCGGTGGGAGGTCGACCTGATGATAGACGAGTTGAAGCGACTCGTCCCCATCCTCGGGGAGGCCCGGACGGTCCGGTCGTTCTGGGGCGTCCGCCCGCTGTACGAACCGCCGGAGGTCGGGAGTTCGGACCCGACAGACATCACCCGCGACTACTTCCTGCTCGACCACGAGGAGCGCGACGACCTTCACGGACTCACCTCCATCGTCGGCGGGAAGTTCACCACCTACCGCATGATGGCCGAGGAGATTTCCGACCACGTCTGCGACCAGTTGGGCGTCAGCGCGACGTGCCGGACTGCCGAGGTCCCGCTTCCGGGCAGCGAGGACGAGTCCGTCCTCGACGCCGGGATGGACCGATTCGGCCTGCGCTCGCCGGTCGCGCGCCGGAGCACCCAGCGCCTCGGCAGTCGCGCGGACGAGGTACTCTCGTCGGTGGAACCGAATCCGGTCCTCTGCGACTGCGAGGCGGTCACTCGCGCGGAGGTGCGCGACGCCATCGACCAGTCGGGCACCGACCTCAACGCGGTCCGCATCCGGACCCGCGCGTCGATGGGCAACTGTCAGGGCGGGTTCTGCTGTCACCGGATGGCGAGCGAACTCCACCCGGAGTTCGACGAACCGCAGGCCTACGCCGCGCTCGACGACCTGTTCGAGGAGCGCTGGAAGGGCGAGCGCCACGCCCTCTGGGGCGAACAGCTATCGCAGGCCGGCCTGAACTACGCGCTCCACTCCGCGACGATGAACCGGGACCGCGACCCGGCCGACCGCGAGGAAGCGATTGCGTTCGGCGAGTTCGACGGAGGCCAGCGTGGCGATTGAAGACGACGTGACCGTCGTCGGGGGCGGCATCGCCGGGATGACCGCCGCGCTCGCCGCCGCCCGCGAGGGCGTGGACGTCCGCCTGCTCTCGCACAAGGACTCGACCCTCAAGAGCGCGAGCGGACTGGTGGACGTGTTGGGGTATCTCCCCGAATCGGACGGAGAAGGACCGCTCTCCGACCCCTTCGAGGCCATCCCGCAACTCCCCGACGCCCACCCGTACCGGACCGTGGGCGTCGAGGGCGTCCGCGAGGCGCTGGCGGTCTTCGACGGGGTCGTCGGCGACCGCTACCGCGGCGACCACACCGACCGAAACGCGCTCGTGCCCACTCACGGCGGGGCGGTGAAACCGACAGCGCGCTACCCCGCGAGCGCGGCGGCCGGACTGGCGAGCGACGACCGGAGCGCCCTCCTCGTGGGGTTCGAGACCGTCACCGACTTCGACGCGCCATTGGCGGCCGACCACCTCGAATCCGCGGGCGTCCCGTTCGCCGCGCGGGGCGCGACGATTTCGTTCCCCGGCGACTTCCGGGTGGACGCCAAGATTACTCGGTTCGCCGACGCGCTCGACGCCGACGAGCGCGTGGCAGTCCAGGGTGACGGCTACACGACGGAACTCCCGGTCCGGGAGGCGCTCGCGGAGGCGGTGAAACCCCATCTCCGCGGCGCGGAGCGCGTGGGCTTTCCGGCGCTCCTCGGCCAGCACCGGCCAGACGAGGTGCGCGAGAGCCTCGAAGCAGAACTCGGCGCGGCGGTGTTCGAGGTGCCGATGGGACCGCCGAGCATCCCGGGGATGCGCCTCGAAGGCGCGCTTACCGGGGCGTGCCGGGAGGCGGGCGTGCGCTTCACGACCGGCAACCCCGTCGTGGACTACGAGGAAGGCGGCAGGGCGGGCAGCGAAGACATCGCCGCCGTCCGCGTCGAGCGCAACGGCGCGGCGATTCCGTTCCACGCCGACCAGTTCGTGCTGGCGACCGGCGGCCTCGTGGGCAAGGGGATCGACTCGGACCGCGAGGGCGTCGCCGAACCGATTTTCGACTGCCACGTGCCCCACTCGGGCGACCGGTACGACTGGTTCGCCGACGCGGCGTTCGGCGACCACCCGTTCGCTCGGTTCGGGGTGGAGACCGACGACGACCTGCGACCCCTCGACCGGAGGGGTGACGTGGAGTTTCCGAACCTCCGGGCCGCCGGGGCGGTGCTGGGCGGCCACGACTTCGCGGCCGAGAAGTCCGGTGCGGGCGTCTCGCTCGCCACCGGCGTCGCGGCCGGACGCAGCGCGGCCAAAGAGGTGTCTGATTCATGAGCGACGCAGAACAGCCAACTAACCCGAACGACTCGAACGACGTGAACGAAGTGCGCCACGAGGAAACGGTCTCGGACGACGAGTTCGAACCGGTGCAGGTGTTCCCCGAGAGCGAAGACATGGACCTCCGACCGGGGAGCGACGACTGTTACAAGTGTTCGACCTGCGACACCAACTGCCCCGTCGCGGAGGTGGACGACGACTTCCCCGGGCCGAAGTTCCAGGGGCCCGAGCAGTGGCGACTCAAGCGCAAGGAGGACACCGACATCGACGACTCGGTGATGTCCTGCTCGAACTGCATGCGGTGTGACTCGTCGTGTCCCTCCGACGTGCCCCTCAGCCAGATGCACAACACGGCCCGCGGGGAGTACGTCGAGAACCAGATGGACAAGCTATCCCGGGAGTACGTCCGCAACCGGATTCTGGCGAACTACCGGACGATGGCGGAACTCGGGAGCAAGGTCCCGCGACTCACCAACTTCCTGATGGGCAACTCGCTCGTGCAGGCGGTCAACGAGAAGGTGCTGGGCATCACGAGCGAGCGTGAGTTCCCCGAGTTCGCCGAGGAGACGTTCCGCGAGTGGTGGGAGAAGCGAGGTGGCCCGCAGGTCCGCTCCGAGGACAAGCGCGTCGCGTACTTCCACGGCTGTTACTCGAACTACAACACCCCGGCGGTCGGCAAGGCGATGGTCCGACTGTTCGAGTCGTTCGGCTACGAGGTGGTCGTCCCCAAGCAGCGGTGTTCGGGGACGCCCATGTTCGCCAACGGGATGCTGGACGACGCCAAGCGCGCGGCCGGAATCAACGTCGAGAACTTCTCGGGCCTCGTCGAGGAGGGCTACGACATCATCGCCTCCTGTACCTCCTGTTCGATGTCACTCCGCCAGGAGTACCCGGAACTGTTCAGTTACGACGGGACCGCCAGCGTCGCGGCCCACACCTACGAGGCGCTCGAATACCTCCGACTCCACGAGGACCTCGAAGCCGAGTTGGCGGACGCGGAAGTCGACGCGGGCGAGTTCGCCTACCACGCGCCCTGCCACGCCCGGAATCAGGGTCTGGCCGGACAGGCGGTCGAACTCATCGACGGTCTTGACGGCGCGAACGCCGAGGACGTGGGCGACTCGTGTTCCGGCATCTCGGGCACCTACGGTTGGAAGGACGAGAAATACGAAACGTCCATGAAAATCGGCGCTGAGATGTTCGAACACATGGAGGAGACCGACGCCGAGGCGGGCATGACCGAGTGTCCGACCTGCGCGATGCAGATGGAACACGGGACCGGCTACGAGATTCGCCATCCGCTCGAAGTGCTGGAGGAGGCCCTCGTCGAGGGGAGCCACTGAGCGCCGATGGACCTCGAAGAACGAATCGCTCGGCGACAGGCCACGCGGGGCGACGACCTGTTCGTGGACCGAAGCCCGCTCAACCCCGCGGTTCACCTGCCCGACCCGGTCGGTCGGGGTCCAGTCCTCGAACGCCTCCTCGACGTTCTCGACCCCGTGTTCGACCGGCGACTCCCGCCGGACGCCGCGGTGTACGGGCCGAAGGGGTCGGGGAAGTCGGCGCTCGTGAGTGCGCTATTCGCTCACCTCAGCGACCAGTTCGGGCGACGGCACCGCCGAATCGGTACGACGACCCGCGCCGGGACCGCCGCCGACGCCGTCGAGTTCGTCCACGTCGACGGCTACCGGACGACCAGCGAGTTCCAGTTCTACCACACGCTGCTCGACGCCGTGGTCGAGGAGTCGGTCCCCCGACGCGGCGTCGGGACCGACCGACTCCGCGAGCGGTTGGTCGAGCAGTTCTCGTCGTCCGCCCGGAGGGCCGTCGTCGCCGTCGACCACGTCGGGAGTCCGAGTTCGCCCGACGGCGGAAAACTCCGCGAGTGGTTCGACCCCGTCGCCGACGACGCGGCGCTCGTGGTCGTCGGCCGAGCGGTCCCCGACGACTGGAGCGCGAAGACCGTCCACGTGCCGGAGTACCGCCAGCACGCGCTGGTCGACATTTTGACCGAGCGGGCCTCGCGAGCGCTGACGAGCGGTGCCCTCAGGCACGGGCAGGCCCGCCATCTCGCGGAGTGGGCCAGCGGCGACGCCCACGACGCCCTCGCGGCCGCGTTCGGCGCGGCCGACATCGCGGACGCCGACGGTGCCGACCGAATCCGGGCGAGCGACGTGGACGCCGGCATCGAGGACGTGCCCGACGACGGGATTCACGTCGGGCGGGTCTTCGCCCTGCCGGAGAACCGGCGCGAGGTCCTCCTGAAACTCATCTCGCTCGACGCGACGCTTCCGATAGACGACGCGGCCAGCGCCATCGCGGAGCGCTCGGACCTGACCGCGGCGACGGTCAAGCGGTTCCTCTACGAACTCGCGGAGCGGGGCGTCCTCGAACGGATTCAGACCGACTCGACCGACGGGAGCGGGCGTCGCCCTAGCCGCGCAGTTCCGCGGTTCCCGACCCTCCCGTTCCGACGCCTCGACGGCAGACGGTCAGCGTAGCGGGAGCCTCGGGAGCGGTCCAATCCTCGGCGGTCGGTCACCGACCGACGAGTCCGGAGCCTCGTACGCTAACCAGAGGCCGACGAGAGCGCCGACGGCGTCGATAGCTGCGACCAGTACTGCGGTCGTCCGGAAGGGGCTTCGCCACGGGCCCGCGCGAACCGCGTCCACGTGGTCGGGGTTCGGCGCGCCGAAATGGAAGTAGAGGCCGAACGCCAGCGACGCCGCCATCGAGACCGCGA
Source organism: Halorussus limi (assembly GCF_023238205.1). NCBI lineage: Archaea > Methanobacteriati > Methanobacteriota > Halobacteria > Halobacteriales > Haladaptataceae > Halorussus > Halorussus limi. The sequence continues at coordinate 3,373,209 of NZ_CP096659.1, forward strand.
GCAGGCCCGCGCCAGCCCTCGATTGCCCGCGCCACAGGAACCCGAGCGCGACCAGCGGTGCCAGCGCGACGACTCCGAAGACGAACGCCCGCTGCCACGCCGCGAGCGGAACCGGAATCGCGGCGTGCGGGACGCCGTGAGCCGCGTTCGCCGCGAGATGCAGAACGACTGTGAGCGTCGCGACCGCCAGTTTGCGGACCATCTACGTCTCCGCCGCCTCCGCTACGTCCGCCGTCTCGGCCGACTCGACCGCCTCCGCGCGCCACTCGTAGCCGTCTCCGGTTTCTCGGAGCACCCCCTCCTCGCGCCACCGCTCGACCACCGCGTCGAGGCCCTCGCGGTAGGACGGATACCGGGGCCTCCAGTCGAAGTCGCGCCGGAACCGCTCGGCGTCGGTCGGCATCGGAGACGTCAGCAGGTCCACCGTCGCCTCGCCCGCGAGGCGTTTCGCCAGCCACCCCGGCATCCTTCGGGGGTCCGGTGCGCCGAGGCGGTCGGCCAAGGCCCGCAGGAAGTCGGCGGTCGTGACGGGGGTCCCGTCCGCGACGTGGTAGAGACCGCTTTCCGCCCCGACGGTCGCCTCGGCGAACGCCCGCGCGGCGTCGTCGGCGTGGAGGAAGGAGAGTTCGGCGTCGCCCCGGCCCAGAAGTCCGCGGCCGACTATCGGCATCCGCCCGGCGAGCAGTCGCTCGCCGAACGACCGGACGTGCGCCGAGTCGTGGGCGTAGAAGAAGCCACACCGGAGGACCGCGGTCTCGAATTCGGCGTCGTCGGCCGCCTCGCGGGCGATTCGCTCGGCGTCGAGCGCCGACCGAGTGGTCCGGTCCGGGTTCGGGTCTGCGGTCTCGTCGAACGCGGAACCGTCGGGTCGGCGTACGACCCAGACGACGCTCTGCTGGACGAAGCGGTCCGCGCCCGCCTCGCTCGCGACCGCGGTCAGGTTCCGCGCGCCCTCCCGGCGGACCCGGTCGTTCCGCTCCCAGTCGTCGTCGGTCGGCTTCCCCGCGGTGGGGATGGCAGTCGCGGCGTGGACCACGGTGTCGGCCCCCTCGGCCGCGCTCCGGAGCGATTCGCGGTCGAGTACGTCGCCGCGCCGCGGGACGCCGCCCGCGGCCCGGACCCGTCGGTCGCCCGATTCGTCTCGCGTCAGGCCGACGACGTCGTGGCCGCGGTCGGCGAGTTCCGCCACCAGTCGTCGTCCGAGGACGCCGGTCGCGCCGGCGACGAAGACGTTCATGTGCGGACCCACGACCGCGGAGGAGGTAGCGGTTCTGCCGGACCTGCGCGGTGGATTTATAGGCGCGGCGGGCGCCCACCGGCGTATGCGTCGCCTCCAGTTGACGTTCTACGCGCCCGACACCGAGGTTCATCCGCTCCACACGCTGATGGCCGAGCGCGACTTCGTGAGCGCCGCCGAGATGGTTCACTGGAACGACGCGGGCGAGACCATGACCCACGCGTTCTACGTCGAGGCCGACCGCGAGGCCTTCGCCGCGGCGCTCGACGAGACGCCCGAGGTCCGGGCCTACGACCTGACAACGGTGGCCGAGGACCGCTTCTACCTCCACGTCCGGGCCGGGACGACGCCGGTCCAGCGGGCGATGTTCGACGCCTACAATCGGGGCGGCGTCGTGGTCACGTCGTCGCTCGAACACACCGAAGACGGCGGAGTCACCTTCGAGGTGGTCGGCACCGCCGAGGCGTTACAGGACCTCCACGGTGGCGCTCCAGACGGCATCGAGGTGGAAGTCGAGCGCGTCGGCGGGCCGTCCGGGGATTACGAGACGCTCCTCTCGGAGCGCCAGCGCGAGGCCGTCGAGGCGGCGGTCGCGGCGGGGTACTACGACGTGCCGCGGGCCGCGTCCCACGAAGCGGTCGCCGAGGCGCTGGACTGCTCGCCGAGCACGGCGTCCGAACACCTCCGGAAGGCCGAGTCGACGGTGCTCCACGCGCTGTTCGGGGAGTGAAGTCGGTCGAAGCGACGCCGGGACGGAATCAGTCGTTGCGCGGCGCGGGCGTCGCGGTCGGGTCGTCCTCGACGTAGTCGAGGTCGTCGGTGTAGTAGTCCACGAGCAGGACCGCCGCGGTGCCCGCAACGCCGGCCAGCAGGACCGCGGCCACGCGCGCCACCGGCCACTCGCCGCCGGCGCCGAGAATCTTCGCGACCGGAAGCCGTAGCGCGCCGACCATCAGCGCGACGAGGAACGTCAGTGTCACCTCGCGGTGGTTCGACAGCGCCCATTCGACGACGCGGGCGAAAGTGAGGATGCCGACGGCCGCGCCCGCGACGAACGACACCACGGCGACGGCGGGACCGACCGCGGATTCGACCGGACCGCCGCGGACGACGCCGACGGCCTCGTCGATGAACGCGTGGAGCGTGTCCGACATGAAGATGTACTGGCCGAACAGGATGAGTAAAAACGACCCCGAAACGCCGGGCAGAATCATCGCGCAGATGGCTATCGCGCCGACGACGAACAGGACGGGCGGCGAGTGGGGAATCGCCGCGGCCGTCGACTCACTCGCGAGCAGGAACGCGACGACGAAGCCGACGACGGCGGCCGCCTTCTCGCCCCCGGTGTCGAGTCGGACCTCGCTCCAGAGGACGAGCGCGGACGCCGCGATGAGACCGAAGAAGAACGCGAACAGGACGGCCGGCGACGAGTCCGCGATACGACTGACCGCTCCGGTCACTCCCACGATGGCGGTCATGATTCCCGCACCGAGGACCAGCAGGAACGCCACGTCCATCTCGCGGAGCATTCCCGCGACGCGCCGCCGGGCCTCGGGGTCGTAGACTCGCGGCAGGTCGGCCAGCACGCGGGGGTCGAAGGCGGCGATGGCTCCGACCAGTCGCTCGTAGATGCCGGTTATCAGCGCAATGGTCCCGCCGGAGACGCCGGGGACGGCGTCGGCGGCACCCATGGAGACGCCTTTCAGGTAGATGGAGAGCCACTCTCGCATTGGCGAGGGGTACGACAACCGGCCGGAAAACGGTTTGCTTTCTCGGAGGACTGAGTGGCCCTGGGGCATAGACGGCACGAGACCGTCCCGGTCGCGGTAGCTACCCGTTGGACACGAAAACTGACGTTGAAAAACGAACGCCGGAAAATCGGACCTCGAAAATCGACCGCTCGAAAACGACGCGCCGCGTTTCAGTCTCGGTTCGCGAGCGCGAGCGCACCGGCCCACGCGCCGACGAGTCCGGCGCGCGCCGGAGCGGTCTCCTCGCGTTCGGGGAGCGCGCGTTCGGGCGTCATCTTCGACTGCGCGTCGGAGGGCGACGCGTCGGCCGAGGACCCGAGCGCGGAGGCGTTCGCCGAGTCGTTACCGGTCGTCCCGTTCGCGGCGGTTCCGTTTGCGGGCGCCGTCTGGTTGCCGTCGGCCGTCGAGTTGTCGCTCGACTGGTTGTTCTGCCGGAGCGAAACCGACTCCTTCGTCAGTTCGACCGTGGTGGTCTCGTTGCTCTCGCCGATGACCTGCGCCTCGGTGACGTGCGCGGAGGCGTTGTGGAAGGTGACGTTGCCACCCTCGAAGCTCCGGGGCGTGTAGAACTGGTACTGACCGGTCGCGCGGACGCTGACGTTGGTGTACCCCTTCTCGGGACCCCAGTTCTCGTAGCCGGTCGAGGAGTACGGCAGGGTCATCGTGAACTGACCGTCCGGACCGGTCCGGGCCTGCTGGGTGTAGGTGAACGACCCGTTCTGACCGACCGGCGATAGCTGGACCGCGGCCGTGACCGTGGTGTTGGCCGGGCCGGTACCCTTCACGGTCGCGCCGGGCACGCGCTCGAACGTCTTGACCCACGAGGGCGCGGTCTGGAACATCTGTCCGGGGCTCCGAATCGCCTTCCCCTGCAGGAGCGTCTGCATCTCGGCGCGGAGTCGCCGGGCCCACTGCGCGTTGCTCGTCCCGGAGGCCTCGCTCTGCTTGACCACGCGGTAGTGGTTCAGCGCCTCGACGGGTTCGCTCGGGAACTGCCCGATGCCGCCGATTTGGGAAGTCGAGTCGTTAGCGACGAACGCGCGGGCCTGCTTCATCGTCTGGAACCGCCGGACGAGCGTCGCGTTCGGTCCCTGCTCGGCGAGTTTGAACGAAGCGACCTGTCCGTTCTGCGTCCGATACTGGCGGGCCTGCCAGTCCACGACGATGGGTTTGGGCTCCATGCGACTGCCGTGATAGAGGTAGAGCCGCGCCATCTGGCTGTCGTAGTACTTCTGGGACCGCAGGTTGAACGCGGTCTGGAGTCCGTTCTGACCCTGTCGGTAGATCGGTTGGTAGTAGGTCGAGGGAGTGACGTTCTTCTTGAACGTCGCCGGGGCGAAGAACTTCCCGCCGGCATTCGGGTACACCGACGCCATCTTCCAGTCGACCATTACGTACCGGGTCTCCTCGCTGGGCGCGCCGAGGGTCTTGATGATCTCGTTCGCGCGGGACTCGTTAGGTGCGAGCAGGTACTTCGCGGCGGTCTCGGCGCCTTCCTGGAACGGATTGGCGTTCGGGATGCGCTCGCCTTCGACCGTAATCCAGTGGCCGTAGTCCCACCACGACATCACGCCGTAGGCCCCTTGGGGGTATTCGTAGTCGCTGTTACTCTGCGGGAACGTGCCGTAGTACTTCATCTCGTCCGCGTTGTTCGCGTTGGCGTAGTCGCCCTCGGCGGGCGTGCTGTTGGCCAGCCAGTCGAGCGACCCGTCCCACTTGGTGATGTCGCCCGGACTGGTCTCTGCGGCCTGCATCGCGGTGTTCGTGTTGTCGACGCTCGCGTACCCCGACGACCCGATACTGGCCGGGGTGACGAGTACGGGCGTCACCATCAACACGACCAGGAGAATCGTGACGACCTGCGTCCCGTTGATGTCGGCGATGTTCTCGGGGCGCGGGAACTGGGCCCACGCGATTACTCGGCCGAGCAGGTACGCGTTCAGCACCGCGACCGGCACCGCGAGGTAGTAGTTGAACCGAACCTGCGTGAACGCCGCCGCGGTGATGAACGCGGCCCACACGAGCACGAGGAGGTGTTCGGCCTTGTGGTCGTCGGACCGGTAGGCCCGCCAGACCATCCAGACCGCGGCGAGGACGGCCGTGAACAGCATCAGGCCGTACTCTCGAATAATGAGGTCGTACCACTCGATGCCGATCTGCGGCTGGACTCGGGAGAGGAACGGTTGCGCCTCGCCGATGGTTCGGGTTTCGGCGTTCGTACCGAACCCGATGATTCGGAGGAGGTTACGATGGACGAGGTTGTACAGCGGGCGGAACGCGACGTAGACCACGCCGACGACGCCGAGTACGATGCCGCCGACCGTCGCGGGGTATAGCCCCGTCGAGAGGTCGCGGGCGTCCCATTGGCGGGCGAGCCACGCCATGAAGACACAGCCCGCGGCGACGGCGAACGCGAGTAACGGCTGGAGCAGCGAGAACTTGGTCGGACTCGGGTTCAGCGTGCCGAGCGGTACCAGCATGAGCAGTCCGGTCACGCTCATGCTTATCGCGCCGACGAACGCGAGGTGGTCCGGACTGACGCCGCGTGCGTAGTCGGCAGTGAGTTTGAGTCCGAAGAAGGCGCCGAAGATACCGACGAGCAGCACGCCCGGCGGCCACGTCCAGAGGTAGAGCGCGGTGGCGATGCCGGCCAGCACGCTGTAGCCGATTGGCGCTCGGAGCGCCTCGAAGTCGCGGTCGGCGAGCAGTTCGTACACCGGCTTCTCGCGCTCGGCGACGCTCAGCGCGACCATCATCGCCAACACTGCGAACGCCTGAAACAGCGGCTCGGCGATGTTGTGGTCGGCGAAGCCGACGAGTCCTCGTCGGAGGAAGGTTCCGGGTAACAGCGCGAGGACGACGACGCCGAACAGCCCGCCGGGGCGGCCACCGAGGCGCTTACCGACGAAGTACGTCGGAACTGCGACCAGCGCCCCGAAGACGGCGGGCGCGACGAGGAGGGTCATCGCGACCGTCTTCTGGGAGGGGTCGCCGAGTCCGACGACGAGCGCCGCCGTGGCGATGAGTTGGTCGTACAGCGTACCGAACTGGCCGACGCTGGTGCCGAACGGGAAGTAGGTCCACGGGTCGTACGGCATCGTGGACGGCCAGTTGTTCACCGTGTACTGTACCTGCCGGAGGTGATACCACGCGTCGTTTCCGTCGAAGAACACCTCTCCGTTGCGGATGAACTTGTCGAACGACTGGAGTCGAACCCACAGCATGAACGAGAGCGCTGCGGCGAGCACGGGGACGTGATACCAGTCCTCGAACGAGTCGAGGACCGAATCGACGGTATCGGACGAATCCTCGACCTGCTCAGTCTGCTGGCTCATTGGATTGAAGGAGAGGCAAAACGCGCATAAGCCTTATCATCTGGGCACGTGTTTCACTGTGTATCAAGCAGTAGTGGTCCGGAAAGAGATGGAAACCGTTTCACAACCCGCCACTACCAGTTCAGGAACCGTCCGGGAATGGCCGATTCTATCCGGGAACCTCGAAGTACGCTCGCGATAGTGTGGCGAAGCTGGCCGCTTATAGCCAACAGTCCGAGGCCGTACACGCCGGCACCGACCGCCAACAGGATTGCAAGGTCGAACCACCGCTGAACTGCGACGACCCGATGGACCGCGGTCACCGCTAGGAACATCACCGCTCCCATTCCGAATTGTTCGAGGAGCGTCCGCGGAAACAGCGTGAGGTCTGGAAGGTGGCGCTTCACTAAGACCGACAGCGCGACGTACCGAATGGACTCCGCGACGATGGTAGCGATTACGACACCGATTGCACCGAGCAGGTACACGAGCGCCACACCGAGGACGACGTTCACCGCGAGTGTCGCCACGGAGAGTCGCATGTTCGTATCGGGCATGTCTAGGCCGTTTACTGCCTGTGTTAGCGGGGCACTCTGTGTCCGCACGAGGCGGTACAGGGATAAACCGATCAACAGCGATGCCGCTTCGGCGTACTCGCCTCCGTAGAAGGTGACGATAAGCGCTTTCGGTATAGCGAGCGCACCGAAGAAGATGGGTATCGACAGAATGCTAGCGAACGCGAGCGTGTTCGAGATGTCCGGTTCGACGTTCTCGCCCCGACTGTGAAGATCACTGACTCTCGACATGAGGCCGCTCGCGGCCGTCGTCGCGACGAAGATGGCAGGTAGCGTCAACTTCGCCGCGACCTCATACATTCCGGCAGCGGCAGGGGTAAGCATGAGACCAAGCAGGAGCAGGTCGAATCGGCTGTATACCGTTCCGAAGAAGTTCGACGGAATGCTGTACTTGGCGAACTCCCCGACGTTTTGGACCGTCGCGCGCGTCGGTAGCGCCGGAGAGACGCCTATGTAGTGGAGCAACACGGGTACGACGAGAAGAGATGCTCCAGACAAACCGTACGCCATCCCGGCGGCTCCGAACCCGTAGGCGACGAACGCGATTTGGAGTGGGAGCGTGAGGTACGAACGGAGCGCATCAACCCACGTGGCCGCACCGATGAGTCCACGAGCCTGCACCAACTTTTCGAGTGGTTCGTACAGCGAAACTGACAGGAGGAGTACTGCGAATAGAATCGGGGCTTCCTGCAGACCCGTGTACGACCGGAGCCACCCGGAGAAGACGATAGTTCCTGGAAGGACGACTACGGTCCATCCTACGACAGCAAACAGGACCGAACCGAGGAGTTCGCGGTCGTGGCTGGACACCTCGGAGAAACGCTTCTTTGCAGCGATTCCCCATCCGTTTATCGGCCTGTCCGCCAGTTTCACGAGACCGAACAGGAGGTAGAATCCCCCGAACGAGGTCGGTCCGAGGATGCGCGCAAAAAGGATCGTTCCGACGAAGCCAGTCATCGCCATCGTGAACTTCGCCAAGGTTGCCTTGACGGTTTCCCCGCCAAGACTTACGTTGGATGCGTCGGACATATTACTCGATGTAGCCGAGTTCGCGGAGTCGTTCGGTCGGCATGTCGATGTCGTCAACGTCCCCGTCGGTCGCCGATAAGTGACGATCTATCCATGCAGGAACGTCGTAGACGCTTTCGGGGATTTCATCCGTGGTAGCGCTCGCGTACGCCCGCCACGAGTGAGTCGCGGGATCGGCGTCGGCGTCGGCATCAAGGAAGTTGACGGACATCCCGTGGTCGCTGAGTAGGAGGAGTTCGTCTTCCTCGCTGAGTTCCGTGACTAACTCCGCCACAAATGCACCCACACGGCGATAGACGCGCTCGAGCGACTCGGGATCGTCGGCGTAGGCGTGTCCGGCTGCGTCCAGCGTGTGGACGTGAACCCCGGCGAGTGAGACGTCGTGGTGGAGTATCTCCCGTGCCCAGCCGAACTGCTCGGCGCAGAGACAGAGGAGTTTCCGCTCGAACTCCTGCTTCGACATCCCCTCTGCAACCGCGTTCATCAGGTCCCACGCCTGCTGGAGGTCGCGCCCGTCGGTGACACCCGGCCAATTCCGGACGACCGCGTTGTCCCTGTCAAACGCGGTCTGGCGGTCGGTCCGGCCGATGGTCTCACGTTGGTTGGTCGTGTTCCGAATGAATCGACCGAGCGTTCCGCGCGTACTTTCGGAGAGTCGGCCCGTGAACTTCGAGGCGAACTCCAGCAACGGGTTCCCCCACTCGCTCGTCCCTGCTCCGGTCACGCCGTGTTCCTCGGGACCGACGCCGGTGGCGACGGTGGTCCACACCTCCGGAGTGTACGGGTCGTCCTTCGAGTAGGCGAACGTCTCGATGGGTCCCGACGATTCGAGGCGGAATTCATCGAGGTTGAAGTGTTCGACCAGTCCAGCGTCGAGCGCGTCGAGAGCGAGAACGACGACAGTCATGCGTATCCCAGGTCCTCCAAGTCCTCTTGAAGCGCGTCTTCTTTGACGACCCGGCCGGGCTCGAACCGCTCTAGTTCTCGTTCGAGAGCAGGGTCTTCGACCGACTCCGCACCGTCGAGGGTCGTCGTCGCTCCTCCGGTCGAGAAGTGTTCGGCGTTCATCGCCGCCTTCCGGTCGCCGTAGGTGGCGAACGCGACATCCCTGTCAAGTTCGCCGATTCCGTGTTCGACTCCCAACAACACCGAAGGAACGTCGACCAGTGAGACGACCTCACCCAGTTCCGGCGCGTTTCGCGTCCCGAAGGGAACGTGTAACAGTTCAGGTCGCATCTTTCCGGGATGGCCCCAGAGTCCGTCTTCGCCGAGCAGTTCACCGTGGTCGGCACAGAACACGACTCGCGCGTCGTCAGGCACGATCTCCCAAAGAGTCGTCAGCGCCGCGTCTAACTCTTTGATTTCGGTTCTGTAGAGTTCGCGAACTCGCTCCCTGTCGGCCTCGTCACCGCCGCCCGCGAGGACCTTGCGGGTGAGTGCTTGGGCTTGCGCCCGACTCAAGTCGGCCGTGTCGGGATCATAGGGATGGTGGGGTTCCATGAAGTGGAGCCAGCCAAACCACTCGCTCCGGCCGTCTATCTCCGAGCGGAACCGCTCAATTACGTCGTCGGCGGGTCGGAACGACTTCTCGACATCGCCGAACGCGCTTACCAGTTGCTGATAACGATTGAAGCCCCACGAAGCGACTCGGTACGGGACGGACCCACGCGTGAGAAATGCCGCCCCTTTGTCTTTGAGCGTATCGCCGCCGCCCGTCGGAGACTCGAACGCATCGAACCCCTCGGCGTACCCGTATCGCTCCGAGAGGAGGTGGTTCGTCGTCACGCCCACACTGTACTCGTCGAACCGGGTTGCGACGTTCGTCCCGCCAAGGCCGGACCCGTCCGGGTACTCACCGCCGATGATTCCAGGAAAGCTCCCGATAGTCGCCGTACTGGGAGCGAACGCCCGGTCGTGTGTAGTCTGGAGGAACGATTGAGTCTCCGGCATGTGCCGGAAGTGGTCGTACCGAAGAGAGTCGACAGTGACCAGAAGTGTTTTCATTGGTATCTCCTATTCAGCTATGAGGATTTGAAGGTGACTCTTCTCTTCCGGGCTACAGACACCTGCAATTCCCGAGCGGTTCTCGTGTCAGCCGAATCGCTATTCGACGTTTTACTCGAGTAACGTACAGCGCGACGAGGATCACGGGCGCATAACCGGATTCTCCAACCGGTGTTGCCCCCGGTTGAGTCACGCCGTGTTCTTTTCGACGGACGCCGGTCGTCACTGGTGGCCCCACTTCGGGCGTGACGAGTCCGTCTATCCACGACGTGACCGTCTCGATTCAGTCGTGGTTGGCGAAAAGATATTCTCGCAGTTCCACTGACGGGGGAATCAGTAATCGGCGGCGGCGAGAGCGATGACCGCGGGCGTTCGCACAGAAAACGGTTCAAGCGTATCCCAAGTCTTCTAACTGTTCCATCACGGCGTCGTCAAGTTCGTCGTCCTCTGCGACACGCCGTTTGTCGAGTTCAGCAATTCGCTCAGCGAGGTGAACTTCCGGGTCCTTGAAGGGAGAATCGCCGATCTCTGAGAACCCGTCGAAATCCTCGTACCCGTAGTACTCACCGTAGACGAGGCCGTTGAGTTCGTCGTTGAGGTGTTCGTAATCGGTGATGTCGTTGTTCTCCAGTACCTGGAAGTAGCGGTCCGAGAGGCCGTGATACTCAGTGAGGAACTCGCCGTCTTCGACGGGTTCCAGGAGGTCCCTACCCCGCGAATCGTCGGCGTCGATTCCAGCGAGCGAGAGAATCGTCCGGTGAACGTCGAGCAGACTCACCGACTGTTCTCGGGTGCCGGCGGTGAGATTCTCGGCGTCGGTGACGCCGTCCCGGGCGTAGATCGACAGTGGGACGTGCGTGAGTTCGGGCGGGATACCCCAGACGTGTTCCCACGCACCGTACTCGCCGAGGAGTTCACCGTGGTCCGACACGGTGACTATCACGTCGAAGTCCTCACGGAGTTCCGCGAACATCTTCCGGTACATGTCGGAAAGGTAACTTACGCTGTCGCGGTAGGCCTGCCTGACTCGCTCGGGGTCGACGTCCGTGTCCGCGAAGGACGCCTGTAATCCCTTGATTTCGGGCGGCTCGACGGTTTGATACTCCTCCGGAGGATCATACGGTGAGTGGGCCTCCATCAGATTCACGAACAGGAACTCCCGGTCGCCGAATTCGGCGTTCCGAATCATATCGAGCGCGGCGGTCGCGCCGTCGTCTCTGGTCTCGTGTCCGTACCCCCAATCCCGCATCTTCATCTGGACGCCGTGCTTGAGCGAGGGAATGGTGTCACAGTCGCCGGTGAGGCATCGCCAGAGACCGAGTAGATACCGTTTCGGGCCCATATCTCGGGAATCGACGATGAACTCCTCCCAATCGAAGACGGTCTCTTCGAGCGCTCGGAGCCGCCAGCTTCCCTCGAACTGCTCGAACCCGCGATCGTACCCGAACTGATGGGAGATGTTTACGTTGCCGCTGAAGGCTCGCGTAGTGTATCCTGCCTCGCGGAGTTGCTCGGCCAGCACTGGTCGCTCACAGTCGAGGCTCTCGGCACCCATGTATGCGCCGACTTCGCTGGCGTAGCGGCCGGTGAACAGGGATGCGTGGGCGGGAACCGTCCAGTGGCTAGTCGACCAAGCGTTCTCGTATTGAACACCTGGGAGCCAATCGAACTGCCTGTCGAAGGCGTCTTTCCGTAATGTGTCGAGGACTACCAGCGCGACGTTCATTGGTTGTCTGGGCTCACGTTCGCTCGGAGTTAAATGTATTCCGTCCTCTACGCAGTAGTGCCGGTCAATTCCAGGTCCGGCATACAGTACGCACGACTGAGCAGAGGCCGTTCCGACGCGGAAAGAGTTTATCACGTCACTCCGAACAATCTCCCAACAATGGTCGATACGCTGTTGGTCGCCCCACCGTCCGACGCCGGGGGTATCGGAAAGTACGCCGACACGCTCTCGAAAGCGCTCTCGGATCAGTCGGTGAACGTTGAGCGACTCAACCTCGAAGAGGGGGCCGGTCCGATTCGACACGTTCGGACGGCCGTGCGCGCGGGTTGTGCGTCCGTCGACGTAATTCACCTCCAGTTCGAGTACGCCTTTTTCACCCCCAGAATCCTGTTCGCATGGGTGTTCTTCCCTATCCTGTTCGTCCTCACCCGACTCCGAGGCGTTCCAGTCGTCGTTACCATGCACGAAGCGTGGCGCCCCGACATCGTGGAACCGCCGGTTGTCGGCCCGAAGCGGGCCTATGTCCGTCTCACGCATCGACTCCTCGCAACGACAACCGACCAGTTGCTCTTTCTCTCGGAGAACGCAGTCGAAGCGTTCGAGGACAGTGTGCCGGGAGTTCGCGCGCGAACGCTTCCCCACGGCGTCGACGTGCGCGGAACCCGAGACGTAGCTCCCGCGGAGGCGAAACGGCGGTTCGACATCGACTCTGATGCGACGGTCGTCTCCCAAATAGGCTACGTAGCCCCCCGGAAGAACACCGACGTGATGCTCGAACTGGCCGATTCGTTCCCGGAATACGAGTTTCTCGTCGCCGGCGGCCCTCGCAGAGACGACGAGCGCGAATACTTCCAATCAATTCGCTCGAACGCACCCTCGAACTTGACTATCACGGGCGTCCTCCCCGACGAGGACTTCCACGCAGCGTTCGCCGCGACCGACCTCGCGGTGCTGTCCTACTCCGACATTCGACAGAGCGGTATCCTCAACTGGTGTTTCGCGTACCGAGTTCCGATGCTCTGTCGACGGATTCCTTACTTCGAGCGAATCGCCTCCAAATGGGGCGGTATTGCGCTGTACGAGCCAGACGACGACCTCGGGGACAGACTCCGAGAAGCCGTCTCCGACCTCGAAACCTTGGAACGCGAGATGGATTCCTTCCGCGAGGCAAACTCCTTCGAAGCCGTCGCCGGCGAGCACGTCAAACTGTACCGAGAACTGTGAGTGGCGGAGTTAAAGCGTCCTCGGAGCCGACAGCGCAGTCTTTATTCGTCCGTGTTCCGACTTCTCTCAGTAATGACTTTGGCTGACTGGACACGGGGAACTCTCCACGACATCCGACAGAATGGGGTCAGACGAGGCTCGAAGGACGCGGCCCACGAGCTGTGGCTCGGAGCGCTCCGGCGACTCGGTCGTCTCGGCTATCGGTCGGGATACTCCACGTACGAACGCGAGTGGGACGTTCTCGTGATTCTCGATGCCTGTCGCGTGGACCTGCTTCGGGAAGTCGCCGACGAATACTCGTTCATCGGAGACGTTGAGACTCACCCCTCGCCAGCCAGTATGTCTCGGACGTGGATGAACCGGACCTTCACACCGGAGTATTCCGAACAGATACGTTCAACCGCCTACGTCACCGGAAATCCGTACTCCGCCGATGCGATAGACGCCGGTGACTTCGAGACGGTAGACGAGGTGTGGCGGTATGCGTGGGACGACGAGGCAGGGACGATTCTCCCGCGATCCATCACCGACCGTGCCATCCGAACGTGGCGTGATCACCGACCGGGACGACTCGTAGTTCATTACATGCAACCGCACTACCCATTCGTCACCGCGTCGCTCGGTCACGGTATCGACCTCGATTCGTTCGACGAAGAAGAGACACCTTCGGTCTGGAAACGGCTTCAGTCGGGCGACCTCGACCACGAAGAGACGTGGACGGCCTACAGAAGGAACCTCGAATACGTCCTAGACGATGTGGCACTTCTGCTAGACAACATCGACGCGGACCGAGTAGCGATCTCGGCGGACCACGGGAATGCTTTCGGCGAGGCAGGCATCTACGGACACCCGCACGACGTACCGCTTGACTGCCTCCGGACGGTCCCGTGGGTTGAGACAACCGCGACCGATACCGGTGAGTACGAACCCGAACTGGAACGGTCGGACGCCGACGGAGACGTGACCGACAGACTCGAAGCCCTCGGATACAAGTAACGCTCTCCTCTCGGGGAGTTACTCCGTCGCAGATTCGGTCGTGGACTGCTCTACGACCTCTCGCAGTCGGTCCTGGAACTCCTCGTATCGGTACTGCTCGGCAATCTCGAGAATCCGGTCAGCGTCGAATTTCTCGGGGTCGAACTGCCGGACCGTCTCCCGAAGCGACTCTACTGTCGGTTCGAACAGGAGCCCCGTTTCCTCCGTCACCTGATACTTTGTGAACCCCTCGTTCACCCCCAGAAGCGGCTTGCCCGCGCTCAACGACTCGGCCCCGACTAGTCCGAAGTCTTCCTGCTTGGGCGCGTAGACGACCGCAGTGGCGTTCGCAACGAGTGATTCGATATCTTCTACGAAGCCGCGGACCTCGATGTTGTCGTGACCTGCAGCGATGCGCCCTATCTTCTCACGCTCCTCACCGTCACCTGCGACCACGAGGCGTTCGTCAAGTTCCGTAAACGCCTCTACAATCATCGGAATCCGCTTTTCGGGGGCGAGCCGCGACCAAGTGACGAAGTACCCTTCGTCACCCTCGTTTCGCCAATCGCCCGTGACTGGCGGATAGACTACTTCTGCGTCACGGCCGTAGAACCGGCGGATTCGGTCGCGGATGAGTTCGCTGTTGGCGACGAACGTGTCTACGTAGTCGTTGGCCTCCTTGTCCAGCGCACGCCACCACTTCGCGTAGGCCTTGAGGAAGACGCGAACGCCGGGATAGTCGAACGAGTCCATCCGGTCCCGATAGAGGTCGTAGAGCCACCGCGGCGGACTATGCGGATAATGTATTACGGTCTGGTCTACATCCGGGACGTAGTGTTTACTCAGCGGGGCACTTTCGAGGACGACGTCGTAGTCCTGCAAGTCCGGATGAGCGTCGGTCATGTCGAGGGCGACGCTCAGGGTCTCCAGCGGATTCATGCCCTCGTTCTTCCACTCGAGGAGGTGTTTCGACAGACCTCGGGCGTACTTGTTCTGTCTGATCGGAATGACTTCCACGTCGTTAGGCAGGTTGGTTCCCGCCGAGACGTACATCGTGTAAATCGGGGCGTCAAGCGTTCGTGCCGCTTCGATAGCGAACGTTTCGCCTCCGCCAATTTGGGGAAAACGATCGTGGAGGATGGCGACGGAGAGGTCTTCGGCGCCAGCGGTGTTCCCGACCATGATTACTGAGTACTGATAGTCCGCGGAGTGTTGAAATACTTTTCAGTGAAGTGCGGCGGTGTCATTCGAACGCCTCCCGAAGCTCCTCGTCGACTTCCCACGTCCCGTCGCCCTTCCCGCGGAGCAGTTCGACCGCAGCGTGGAGCAGGGAGACCTGCGAGTCGAAGACCGCGTAAACCGCTTGTAGCGGGCCGAGGAAGTCCTTCTGTCCGAGCCAGACGAACCCGGCGAGCGCGGCCGGGACCGCGAGTCCGGCGACGCCCGCTACAGCAATTCCGGCGGCCGTGACCGCCAGCACGTCGAGCGCCACCAGCCACGGGGAGACGACCATGAACCACCAGTTGAACGGGAGGACGAGTCGCCCGTAGTTGCCGTACCTGCCGAGCGCGTCGCGGTGCTGGGCTAGCAGTCGAATCAGGCCCATCCCGCGCCGGTCCTTCTGGAGGCGACGCTTGCCGAAGTCCGAGTGGGAGGCCTCCTTGTACCGGACCGCGGGGTCGAATATCACCCGGTCGCCGCCCCGGCGTATCTTCAGCGCGAGTTCGGTGTCGTCGGCCAGCGAGTTGGGGTCGATGGGGACGATAGCGTCGTTCTCGAACGCCGAGAAGGGACCGTGAAAGATGAGCGTCGAGTCGAGGTGGGACTCTAGCGTCTGGATGTGAGCCTGCACGCCCCGATAGCCGGCCTCGACCTCGCTTCCGCCGAGGACCTCGGCGTTCTGGCCCGTGACCGCGGCCACGTCCGGGTCGGCGAGGTTGGCGGCCGCCTCCCTGAGCGCGTCGTCGGCGACGTAGGAGTCGCAGTCGGTCTTGACCACCATCTCGTTGTCCGCGGCGGCGTAGGCGTCGTTGAGCGCGGGCGCGAGGCCCCGGCGCTCCTGCTCGCGGATGAGGTTCAGGTCTGGATGCTCGCGGTCGGCGAAGTACTCCTCGATGATGTCGGGCGTCTCGTCGTCGCTGGAGTCGACGACGACCAGTTCGACCTTCTCCATCGGGTAGTCCAGCGACACCACGTCGTCGAGTTTCTTCTCGATGATTCCCGACTCGTTGTACGTCGGCAGGACGATGCTGACGGTCGGTTCGGCGTCGCGCTTGTCGGCGGCCGACCCGCTCGCCCCGACGGCCGCGTAGAGGGCGAGATACGCGAGATACGGCAGTGCCGTGGCGGCGACGAGCGCCCCGGCGACGGCCACGAGAGCGTTCATACGACCGGGTATGGAATCGGACTATAACATACTGTTGGTCGGCCTTCGCGACTAAACGCAAAAAAGGAGAGACGGACAGGACGAAAGTGAGAGGAAGGTCAGTTTGCGAGCGATTCGATTTAGATCGTGACAGCGCTCTCTTGGGAGAGCGACTGTGGCACGTTGGCGCGGTACTGGGTCACTGCGCCGTACTGAGTGGTGAGCTTGAGTTTGACCTCTTCGCCCTCACCCAGCGGATTCGAAATCGCGCTGGCGTTCATCGAGACCTTGAACCGGTCGTCCTGCGTGTTGAGGACGGGCGAGGAGCCGTCGGGGTCCTTGATGGGACTGACCGTGAAGTTACCGCTGTCTGCGGTCTCGTTGTAGGTCAGCGTCTTCGCCTCGTTCGGCCCGATCCACTCGATCGTGGCCGAAGAGAGATTGATGTCGTCCGACCCCGACCCGCGCATCACCGTCAGGTTGATCTGTTCGACTTCCTCGTTGGCAACGTCACCGAACGCACTGACGACCTGCACGCGGTTCGAGACCTGTGCACTGCTCTCCTGACCGGTCTGTTCGGACTTGGTCTGGAGGAATCCGGCGGTGTTGATAAGCACGCCCGCTGCGATCGCTGCGACGAGCACCATCGCGATGAACACGATGAGCGTACCGATACCCACCTGACCGCGGTCGTTGACCGCGCTCTCGATTCTATCTTTTACCGCTGAGAGATAATTCCGTGTCATTATTCGGACCGTATCGTATTCGGGAACTTTCCCAACATGGACGTACCACCACCGATATATATAACATTCGTCCGTTTTCAGCCGTGATAATCGGACGGCGGAATCCGATTTACGGACTTCGTAGAGGCCGGTATCCGCGGCTCAGAACATATCCGAACGAACATATGTTGTTGGATACTCTGAAGGTCGTTGCGGGGACGCGGCGAACGACTTCGCGGCCACCCCCGGCGACCGAAAGGTCATAGAGTAAGCCTTTTGCGCTCGTGGTGACCACTCCCTCTCAATGGCCGACAGCGAGGACGTCTGCGTTCTCATCCCGACTTTGAACGAGGCCGAGACCATCGGCGAGGTTATCGACGGATTCACCGACCGCGGATACGAGAACGTCCTCGTCGTCGACGGGAACTCGTCGGACGGGACGACCGACATCGCCAGCGACCACGGGGCGCGCGTCATGTGCCAATCGGGGTCCGGAAAGGGGCAGGCGGTCAGGGAAGCGATCCAGCACATCGAGGCCGAGTACGTCCTGATGCTGGACGGCGACGGCACCTACCGACCCGAGGACGCCGACGCGATGCTCGAACCGCTGGTGAACGGCGAGTACGAACACGTCATCGGCGACCGCTTCGCCGACATGGAGGAGGGCGCGATGAGTCGCTTCAACGAGTTCGGCAACGGCCTGTTCAACTGGGTGTTCCGCACCATCCACGGCAAGGACTTCGAGGACATCCTGAGCGGCTACCGGGCGTTCACCCGCGAGTCGGTGGAGAACTTCTATCTCGACGCCGACGGCTTCGGCGTCGAGACCGAACTCGCCGTCGAGTGCGTCAAGCACGGCGTGCCGACGACGGTGGTGCCGATACGCTACGAGGCGCGACCCGACGAGTCGGACACCAACCTCCACCCGATTCGGGACGGCGGGGTCATCCTGATCACGCTCTACCAGTTGGCGAAGACTAGCAATCCGCTGTTCTACTTCGGGAGCGTCGGCGTTCTGAGTTCGCTAATCGGCGTCATCATCGGCGCGTACGTGGGCTACGAGTGGTTCGGTCCGGCCAACACGTCCCACGAGGTACTCGCCATCGTCGCCGCGTTCGCCATCCTGTTCGGGGTCCAGTTGCTGATGTTCGGTGTCCTCTCGGACCTCATCGTGACGCTCCACCGCGAACAGATGCGACGGATGAAGTGAGGCCCCTTCTCGTCGTTCCGGTCGAAATCGACGGTAGAGTTATCTGGATACCCGAACATAATTTTCCTGCATGGGTGACAATCACAACCTCTCGGACTACGACGCGGTTCGCGAATCGTTCTCGTGGGACGACGTGTTCGCCGACGCCGACTGGGACGCGCCGGAGGAACTCAACGTCGGCCACGAGGTCTGCGACCGCCACGCGGACGACGGTGAGAGCGTCGCGCTCTATCAGGTCGGCGAGGACGGCGACCTCACGGAGACGACGTTCCGGGAACTGGCCGACCAGTCCAGTCGGTTCGCCAACGTCCTCGAAGAGTTGGGCGTCGAGCGAGGCGACCGCGTGTTCTCGTACATGCCCCGGATTCCGGAACACTACGTCGCGCTGGTCGGGACGCTCAAGCGCGAGGCGGTGTTCGGCGGCGTCAACGAGCGGTTCGGCCCGGACGGCATCGCCTACCGCCTCGACGACTGCGACGCCTCGGTGGTCGTGACGACCGGCGACAACCGCGAGACGGTCGGACAGGCGCTCGACGACGCACCGTCGGTCGAACACGTCGTCACGGTGGACCGCGGCGAGAGCGCGGTGGCCGACGACGACCTCGCGTTCGCCGACGCGCTGGACGACGCCAGCGGCGAGTACGAGGTCGCCCGAACCGAGGCCGAGGACGACGCGCTCCTCTACTACACCAGCGGGACGACCGGTCCCGCGAAGGGCGTCCGCCACAAACAGCGGTGGGTCGCGGGCGTCGCCGCGACCCAGAAGTACGCGGTGGACCTCCAACCCGGCGACCTCTACTGGTCTACGGCCGACCTCGGGTGGCTGACCGGTCCCATCAACACGCTCGGGGCGTGGTTCTGGGGCGCGTCGCTGTTCACCTACGAGGGCGAGTTCGACCCCGAGACGTGGGCCGACCTGCTGGACGAGTATCCGATTTCGGTCCTGTTCAGCGTCCCCACGGCCTACCGGATGCTCCGGGAGAAAGAACACGTGCTGGAGGGCGTGGATTTGAACCTCCGCCACGCGCTCTCCATCGGCGAACCGCTCTCGGCGGGCGTGGTGGACTGGGGCGAGGAAACGCTGGGCGTCACCATCCACGACACCTACGGCCAGACCGAGACGGGCAACATGATAATCAACAACTACCCGACGATGGAACTCAAGCCGGGGAGCATGGGCAAACCCCTGCCCGGTATCGAGGCCGACGTGGTGGACCCCGAGACGGGCGAACCGATGGGCCCGGGCGAGACCGGCGAAATCGCTCAGCGCGGCGACTACCCCTGCTTCTTCGCGGAGTACTGGGAGAAACCGGAGAAGACCGCCGACTGCTTCGTGGACGGCCCCGACGGAGAGTGGTACCTCTCGGGGGACCTCGCCCGGAAGGACGAGGACGGCTACTTCTGGTTCGAGGGCCGGGCCGACGACGTCATCATCTCGTCCGGCTACCGCATCGGTCCGTTCGAAGTCGAGAGTTCGCTCGGCGAACATCCCGCGGTCGCGGAGGCCGCCGTGGTGCCCAAACCCGACCGCGAGCGCGGCAACATCGTGAAGGCCTACGTCGTGCCGAGCGACGACGCCGACCCCTCCGAGGACCTCGCGGAGACCGTCAAGACTCACGTCCGCGACGAACTCTCGGCCCACGAGTACCCCCGCGAAATCGAGTTCGTCGATGAACTCCCGAAGACCGTGACGGGCAAGATTCGCCGGACGGAACTACAGGACGACGCCCAGCAGGAGGCCGAAGTCGAACAGGAGTAGTCGGTGCTCGTCGTACGGACGGACTTCCACCCCGGTTCAGTCGCTCGCCATCGCTTGGAGGTGGGTGTGAACTTCGTCGGTGTCGTCTACGAGCGTAACCGTCTGTCGGGTCGCGTCGTACTCGACGACCCTCGCGTCGGCCATCTTCGGCAGGTGATTGTGGACGAGAGAGACGCCGACGCGCGTCCGTTCGTCACCCGAGCGACCTATTTCGGACTGGCTTCTCTCCCACGCGACCAGTTCCGTCGTCAGTTCGGCCACCGGAATCGGGCTATCCGCGGTCTGGAGGTGCTGAAGGACAAAACGGCGGTAGGGATGAGACAAGACACTGAAGAGTTCGTCTTGACGGTCGCCTCCGACCTCGAATCCCAACCCGTTCGTCTCAGAGGCTTCGTTTTCCATGCTAGAACGGTGGCCTTCGACGGGGATAAGTGTTGTCTGGCAGATAAATAATGGGATGCAGATAGCGCAGTTTACGCGCGCTCTCTTGAGGCGGGCACACGGTTCGGTGTGTCTACCCGCGTCTCGTCCCGCGATACTGCGCATTCCACAGCGAGCGAGTTTCCGCCTGATTACGCGTCATCTGGGTCGTCGTCCTCATCGTCGTCGTACGGGTCTGTGAAGAAGAAGTGGTTGAACGGTTGCACCCGGCGCTGGCGCAGGATTTCCGAACTCTCTATCGAGAGGCCGACTTCGTGGATGGCGTCGGTGATGCGGACGGTGTCGGACGTGCCGGTCCCGACCGCCTCGACGAACAGGTTCCGCTGGCCCGTCAGCGTTTCCCGAACGTCCACGACCCCGCGAATGTCGAGTATCTGTTCGACCATCGCGGTCCGCTCGGACGGCGGTGCCGTACAGACGAACAGCACTTGGAGCGGGAGGTCGGCCGCCTCGTAGTCGATTTTCGGATGGTAGCCCTCGATGATTCCGTCGTCTTCGAGTTGCTCGATTCGGTTGCGGACCGTGCTGGCGGAGACGTCGACCTTGTCCGCGATTTCTTGGGCCGTCCGGTTGCGCGCGTCCATCTGGAGTTCGTGCAGGATTCCTCGGTCCACGTTGTCCAACTTGACCATACCCGGATTCGGGTAGCCACGACAATAGGTGGCAGGGCGGACTCGACTCTCCCGCAGAGCGGACACGAACGCCCGGCCTCCGCGAAGCGACCGGAAAGTTAGAAGCCAGAAACCGATTCAGAGCGGCAACGCCGCTCGAACGCGCTCGATGACGCCCGGCGTTCGGGAGTTCCGGTAGCGTTCGAAGACGGGGTGGAGCGCGTTCAGGAACTCCTGCTGGTCGTCGAACCGGTCGCGCTCGACTTCCGCGACGGCCTCCGCGAGCGGTACGGTGTGGCCGTCGGCGTCGTACTTGATGCGCGGGTTCGAGAGTGCCTGCACGACTTCGTCGCCGGTCGCCGGGAACGAGAGGTCGCCGCCGTCGAGTTCGGCCGCCACTTCGGCGATGCCGAACTCGATGACGTCGGGACCTCCGTCCGAGTTCGACGGTGGTGGCCTCACGCCCATGTGCGTGGCTTCTCTCTCGCGGAATGAAAAACTCACTACTCGGATTTCTAATCTGTCTCGGGCGCGGAGTGGGTTCGCGGTCAGTCGCTGTCAGATGAGAATTGTATATAAGTGTTTCAGAACGTTATAGACGCTTTTGAGACATCTATAGAACGTCCTACTGATTCGCTCCGGATAGTGCCCGTAGACGGACCGACCGCACCGACGGCCCTCGGTAGCCGGGAACCCCGCCTTTACGTCCGTCAAGCCCCTCGCTTCAGCCATGACCGACGACCCCACCGCGCGCAACCGACTCGACGAGGAGGCGAGTCCGTACCTCCGCCAGCACGCCGACAATCCGGTCAACTGGCAACCGTGGGACGACGCCGCGCTCGACGCCGCCCGAGAGCGCGACGTGCCCATCTTCCTGTCGGTCGGCTACTCGGCCTGCCACTGGTGTCACGTCATGGAGGAAGAGAGCTTCGAGGACGAGGCGACCGCCGAGGTGCTGAACGAGAACTTCGTCCCCATCAAGGTGGACCGCGAGGAGCGCCCGGACCTCGACAGCATCTATCAGACCATCTGTCAGGCCGTCTCGGGCCGGGGCGGGTGGCCGCTGTCGGTGTGGCTCACCCCCGACGGCCGACCGTTCTACGTCGGGACCTACTTCCCGAAGGAGGCCAAGCGGGGCCAACCCGGCTTCCGCGACCTGCTCGAAAACATCGCCGACTCGTGGGCCGAGGACGACGAGCGCCGGGAGATGGACCGGCGGGTCGACCAGTGGACCGACGCCATCGAGGGCGAACTCGAATCCGTCCCCGACCCCGGCGAGGCCCCCGGCGAGGACCTGCTCGAATCGGCCGCCGACGCCGCGGTCCGGAGCGCCGACCGCGAACACGGCGGGTTCGGCACCGGCCAGAAGTTCCCGCAGGCCGGGCGCATCCACCTGCTCCTGCGCGCCGCAGAGCGCGCCGAACGCGACGGGGGCGCGGGCGACGATACCGCCGACGAGTACCGCGCAGTCGCCACGGAGGCGCTCTCGGCGATGGCCGAGGGCGGCCTCTTCGACCACGTCGGCGGCGGGTTCCACCGCTACACCGTGGACCGCGAGTGGGTCGTGCCCCACTTCGAGAAGATGCTCTACGACAACGCCGAACTCTCGCGGGCGATGCTCGCGGGCTATCAGGTCGCGGGCGACGACCGGTACGCGACCGCCGCGCGCCGGACCTTCGCGTTCGTCGAGCGCGAGATGACCCATCCCGACGGCGGGTTCTACAGCACGCTCGACGCCCAGAGCGACGGCGAGGAGGGCAAGTTCTACGTCTGGACGCCCGACCAGATTCGGGACGCGGTCGCGAGCGGCGAGCGGACCGACGAGTCCGCGGACGACGACACCGCCGCGGACCTCTTCTGCGACCGGTTCGGCGTCACCGAGTCGGGCAACTTCGAGGGGAAGACGGTCCTGACCGTCAGCGAGTCGGTCGCCGACCTCGCCGACGAGTACGGGATGAGCGAGCGAGAGGTCGAGGAGACCGTCGAGAGCGTCCGCGAGCGGGTCTTCGAGGCGCGCGAGGAGCGCGTCCGGCCGCGGCGTGACGAGAAGGTGCTGGCCGGCTGGAACGGCCTCATGATTTCGGCGCTCGCGGAGGGCGCTCTCGTCCTCGGCGACGACCGCTACGCCGACCTCGCGGCCGACGCGCTCGGGTTCGTCCGCGAGCAACTGTGGGACCCGCAGGAGGAGCGACTCGCTCGCAGATTCAAGGACGGCGACGTGGCCATCGAGGGCTACCTCGAAGACTACGCCTTCCTCGCTCGGGGCGCGCTGAACCTCTACGAGGCGACCGGCGACCCCGACCACCTCGGCTTCGCGCTGGACCTCGCGGCGGCCGTCACCGACGAGTTCTGGGACGCCGACGCCGGAACCATCTACTTCACCCCCGAGCGCGGCGAGGAACTGGTCGCCCGACCGCAGGAGCCACGCGACCAGTCGACGCCCTCCAGCCTCGGCGTCGCGGCCGACACTTTACTCGCGCTCGCCGAGTTCACGCCGGACGACGAGTTCGCCGACGTCGCCGAGCGCGTCCTCGAAACCCGGGCGCAGGAGATTCGGTCGAACCCGCTGCAGCACGCCTCGCTCGCGCTCGCGGCCGACCGCTACGCCCGCGGGTCGCTCGAAGTCACCGCGGTCGCCGACGACCTGCCGGAGGCGTGGCGCGAGACGCTCGCCGAGCGATACCTGCCCGGTCGTCTGCTGTCGCGCCGACCCCCGACCGACGGGGAACTCTCGACGTGGCTCGACCGACTCGGACTCGGCGAAGCCCCGCCCATCTGGGCCGAGCGCGGGCGGACCGACGGCGAACCGACGGTCTACGTCTGCCGAGAGTTCGCCTGTTCGCCCCCGGAGACCGACCTCGCCGCGGCGCTCGACTGGGCCGACGAGAGCGCCTGAACGCGGGCCGGGGTTCGACCCCGCGTCGGCCGGTAGATTCCCGGTCCCGGGGTGCGAAAGTTTATTAACAACACATCTTCAACGATTTTGCCAATGAGCGCAGGGAGTTCCGGTTATCGGGGGGCTACTTCCGACGACGCTTCCTCCTCGGAGGACGAGCCTCGATTTCTCGACGTGCTACGGGAACTGAAGGCCGACGGGTGTAACCTGCTGGTCGTGGGGGACGCGCCGCGTCGCCTGTTCACCGAAGCCAGCGCGGGCCTGCTCGGGGGACCAGAAGAACGGCGCTATCGACTGCTGGCGGTCACTGACGCGAGCGCACAGAGCGTCGTCGAGCGCCTGCCCGACCCCGAGGAGACGCCGGGAGAATTCGCCGAGACGACAGAAATCGTCAATCACGCGTCCCCGCCGCGGTCGGTCGTGGACGCCGGAGCGTCCCGCAATGCCCCGCCGCTGAGCGACCTCTCGGAGCGGCGGGTCGTGGACCCGCAACTCGCGGGTCTGCAGGCCGAACTCGCCGAGTCGATGGCGACGTTCAACCGACACGCCGGGGGACTCCGCCCGGCCCAGTTGCGGGTCGGCGTCGACTCCCTCGGCGCGCTCTTCGAGCACTACGACGCCGGCGTCGTACACCGGTGTCTGCAGGTCGTCACCGGCTACGTCGACGACTACGACGCGATGGGCCACTACGTGCTGACCGAACCGTACGACAGCGAGCGTGCCGAGCGACTCGCCGACGACTTCGACGCCGTGGTCGAGATTCGCGCGGTCGACGGCGGCCGGGACGACCACCACGCCGAGGAGCGCTGGCACGTGTCGAGCCACGACCTCGTGACCGACTGGTTCCCGCTGTAACTCCCCGACAACCAACTCTCCGACGCGAAACGAGACCACCAACATGAACCCACGATTCGACTCACCCGACGACGAATCCGGTATCGCCGTAATCGACCCCGTCGGGAGCAACCGAGTTGCCCTCTACACGCCGGGGTCGGTCTCGCCCGAACCGGCCGACACCGACGGGTTCGTCTACCCGGTATCGGCCGCTCGGCGGTTCGTCACGTCCGAAATCCGCTTCCGGTACGCCGTTCAGGTCAGTGTTCGTCGGAGTGACGGCGCGTATCTCTGTGACCTCGACCCCGTGACGAATCGGGAGTTCGACGACGGCGAGTATCTCCTCGAAGTGACTGGCCCCGTCAAAATGTACCTCAGGGTACCGTCGTCTATCAGCACCGAACGAACGGACGATGGCCTCCGGTTCGAGTTCGGGGGCGACGTCGAAGTCGAACTCGGGGCCCGGTTGCCGCACAACACTCCCGCGGCGACGATTACGGTTCCCGACGCCCCCGCCGCTGCGATGGACGCGATATCCACGTTCGGGTCGGCGCTGAAAACGACGTCGCCGGAGCGGTCGTGGCCCACGCTCCGGGGTCATCCGCCGCGCATCGAACGCGGCGACGAGTTGGCGATACCCGACGAACTCGATGCCCCGGATACCGGAATCACCATCCACGTCCCCGCGACCTACGAACACGTCCTCCCCGTCGCACCGCTAGCGTACTACCTCGGCGCGAGGGTCGTGCCCGGCGACCCGCCCCGTCTGACCACGACAGACGGGTTCACACACCGTCTCGGCGAGGGAGATGAGTTCGGTGACGAGGTCGCTCGGTTACTGAAACGGGTCTACGTCCTCGACTGCGCGACGAGAGGCGAGGGGTTCCACCCGGTCGAACTCCCCGCGCGCCGTGCGGTCGAGTCCGTCGCCGACCTCGACTTCGCGACGCTGTACGACGCACCGCCGGTCGAGCGCCTCCCGACGTACCTCTCGGTACCCGAGACGGTCGCCGAGGAGGTCAAACCGACGTGGGGTCGCGTCACCTACGCACGGCCGGTCGCCGAGAGCCTCGAACTGCTACCGTACGCGGTGTACGACCTCTCGATAGTTCGCGCGAAGGCGGCGACGCCGGACGCCCCGGCGACCGTCGGTGCGAACGACACCACGGGAGAAGACGCGCTGAGTTCGTTCAAGCGTCGTTCCGACCTCGCCGACCTCGGTCTCCCGTCTGAGTCGGGCGAACGAGCGGCCGGCGTACCGGACCCCGACGAGTACGTGCCCCTGCCGGAGGCCGACGCGCTGGAGCGGGCGTGGATCGGCGACGGGACGCCGGTCCACGGCACGAAACTCCACGCCGCGGCGTTCCGCCACGAGCGAACGGAGTCCACCGACGGTGTCATCGAAGTGACCGTCGTCTGCAACGACGAGGAGATGCGCGAGGAGTGGGACGCCGTCTCGGACGTGTACGGCGCGCGCGACGAGGTCCCGTTCGAGGTGGACTGTCGGTTCGGCGTCACGACCGACGAACTCCGGACGCTGTTGGCGGCCGACCGCGACCTGTTCCACTTCATCGGCCACGTCGACGGTCGCGGGTTAGCGTGTTCCGACGGTCTCCTCGACGCCGAAACGGTCGACGAGACCGGAGCGACGACGATTCTGCTCAACGCCTGTCGGTCCCACGACCAAGGCGTCTCACTCGTGGAAGCGGGCGCTCGCGCGGCCATCGTGAGTTGGGGCGACGTCGGCAATTCGGGCGCAGTCGAGGTCGGCGAGACGTTCGCGCAGTTACTCAACTACGGGTTCGCCGTCGGCAGCGCACTCGCAATCGTCGAAGAGTACACGAGCATCGGTCGTCACTACGTCGCGGTCGGGGACCCGAGCGTCGCAGTGGCCCAGTGTGAAGACGGTACCCCGTCGCTGTGCGAGTTCGACAGCGACTCGGACGCGACGTCGCACACCGAAGGAGTCCGGGTTCGGATGACGAGCTATCCGAGCGCGGAGTTCGCAGTCGGGACGGTGGTGCACTCGTATCTGCGGGACGGCGAAGAGGGACTCTACACGGTGCCCGGTTCTAAGCGGTTCGAGAACACGGTCGAGGAGATGCGAGAAGGGTTCGGAAACGACCCCGGTCCGATACTCGTCGACGACGAACTCCGGTGGACCGACGAGTGGTTCGATGGCGAGTAAGTAGTTCGGCGTCGAGAAGAGTCGACGCCCGGTGTCAGGCCATCACGTCGGCGTCGAGTAGTCGCTCTGCGACGTACTCCGCCGCGGGTCGGTCCTCGGACTCCTCGAAGCGCGCTATCTCCTCGCCGCCGTGTTCGACTACCACGGTCGGGATGAGCGACACGTCGTACTCCTCGACCTTCGGGCCGTCCTTGTCGCGGTCGACCTCGTAGACCTCGATCTGGTCGTCGGCCACGCCCGCGGCCTCCAGCGCCGCGAAGAAGTCGGGGAGTACGTCACGGCAGTCGCCACACCAGTCTGCGCCCCAGACGCGGTAGGTGACTTCGCCGACGCCGGCCTCGAAGGCGTCGACGACTTCGCTGTGCGCCGCGGCGTCCCACGTCGGATTCGGTTCGGTCGTCTCCATGGCCGACAGTTGGCGCTCGACGCGTTTAGTCGCACGGGTCGGGGCAGAGTTGGGGTGGTTCTCCCGACACCGAACGCGAGCGCGTTTGCCGGCGGACGGGTCGGTCCGGACGAATACCGGCACGTCCTGCCACCAGTCGCCATTCGTTTATACATCCCGCTCCTATCTGTTCGTAATGAAGGAGTCAATCCTGGACGCGGTGGGGTCGCCGCTCGTCAGGGTGTCGTCGCCGGAGGGCGCGACGGTCGCGGCCAAGGTCGAGGGGTTCAACCCCGGCGGGTCCGCGAAGGACCGGCCGGCGCGAGAGATGATAGCGGCCGCCGAGCGCGCCGGGGAGATTTCGCCGGGCGACCGCCTCGTCGAACCGACTAGCGGCAACACCGGCATCGGTCTCGCGGTCGCGGCCGCGGCGCGTGGCTACGACCTGACCATCGTGATGCCCGAATCGAAATCGCCCGAACGCCGGAAACTGCTTCGGGCCTACGGCGCGGACCTCGAACTCGTCGAGGGCGAGATGGAGCACGCCCGCGAGCGCGCCGACCGCCTCGCCGAGGCCGAGGGCGTCGTCCAGATGGGCCAGTTCGAGAACCCCGCGAACGCCGAGGCCCACTACCGGACGACCGCCGAGGAGATTCTCGAACAGGTCGAGGGCCGGGAAATCGACGCCTTCGTCGCGGGCGTGGGCACCGGCGGCACCATCACCGGCACCGCATCGCGCCTGCGCGAGGAGTTCCCCGACATGGAGGTCGTCGCGGTCGAACCCGAGCGAAACGCGGTCCTCACGAGGGAACTGAGTGAGGGCTCGTCGGACGAGTCCGACGGCGTCCTCTCGACGGGCGAGTCCGGCGACGACGACTATCAGGGGATGGGTCCGGGGTTCGTCAGCGACCTGCTCGACACCGACCTGCTCGATTCGGTCGAACCCGTCGCGCTGGAGGACGCCGAAGCGGAGGCACGCCGAATCGCCCGCGAGGAGGGCATCCTCGTCGGCCAGTCGTCCGGCGCGGCGTCGGTCGCCGCCAACCGGGTGGCCGAGCGCATCGCTCAACCCGAACTGAACTGCCCGGAGGCCCCCGACGAAATCGAGGACCTGATAGCCTCTGACGGGGGAGAACCGGGGCCCGCTGGCGGAGCGACGACCGAAGTGCAATCGGACGGCGGCGCACTCGACGGCTACGACGACTGCCCGCTCGTGGTGACGGTGTTCCCCGACAGCGGCGAACGGTACCTCTCGACCGGGATGTTCGATTAATAACCAGTCTCGGCGACGTATTCTTCGAACACGTCTAGAAACGCCGGGTCGTAGTCCTCTTCGACGTGGTCCACGTTCCACAGTCCCGACTGGCGAATCTCCGGACTCGAACTGCTCGTCCCCAGCCACCGCGTATCTCGAGGGTCGAGCGACTCCCGTCGATAGTTACTCAGTAGCGCTATCGCGTTCCGTTCGATGTACGCGCGGTCGCTATCTGGGCCCGGTTCGTCGTCTACGTCGACCCAGAGCAACGGCATGCCGCGAACGTAGAAGCTGACCCGCTTCTCCATGTCGTACTCCTCGTCTCGGAGACCGTCTTTGGGAGCACTCGACCCCTCACCCCAGTACGGATACTCGTCGGCCAACCCCTCGCGGTCGATGAGTGCCTCTCCGACTCTCAGACGAAAGACGGAGCCTCGATGGTTGCCTCCGTCCTCGTGACCGCCGCTGAACGTTCCGCGGTGGCCTCGAAGCCGGTCCCAGAGCGTAGTACCGCTTCCCTCCGAAACGGCGTGAGTACCGACCCTAGCGACCCGCGGTTGGTCGTCGTCGGTTCGAGATACTTCACGGGCAAAGAAGAAGTACACGCCACGGTCGGGCCAGTCCATGCGACCGGTGGAGTTCGCCAGATATCGGTACCCGCCGACCCGTTCTCGAAGTTCGTGAAGCAGGCCGTAGAATCGGTCGAGGTCTGTTCGTCGAGTCATCGGTCCACCGTTCGGTCGTACTCGGATTCGAGTAGACCGTGTTCAGGCGAACGAACGCACAAGCTCGCGTGGACTCGCTCGGCGTAGTGATGAAGCTCTTCAGAGAGAATCGAATCCGGAGACAAGTCCTTCGGACGTTCTGCCTCCGGCGATTTTGAACCACAACGACTCACGAGCCCAACAACCATACGTCTACCCACGCCGATGACGTTCGTTTAAACTTTCGGTGTTCGCGAACTAAGCAGTTCGGACAACCCTCAGTCGCCGAACTCCGAGTCGGTCACGCGCACGACCACGGTGTCCTCGACTTCCCGGAGGTCGTAGTCGGGCAACTCGCCGTCCTGTCGGGTCAGATACATTGGTTCGACGAGTTCCCGCTCGGCGGTCAGACCGTAGACCTTGAGGTACTCGTCGGTCTCCTCGGGGTCGATTTCGCCGTCGCGGACCGCCTCCGCGAGGTCGCGAGAGAGCCACTCGGTCTCGCTGACGCTCGGTTCGAGGACGAGCGCGTCGTCGGTGAACCGAACGAGATACCAGTTCAGGTCGCCCAGCAGGGCGACTGCCGACCCGAGGCTGATGGTGTCGAGCGCCAGCGAGTTGCGGTACTGCTCCCGGAGGTCGTAGGTCGCCAGCGCCTCGCGAGCGGTCTCGCGCGAGACGAGTTCGGTGCGGAGGTCCACGCCGTCGGACCCGACGAGACAGACCCGAGTCACACGTGGTCGAAGGGACCACCGTCGTAAAGCGATTTCGTTCCGAGACGAGGACTCAGCCGTCGAGTGGCCGGATTTGTCCTCGAATCTCGCCTTCGGGATGCGCGGTGGTGTGGACGTTCACGTAGACGTTCTCCGCGCGCATCTGTTCGACCATGTCGGCGACGTCGGTCAGCGGCCATATCATCCCGTCGTCGGTCAGTCGTCCGGACGCGAGCAGGCCGGTCCTCGTCACGGGGTCGCGTGCCGGACCGAACAGGTACGCCACGACGTTGCCGTTCAGGTCGGGCGGTCCCTTGTGGACGTGCGACTCCTCGACGTTCTCGATGTTCGCCGCGATTAGCCAGTAGTCGATGTGCGACTCGTCCGGCGGGAGCCGAAAACCCGCGAAACCGAAAGCGTCGGTCTCTACCGGCGGGACCTCGCTATCCCCGGTCAGCCACGCGCCGAAAGTCTCGCCGCCCGAATTTCGTCGGAGCGCCGACGGCCCGGCAACGCCGCCTCCGAGCGCCGCGAGAACACGCCGTCTGGTGTAGTGTCTCATTTCCCTCCCCCGACCGGACGGGCGACCGGCGCGGTCAAAACGGTTTCGTCGTCTCTCGGTGGTTCAGATGTCCACGACCGTCGCGTTCCGGGCCGCCTCCGCGGCGCGCTCGAAGAGGTCGTCGGGTTCGGCGTTCTCCACGATTTCGAGCGTGGCGTTAGTCTCCGGGTAGTCCGGCGCGATGCGATTGCACCCCGCCGGAATCGTGGAGTCGCGGAACGTGCCGATGTCTCGGGCGCGTTCGGTGATATCGGACTTGTCCATCGTCAGCAGGGGCCGGTGAATCGGCAGGTCGGCGGCCTGACTCGTCGCGCCCAGATTCCGTGCGGTCTGGGAGGATTTCTGGCCGATGGCCTCGCCGGTGACGATGCCCGTGGCGTCCGCCTCCCGGGCGACGTGTTCGGCCACGCGGTACATGAACCGCCGGTAGACCAACATCCGGGCCGGGCCGACTTCCTCGGCCAGCAGGTCCATCACGTCGCCCGCCGGGACTTTCCGGACGCTCATGTCGAAGTTCGGCGCGTAGTCGGCGAGTCGCCGGACCGTCTCCATCGCTCGCGCCTCGTGGTCCGGCCCGCCGTAGTCGCCGAGTTCGAGGTAGACCGGGACGATGGGTGCCCCGCGCTTCATGACTTCCCACGCCGCGACCGGCGAGTCGATGCCGCCGCTGACCAGCGCGACGACCTTCGCTTGGCTTCCGAGCGGGAGACCGCCGGGGCCGGGCCGCTTCTCGGTGAAGACGAACGCCTCGTCCTCGCGGCACTCCACGGAGAACGTCGTGTCGGGGTCGGTCAGGTCGACCTCGGGGTCCTCCAGCGCGTCGAACACCGTCGCGCCGCCCTCCCGCTCCAAGTCCTCGCTCGTGAACGGGTGGGCGTCCGCGTTGCCGGCCCGCCGGGCGCGAACCGCGAAGGTGTCGCCCGCCGCGTCGGCGTTCGCCTCGGCGCTCCGGGCCAGTGCGTCCACGATGGGTCCCTTCTCGGGCGGAACGACTGCCGCGGGACTCGCCGAACGGACGCCGAAGGTGTCGGCCGCCGCGTCGGTCGCGGCGTCGATTTCGTCGGCGTCGGCGTGGAGCAGGATGCGCGACCAGCGGCGCTCGACCTCGGCGTCGATGCCCCGGTCGCGGACGATGGCTTCGATGTTGTCCCGGAGCCGTCGCTCCATCTCGGCTTGGACCTTCCCGCTCTTGACGCCCACGTCGGCGTGGCGAACGAGGACGGTGTCGGCTCCCGGTTGTCGCATGGACTGGGGTAGTCGTGACGGGAATAAACGGGCTTCGGTTGCGAGGCGGGAAAACTGCCGAGCGAAGCGAGGCAGGCAAACCGCCTCGAAGTGGTGGCCGGAAAACTGCCGAGCGAAGCGAGGCAGGCAACCGACCCCGAAACGCCGCACCGACGGAAGGGTCGAGTGAGAGGTGTCGGCGCAGTTCGCGGTCAGAGAGTCGAAGGAGAGTCCGAGCGCGAGTGGTCGGTCAAAACGTCGAGAGTTCGCCGTCGATGACCCGCTGAGTGATGGAGGTCACGTCGGCGAGTTCGCGGTCGATGATTTCGGTCACGTCGTCCTCGATGTCCGCGATGGCGACGCCGTCCTCGGTGACGACCTCGGCGTCGGCGACGTGCGGTTGGTCGATGGGCCGACCGATTTGGCTGAGCAGGCGAATCCGGAGGTCACGGATGCCGTCCACCTCGGCGACGACCGACTCGGCGATTTCGGTCCCGAGCAGGTTGTAAATCTTCCCGATGTGGTTGACGGGGTTCTTGCCAGAGGTCGCCTCCATCGACATCGAGCGGTTGGGCGTGATGAGGCCGTTCGAACGATTGCCCCGGCCGACGGAGCCGTCGTCGCCCATCTCGGCGCTGGTGCCGGTCGTGGTGAGGTAGACGCTCTCCTCGTCGTCGCCGTCGCCGTCGGCGGTGTTGACGTAGACGCTCACGTTCCGGTCGGTGTACTCGTGGGCCACGTCGCGGACGAACTCCCGGACGCTCTCGACAGTATCGTCGTAGTCGGCCCGGTCCTCGACGTACCGGTCTATCATCGCGGCGGCGACGGTGATGTCGATGTCGTCGCCCTCGCGCTTGCCCATGAGTTTGATGTCCTGTCCCAAGGCGGGGTGGTCGTCGGCGAACTCACCGTTGAGTCGTCGCTCGGCGTTCAGCACTATCTGTTCGGTCTCGGTCAGCGGCGCGTGGCCGACGCCGAAACTCGTGTCGTTGGCCATCGGGACCGTGACGCCCTCCTCGCCGAAGACCTCTTTGAGGTCGCCGCTGCCCTCGCCCAACTTCACGTCCACGATGATGTCGGTGCCGAACTCCAGTTCGGGGAAGTTCTCGCCGAGGTAGTCGCGGGCCGCTTCGAGCGCGATGGTCTCGGTCGGAATCGTCTGGTCGCCGTACTCCTTGGTCGCGCGGCCGACGATGAGGAGGTAGATGGGTTCTATCATCTCGCCGCCGCCGAACTGGGGGTTCGAGCGGCCGGCGACGAGTTGGGTCTCGTCGGTGTTGTAGTGGAGGACCTTCCCGACTCGGTCGAGGTAGGCGTTCGCGAGCGCCTGCGAGACGCGTTCGGCGATGCCGTCGCTGATGGAGTCGGGGTGGCCAAGCCCTTTTCGCTCGACGATTTCTATCTCCTGGTCCTCGACTGCGGGGCGGTCGATAGGTTCGACCTGGATATTTCGGTCGGTCATTACCCCACCCTATCCGGTCGCGGATTCTATAACTTGCGAAAAGAAAATGCGCGTGCGGGATAACCCGAGGTTATCCGTCGGTCCGACGGTGCTTCTGGTATTCCGGAGCGAGGACGCGCGACGTGCGGAAACGCGCCCGATACCGCTCGCCGCAAGAATTGCCCGGCGTCTCCGCGCCCCGCCGCTCCGGAGGAACGCTTCGAGAGCGCGGCGATTACTCCTCCGACTCGGTCTCCAGCAGGAGACCCAGATACGAGGTCCGAATCTGGGCGTCGGGGTCGAGACCGAGGTCTCTCAACACGTCGAAGGCCGCCTCGCGGGCCGCCTCGACCGACCCTTCGTCGTCCACCTCGGTCTCGACCTCCACGAACTCGCCGAGCCCCTCGACGCTGTCGAGGGTGACGGTGTAGCCGTCGAGCGCGAACCGCTCGCGTTCCTTCCGGACGGTCGCGGCGGGGTCGAACCCGAGCGCCGAGAGGATGTCACCCGCGGCCTCGCCCTCGGCGACTTCGGTCTCTATCTCCCGGCGGGTCTTCGACTCGGCCTCCACGAGCGGCCCCTTGTAGGTGAGTTCCGCGAACGGTTCGGCGTCGGTCGGGCGCTCCCGGCGAACCCGCAGGGCCTCGTCGGTCTCGGCGAACTCGCGGTGGGGCGCGTCGTAGTAGACGTCCTCCTGTTCGACCGCGTTCACCCGTTCGGCCCCGCGGTCGGCGAGGCGTTCGCGGACGCTGGCGTGGTCGGCGCGGACCTTCACTTCGACCTCGTACATGCGCGGTCGTTCGACCCACCGCGTTTTCCGGGTTGCGCTTTCGGCGGCGGAAGACCGAGCCAGCGGACGCCCCGGCGAAGATTTATTACACCAGATTGACCAGTGAACGGCATGTCCACCTCCCGCTCGACGTTCCCTCTCGACCCCGAGGAGCGACCGCTGGCGTTCGAGTTCGTCCTCGCCGTCGGCGCGGCGACCGGATTCTACGTCGCGTTTCGCGTCGTCGCCGCCGCGTCGTCACGACTCCGCGACCTCGTCGCGCTGCCCGGCGGTCTGCTGGTCGACGGACTGCTCCACGGCACCGCGACGCTCCTCGGACTCGGCCTGCTCGTCGGGGCGTACGCGAGGCGGCGCGGCATCGAGGTCCGATTGGCGCGGCCGACCCGCGACGACCTCCCGGCGGTCGCCGCGGCGCTCGCCGTTCCGGCGTCGCTGGTCGCGCTCACCGCGCTGGTCGGCGACGCGACCGGCGCGTCGTACGGGTCGCTGGCGCGGACGAGTTACGCGCCGGACGTTGCCCTCGGCCCGGTCCTCGTCGTCACCGGACTGGGTCTGTTCGTCGGAGTGCCGAGCTATCTGTTGCTGTGTCAGGTCCTCGTGCAGGGGAGTTTCGAGCGCGCCGTCGGCGGCGACGCCGCCGCGACGCTGACGACCGCGACGACCGCCTTCCTGCTGGTTGGGACTCAGGGCGGGACCGGACTCTCGCCGTTCCCCGACGGCGGGCGAATCGCCGGGGCGGTGCTGTTCGCTCTCGCGGGCGGGGTCGCGCTGTACGCGACCGACCGCGCCGAGCGCCGGTGGGTTCCGTACCTCGCGGCGGTTCCCGCGCTGGCCGTCGTCGGCGCGACGCTCCTCTCGGCGGTGGCCGCGATTGGTTCGGTCGCCGGCGCGCTGTTCGCGGGGACGCAACTGGTCGTCCTCGGACTCGCCGCCCTCGTCTACGGGCGGACCGACTCGTTGGCGGTGCCCGCGCTCGCGTACCTCAGCCTCTCGCTAGCCCACGAGGTCGCCGTCTTCGCCGCCGAGACGGGGGCGGTCGGACCGTGGTGATTCGGCTGGAGATAGCAACCTCTTTAATTGTCTAAGAATTCTCCATATTCCCCTCACACGTATTTGTGTTGCCTCTCGAATCACGTCGAGATGCCGGACGAGGCGCGTCCCGACTGAAGTCGCCCGTTACGGAGCGGAGGGTTTCGGCGGGTCCGAATCGCGTTACGCTCGGTCGGCGCTACTCGAAGGCGTCTCGCAACGCTTCGCCGGCACGCTCGCGCACGTCCTCGGCCGCATCGACGTTCGGGAACGGGTCGGAAAGCCGGCGCATGTTGGCGAAGTCGTGAATCATGTCGTCGTAGTTGGTGTGTTCGACAGGCACGCCCGCGTCGTCGAGCGCGTCGGCGTAGGCGAATCCGTCGTCGCGCAGGGGGTCGTACCCGCAGGTAAACACGGTCGCCGGCGGGAGTTCCGAGAGCGTTCGCTCGGGCGCGCGGAGCGGCGACGCTCGGAGGTTCGCGCCGTCGATGTCGTCGCGGAGGTAGTGGTTCCAGAACCACACCATCGCCCGCGCGGTCAGGAAGAAGCCGTCGGCGTTCTCTTCGTACGACGGCGTGTCGAACGAGTGGTCGGTGACCGGGTAGAACAGCACCTGATGGTCGATGTCCGGCGTGCCGGCCTGTTTCTCGACGGCCATCTGGGAGACCACGGTCGCGAGAGTGCCGCCCGCGCTCTCGCCCGCCACCGCTAACCCTCCGCCGGCCCCGATTTCGTCGGCGTTGTCGGCGACCCACTTCGTAGCGAGGTAGGCGTCCTCCACCGCGGCGGGGAACGGGTGTTCGGGGGCTTTGCGGTAATCGACGGAGACGACGACGCAGTCGGCCTCGTTCGCCAGCGAGCGAGCGACGCCGTCGTGCGTGTCGAGATTTCCGGCGACCCAGCCACCGCCGTGGAAGTAGACGACGGCCGGGCGCTGCTCGCCCGGGGCCGGGTCGTAGATTCGGACGCGAACGTCCCGCGCGTCGGCCCGGACTTTGCGCTCGTCCACCGCGGCGATTTCCTCGGGGTCGACCGCCGGCGTGAACAGGTCTCCCAGAACCGCTCGGGTCTGCTCGGGCGACAAGTGGCTGATGTCGGGCGCGTCCGCTTCGACCAGTTGGTCGAGAAGCGCCTGCGCGTCCGAGTCGAGTTCGTCGGCGCGTCGGTCGTCGGTGGGCGTTTCGGACACGCGGACCCCCACGCTCGCCGAAGGTTTAGTTACTCGCTCGCATTAGGAGCAGTATCCCGCTGTTAGAAACGGCTACGACAAACACCGCGTGGTAACGCCGATTACTATCCCGCCATCGGAGTTCGCGAGCGACGAGCGAGAAGGGAGAAACCGTCGAGAGAACGCGTAAACGCGCTGGGGAACCGTCGTGACCTACTCCAACCGAATCGCGCGCTGTTCGTCGTGCGAGCGGTAGATGGCGTCGATGATGCGCTGGACCTCCAGCGCCTGCTCGACCGTGTTCCGGGCCGGGGCAACGCCGTCGCGGACCGCGTCGAAGAAGACGCGCTGTTCGGCCTTGTGGGGGTCCTCGTGGCGGGTCTGGATGTCGGAGTCCGAGAAGTGGTCGGTGCCCTGCCGGCCCGTCTCGTGGAGGGTGAGAGTGTCGTCGCCCTTGTCGAAGGTCGCGCCCGCCTCGGTTCCCCGGACGATGTACTCCTCGTTCGGCGACCGGTTGGCGGCCCACGCGACTTCGAGTGCTATGGTCTTGCCGCCCTCACACCGGATGAACGCGCTGACCGAGTCGTCCACCGAGAACTCGCCCGACTGAGCGTCCTCGCCCCACATCTCGAGGTAGGCGTAGTCGTCGCGCGACCCGAACTGCGAGCGAATCGTGCCCGACACCTCCTGAACCTTCGGGAAGTCG
This sequence comes from Halorussus limi, assembly GCF_023238205.1. Classification (NCBI taxonomy): domain Archaea; kingdom Methanobacteriati; phylum Methanobacteriota; class Halobacteria; order Halobacteriales; family Haladaptataceae; genus Halorussus; species Halorussus limi. The sequence continues at coordinate 3,410,050 of NZ_CP096659.1, forward strand.
TGGAAGTGCAGCGAGAGGTCGATGGCGTGGACCCCGATGTCGATGAGCGCGCCGCCGCCCGCGATTTCGCTGTTGGTGAACCACGACCCGCGGCCCGGAATCCCTCGCCGTCGGATGAAGTTTGCCTCGACGTGGCGGGTCTGGCCGAACCGGCCCTCCTCCTGATACGCCTTCACGACCTCGATGGGGTTCCGGAACCGGTTGTGGAACCCGACCATGCAGAAACCGTCGGCGTTGTGGGCCGCCTCCGCGATTCGCTCGGCGGACTCCAGCGAGTGGGCGAGGGGCTTTTCGAGCAGAACGTCGAGACCGCTTCGGAGGGCGGCGACCGCGTACTCCTCGTGGAACTTGTTGGGCGTCGTGACGACGACGGCGTCCACGGCCGCGCTGTAGAGGTCCTCGTAGCTCTCGAACGACTCGACGCCGTACTTCTCGGCGAACCGGGCCCGCGCGTCCGGGTTGATGTCGACGCCGCCGACGATTTCGACGCCGTCTAAGTCCACGATTCGGTCGGCGTGGTAGTGACCGATGTTCCCCAACCCGACGAAGCCGACTTGAACCGGCACATTCGTACTAGACATAATTACTAGTCGTAGGCAACCGTGAATCGTTGTTAGGTTTTTCTGTTCGGCGGTCCATCAACGACCGGAAACGTAACGTTTTCGGACACGTCAGTCCCCGTCACGACCGTCTGCTCGCCCGCCGTCAGTACAACTGCTGTTCGGTCTCCTCGCGTTCGCTCTCGCGCTCGGACTCCTCCGCTCTCCGCCGGCGGTTGGCGAGCAACGTCCGAATCGCGGGCAGGAACTTGTTCTTGCAGTCGAGCGCGAACGACACGATGCCGTACGCCCAGAAGAAGAACAGGACCGTCCCGCCGACGAGGTAGAGCCATCCGAGCGTCGTGACCATCAGTCGTCACCCTCCGCCTCGGTCTCGGTCGCGCTCGGTTCGACGGCCGCGAATTCGAGGCTGTGGCTGATGGCGTCGCCGGTCTCGGTGTCGAAGAGGTGGACTCGCTCGCGGTCGAGGACGACCTCCACGCTCTCGTCGCTCTCGATGTCCGAGGAGGGGTCGATGCTCATCAGCAACTGGTTCTGGGGCGCCTCGGCCGTTTCGCCTTCGATATCCATCTGCACGTCGGCAGCGTCGCCGGTCAGCAGGTAGACGAATATCTCGTCGCCCATCGGCTCCAGCACGTCGGTCTGGGCCGGGATGGGTTGGGTCGGGTTGGCGACCCCTTCGCTCATCTCCCGGAGGTAGACGTCCTCGGGGCGGACGCCGAGCGTCAGGTGGTCGCCCTCGGTAACGCCCGACATCTGCGTGATGTCGAAGTCCACGTCGAAGTCGGGGGTCGTGAGACCGCTCGCGGTGACTTCCCCCTCGACGAAGTTCATCGAGGGCGACCCGATGAAGCCGGCGACGAACAGGTTCTGGGGTTCGTTGTAGCAGACCAGCGGCGGGTCGATTTGCTGGAGTTCGCCGCCGTCGATGATGGCGATGCGGTCGGACATCGTCATCGCCTCGGCCTGGTCGTGAGTGACGTAGATGATGGTGGTGTCCAGTTCCTTGTGGAGGCGCTGGAGTTCCGTCCGCATGTGGACGCGGAGTTTGGCGTCGAGGTTCGCCAGCGGTTCGTCCATCAGGAACACCTCTGGTTCCCGGACGATTGCCCGTGCAATCGCGACTCGCTGGCGCTGCCCGCCCGACATCTCGTCGGGCATACGGTCCAACATCCCCTCCAACTGGACGATGTCGGAGGCGCGTTCGACCCGGCGGTCTATCTCCTCTTTCGGGTAGTCCCGAAGTCGGAGTCCGAAGCTGATGTTGTCGTAGACGTCCATGTGGGGGAACAGCGCGATGTTCTGGAACACCATCGCGATTCCCCTGTCCTTCGGTGGCAGGTTCGTCACGTCCCGCTCCGCGATGGTGATGGTGCCGGACGTGGGCATGGTCAGCCCCGCGATGGTCTCCAGCGTGGTCGACTTGCCACACCCCGACGGACCGACCAGCGTGACGAACTCGCCGTCCTCGATGTCGAGGTTCATGTTGTCTACCGCCGTTACGTCGGCGTAGCGTTTCGTGACGTCGTCCAAGATGACTTTACCCATTGTGTATCACTCCTTGAGCGCTCCTGCGGTGAGTCCGCTGACGATTTTCTCCTGTGCCACGACCACGAGAATGGCGACGGGCAGGACCCCGACGATGCTCGCGGCCGCCATGAGGTTGTACAGTTGCGTGTACTGACCCTGATAGCTCAGGATGCCCCAGACGATGGGCGCCCAACTCTGGGCCTCCCCCGAGGTCATCAGGAACGAGAAGAAGAACTCGTTGTACACCGAGATGAACGTCAGCACGCCCGCCGTCGCCACTCCGGGTGCCGACAGCGGCATGATGACTCGGAACAGCGCCCCGAGTCGCGTCGTCCCCTCGATGCGCGCCGCGTCCTCCAACCCGTCCGGAATCTGCCCGTAGAACGTCGACAGGATGAATATCGACAGCGGCATGAACAGCGCGCTGAACGGGAGTATCATGGCGAACGGCGTGTTGAACAGGTTCGGACTCGACACTCCCAGCAGCGAGACGTTCCCCGTGAACAGCCGGAACAGCGGGATGATGAACGCCGCCGGCGGGAAGTACGACACCGCCAGTATCAGCAGCATCAGCGGTCCCTTGCCCGGGAATTCGAGCCTGCCGAACACGTAGCCCGCCAGACTCGCCAGTACCAGCACGATGGCCGTCGTGGCGATGCCCAGCACGAAGCTGTTGAACATGTAGATGTGGAACGGCACCGTCGTGAACACGTTCACGAACGCCTCGGGGTTGAACCCGTGAGGCACCGGCGGGAAGCCGAAGCTGGTGATAGCCTCGTTCGGCGTGAGCGCCAGCACCAGCAGCCAGTAGAACGGGAACAGCGTCGTGAACAGGAAGAACAGCATGGCGACGTAGAACATCGCCCGATACACCTTCCCGGGATTCTGTATCGCCGAGTCTGCCCACCGAGAGAACGCGCCTTGGTTGGAATCAGTTTCAGTAGCCATCGTTATCCCCCAGTCTCCGTATCCGCGTACTTGACGATGTACACCGAGACCACGATGCCGATGAGGCCCGCGGTGATGAACGCGATGGCCGCAGAGGTCCCGTACATGCGCGACCCGCGGAAGGTCGTCACGACGAGACACGACAGCGACGGCACCGTGTTACAGCCGACGACCGTCTCGATGAGGCCGTAGATTCGCATCGCGCCGATGGTGCGGAACAGCATCGCGACCAGCACCGACGGCAGGACCAGCGGCAGCGTAATCATCCTGAACTGCTGGTACTTCGTGGCTCCGGCGACTCTCCCCACGTCGTAGAGACTCCGGTCGACGCTCTGGAGTCCCGCGAGGATGATGAGCGCCATGAACGCCGAAGTCTTCCACACGTCCGCGACGATGAGGATGATGAGCGAGTCCACCGAGTTCGACAGCGGCGTCTCGCTGAAGATGCCCAGATTCTGGAGCGGGTCCACGAGGAACCCGATGTTGGGTTGGAACAGCAGGAAGAAAATCATCCCCTGAATCACGATGGGCACCGCCCACGGGATGATGATGGCGACCCGAATCCACCGTCGGCCCCGGAAGTCCTGGTCGAGGACCAGCGCCTGCCCGAACCCGACCACCGTCTCGAAGAAGACGCTGGTGACGGTGAAGATGAGCGTCACCGTCAGCGCGCTCTTGAACGGAGTCGCCGGGTCGAAGAACGGCCTGACCAACAGCGCGTCGCGCTCACCGGTCAACAGCGCGACGTAGTTCTGGAGTCCGACGAACTCCCCGAGCGCCTCGCTCCCGACGAGGTTGTCGGCGAACAGCGACATGCGGAACGTACTCAACAGCGGCCAGAACGCGATGAGACCGAGCAACAGCAGTACAGGCGTCAACAGCAGGTACGCGAACTGCGTGTCGCTCAGGTTCTCCATCCAGCGCACTGCCGCGACGTACGGTCCCGACCGCTTCGATTCGCGAACCCCTTCGTCAGTTGTTGACATAAAAGGCGTGTAGGGTTTGGCTTCTCTCTGTCTATGCGCTGCTTTCGATGGCTTCGAGCTGGGCCTTGAGCTGGGTCATCGCCTGCTTGGGCTTGCCGCCCTTGCTGAACGCGCCGTTGACCTGCTGGGCAATCTTCGACGACTCGGCGGGCCAGACCGGCGTGACCGGCCGCGGAATCGCGTTCTCGCCAGCGACCCGGAGCGATTCGAGGTATCGGCCCATGACGGGCACCTCCTTGGCCCGGTTGGTGGTCAACAGCTTCGGTTCCGGCGGCAGGAAGCCCAGCACCTCGAAGAGCTTGTACTTGAACTCGTCGCTCATCATCGCTTTCAGCACCTCGACCGCCGCCTCCTTGTTGTTGGAGTTGGGATTGACCGCGTTGTGCCACCCGCCGAGCGCCGCGACCGGACCGCCCGTCATCGGGTACTTCGCCTGCTTCGGCGTCTTGGCGTACGGAATCGGCATCACACCGAGGTCCTTTCCGAGGTTCTCCTCGGAGCCGCTGATGTTGATGGCGTACGGCCAGTTGCGGTGCATGATGGCGTCGCCGTTCGTGAACGGTTTCCGAGACGGCTCCTCGGTCCACTGCATCACCGCCGCGGGCGCGATGTTCCCCTGATACTTGTTCAGGGTGTTGTTGGCGTTCGAGCCGTGGATGAACGTCCGGACCATCTTGATGGCGTTGATGACCTGCTGTTCGTCCACGGTGATGGGTCGGTCGCCCACCGGGCCGAAGAGGTACTTCTCGGGGTTGCCGAAGTACGCTCCGCCCCAACTCGACATGAACTCGTTGAAGTCACAGCACGACAGGCCCTCGTAGGCGCTCGCTTGGAAGGTGTAGCCGTACTGGACGTCGTTGCTGTTCATCGCCTGCTTGGTCACCTGCGAGAACTTCTGCCACGTCATCGAGTCGGTCGCCCACTTGTCGAAGTCCGACTGGCCGAACCCGGCGCTCTTCAGGTAGTTCTGGTTGTACTGCATCGTCGGGAAGTCCGGGAACAGGGGCACCGCGTAGAGGTCGCCGTTCGGCCCCTTTGCCGTCGAGACGCTCGCGTCGAAGTACTGGTTCTCGACCCGCTGGATGCGACTCTTCGGGAAGTTCCCGGCCTGACTCAGGTTCATCAGCTGGTTCCGGACGACGAACGGAATCGTCCACCCGCTGTCCATGTACAGAATGTCGGGCTTCGAGCGTCCCGCCGAGAGCCACTGCTGGTACTGCGCTCGGCGGTTGTCAGTCACCGACGGACCCGCGAGGACGTTCACCTCGATGTCCTTCGAGAGACCGTTGTTGTACAGAATCGGCTGTAGTTCCTTGTTCCACGTCGCCCCCTGAAAGTCGGGGTCGGTGGCCCACTGGAGCGTCGTCTTCTGGCCCTGATTGTCGACGTTCCCGACCGTACCGCTGGTGTCGGCGCTCTCAGGGTCACCCCCGCCGATGCAACCGGCGAGTCCCGCCGCCGCTCCCGATGCCCCCACCGCCCGCACGAAGTTCCGGCGTGAGACACTCCCGTCCCGACCGTCGGACTCGTGTGAACTGCTGTCAACCATTCCACAGCGAATGACCACGTTTCACCATTTATATCCTTGTGATAGTAACTACGGTTGTAGTTGTGTAATTCCGACAGTAAGCTCGGGTTTCCGTGGCGTGGTTCGACGTCCGCGCCGTAACACAGACGACACGTCAGATTGAGTGAGCAGTGACCGGCCAACGGGACCGGTTCCCGCGGACCGGGACAGCCACTGCGAGGATTCCGTGGCTATAGGTCGGCGATAACGCGAGACCAAGCGGGCTCTAAGGGCGCTTCGAGTCGCTCGATTTCCGAGTCGTCGAGGGTGACGTCGAGGGCGGCGACGTTCTCTTCGAGGTGGTCGATGCTCCGCGGCCCGATAATCGGCGCGTCCACCACGTCTTTGTGGAGCAACCACGCGAGACTGACCTGCGCGGGCGTCGCGTCCTTCCCGTCGGCGACGTCCCGGACCGCGTCCAGCACCTGCCAGTTCTCCTCGGTGAACCGCTCGTGGGTGTGTTCGTCGGTCGCGGCCCGCCCCTCGTCGGGGTCGTCCTCGCGGTCGTACTTCCCGGTCAGGAATCCGCCTCCGAGCGGGCTCCACGGGATGACGCCGACGCCTTGGTCGGCACAGACCGGCAGGACGTTCTCCTCCTCTTGGCGATCCACGAGGTTGTACTGGGGCTGCATGCAGGAAAAGCGGGCGTAGTCGTTCAGGTCGCTCTCGTAGAGCGCCTTCGTGAACTGCCACGCCGCCATGGTGGAGGCACCGATGTACCGGACCTTCCCGGTCTCGACGAGGTGGTCGAGCGCGTGGAGGGTCTCCTCGATGGGCGTCGAGTCGTCCCACCGGTGAATCTGGTAGAGGTCGATGTAGTCGGTGTCGAGTCGCTCCAGACTCCCCTCGACTTGGTCCAAGACGTGCTTGCGCGAGAGGCCCTGCTTGTTCGGTCCCTCGCCCATCAAACCGTACACCTTCGTCGCAATCACCAGTTCCTCGCGGTCGTACTCCGCGATGGCGTCGCCCACGATGTCCTCGCTCTCGCCGTGGGAGTAGACGTTCGCTGTGTCGAGGAAGTTGATACCGAGGTCGATGGCGCGGTCGATTATCTCGTGGCTCTTGTCCTCGTCGTTTATCATCCACTCGCGGTCGCTCCCGAAGTTCATGCAACCGAGGCAGAACCGCGAGACTTCGAGGCCCGTGTCGCCGAGCGTCGTGTACTCCATGTCTGTCTCTGGCACGCACGCCGCTACGGCGACCGGGTGTAAAACGGTACGGGGAGCGGCGAAACGGTCCGGAGAGACGCGCGTCCGGAAAACCGAAGCCCCTCGACACCGATACGTCGGACATGGACTCCCTCTACGACAGACTTCGAGACCCCTCGCACACCGGCGACCGACGGTGCTGGCCCTGCACCGTCGTCAACGTCGTATTACTGCTCGTCGCGGCCGCGTTCGTCGCGCGCCGCCGCTCGCGGTCGCTCGCGGCCGTTCTCGGGGGCGTTGGCGCGGCGGCCATCGCGGTCCGCGGGTATCTGGTTCCCTTCACGCCGCGGTTCGCGCCGCGACTGGTCTCGTGGCTCCCGGGCGACCCCTTCGGTCACGGCGACCCGACACCGATCGGCGCGTCTCGGACGCTCGGGGAGTCCGGCACGCCCGACGCGTCCGACCGCACGGGAACAGATGACCCGCCGGACGCTCCGGCCGCCCCCGACGCCTCGGGGTCGCTGGGCGACGAGACCGACGCCGAGGACGCCGGAGAGGCGGTCCTGTCGGCGCTCCTCGACCGCGGCGTGGTCGTCGCCGACGACCGGTCGGTCGCACTCGACGAGGAGTTTCGGGACGCGTGGCGCGCGGAGATGGAGACCCTTCGGGCGCGAGACGACGACGGACTCGCGGCCGCGCTCCGGGAAGCCGGACCCGACGGCGCGGTCGTGGACGTGGTGGAGTCCAACGGTTGGGCCGGCGACGACCGGCGTTGGTTCGTGGTCTCCGACGGGAGCGACGACCCCGCGAACGAGAGTTGGCTGACTCGGCCGGTCGCACTCGCGGAAGCCGCGGCGGTCCGGGCGCTGGCCGACGAGACCGACCTTCCCGCGACGCGCCGGGCACAGGCCGCCGCGCCGCTCCGGACGCTCCTGCAGGCGTGTCCGGTCTGCGACGGACCGGTCGAGGAGACCACCGAGACGGACTGCTGTGGAGGGCCGGGCGGGACGCGGCCCGACGCCCCCGACGACGTGCTGGCGTGTGCCGACTGCGGCGCGCGACTCTACACTTTCGAGTAGCGGCCGAAGAAGCGTGGCGTAGTTACCGCGCGGGCGGACTGTTCCGACCGATTCGGATTTCGTGGGCTTCGACGTCCTCCAGGGCGGCGACCTGTCCGCCGACCGTGACCACGCCGTCGTCGGTCTCTATCTTCATCCCGGCGACGCGCTCGCCCGCCTCGAACGAGAAGCCGACGACCTCGCCCTCCACGACGCGTGAGGAACCGGTCTCGATGTCCCGGCCCTCGATGGTGGCGTAGAAGTCGCCGTCGAGTTCCTGCAACTCCTTCACGCAGCGACGGATGGAGGCGTACCGGCGGGGGAACGGGCGGTCCTCGCCGTCGGTCGCGAGGGTGCGCTCGGCGGTGGTCCAGAGGACGGTGCCGAAGAACCCGGAGACGAGAAAGCCCAGCGCCGAACGGTTGAAGATGACGCCGTAGCGGTCCTCGTCGTCCCGCAGGGCGTCCTGCGTGGCGTAGATGGAGTACTCGCCGTCGGCGACCGCGATGACCGGCGTGGTGATGCCCCGGCGGGCGCGGGCGGTGGTCGCCACGTCGAGGTAGTCGAACTTCGCGGGGTCGGGCGCTTCCGAGGCGGGCGTGACCAGCAGTTCGACGCTGACGCCAGAATCGACGGCGGTGCTCAACTCGTCGCTGAACCGCTCCAGCAGGTCCGGGGTCAGCGAGAGCGCGATTTCGAACTCGGCCTCGGTGATGACCTCTTCGAGGTACCTGAGGATGGTCGAGCGCGACTTGACCAGCGAGACCGCCTCGGTCTCTCGGGCGGGCGCGGTGTAGCGGGCTTCGAGTTCCGAGACCATGTCCATCAGCGACGACTGGATGCCGGAGAAGGCCTCGTCGGGGTCCACCGCGATGACCTTCATCGGTCGGGACTCGCGGAGTTCGACCAGTCCGCGGTCGCTGAGGCTCCGAACCGTGTCGTACACTCGTGGCTGCGGGATGTCGGTCCGGTCGGCGATTTGGCTCGCGGTCAGGTCGCCGTGTTCGAGGACTGTGAGGTAAGCGTCGATTTCGTACTCGCCGAGGTCGAACCGGTCGCCGACCTTCTCCAACGTCGCGTAGAGGTCGTCTGAACTCATGTGAGAAGCCATACTCTCGAAGGGTAAATGATTTATCCGGTTTCGAGTAGCACCGGTTTCCGAAAACGAGTTTCATCCTCTGCGTAGTAACGGCGGTAATCCGGAGGAGCAGGTATTGGAACCTCAAAACGAGGGAGTGAACGAGTCTAGGGACGACGCAGCGAGTCGGCACGTCGTGAGTTCGTCCCGGCTTCGTTTATAAACCCTCGGAGCGGGAAGTAGACGAGGCGAGAATTGCGAGAAGGAGCTATGGTATACACCAGCAGACGACCGCGAGCGAGGAGGTAGCGCGGCGCTTCGCGCCGTGCGACGCGACGAGCGGACCAAGGAACCCTCGAAGAAGCGCCTTCGGCGCTTCTGAGGGGGTGACGCAGTGTTTTTGATCAACCTTTTCCTGCGCTCCGGGCCGCATGTGGCGGCCCTCCGCTGGCAAAAGGTTGTCTCACATGTACATCCGGTCCTCGGGGCCGCCCTCGTCTGCGCGCTCCGAGAGGCGTTCGGCGAGACCCTCGTAGTAGCCCTGTATCTCGGCGGCGAACTCCTCCAATGGTCCGGTGTCCACGTCGAGGTCGTAGACGCGTTGGGTCGCGTCGAGGAGTCGAATCGCGGCCTCCACGTCCGGGGCCTGCGCGTGGACCGGCGTCACGAGCGTCGCGGTCCGGAGGTCCGACTCCATGCCGCGGGCCACGAGTTCGGCGTTCACGCCGTCGAGGAACCCGCGACCCATCGCCGGAATCTCGACGTCGGCGAGTCGGCGGTCCCGGTAGTCGTCGGTGGCGACGTAGAACACCTCGTGCTCCTCGGGCGCGTGGGGAATCGTGACGCCGTTGAGGACCGTAACCTCCTCGATACCCTCGGCCTCAGTCCACTCCAACACGGCCTCGCCGAACTGTTGGGCGGCCCACGCCGGGACGAACAGTTCGCCGACGAGGACCGAGAGGCCCGCGCCTTCGTGGGAGAAGACGCGGGTGTGGTGGCGCGGTTGACCGTTCTCGAAGGGCGTGATGGCCGGGAGTTGGTCGGCCGTGATGTGGCCGACTTCCTCGAAATCCAAGTGGTCAACGAGGTAGTCCACCGCGGTCAGGCCCGCCAGCCCGGACTGAGAGAACCCGGCGACGAGAGTCTCTTGAAGGTCGTGAGCGTCGATTTCGAACGAAGTGCCTATCGAGCGCGGTTCTCTACTCATGGACACACGTACACGAAAGCGGTCCTTAGGTCTTTTCGGGGTCGCCCGGACGCTATTCAGTGCGGGGCCCTGTCCGGTGGCGAGAGTGTGGCGGTCCACCGAGGGGCCGCGAGCGACCTTCGCTCCGTCGGGCGAAAGCGTTTTGCCAACTCCGGGAAAGGTTGGAGTCATGGTCACGGTCGCCGAGGCTATCGACCGGCTCTTGGAAACCTACAGGAGCCTCCCCGGTTCGAACTACGTCGACGCCACGCTAATTCTCGTAGTCGCGTGGTTCGGGAGCCGACTGCTGATACGGTTTCTGGGTCGGCCCATCGCCCGGCGGTTCCAACGCCCGAGCCTGACGAAGACGATTCTCAGCGGGATTCGGGCCATCGTGATGGTCCTCGCGGCGTCGGTCGCCGCGAACCAAGTCGGGTTCAAAGCGGGCGACATCCTGCTGTCGGTCACGGTGTTCTCCGCGGTCCTCGGTCTCGTCCTCGCGCCCATCATCGGGAGCGTCATCAACGGCCTGTTCCTGCTCGCCGACCAGCCGTACGAAGTCGGAGACATGATAAAACTCGTGGACCGGAACCAGCGGGGCTACGTCGAGGATATCACGCTCCGCTACACCAAGATTTTCACGCTCGAAAACACCTTCCTCGTGATTCCCAACTCGAACATGCGCGACCGGGACGTCATCAACTACTCGGCGGAGGACACCCGGTCGCGGCTCTCGCTCCAACTCCTCGTGACCTACGAGGGCGACCTGAAGCAGGCCCGCGCAATCTTGGAGCGGGCGGCCCGCGAGACGAACGAGGTCGTCGAGGGCGGTCCGGACATCCGCATCGGGAGCGCGCGCTACCCCTCCGCGCCCGTCGCGTACATCAAGGACTACGCCGACCACGGCGTCCTGCTGGAGTTGCGCTACTGGGTGAAAGACCCCTACTACGTCGGCCGGGTCGAGTCGAAGATACAGGAGCGCGTCTGGGACCAACTCGACGCCGCCGACGTGGAAATCGCCTACCCTCACAGCCATCTCGTCTTCGACGAGACCAGCGGCACCGCCAGCGTGGAAGTCACCGAGAGCGAGCGCCGGACCCGCCCCGAGGAGTTCGACGCGCCGGACTGACTACTCACCTTCCGTCGCCGACCGTGAGGACTTCGGCGTCGAGTTTCGCGCGGAGGTAGCCCTCGATGTCGGGGTCGGAGGTCAGCTTTCGGAGCATGCGCCGCCAGCGCCCGGCCTGTTTGTGGCCGATGACGACCACGTCGGCCCCCTCGGCCGCGACCTCTTCGAGGATGGTCTCCTCGACCAGAAATCCCTCGCGGACGACGTATCGGGCGCGGGGGACTCGGCCGAACTCCTCTTCGACCGCGCGTTTCAGTCCGGCGCGCGACACCTCTCGCCCGCGATGGTAGAGGTTGACGTGCAGGACGGTCAGCGCCGCGTCGCGCTCTTCCGCGACGCGGATGGCCTCCGCGAGCGTCCGCTCGGAGTGGTCGGTCAGCGGATACCTGACGGGGACGACGACGCGAGTCACGGTTCGGGCCACGCCGTCCGGCCCCTTCTACCTCTCGGTCGCTCCCGTTTCAGTGCCGCCTGTAACCGCCGTTACTCGACCTTCGAGTTCGGGCGCGACGCCGTTCTCGCGGGCGTACTCGACCAGCACGTCGTACTGAACGCCGGCGGTTTCGACCCGGTGAGCCTCCCGGAGCGAGGGGAACTCGTCGTCGGTGTGGAGGACGTAGTCGGAGAGCGCGACCGAGTAGGTCCGGTCGTCGGCCAGCGGTTCGCCGCCGACCCGCACCGACTCGACGCTGTGGCGTTCGGGGTCCCACGCGACGGTCGCACCGCTGACCTGCGCGTGCCACCAGCCCCGTTCCGCGAACCCGAGGCCGGGGCTCGCGGCCCACTCGAAGGCGTCACGGAGCGCGGTCCCCGGCACTTCGGCGACCACCACGCGCTCCTCGAACGGGGTGACGCTCACGAGGTCCGCGGCGGTAATCTCGCCGCTCAGGGCGTCGCCGGTCCGGACGCCACCGCTGTTCTGGAGTCCCACGTCGGCGCCGGTCTCCCACCGGTAGGCGTCGGCGACGAAGTTGCCGAGTCTCGACTCGCCGCCGAACAGCGTCGTCTCCGCCCGGTCGATGGGGTCGGCGACGGTGCCGACCACGTCGTTCAGACCGGTCTCGGCGAGTCGGTCGGCCATCGCGTCGGCGACACCCTCGTGGAGCGGTGCGTCGGCGACCCGGTGGCGGGTCCCGTTGCCGGTTTCGAGGTCCACTTCGACGACGACCGACCCGCCGTCGCCGGGCCGGGTCAGCAGGGTGCCCGCCACTCGGTCGCACCGCTCGGTCGGGACGTGGCCGCCGAGGATGGCGTCGGCCTCGACTTCGCGCGCGAGTTCCTCGTCGCGCCGGCCGAGGTGCGAGAGGACGACGCTGTAGTCCGCGTCGAGGTCGGCCAGCGCGTCGCGGGCGGCCGCGATTGGGTCGCCGAACTCGATGTCGGTCGCCTCGGGGTTTATCGACCCGGTTCGCGCGGTCGTGACGCCGACGACACCGACGGTCGCGCCGTCGGCTTCCACGACCGTCGCGGGGACGACCCCGGCGTCCGCTCCGAACCGCGACCCGGACTCGCGGTCGCGCCAGACGTTGGCGCTGACCCACGTCTGGGGCGAGTCGGCGACGAGTTCCCGGAGCGCCGACGGACCGTGGTCGAACTCGTGGTTGCCGAACGTCTCCACGTCCGGTTCGACGGCGTCGAACAAATCGAGGGCCTGCGCGCCGTCTTCGACCAGCGCGAGGACGCCCGGCGAGGTGTTGTCGCCCGACCCCGCGAGGACGGCGTCGTCGGCGTCCAACTCCCGGAGGAGTCCGGCGAGTCGGCCCGCGCGCTCGGGGGTGTCGTAGACGTTCTCCACGTCGGAGTAGTGGACGAGACGGGGAGCCATTTGTTCGGCGTTGCGAGCGCCACGGTATGACTCCTTCGAGACGAGGTCAGTACGCCTAAACGCCCGGACCGCCTACTCGTGGCCGATGGACGCGACCACGACGACAGACGGCCGGACGGTGTACGTGGCCCGCGGGGAGGGCGACCGCGGGTCGAAGGGACAGTTCTTCGTCGTCTACGGCGACGAGGCCCGCGAGAACCGGTACGGCTACCTCTGTGGCAACTGCGAGCGAATCGACAACGCGATGGACCCGATGGGCCGCATCGAGTGCAACGTCTGCGGGAACGTCCGGAAGCCGACCGAGTGGGACGCGGCCCACGAGTGAGGCGGCCACTCGACTTTTGTCAGCGATTCCCTAACGTCCACCATGACCGACGTACGAGAGGAGGTAGTCGAGGAACTCGACAGCCACAGCGAGACGCTCACGTTTCCGGAGTTCGTCCAGACTATCGAGGCCCACCACCGAGACGAGGGTCGGGGAATCGACCGGGACCTGCTCGCGGCGTACGCCGACGCCGTCTACTTCGACGTCGACCTCGACGCGGTGGACGAGCGAGTGACCGACAGCGAGGAGTGGGAGGAGGGCGGGCGACTCTACGACCTCGGCGACGGCCGACTCAGCGCCTACCCGGCCGACTGGCACGAGTCGATTTCCGACAGCGGCGACATCCGCGACGTGATAGCAGTGATACAGGACGAAGTCACCGAGGCGGAGGGCGACCAGCGAGAGGCGGTCACCGAGGAACGGGGCGTTCCCCAACCGAAGGTGCTGCGAGTGGCCCAGACCGTCGCGGGCATCGACAACGAGACCGCCCGCGAGCGTATCAAGGAACTCCGCGAGAACGACGAGATAGAGGAGTTCGCCTCGCAACACCGGGACCCGACCATTCGACTCCGGTGACTCGCAAGAAAGTTTATTACCTACTCCGTGGTAGGGTCAGTCGGATGGCTACTGTTAGCACACCGCCCACCGACCAAGCGAAGACGATCTTCGACGAGTTGGGCTACACCGTCTCCGGCGACGGCGAGGAGTTCCGCGCCGAGCGAAAGTGGCGAGTCGTCCGCGTCAGCGCCGTAACCGGTTCGGACGAGACGCCGGACGACGGCGACCTTCGATGCTTCGTTACCTGGAACGAGTATGCCTCGGAACTCCGTAACCGACTCCGGCGGACAGACCCGGAGTACGAGTGGGCGATAATCGGCGTCCGAGAGGGCGGCGACTACGAAGTCCTTCGCGCACCGCCGAGCGCGGCACCAGCGGTCTGAGACGCGTCCCGATTCTCGCGCCGGACCCCCGGCGCACCGTTTCGACGCTCCCCGTAGTCCGACCGACGGTCCGACGGACGGGCTTTGCAGTTACTGCTCGCCGAGTTTCCGGGCCGTCGCGGCGAGTCCGGCCTCCACGTCCACGTCCGCGCCCTGCTCGGAGAGCGCGTCGCCGAGCGCGGCCATCAGGTACGACACCGTCTCGGCGCGCGAGGAGTAGCCCATACAGCCGATGCGGAAGATGTCGCCCTCCAAGTCGCCGAGACCGGTGGCGATTTCGAGGTCGTACTGGTCGAGGAGGTAGCTCGTCACGTCGGTGTCCGTCACGCCGTCGGGCACCCGGACCGCGTTGAGACTCGGGAGCCAGTAGTCGTCGGGCGCGTTCATCTCCAAGCCCATCGCCTCGACGCCCGCCTTGAGCGCGCCGGCGTTCTCGCGGTGGCGCTCCCACCGGTCTTCGATTCCCTCCTCGGCGACGAGGCGGAGCGCCTCGCGGAGCGCGTAGACGTTCGTGATGGGCGCGGTGTGGTGGTACGAGCGGTCGTCGCCCCAGTAGCCTTCGAGCAGCGAGAGGTCGAGATACCACGACCGGGCGTCCTCCTCGCGCGAGAGGACTTTGTCCATCGCGCGGTCGTTGAGCGTGAGCGGGGCCGCGCCCGGCGGACACGAGAGGCACTTCTGGGGGCCGGAGTAGGCCACGTCGATGCCCCACTCGTCGACCTTCAGTTCCACGCCGCCTAACGAGGTGACGGTGTCGGCAATGACGATGGCGTCGTGGTCGTGGGCCACGTCGGTCAGTTCCGGCACCTGCGGCTGGAGGACGCCGGTGCTGGTCTCGGCGTGGACGAACCCGAACACGTCCGGTTGATGCTCGTCCATCGCCGCGGCCACGTCGGCGGGGTCCAGCGGTTCGCCCCACGGCGCGTCCACGTGGACGACTTCGCCGCCCGCGCGGGTCGCCATCTCCTCCATTCGGCCGCCGAAGTAGCCGTTAGTCGGGACGAGCATCGTGTCGCCCGGTTCCACGACGTTGCCGATGGCGGCCTCCATCGCGGCCGACCCGGTGCCCGAGACCGGAATCGTCCACTGGTTGTCGGTCCGGAAGGTGTACCGCAGGAGGTCTTGGACCTCGTTCATGATTTCGATGAACGAGGGGTCGAGGTGGCCGACCAGCGGCGTACTCATCGCGCGAAGCACCCGCGGGTGGACCTCGCTCGGCCCGGGACCCATCAGCGTCCTGTCCGGCGGTGTCAACTCGCCAACGTCCGGTTTCTCTACCATGTCGCGTGGTATCTACCCGAAATGACTTAAACCGTTTCACCCCGGAAATCGGATTATCCGGTCGTTTCGGACGGTGCGTCGGCTCGTAACCCGGCGTTGTCCGAGTCCGAACGAGCGACAGTCGGGTAAACACGGCGTTTCGATTCGCGAACGGATAGAACGGTCACCTCGGTTTATTCCGATGTCTGGCCTACGAGATGACGCCCAGACGGACGCGACGGGGGCGCGTTCGACGGGCGAGAATTTCAAACGGCACGACCGGACCCGCGGGGGACCGCGGGCGCGACCGACGAACGGCCACGACTGAAGCCCGTACGAGGGTCACACCAAACGGGGGGAGGTTGGTTCGACCCCGTGCGGGCACGACGCTACTGCCCGACCGAGGGCGGCCGAGTCTCGGTCGCGACCGCTTGCGCGGCGTCCCGAGCCGTCTTTCCGACGCGGTGGGCGGGGGTTTCCGTCCGACCGACGCTCGGTTTTTCGCACTGAATACGTCACCATCTCCGAGACGCTTCTCCGTCGTTCGACGACGAATCGGCGTCACGGGGCGTCGAGTCAGCCCGAACTGCGCCAGTTGAGAGTCCGCCGCTCGGAAATTGACATCCCGTAGCAGACGGGGAGACGCTTATATCGCCCGAGCGCCAACGGTCGTACCCATGATGGTCGGGCACGCGATGGTCGCGTTCGCAATCGCGACCGCCGTCGCGGGGCGGCGGTGGTCGAGCGAGCGCGCCCTCGCATTCGGCGTGGTGGCTGGCGCGTTCGCGGCAGTCCCGGACGTGGACATGCTCTACGCGGTCGTCGGCCTCGCGCAGGTCGGTCTCGCGGGCGTCTGGACCATGACCGACGCGTTCTGGGACAGTTCCCACCTCGTCCACCGCGCCGTGACCCACTCGCTGGTCGTCGGCGTCGTCGCCGCCGCGGCGGTCGCGGCCAGCGTCGCGGGGCGCGAGTCCGCCGACGCCGAGACACCGCGCTCGCTCGCCCGGTGGTCTCGCCTGCTCGCGGCCGCGCTCGTGGCGGGCCTGACCGCCGTCGCCGTCGCCGAGAGCGGCCTGCTCGGCGGCGGCGTGATGCTCGCGTTCCTGCTCGCCGGTCTCGCCGTCGGGGCGGTCGCGGCGCGCCGGACCGACCTCGGCCCGCGGGAACTGCTCGCCGCGGCGCTGGTCGGCCTGCTCTCCCACCCGTTCGGCGACCTGTTCACCGGTTCGCCGCCGCGGTTTCTCTACCCGCTGGACCTCCGCCTGCTGACCGAGCGCGTCGTCCTGCTCGGCGACCCGACGCTCAACCTGCTCGCAGTGTTCGGCATCGAGTTGGCGACGATTTGGCTCGCGGGGTACGTCTACCTGCGCGCCACCGACCGGCGGGTCCTCTCCCACGTGGACACCCGCGCCGCGTTCGGCGCCGCCTACGCCCTCGCGGCGGTGACGATGCCCGCGCCGACGCTCGACGTGTCCTACCACTTCGTGTTCTCGATTCTGGCGGTCGGCGCAGTCGGGTTCGCGCCGAACCTCCTCCGGTCGCGGTCGGTGCTGTCGGCGGAGCACCACGAGGCCGTGACGTGGGCGCTGACCGGGCTAACCGCGGTTTCGGTCGCGGCGCTGACCTACACGCTGGTCTATCTGACCTATCCCTTCGCGTGAGAGGTCAGGGGTCGCGGTGCCGCGACCCCCGAACCACGCCGCGTTCCGTTTTGAACCTCGGCTTCCACACTCGGCCCGACGCGCTGACTTCCGTATCGAGACTCGACGCGCCGACTTCTACACCGAGACCCGACACCCCGACTTTCATATCGGGGCGCTGTCTACGGAGCGACATGGCACGCCGCACGGGCGGACTCGACCAAGTCGTGGAGGACGAGCGCGTGAACGCCGGCATCGGGTGGGCGCTCGTCGCGTTCCTCGCGCTGGTCTCGGTCGAGGAGGTACTCGACGGCAACCTCCTGTGGGCCGGATTCACCGCGTCAGTGGGAGCGCTGGCGCTTGTCCCTACGGTCGCCAAGCGCGACTGGACCGTCATGCTCCCGTGGGAGGTGTTGGCGCTCTCGGCGCTCTCCATCCTCGGACGGGCGGTGGCGACGCTCCCGTCGGCCTCGCGGGTGACAGCCTACCTCTCGGTCGCGGCGCTGGCGCTCGTCGTCGCCGTCGAGTTACACGCCTTCACGCCCGTCAAGATGACCGACTGGTTCGCGGTGCTGTTCGTCGTCGTCGCCACGATAGCGACGGCGGGCGTCTGGGCGGTCGTCCAGCACCTCTCGGACGTTTACTTGGGTACGGCGTTCCTCCAGAGCGAGACGCGACTCATGTGGGACTTCGTGGCCGCCACCGTCATCGGCGCGATGGCGGGCGTCGTCTTCGAGTGGTACTTCAGGCGGTTCGCACGCGTCGAGACGCGCCTGCCGGACGAACACGGTGAGCGGCTATGAGGGTCCGCGACCGACTCCACATCTCCGAGCGCCGCCAGACGCAGGTGACGCGCGCGATGGAGGTCGGACTCGTCGTCGTCCTCCTCGCGGGACTCTACCGCCGGAACGTCGGCGTCGTGGTCAACTCGGCCATCGCGCTCGCGGTCACGTTCCTCCCCGCGATGCTCGAACGGGACTACGACATCCCGATGGACGCCGGTCTCACGCTCTGGATTACGGCCGCGGTGTTCCTCCACGCGGTCGGCACTCTCGGACCGTACCAGAGCGGCATGACCGTGATGGGAGTCGCGTGGGACAACGTGACCCACACGCTCTCGTCGTCGCTCGTGGCGGCTATCGGCTACGCGACGACCCGCGCGCTCGACGAACACACCGAGGACATCTACTTCCCGCCGCGGTTCACCTTCGTCTTCATCCTCCTGTTCGTCCTGGCGTTCGGCGTCGTCTGGGAGGTCATCGAGTTCGCGGTCGCTGGCGCGGCCTCGATTATCGGGAGCGACTCGGTCCTGACCCAGTACGGACTGGAGGACACGATACGCGACCTCATGTTCGACACGGTCGGGGGCGTCCTCGTCGCGGTCTGGGGCACGGCCTACCTCTCGGACGTGGTCGGTGCGCTCACCGACCGCCTCGACGGGCGGGGTCGGACGGAGTAGTTCGGTCCGACTCTGACAGATGCGACTCGGGCGGAGAGTCCGGGCGTCGAATCCAGCGGAGCGTCGGCGCACGCGCGCGGGCGAGCGCCGAACGCACGCCTCGCGCGGGCCGTTGGCCGTGTAGCTTTATCCGTCTCTACGTGGTACCGCGAGAGGCCATGGTGTTCAAGAAAATCACGCTCATCGGAACGAGCGACGAGAGTTTCGACGCGGCCGCCGACGACGCCATCGACCGCGCCGAGCGAACGCTGGACAATCTCAAGTGGGTCGAAGTGGACGAACTCGGGGTCGAGGTGGCCAACGCGCCGGACCGCGAGTATCAGGCCGAGGTGACAGTCGCCTTCGAGTTGGAGGAGTAGCCCGACCGAACCCGTTCGAACGTCTCGAAAGCGTTCGGTACTCGGCGTCAAGATTAACACCTCGGACGCCCAACGGTGGGGTATGAGTACCGAGACCGCACCCGACGGCGACCCCACGCCGAAGATAGAGGTGACGGCGAGCGCCGCGGACGAAGCCCTCGCGCTGCTCGAGAGCGAGGAATTAGACACCGGAATCGCGGGACTCCGACTGTTCGTCCAGCAGGGCGGTTGCGCTGGCCTGTCCTACGGCATGCGCTTCGACGAGGAACCGGAAGACGACGACACCGTCTACGAGCACCACGGGCTTCGAGTGTTCGTGGACCCCGCGAGCATGAACTACATCGAGGGGAGCGTCGTGGACTACGAGGACGGCCTGCAGGGCGCGGGCTTCCACGTCGAGAACCCGAACGTCGTCAGCGAGTGCGGGTGCGGCGAGAGCTTCCGGACGTAGTTCGCCGTCGAGTTCGGGGGCCGTCGGGTCGCGGGGGTCATTCTTATCACATCGTGAACGCTACGTGAGAGTATGATGAGACGCGAAGCCGCGAGCCCGGTTTCGGACGGAGCCCCGCAGACGACTGGACCCCCGCGGAGGGCCAGATGGTAGACCTCGTCTTCTCGGCCGCGCGAATCGTGCTCGCGCTCTTTCTGGTGGTACTGAACGGCTTCTTCGTGGCCACGGAGTTCGCGTTCGTCCGCATCCGGTCGACCACCGTCGAATCGCTCGTCGAGGAGGGCGCGCCGGGCGCGTCCACGTTGCAGGCGGCCATCGACAACCTCGACGACTACCTCGCGGTGACCCAACTCGGAATCACCATCGCGTCGCTGGGCCTCGGGTGGATCGGCGAACCGGCCGTGGCGGCGGTCCTCGAACCGGTTATAGGACCGTTCCTGCCGACGAATCTCGTCCACCTCGTCTCCTTCGCCGTGGGATTCGGCCTCATCACGTTCCTCCACGTCGTCTTCGGCGAACTCGCGCCCAAGACCATCGCCATCGCGCGCGCCGAGCGAGTCTCGCTGTTGGCCGCGCCGCCGATGAAGTTCTTCTATTACCTGTTCGTCCCGGGCATCATCCTGTTCAACGGCACGGCCAACGCCTTCACCCGACTACTCGGCGTCCCGCCGGTGTCCGAGACCGAAGAGAGCCTCGAAGAGGAGGAACTGCTGATGGTGTTGACACGTTCGGGTAATCAGGGCCACATCGACAAGGCGGAGGTCGACATGATAGAGCGGGTGTTCGACCTCGACGACGTCTCGGTCCGCGAAGTGATGGTTCCCCGCCCGGACGTGGTGAGCGTCCGGTCCGACCTCCCGCTATCGGACCTCCGCGAACTGATAATCGAGTCCGGGCACACGCGCTATCCGGTCGTGGACGCCGACGACAGCGACCAGGCGGTCGGGTTCGTGGACGTGAAGGACGTGCTTCGGGCGGGCGAATCTGCGGACGCTGACGGGAGCGTCACGGCCGGCGATCTCGCGCGCGACCTGCCGGTCATCCCGGAGACCGGCCGCGTCAACGACCTCCTCACCGAGTTCCAGGACGAGCAGAGCCAGATGGCCGCGGTCATCGACGAGTGGGGGTCGTTCGAGGGCATCGTGACCGTCGAGGACCTCGTGGAGGTCGTCGTCGGCGACATCCGCGACGAGTTCGACGTGGACCACCGCGAACCCTCCATCGACCGGCGGAGCGACGGGGTCTTCTCCGTGGACGGCGGCGTCGCCGTCTCGGCGGTCAACGAGCGACTGGACGCCGACTTCGAGGTGTCGGAGTTCGACACCGTCGGCGGACTGGTGCTGGACCGACTCGGGCGTGCGCCGGAGGTCGGCGACCGCATCGAGACCGACGGCTACTACCTCGACGTGGCCGACGTGGACGGCGCTCGGGTCTCGACGGTCGTCGTTCGGGAACGGGGACCGACGAGAGACGCGAGTAGCGAAGACGGAGACGAGCGGACGAAACCGCCGGAAGACGAACGGCCGAACTGACCGGCCTCAGTCCTCGAATCGCTTTCGCACGCTCTCGGCGTGCGCCTCCAACCCCTCGGCCTCCGCAAGCGTCGTAATCGTCTCCGAGAGGTCGCCGAGCGCGCCCTCGTCGAGTCGCTGGACGGTCGTCTCTCGCAGGAAGGTGTCGACCGACAGGCCGCCCGTTATCTTCGCTCCGCCGTTGGTCGGGAGAACGTGGTTGGTACCGCTGGCGTAGTCGCCCGCCGCGACCGGGGTGTAGGGACCGAGGAAGACGCTCCCGGCGCTGTCGATGCGGTCTAAAATCTCCTCGTCGTCGTCGGCCTGAATCGAGAGGTGTTCGGCGGCGTACTCCTCGGCGAACAGGATGGCCTCGCTGGGCGAGCGCGCGAGCAAGACGCCGCTCTCGTCGCCGTCGAGGGCCTTTCGGGCGACGTCCGCGCGCTCACGGTTCTCGACCTGCGACTCGACTTCTTCGGCGATAGCCTCGGCGGTGTCCTCGTCGTCGGTGACGGCCACGACCGACGCCTCGGGGTCGTGTTCGGCCTGCGCCACGAGGTCCGCGGCCACGAGTCGAGGGTCAGCGGTGTCGTCGGCGACGACGAGAACCTCGCTCGGTCCCGCGAGGAAGTCGATGGCCACGTCGCCCTGCACCTCGGCCTTCGCCGCCGTGACCCACTTGTTGCCCGGTCCGACGACCTTCTGGACCCGGTCGACCTGCTCGGTGCCGTAGGCAAGCGCGGCCACCGCCTGCGCGCCGCCGACGTTGAACACCGCGTCCGCGCCCGCGACGTGGATGGCCGCGAGCGTCACCGGGTTCATCTCCTCGGCGGGCGGGGTCGCCACCGCGACCTGCTCGACGCCGGCCACCTTCGCGGGAATCACGCCCATCAGCGCGCTGGAGGGGTAGGCCGCGGCCCCGCCGGGGACGTAGACCCCGACGCGTTCGAGCGGTCTGAACCGGCGACCCAACTCGCGGCCGTCGGCGAACTCCCGGCGCCAGTCGTCGGGGAGTTGGGCCTCGTGGAACTCCCGGACGTTCTCGGCGGCAGTCTCGATGGCCTCCCGAATCCCGTCGTCTATCTCGTCGTAGGCGCGTTCGGCCTCGTCGGTGATGTCCAAGTTGCCGACCGAGACGCCGTCGAACTCCTCGCAGAACTCCCGGACCGCCACGTCGCCCTCCTCACGGACGCGCGAGACGATGTCGCGCACGTCCTCGCGGACGCCTTCGATACCGGCGTCGCGGTCGAACAGCGCCCGCCGGTCGTCGGGGCCGAGGTCCGCAAGCTTTCGTACGTTCATGGGGAGTGTTTCGGAACGCGGGCGAAAAACGATTGTCCTTCGGGCGAGGCGTCGGTCTCGCGGCCGAAACGGACGGCTTCCTAACCGAATTCGGTGTTCGCGCGAACCGCTCGGCGTCCGGCACGTCGACGTGCCGCTGACTGACGGCGGGTTTGGCGCGGGATTCGGGAGGCCGACGAGTAGGACCAGCGGATTTATTCGACGCTTGGAGCAAGTCGAACCGTGACCTCCGAATCGACCGACCCGCGCGGTTCGACCGCCGGGCGCGAGTCGGGTCGGACGAAGGACGACCCGACTCGCAGCGACGCCGCCGATTCGACTGTGCCTGACTCCCACGTCTCTGGCGCGAGCGAGGAGTCGCCGACGGGCGACGCGACCGGTCGCGACCCGGCGGAGGCCCGCCTCGAAGACGCGCTAGAGCGGGTCGCCCACGGCGCGACCGTCTCGGTGCCGAGCATCCTCCTCCAGCGCGGACTGACGCTGGCCTTCACCGCAGTTCTGACGAACGGGTTCTCCGCCGGGGCGTACGGCGTGTTCGCGCTGGCCCGACGACTCCAGCGGTATCTGCTCCGACTCACGCTCGGTTTCCGGCGCGGACTGAGCCGGTTCCTGCCGAACGCCGACTCGAACGCCGAGCGCGACGCGCTCGCCACGTTCGCGGGTCTGTTGCTGGTCGGCGTCGCCACTGCGTTCGGCGTCGCGCTGTTCGCCGCCGCGCCGCTGGTGACGCGAGTCGCCGACGAAGGCGCACAGTTCGAACTCTTCCTGCGCATCTTCGCGGTCGGTCTCCCGGCGGGCGTCTGGCTGTTCACCGTGACCGAGGTGCTGCGCGGTCTCGAAGCCGTCGGCCCGCTGAACCTCACCCTCCGGGTCTGCTTCCCGACGGCCCAACTCGGGGTGGGCGCGGTCGCCACCTTCGTCTTCCACGACCTCGCGCTCGCCGCCGCGGGCGTCCTGCTCGTCATGGGACTGTCGGGCGTCGGCGCGGCCGTCTGGCTGGTCCGCGAACGCGACTTCCGTCCCCGACTCCGGGGCGGCGACGCCGCGCGACTCCGACGGAAGTACCTCTCGTTCACCCTCCCGCTGTTCGTCGGCGGGTTCGCCACCACGACTCAGCGACTCGGGTTCTACCCGCTCATCGCGATGTTCCTGTCGAGCGTCGCGGGCGGCGTGTTCGCGGTGGGCGTCCTCGTCGGCACGCTGGTCCGCCTGCCGCTGCTGGGCATCAACCAGTTCATCCCGCCGGTCGCGGCCGCGCTCCACGAGGAGGGCCACCGGGACGCGCTCGCGAGACTCTACCACGTGACGAGTCGGCTAGTGCTGGTCGGCGTGACGGGGCTCGCGATTCCGGTCGTGGTCTACCGAAAGTCCGTGATGAGTCTGTTCGGTCCGACGTTCGTCGAGTACGCACCGCTCCTGCCGGGATTCGTCGTCGCGCAGTACGCCGCCTGCGCCGCGGGGAGCGTCGGCATCCTGCTGACGATGACCGACCACCAGCGGGCGCTGCTCGTCGTCAACGTCGTCATCACCGCGTTTCTGACCGTGACGGCGATTCCGCTGACCACGGAGTTCGGACTCCCGGGGTTGGTGGGGAGTTACGTGCTGATGCTGACCATCAACAACGGTCTGGAGGTGGCGGTGCTGTACTACCTCGAAGGACTCCAGCCGTTCACGCGCCTCCACGCGAAGCCGTTGGTCGCGGGGCTACCGTTAGCACTGGTCGCGCTGACCGTCAGGTTCGCGCTGCCGGACACCGTCGCGTTCGTAGTCGGAACCGCACTGGGACTGCTCGCGTACGCGGTGTCGCTCCGACGCCTCAAGTTCACGACGGTCGAGCGGCGACTGGGCGCGACGCTGGTCGAACGCTACCGAGACGCGTTTCCAACGTCGCTCCGGTAACGACTCGTTTCTCTTCGCGATTGGGCGAGGTCCGCGACTTCCGGCGCGGCCGCTATCGAGCGTTGAGTTCGAAATGAAGCGACCCCGTCCGGCGCGGCCGCTATCGAGCGTTGAGTTCGAAATGAAGCGACCCCGTCCGGCGCGGCCGCTATCGAGCGTTGAGTTCGAAATGAAGCGACCCCGTCCGGCGCGGTGCCGAACGGGGTCGGAGTATGAGTGGGAGGCGGCGAATCGGATTTCCCAGAGGCTCGCGCACTCCAGTACTCGCCGAAACGCAGGCGGGCTTATCTTCCGTGTTCGGGATGGGTACGGGAGTCGCCCCGCCGCTGTGGCCGCCTTAACGCCGACTCGCGGAATCGAACCGCGATACTGGTCCACCGTCGGTGATTCGATGGTCGTTGTGACCGTATGTAGTGTGTGCAATCCAGTTTGCGCCTGGACCCGATGAGTGTGTGTCAATCGGGCGCAGTGCGGTGATGAGTGTGTGGCTCGACCTGTTAGTACTCGCGGACTGAACGCCTCGTTGCCTCGGCGCGTACATCCCGAGCCTATCGAACTCGTCTTCTACGAGTGGTCTCGGATGGTATCTCTTTTCCAGGTGGGTTTCGAGCTTAGATGCGTTCAGCTCTTACCCCGTGATGCGTGGCTGCCCGGCACGCGCTCTCTCGAACGACCGGTACACCAGTGGCATCCAATCGTAGTTCCTCTCGTACTATACGATTGTTCCTGTCAGATACCGTAACACCCCCAATAGATAGCAGCCGACCTGTCTCACGACGGTCTAAACCCAGCTCACGACCTCCTTTAATAGGCGAACAACCTCACCCTTGCCCGCTTCTGCACGGGCAGGATGGAGGGAACCGACATCGAGGTAGCAAGCCACTCGGTCGATATGTGCTCTTGCGAGTGACGACTCTGTTATCCCTAAGGTAGCTTTTCTGTCATCTATCGCCCGCATCAAGCAGGCTGATAGGTTCGCTAGACCACGCTTTCGCGTCAGCGTCCCTCGTTGTGGAGGACACTGTCAGACTTCCTTTTGCTCTTGCGCTCTGTTCCGCGTTTCTGACGCGGATGAGGAAATCTTGGGGCACGCTCGATATCTTTTCGAGCGTGTACCGCCCCAGTCAAACTGCCCGGCTACCGGTGTCTTCCTCCCGGAGTGAGGGTCACAGTCACTGACGGGTAGTATTTCAATGCTGACTCGGTGGCCCGCTAGCGCGGGTACCTGTGTAACGTCTCCTACCTATGCTGCACATCAGCGACCGTGTCCCAGCGACAGCCTGCAGTAAAGCTCTATAGGGTCTTCGCTTCCCCTTGGGGGTCTCCAGACTCCGCACTGGAACGTACAGTTCACCGGGCCCAACGTTGGGACAGTGACGCTCTCGTTGATCCATTCATGCAAGCCGCTACTGAAGCGGCAAGGTACTACGCTACCTTAAGAGGGTCATAGTTACCCCCGCCGTTAACAGGTCCTTCGCCCCGTTGTACCGGGTGTTCAGATACCTGCACTGGGCAGGATTCAGTGACCGTACGAGTCCTTGCGGATTTGCGGTCACCTATGTTGTTACTAGACAGTCGGAGCGTCCGAGTCACTGCGACCTGCTCCTATCCGGAGCAGGCATCCCTTATCGCGAACTTACGGGACTAACTTGCCGAATTCCCTAACGTCGGTTGCTCCCGACAGGCCTTGGCTTTCGCCGCCAGAGCACCTGTGTCGGATCTCGGTACGGACGCTATGCTCCCTTTTCACGGGCCCTAGGTAACGTCAACTTGCGCTGTTTCCGGCTTCGTTCGCTTCGTGCCATTACGGCTTCCACGAAGTTCCCGGATTTGACCGGGCGAAAGCCCGGCTTGACGGTTCCCAAGGCGTCGGTTTCGCTGCATAGCGGCACAGGAATATTAACCTGTTTCCCTGTTGTCTCATTCGAGTTGCGGTGAGACTTAGGACCGGCTAACCCTCGGCTGTTCAGCATTGCCGAGGAACCCTTGCTCGTAAGGCCGTCGGGGTTCTAACCCGACTAACGCTGCTACTATGACCAAGATTTTCGTCCCTATTCGGTCCACGCGAGCTCTCGCCCGAGCTTCCATCCGAACAGAGTGCCAACCTACTCAGTTGCGGTGTGATCCGCATGGCCAGGTCTCGGTGGTAGACTTGAGCCCCGATCATTTTGGGCGCCTCAAACCTCGGCCGGTAAGCTGTTACGCTTTTCTTAGAGGGTAGCTGCTTCTAAGCTCACCTCCCGGCTGTTTAGGGCTTGAGACCACCTTCAGATTGCACTTAGTCTACACTTTGGGACCTTAACCCGGCTCTGGGTTGTTCCCCTCCTGGTGCACAGGCTTACCCCGCACACCGGATTCCCTGCGTCGACGGCGTTCGTAGGTTTGGAGTTTGACAAGGGGGCCGACTTCTCTCGAAGTCGGCGCCCCTAATCGGTTGCTCTACCCCACGAACTACCTCGGCAGAGGTCATGCTTCGACATGTTTCGGTTGGAACCAGCTGTTGCCAGATTCGATGGGCCTTTCACCCCTACACGTAGGTCACGGGAGGGTATTGTAGGACACCATCCCTAGCAGGCCTCCACGTGCCTTTCGGCACGCTTCACCTTGCCCACGCGTAGATCATCTGGTTTCGGGTCGCATCCGGTTGACTCCCCGCCCTTGAAGACGGCGGCCCTGGCCCGTGAGGGCTGCGGCCATGTTGGTTTCCCTGTGCCTGCCCGGATGAACCGGTTAGGCTTGCCAATCAGATGCACTCCTTGGTTCGTTTTTCAAAACGTACGACAGAACACCGGCTCCCTGCAAGTCCTACTGCGAGTTTGCACTCGTGTCGTTTGTTGCAGGGCCTTTTGAGCTCTGTCGCTCTATCGCCAACTGATTTCAGGCTCTATTGCACCTCCCTTTGTGGGGTGCTTTTCAGTGTTCGCTCACGCTACTTGTTCGCTATCGGTCTCGAGTCGTGTTTAGTCTTCGCGGTCGATGCCCGCGATATTCACAAGGAATTTCCAATCCCTGTTACTCTGGAGCTGACGCACACCGTACTGGAACAGAATACGGGGCTTTCACCCTGTATCGCGCTCCGTTCCAGAAGACTTCTTCTGTTCGGTCGGGTGCTGGGTGTCAGTCCGGAACACCACATTGCCCGTGAGGGCTTCGGTTTGGACTGTGTCGGTTTCACTCGCGGTTACTCACGACATCTCTTGCGATTTCTTTTCCTGTCGATACTAAGATGTTTCAATTCTCGACGTTCCCCATTGCGCAAGGCAATTGTTGTAGGGATTCCCATTCGGAGATCCTAGGTTCTTCGCCTCCGTGCGGCTTCCCTAGGCTTATCGCAGCTTGGCACGTCCGTCGTCGGCGCTCGAGCCGAGCCATCCACCAGCTGGCACAGTAGCCACGCTGTTGGTATACATCGCACTGTGACCCGGATTGACTGCTACGCATCGGATCCAGTGGACGCCTGGATTGCACGTACATACGGTCGTCATTGCCACGTCCTACAGGTGGTGTAGGAGCGTGCATCGAACCCTTCCTACACGCGCTTTCACGGTGTAGTGCATCGGTTAGTTCGGACTCGAACGTTGCTCCGTCTCCCACTTAAGGGACACGGTTCACGTTCCAGCCCGAGACATGGACCCACTAGGAGTCGAACCTAGGGCTTCCTCCTTGCAAAGGAGGCGCTCTGCCACTGAGCTATGGGCCCTTCCCCCGGACGGGGAATGTAGTGTAGCCCTGGTAGTTCAAAGGTGCTCGGTCGGTAATACGAACGCGTCGTCGAGGAACCCTCGCGTGTGTTCGTCGTATGGTGGTGACGAACGGGTGTGTGAGCCAGGTCGTCGACCTGGTCTCGTGCGTTAGGAGGTGATCCAGCCGCAGATTCCCCTACGGCTACCTTGTTACGACTTAAGCCCCCTTGCGAAGCCCAGATTCGACCCGGGAACCGGGCCTCATCCGGACCTCACTCGGGTGCTTTGACGGGCGGTGTGTGCAAGGAGCAGGGACGTATTCACCGCGCTCTTCTGAAGCGCGATTACTACCGAATCCAGCTTCATGAGGGCGAGTTTCAGCCCTCAATCCGAACTACGACCAGGTTTAAGAGATTACCGTCCTCTTTCGGGGTTGGAACCCGTTGTCCTGGCCATTGTAGCCCGCGTGTAGCCCAGCTCATTCGGGGCATGCTGACCTACCGTTGCCCGTTCCTTCCTCCACGTTAGCCGTGGCGGTCTCCCTAATGTACCCAACTACCTCGAGGGTATTGCTGGCAATTAGAGATGCGGGTCTCGCTCGTTGCCTGACTTAACAGGATGCCTCACGGTACGAGCTGACGGCGGCCATGCACCTCCTCTCTGCAGCGTCAGGTAAGCTCATCACACTGACCTTCATTACTGCAGTCGGAGCTGGTGAGATGTCCGGCGTTGAGTCCAATTAAACCGCAGGCTCCTCCGGTTGTAGTGCTCCCCCGCCAATTCCTTTAAGTTTCATCCTTGCGGACGTACTTCCCAGGCGGCTCGCTTCTCGTCTTCACTACAGCACAGCACACACTCGTAGTGTGTGCCATACTTAGCGAGCATCGTTTACAGCTAGGACTACCCGGGTATCTAATCCGGTTCGTGACCCTAGCTTTCGTCCCTCACCGTCGGGTCCGTCTTCCTGAGGCGCTTTCGCCACCGGTGGTCCGTCCAGGATTACAGGATTTCACTCCTACCCCGGACGTACCCCTCAGGTCTTCCGGCCCCAAGCCAGCTGGTTTCCGCCGGACGCCCACTCGTTGAGCGAGTGGATTTCCCGACGGACCTGTCTGGCTGGCTACGGACGCTTTAGGCCCAATAATAGCGGCCATCACTTGGACTGCCGGTATTACCGCGGCGGCTGGCACCGGTCTTGCCCAGTCCTTGTTCCTGAACCACCTTACGGTTCAGAAAAGCGAGGACTATATGCCCTCGCACTCGGAGTCCCCTTATCGCACTGTCGTGCAGTGTAAAGTTTTCGCGCCTGCTGCGCCCCGTAGGGCCCGGAATCTTGCCTCAGATTCCGTCTCCGGGCTCTTGCTCTCACAACCCGTACCGATTATCGGCACGGTGGGCCGTTACCCCACCGTCTACCTAATCGGCCGCAGCCACATCCTGTAGCGCTGGCGCGTTTCTGACTCTCGGCACTCCAGCCTGAGAGTCGTATCCAGCATTAGCCTCAGTTTCCCGAGGTTATACTGGTCTACAGGGTAGTTTGGCCACGTGTTACTGAGCTATCTGCCACGGGTCTAAACCCGTGCGACTAGCATGGCTAAATCGGACTCCGATAGCAATGGCCTCCGGCAGGATCAACCGGAATGGTTGCCGAGCGCGTAATGGCTCGGTGGGTTTCTGGCGGAGACACATGTATCGTGTCTATCTTCTATGGTCCGTTAGTTCGACGACACGGTCGTAACCGACCGAGTGTCACCGAACTACCAGGGCTAACATCAGATTCCATCGTGTACGGCGGACCGCAGGGGTGGAATCCTCATTTCCTTCGGACCTGAACGTTTGCGTCGATTGGGCTTAAACCCATCGAAGCGTG
The DNA here is from genome assembly GCF_023238205.1 of Halorussus limi. Taxonomy (NCBI): domain Archaea; kingdom Methanobacteriati; phylum Methanobacteriota; class Halobacteria; order Halobacteriales; family Haladaptataceae; genus Halorussus; species Halorussus limi. The sequence goes on from NZ_CP096659.1 coordinate 3,439,768, forward strand.
TTCGTGGTCCGAGACTGCGAGACGGGTTGAACGTCTCGCGAATCACGTCGCGTCTTTCTCTGCGTAACGGTTCAATGCGCCCCTATCATTTAAGGGCACCGAACCGCGGTCGTCCTTCGGTGGGAAGACCCCCGAAGGCTCGTCACATCCAATCCGAGTACCCTGTTACACTTAAGGGCATCGGATCGGGCGTGGTGCGAACGTCCCGAATCGCAGGACGCCGCTCACATCACTACGAAACACCCGGATAGATTTAAGGCCGTCGAATCGAGCGTCCATTGCGTAACGTTTCCATGGGTAAGAGCAACGGCCCCTCGCCGACTAGTAATCGACTCTTATCGAACGGCGTGCCCAGTCCGTGTTAGACTGTAAGTTGTTTTGGTGAGGCGATTTATCGGGTGGTTTATCGGGTTGTTGTTCGCGCCTGCGCACTCGAGGGCGGGCCTCCACATCCTCCGTGCGAGCCGGGACGGTCGGCAAAGAAGAGACTGAACTACCGTCGTGTTACCACGTGAGGCCCTCGTAGGTCAGGCCGTCGCGATGCTCCACGACGTGACGGCCGTCCACGACGACGGGACGGGCCATCTCGTCGAACTCCGAATTGAGCGCCTCGAACTCGTCCCAACCGGTGACGACCAGTGCGCCGTGCGCTCCTCGAAGTGCGTCGGCCGCGTCGTCCGCGTACGTCACGTCGGGGAATCGCTCGCGCATGTTGTCGGCTGCGACCGGGTCGTAGGCGACGACCTCGGCCCCGAGGTCGTCGAGTCGTTCGATGACCGGGATAGCCCGCGAGTTTCGAATGTCGCCGGTACCGGGTTTGAACGACAACCCGAGGACGGCGACGGTTCGTCCCTCCACGTCCACGTGGTCGGTGAGCAACTCGACCATCCGGTGGGGTTGGCCGTCGTTGACCGAGACGACCGCTTCGAGCAGTTCCGGTTCGTATCCCGACTCGCGAGCGGTGTCGATGAGCGCGGCCGTGTCCTTGGGGAAACACGACCCGCCCCACCCGACGCCCGACCGGAGGAAGCGCTCGCCGATGCGGTCGTCCATCCCGATGGCGTCCGCGACCTCGTAGGCGTCGATGCCGAACTCCTTGCAGACGTTCCCGAGTTCGTTTATCAGGCTGATCTTCGACGCGAGGAAGACGTTGTTAGCGTACTTCACCATCATCGCCGTCTCGGGGTCTGTCTCGACCACTCGGGCGTCCGTGTCCGCGACCAGCGGCGCGTACACTGCCCGTAGCCTGTCGGTCGCCCAGTCCGAGTCGGTGCCGAAGACTATCTTCTGTGGGTGGAGGAAGTCCTCGACCGCCGACCCCTCGCGCTGGAACTCGGGGTTCGCTGCCACCTCGAGGAAGTCGCGCGCGTCGCCAGCACCGTCGAGGACGGCGTCGCGAAGCGCTCCGACGTTCGGCGGCGTGACCGTACTCTTGACGACGACGAGGTGACGCTCCTCGGTGTCCCGCAACGCCTCGCCCGCCATCTCGGCCGCGCTCAGGAGCGGCCCGGTGTCGATACTCCCGTCCGGGCGGGAAGGCGTCTGCACGGCGAGAATGGTAACGTCGGCGTCCGCGAGGCCCTCGTAGGAAGTCGTCGCGGTGAGGTTCCCGCCCACGTGTTCCGCCAGCAAGTCGTCGAGACCGGGTTCGTGTATCGGCGACTCGCCAGCGTTGATAGCGTCGACGACGTCCTCGTCGATGTCGATAGCCGTGACCTCGTGGCCGAGGTCGGCGAGACACGCCCCCACCGTCGTCCCGACGTACCCGCTACCGATGATGTTGATTTGCACGTTTGACAGCACCTCGGCCCGTCACATGAGCATTACGGGTACGCCACGGACGAGCCAGCGCCGAACACCGCCGAGACGACGTCGGCCGAATCAGTAGTCGCCGAGAACGCCGAGCCGTCGCGCCCGCCGGGTCGCGTACTCGAAGACGGCGTACCCGAGCGCCACGTAGCCGACCGCCGTTCCCGAGAGGACGGCGAGGTCGGCCAGCGGGAACTCCCAGAGCCGGGTCCCGTCGACCATCGCGCGCTGGAGCATCGAACTTCCGAGCGCGAGGGGGAGGAACTTCGTCCACCCCACCCCGAACGCCGGTGCCGAGATGAGGACGACGAAGCCGAACTGGAGGAGGTTGAGCCAACTGCCGATTCGCTTGTAGAGGACCGTGACGCCCCCGGCCGCGAAGCCCAGACCCAGCACCGAGGCGACGCTGAGGACTGCGACCGGGACGATAGTGAGAACGTCGAGCGCGAGCGTCGTCCCGGTCACGAGCAGCATCGCGGCCAAGATGACCGTCGAGGTGACGAACGTCCGAACCAGTTTCGCGACTCCCTTGAGGAAGGCGACCGGCGCGAACCCGAACGGCGTCATGACGTGGCGTTCGAGCGTCCCCCACTGGACCTCGCTTCCGATGTCGTTGGAGATGGCCGAGTAGGCGCCTACCGACAGCGTCCACAGAAAGTATCCGACGATGATGCCCTCGATGGAATCGGTCAGCGCCCGCCCCGCGAGCATCTTCCCGCCGTAAAACAGCAGGCCGAAGAAGAACAGCGAGACGACGATGCCGCCGATGGCGTTGGCGGGATAGCGCACGAAGATGAGGTACTCCCGGTAGAGGACCGCTTGCGCGAGTTGCAGGTAGCCCGCCCGGCGCGGCGCGTCCGGTTCGCGTCGAGAGTCGGGCGAGTCGAGGTGCGAGTCCGTCATCGGTCCTTCCCTCCGGTCAACTCCACGAACACGTCTTCGAGGTCCCAATCGACGGTGTCGACCGCGTCGAGGGTCACGTCGCGACTTCGGAGGAACGCCGTCAGCGCGTAGAACCCGTCGCTGTCGGTCGCCACCTCCACGCGGGTCCGGTCGCCGAGGCGCTCGACGCCGACGACCTCGAAACGGTCGCGCAAGTCCGCGACCAGCGACTCGTCGAAGTCGGGGCTGGTGACGCGGTACCCTCGCGCGTCGAAGCCGCGGAGCAGGTTCTCGACGGTGTCGTCGGCGATGACTCGTCCCTCGTTCATGATGACGACGCGGTCGCAGATGTCCTCGATGACGTCCATGTCGTGACTGCTCACTATGACGGTCAGGTTGCGCTCGGCGACGATACGCCGGAGTTCGCGCCGGAGCGTCAGCGAACTCTCCACGTCGAGACCGAGCGTCGGTTCGTCGAGGAATATCACGTCCGCCTCGCCGGCGAGGACGCTGGCCAGCGAGACCTTCTGTTTCATCCCCCGCGAGAGGTTCCGGACCGGTTGGTCGGCCACGTCCGCGAGGTCGAGTTTGTCGAGAAGTCGGTCGTGGCGGTCGGCTATCGAGTCGGGGTCGACCCCGCCGATGGTGGCGAAGTACCGCAGGTTCTCCCGGACGGTCAGCCGCCAGTAGTCGTTGCGGGCACCCTCCAGCATTGCGTCGACGTGGGCGTAGGCCCGCCGGGGGTTCGCGTACACGTCGGTGCCGTGAATCCGGACCGACCCGGCGTCGGGAAGGACCATCCCCAAAATCGACTTGATAGTCGTCGTCTTCCCCGCGCCGTTGGGACCGAGCAGGCCGACGACCGACCCCCGTTCGACCGTGAACGAGACTCCGTCGACCGCAGTGACCGCCTCGGAACCGCTTCCGAACCGCTTTCGAAGCCCCTCGACGGCGATGGCGGGCGACTCGGCAAGTTGCGAGTCGTCCGCCGACCCCGAGGACTGCTCTTCCGAGGAGTGCTCCTCTGCGGACTGTTCTTCCGCAGACTGCCCGGGACGCTCCCGCCTCTCCTGAATCGTCATTACCAGCGATAGGGGCCTGACGAGTAAAAGCGCAGTCACCGGTAGTGACGGTAGTAGCGACGAAGTACGGAAATGTCGCCCGGAACACTAACCTCCAGCGTCATCCCGTGGCGGCGTGCCGAGTCTGCTGGCAAACCCTCGTGCCGGGCGGGTGCTACTACGTAGCACCACGTGGCGAGTCGGTGAGACCGACCGGCCGTGCGTGGCGCGAAGCGCCACGACTCTATGTCGCGCACCCGGGTTCTCCGCGCTGTCATCGCTCCCGTATGGGACTGCTCGGGCGGGGACTTGAGGTACGCACTCGGCGATAGACGCTCCGGGGATTAAGAGGTTCCGACGGGGCCGCGCCGACGGTTCGTGTGCCCCGCGAGGTGAACTGCCAACGCCGCGAGAAAGCGGACCGTAATCGGCCGTCTCGACCCGACGCCCTCCGTCGAATTGGTCGGTTGATATGACCGGGAAACACAGACACGCCCCGCTTCGAGAGGGCACCACCTAATCCTTTAGGTACCGTGCTTTTTGCCCCGGAGTTTGGAGTAGGAATTGCATGATGGATACGGATGCTCCGGACGTGACCGACGGCCGCGCAGGGGGAAGCCGTGGCATCTCTCCCGCACTCGACGCCACGCTCGATATTCTCTCGAACCAGCGGCGCCGGTACGTCCTCTATTCGCTTCGAAAACAGGGTGGCGCGATGTCGGTCGAGGAACTGGCCGACCAGATCGTGTCGTGGGAGAACGACGACGCGGACCGCCAGCGCGTTCTCGCCGACCTCTATCACAGTCAACTCCCCCGCTTGGACGAAGCGGGCGCAGTCGCGTTCGACGCCGACGAGAGTTACGTGGCGCTGACCGAAGCCGACGAGATGCCGCTCGCGGAGTACCTCGACCTCGCCGCCGCCGAGGAGAACGTCGTCTGACATTGGGACGCCGTCCGACCAGAGGAGTTTCCCGCCGAAACGCTCCGACCGTTCGCCGAACAGCTTCCGAAGGATTCGGCCTCTACTGTCCCGCTGACGGTCACTTCGAGTAGGACTTCCCGGGACTCTCGGCCCTCCGAACCGCCCGTCCGCTAGCCGTCTCGACTTTCCTCCCCCGAACACGCTCGCCGCTCCGCCTACTTCCCGCGCTCGAACCGAGTTAGTCCTGCGTCACTTCGCCGACGCTCTCGGTGATGTCCTCGTCGGCCCGCCAGAGGTAGAGGCTGGCGTAGCTTCGGTACGGCGCCCACCGCTCGGCGGTCTCGACCATCTCGGCGCGGGTCATCTCGGCGTCGAAGAGGCGGTCCATCCCCTTCCGGATGCCGAGGTCGCCGACCGGGAACACGTCGGGCCGCCCGAGCGAGAACATGAGTTGCATCTCGGCGGTCCACTCCCCGACGCCCTTGATGGACGTGAGTTCGGCCACCACCTCCTCGTCGGGGACGCCGGCGAAGTACGCCTGCGAGTAGCCCTCTTCGAGGAACGCCTCGGCGACGTTCCGAACGTACTCGGTCTTCTGCCGGGAGAGGCCGGCGTCCCGAAGGACCTCGGGGTCGGCCGCGAGCATCGCCTCCGGCGTCGGTTCGACCCGGTCGAACAGTCGCTCTCGGGTCGCCGCGGCCGACGCCATCGACACCTGCTGGCGGAGGATGGACACGACGAACCGCTCGTAGAAGTTCTCGGCGGGTTCGATGGTCATCGGCCCGTACTCGGCGACCAGCGGTCCGAGGTACTCGTCGCCGCGGAGCGCGGCGATGGCTTCGTCGGTCATTCGACGCGAGGTAGGTGCCGGAGATAGATGAGCGTGTGGCTTCCGGTCGCCTCCGACTGTCGCGTACCAGTCGTTTCCCCGCTCCCGAGACGTCGCCGCGTCCGTGAAGCGTCGACTCGCCGTGGCATTTTTCGCCGGTCTAGGACCTAGAAGAATATAATCACAATTTCCGGATGGATTTATCGTGGTTCTCCGCCGCGTTCGAATCGGCTTGCGGCCCTCCCGAGTCCGGCCGACCGCGGGAAGCGCGATGTCGGTCACCTCCGAGTCGCGGCGGAGGCCCGACCGGAAGCGCGTGCGGCCGGCCGGCGACACGGCGAGTACCGGCCGCCCCACCGGGAAACTGTGGACCAGAACCGGGAGTACACCGTGTCGAGGCAGCCCAAGCCGGGATACCTATGAAACGAGCGACACAGCTCCTGCTCGCGTTCGCGGTGGTGTTGAGCCTGACGACCCCCGTCGCCGCCGGGTCCGACGCCGTACCGGCGCGCGACGCCCGACCGGTCGCCGACTGGGACGACGACGGTTGGGGAGAGGACGACAGCGACGACGGTTGGGGCGGAGACGACGGGAACGACTGCGAGAACGAGGAGATGGGATACGACCACCATCCGACGTGCATCGACACCGACCCCGACACCGACTTCGGAACGAACGACGGCGCCGAAGTCGACGGCGCGATGATCGCCGGGTCGCCGTCGTCGGACGACGACATCTCGAACTGCCGGAGCCTCGGCGAGAAGATGGCCTCGTACCGGAACGGCGACACTGCGGTCGAGGTCGGAACGAAGTGGCACGCCGTGGTCGCCTACGGTGACTGCGTGCGGCAGAACACCGACGACGACGAGGAAGACGGCTTGTACTACAACGACTGACGGCGCGGTTCCCGCGCATCTTTTTCGAGTCGAGCGACCGACGCGAAACCGAGTAGCGCCGACTCGACATTGCTCTCGGAAATATTCTTGTTGTTTTCGCAAGTACAGAGAATTGTCACGTTCGACTCCCGTCCGTCACGCCGCCACGTTCACAGTCTGGGACGACGCTCACCCCGCCACGGCACCGTAGAACGACTCGGCGACGCGGGGGAACAGCGCGGCCGCGAGCGCCCCGACGGCGAACGCGAACCCGACGGTCGCCAGCGAGGGCCACTGCGGTCCGACCGTCGACGACGCCTCGCCGAGCGCCCGGCCGCCGTAGGCCGCCAGCGCGAGCGCCGCGTTGTAGTAGAACACTCGCAGGGCGACCAGCCACGGCGTCAACGCCACCCATCCCGGCGCGTCGGTGGCCAGCGGCGTGACCCATCCGCCGCGAATCAGCGCCCCGACCGCCACCGTCGTCAGCCACGCGACCAGCGCCGCGGTCTTGACGCCCACCCACTCGTTCGTCCCGCCGACGAGGACGGTCCAGAGAATCGGGAGGCTCAGGGCCGAGACGTCCGCGAAGACGTAGGTCACGTCGTCTAAGAACACGCCGATGCCGTCCTTCTCGTCCACGGTTCCCTCGCCCCACCCGGACCACGACTGGCGACGACGGCTCTCGGCCGCGCGAGTCTGTCTGGCGGGCCGGTCGGTCATGACGGTGGTGCTGACGACGCCTACGGCCAAAAATCTGGGGTTGAACCGAGTCGTGTCGGGACAGGTCAGGTCGAAACCTCGGGGGTCGAGCGCGGATAAAGTCCCACCGGCAGCGGACGGCGACCGCCCCACCGAGAGACGCCGAGTCCGCGCGAGTTACTCCTCCTCTTCTTCAGTCTCTTCCTCGGCGTCCACGCGCTTCTGGACGTTGACTTGGTAGTGCTTCAGGATGTCCCGGCCGAGCAAGACCGGGTAGTCCATGTGGCTGCGGTCCTCGATGCTGGCCGTGACCGTGTGTCGGTTCCCGCCGACGCCGACCACCACGTCCACGACCGGACGCGACCGACTCGACTTGCTGCTGCCGGACTTGACCTTGGCGATGCTCTTGATGGGTCCCGCCCCGATTTCCGCCGCGAGTTTGGTGTCGATGCTGGTCCGCGTCGCGCCCGTGTCGGACTTGGCGACGACCGTCTCGGAACCGCTGGTCCCGCTCAGGATGACCTCCTCGGTGTAGCCGATGGTTACCGGCTCGCTCGACCCCGTCTCTTTGGGCATCGGCTTGCAGGCGGGAACCGAGTCGTCCAGCGAGGCGGTCAGGTTCTCGACTCTCCCCTCGTCCACCGTGCCGCCCGCGCGTTCGATTGCGAGTTGGGCGATGTACGGCGCGGCGCTCCTGCCGGTCGCCTTGAACAGGCCCTTGAAGCCCGCGGTGGGGTTGACTTCGAGGACGTACCAGCCGTCGTGACCCTCGATGAGGTCCACACCGGCGTAGTCGAGACCGATGACATCCGTGGCCTCGCGGGCGATGGATGCCACTTCTCGCGGGAGGGTGTCGCTCGCGTCCTCCACGTCGCCGCCAAGTGCCACGTTCGTCCGCCAGTCGTTCTCGGGCGCGTAGCGGTTCATCGCGCCGACGATGCGGTCGCCGACAACGTACACCCGCAGGTCGCGGTGTCGGGCGTCGTCGCGTTCGATGAGTTCCTGCAGGAACGCCTGCCGGTCGCCGACCCGGGGGTTGACGAGTTCGTCCGGGCCGACCTTCCACGTCCCGCCGCCGTGGGTCCCGATGGCGGTCTTGTACACCGCCTCGTCGCCGAAGCCGTCGCGGCCGTCGTTGAGTCGGTCGTTCGACAGCGCCAACAGCGCGTCGGGCACCGCGATGCCCGCGTCGGCCAGCGCGGTCGCAGTCGAGAACTTGTGGATGGCGGTCATCACGGAACTCGGGTCGTTGAGGACCGGCCGGACCGAGTCGTAAATCTTGGCGAGACCGAGCGCCTCCGACGGTTGTTCGGTGTTCGAGAGCAACAGTCGGTTCGCCACCGCGTCGACCTCGGGTTCGAGTTCGACGGAACTGTCCCGGAGTTGCACCGCCGTGTTCTCCTCGCGAAGCCAGAAGGGTTCGTGACCGAGATCCTCGATAGCATTCAGAATCGCCTTCGTTTCTTTGCTGTTGTGAAGACTGAGTACACCCACGCGCACACCGGAACCGTCAGCAGTCATTGATAGTAACGTATTGGACGCCATCGCTTAAAAAGCCGAACGTTGGGCGAGACTGGCCGTCTGCCGCGCCTTTATATACGGCGGGGTCCGAGTGGGCACATGACCGGTTCGGAGGCTGACCCGGACGCGTTTACGTACAACGGCGGAATCGTCGAGCCGGGTGAGACCCAGAACGTTCGCTACGGCATCAGCGAGACGTATCTCGGCGACCCGGTTCGCATCCCCGTCACCATCGTCAACGGGGCCGAACCCGGCCCGACGGTGTTCCTCACGGCCGCGGCCCACGGCGACGAACTCAACGGCATCGAGGTGGTCCGCGAAGTCGCTCACGGCTGGAACCACGACGACCTCTGTGGCACGCTGGTCTGTATGCCCGTCCTGAACGTCCCCGGCTTCCTCGCCCAAGAGCGCTACCTCCCCATCTACGACCGGGACCTGAACCGGTCGTTCCCCGGTCGGCAGGGGTCGACCAGCGCCAAGCGGATGGCCTTCCAGATTTTCCGGAACTTCATCGCGCCCTGTGACATCGGTCTCGACTTTCACACGTCCACGCGCGGGCGCACGAACATGCTACACGTGCGGGCGGACATGGCCGACCCCGAGGTTTCGAGACTCGCCAAGTCGTTCGGTTCGAACGTCATCATCTCCTCGGAGGGACCGACCGGCACGCTCCGCCGGGAGGCGACCGACTACGGCATCCCGACCATCACCATCGAGATGGGCGAGGCCCACCGGTTCCAGCGGGAGTTCATCGACCGTGGACTGGAGGGGGTAGAGAGCGTCCTCTCGGAGTACGGCGCCCACCGCACCCCGTCGGTGAAGTGGCCCGGTTGGCGGACCGTCATCGACGACGCCAAGGAGAAGACGTGGATTCGGGCCGACGCGGGCGGACTGGTGGACATGCACCACGACCGCGGGTCGCTGGTCTATGAGGGCGACACCATCTGCACCATCACCAACCCGTTCAAGACCGACCGGGAACCCGTCGAGGCGCCTTTCACGGGCCTGCTGGTCGGAGTGCTGGAGAACCCGGTCGTCTACCCGGGCAACCCGCTCTGTCACATGGTCGAACTCTCGGCCAAGACCCGGAAGGCGCTCAAGCGAGAGCGCGCCCGGAGCGAGTCGGTCGAGAACACGCCGACGCCCGCGAGTCCGAGTCGTCGGTGAACGTGTTCGGCCGGCGTCTCCGAAAATCAGACGCCGATAACGGTTTGGAGTACGGCAGTAGGTAGAAACTTCTATTTGCCCACAGTCCAACCCTCCGAACGGACAAGTATGAGTCAATCGTACAATCGAGGCCTCGTCGAAGACTTCGGCCGGTGGCGGGAGTTCACGGCCGGGATGTGGGCCTGGATATTCCACAAGTTCACCGGGTGGGTACTCGTCGGCTACCTGTTCACTCACATCGCCGTACTGAGTACCGCAATCTCCGGTGCCAACGCTTACACGGACACGATTCAGGGGCTCGAAAGCCTGCTCGTGGTCCGCGTCATGGAGGTCGGCCTGCTGGCGGTCGCCGTCTTCCACATCTTGAACGGGGTCCGCCTGCTGTTCGTGGACCTCGGACTCGGACTCGAATCGCAGGACAAGAGCTTCTACGCATCGCTGATAGTCACGGGTGTCATCGTGCTGGCGAGCATCCCGACGTTCCTGGAGGGGGCGTTCTAAGATGGCCGAGCGTTACTCCTCGTTCCAGAGCGGGAGCGCGTCGTGGCTCCTCCAGCGAGTCACGGCGGCGTTCCTCGTCGTGGTGCTGGCGTTCCACTTCTTCCTCCTGCACTTCCTGAACCACGCGTCGGAGGTGACGTTCGCCGGGACGACCGCTCGCATGAGCGAGTGGGGCTATCTCGTCACGATGGTTCTGTTCCTGCTGACCGCGACGTTCCACGGCGTCAACGGCGTCTACGCCGCACTGCTGAATCAAGGCCTGACGGGCACGAAGAAGACAGTGGTCAAGGGCGTCCTCGCTATCGCCGGTCTCGCGCTGGCGGCGCAGGGCACCTACCTCGCACTCGTCATGAACGGAATGGTGTAAACATGAGCACGCAAGTACCAGAAGAGAAAGAGCAGAGCGAGACCGAACAGGAGGTCAACGCCGAGACCGAGGCCGAGATTACCGAAGGCGCCTCGTACGGCGACCAACGACGCTCCCAGCGAGACGCTCAGCGCCGGGAGTCGGTGTCCGGCGCACCCGTCGACATCGAGGGCGAGTCCTTCGAGTTGAAGGTGTTCCGCTACGACCCCGAGGTCGAGGGGAAGATGGAGCCGCGGTTCGACGACTTCGCCGTCCCCAAGCAGAAGGGGATGACGGTCCTCGACGCGCTCATCTACGCCCGCGACCGCTACGACACCACGCTGACCTTCCGGCACTCGTGCCGACAGGCGGTCTGCGGGTCGGACGCGCTGTTCATCAACGGCCGCCAGCGACTCGGCTGTCAGACCCAGATTTCGGACCTCGAAGAACCGGTCCGGGTCGAACCGCTCCCGCATCAGGACGTGGTGAAGGACCTCGTCGTGGACATGGAACACTTCTACGACCAGATGCACGCGGTCGAGCCGTTCTTCCAACCCGACGAGGAACCGGACGGCGACCTCGAAGAGTACCGACAGACCCGCGAGAACCGCGAGAACATCAAGATGTCCACGCGGTGCATCTGGTGCGGTGCCTGCATGTCCTCGTGTAACATCGCGGCCGAGGACAACCAGTACCTCGGTCCGGCGGCCATCAACAAGGCCTACCGGTTCGCCATGGACGAGCGCGAAGGCGAGGACATGAAGGAACACCGGCTCAACGTGATGGACCAGGAACACGGCGTCTGGCGGTGCCAGACCCAGTTCTCCTGCACCAACGTCTGTCCGAAGGACATCCCGTTGACCGAACACATCCAGGAACTCAAGCGAGAGGCGGTCAAGCAGAACCTCAAGTTCTGGTAACAACGGACGAGATTCAAAACTATGCACGAACACGACGTTCTGGTAATCGGCGGCGGCGGTGCCGGACTTCGCGCGGCCATCGCGGCCCACGAGGAGGGCGCGGACGTGGCTATCGTCACGAAGCTCCACCCCGTGCGAAGCCACACCGGCGCGGCCGAAGGCGGTATCAACGCGGCGATTCGCGAGGGCGACGACTGGGAACTCCACGCCTACGACACGATGAAGGGGTCGGACTACCTCGGCGACGCCCCCGCAATCGAGACCCTCGCGCAGGACAGCCCCGAGGAGACGGTCCAACTCGAACACTGGGGGATGCCGTTCTCCCGCGAGGACGACGGCAGAGTCTCTCAGCGACCGTTCGGCGGACTCTCCTTCCCGCGGACGACCTACGCCGGGGCCGAGACCGGCCATCACCTGCTCCACACGATGTACGAGCAGGTCGTCAAGCGCGGGATTCAGGTGTACGACGAGTGGTACGTCTCGAACCTCGCGGTCACCGACCACGACGACCCCGCCGACCGGGAGTGTCACGGCGTCGTCGCCTACGACATCAAGACCGGGCAGGTCGAGGGCTTCAAGGCTCGAAACGGCGTCATCCTCGCGACGGGCGGCACCGGACAGGTGTACGACCACACGACCAACGCCGTCGCCAACACCGGCGACGGCGCGGCGATGGCCTACCGGGCGGGCGTCCCGCTCGAAGACATGGAGTTCGTCCAGTTCCACCCGACGACGCTCCCCTCGACGGGCGTCCTCATCTCCGAGGGCGTCCGCGGCGAAGGCGGCATCCTCTACAACAGCGAGGGCGAGCGGTTCATGTTCGAGTACGGCTACGCCAAAAACGACGGGGAACTGGCCTCCCGCGACGTGGTGTCGCGCGCGGAACTCACGGAGGTCAACGAGGGCCGCGGCGTCGAGGACGAGTACGTCTACCTCGACATGCGTCACCTCGGCGAGGAGCGCATCACCGACCGACTGGAGAACATCCTCCACCTCGCGCGGGACTTCGAGGGCGTCGACGGTCTCGAAGAGCCGATGCCGGTCAAGCCCGGCCAGCACTACGAGATGGGCGGCATCGAGACCGACGAGAACGGCGAGACCCTCATCGACGGGCTCTACGCCGCGGGCGAGTGTGCCTGCGTCTCGGTCCACGGGTCGAACCGCCTCGGCGGCAACGCCCTGCCGGAACTCATCGTCTTCGGCGCGCGCGCCGGTCGCCACGCCGCTGGCGCCGACGTAAGCGAGGCGGAGATTACGACGGGCAAGACCGCCGAAATCGAGGAAGAGGACGGTCTCGAAACGCCGGTCGAACCCGGTGCGGTCGCCACCGACGACGAGGACGTTGCGGCCGACGGCGGCGACGTTTCGGCCGACGGCGGCGCGGCGGTCGTGGAACCCGACGAGACGGTCCGCAGCGCGGTCGAGCGCGAGCGCACCCGCATCGAACGGCTGATGGAGAAAGACGACGGCATCCAGCACGCCGAGTTGCGGGCCGACCTCCAGAAGTCGATGACCGAGAACGTCAACGTCTTCCGAAACGAGGAGGGCCTCAAGCAGGCGCTCGAAGACATCCGTGAGGTCCGCGAGGCGTATCAGGACGTGTACGTCAACGACCCGTCGCGGACGTTCAACACGGACCTCATCCACACCATCGAGACCCGCAACCTCATCGACCTCGCGGAGGCCATCACGCTCGGCGCGCTTGCCCGAGACGAGTTCCGCGGCGCCCACTGGCGTCAGGAACACCAGGAGCGCAAGGACGACGAGTGGCTCAAGCACACGATGCTGTCGTGGAACGACGGCACGCCGGAACTCTGGTACAAGCCGGTCATCCTCGAAGGGCAGGACAAGACCTACGAACCGAAGGAACGCTCGTACTGAGCGCCGCCCCGTACGCGCCTCGTTTTTCTGGTCTCTCCGACCCCGCAGAGCCGTAGCAAAACGAGTAGTCCGGGACTTCCGCTCGACCCACCGCTCCGTTCGACCTACCCGCTGACTTCGAGCGGCGAGACGGGTGACGGAACGTCTCCCGACCGTCGGCCACCGGGCCGTCCCGTCAGGCCTTCACGACGTAGGTCCCGGCGAAGTTGTCGAAGACCCGCCGGTTGTGGTCGTCTATCGCTATCGCGGCGAGCGCGACCGCGCTGGTGAGCCAACTGAACAGGATGACCGCGGGGACGTTCCGAACGAACGCTTGGCCGACCGACGCCGCCTCGCCGGTCCGGTTCACGACTCTGATACCGGCCACACGCTTGCCGATAGTCTGGCCGTTCCAGAACCCTTCGAGGAGACCGCCGTAGAGCGGGAGGGTGAGGAAGGCGATTCCGACGTACCCCTCGACGGCGGCCTCGCTCTCGGGGCGGACCAGAGCCGCGAGGCCGACGGCGACGACCATCACCTGCACGAACAGCAAAACGAGGTCGACGACTTGGGCACCGATTCGGGCACCGACCACGTCGGTCGACGAGCGGTCGGGTCTGTGGTAGCGGGAGGGCATCGACGGAGACCTTTCGCTGGCGGTTTGTAATCCCGTCGGTCGCGTGTCGTCTTTCGGCCGACTCGCAGAGCGGTCCCGTCAGCCCGCCAGTCCGAGCGCCGCCAGCAGGTCGATGCCCGCGCCGAAGTACTCGACCGTCTTGTAGCCGACGTAAATGCCGACGATGCCGACCAGACCGGGGAGCCGTGGCGGTGCGGGCAGCGGAATGCCGAGGAAGGTGAACAGCGCGCCCGTGACGAACCCCGTCAGGAGCGCGAGGAGCGTGAGTGTCACGTTCATGGATGGGTGGATTAGCCCGGGAGTTAGAAGCAGTTTCGGATTCCCGGTTCCGGGGTCTCGTGTCGCCGAGCGCGCCGCCGGCAGTCCGTGCCGCCGGAAATCCGTGCCGTGCCGCCAAACGACTTCGGGGAAGGCGTCGCTCGGCGGTCGACACCGGAGCGCCTGGAATCGGTCGAGGCGAAAAGAGGGCCGTCTACCGCGTCAGCGCCACTGCGATAGCGTGTTCGATTCCTCGAAGGGCATCGCGATGTACGCCTCGTCGTTCGACACGTCGGCGATGACGGTCGTGCGCTCGTCGTCCGTCTCGTCGACCGCGAACATGATTTCGCCGTCCTCGAACGATTCGTCCAGTTCTGCGGTGGGGAGTGTCCAGCTCAGGGTAGATCACCGTAGTTCGGTTTCGGTACTCCAGTTTTAGTCGCGAGAGGGTCTTTAGTATACGCCACCCTCCCGCTCGTAACGGGAGGTTACGGCCACCGTACCGCCGCAAAACGGTGCGAAACGGAAAGCAACTGACACTGCTTCGGGAGGTCAGTCGCGCAGGCGGACCGCGACCAGCGCGGCCGCGACCAGCGCGACCAGCGTCACGCTGACGCCGAATCCGGGGACGCCGCCGTCGGCGTCGGTCTGCGTCGTACCGGTCGTCGCCTGCTGGCCCTGCGCGGCCACCTCGACCTTCACCTTCTTCGTCACCGTCGCGCCGTACTCGTCTTTCGCGACCACAGTGACGGTCCGAGTGCCGGGCGACCCGAAGCTGTGTTCGACCGATTCGCCGGTGACCGCTCCGTCGCCGAACCGCCACGTCACGGTCACGTTGCCGACATCGTCGGACACGTCGGCCGAGAACTCGCCGGCCTTGCCGACCGTCATCGAGTCGGGCGTCTCGACGTTAATCTCGGGTCGGTCGTTGACCACCAGCGTCTTCGTCGCGGTGTCGCGAAGGCCGTGCTGGTCAGTGACCGTCAGGTTCACCGTGCGCTTGCCCGGCGAGTCGAAGCTGAAGTTCGCGGCCTCGCCGGTCGCGGACTTCGCGCCCACCGACCACTCGTAGGCGGTCAGGCTCCCGTTCTCCGCGGTCGAACCGCTGGCGGAGAGCGCGACCGATTCGCCGACCGGAACCGCCGTCCGGGCGTCGATGCTCGCGGAGGGCGCGGGCACGCTCGTCACCGCCAGCGTGCCGGTTCCCCCGACGTCGGCCGAGAGGACGGCCGTGCCGTTCGAGTCGGAGACGACGGTCGTCTCCAGCAGCGACCACCCGTCCGCGGTCCGCTGGGCGACGCGCACGTCCGAGAGGTCCGACTCGACCGCGCCGGTTCGGACCGCGAACTCGACCGTCGCCGACCCGTTTTCCAGCGCCGGGGGACCGTTCATCTCGACGGCGTAGAGCGCGTCGCCCGGCGGCGAGAGCGCCGACGCGTTGGTCCGTTCGGCGACCGCGAGGACGCCCGAGACGTTCGAGTCCGCGAGCGTGACCGCTCGGACCGGCGACCCGTCGAGGGTCACGGTCGTTCCGGTCCGGTTCGCGTCGGCGTCCTCGATGGCGGCCACCGAGGGGCCGCCGACCCGGACGACCCATCCGTCACGGCTCTCGCCGTAACTCGTCGATTCTCCGACGGCGAGGAAGCCGCCGCCGTGGCCTTCGACGACCGGCCAGAACTTGTCCCAGTAGCTGTCGCCGTAGGTCTTGCCCCAGTCGCGTTTGCCCGAACTGGCGGTCTTCACGATCCATCCGTCGGCGCCCTCGTCGCCGAGGACGTGCTTGGTGCCCGAGACGACGTAGCCGCCGTCGGGGTCGTTGTGGATGCCGTAGAACGCGTCCGACCGCTCGGTGCCGAACGTCCGGCCCCACTGTCGCTCGCCGTCGCCGTCGATCTTGAGCATCCAGCCGTCCTGTTCGCCCGCGCCCTGACTGGCGGTCCGTCCCGCGAGGACGAACCCGCCGTCGGAGGCGACCGTCGCGTCGTGAATCCGGTCGTACTCCGCGCCGCCGTAGGTCTTGCTCCAGTCGCGTTCGCCGTCGCCTTCGACCTTCAGCACCCACGCGTCGGCGGGGTCGGCCCGGTCGCTCGTCGTCGTACCGGTCATCAGGAGGTGGCCCCCGTCGGTCACGAAGATGGAGTTGACGTACTCGTCGGACCCCGCGCGGGGCGTGTCGTAGGTCTCGCTCCAGACCTTGTCGCCGCCGCGGGTCAGTTGCATCGTCCACGCCTCGGCCGACCCGTCGTCGTCGGTCCAGCCCGAGACGTAGATGTTACCGGCGGACTTCGCCAGCGACCAGAACTCCTCGGGGCCGCGCTCGCCGTAGGTCTTCGACCAGCGCTTCTCGCCCTCGGGACCGACTTTCAGCACCCAGCCGTCCCACGCGTCGCCGGACGACTCGGCCGACATCCCGGCGAGCAGGTAGCCGTCCTCGACCTTCTCCACGTCGTAGATGCGGTCGACGCCGGACTCGCCGTAGCTTCGCTCCCACTTCGTCTGGCCGGCCCGGTCGAGCATGGCGACGTAGCCGTCGTGGGCACCCTCGGTCGAACTGTTCGACCAGCCGACGACGAGGTAGCCGCCGTCGACCTTCACGCCGGTGGCCAGTTTGTCGTCGTCGCCGCCGCCGACCGTCTGAGACCACCGCGCGGACGGACCCGGCGCGTTGGCCGCCTCGTCGGGTGCGCTCGCGTTCGCACCCCCGGCCGCCACCGGACCCGCAATCGGGGCCGCGGCTATCAGCACCGCGAAGACCGCGGCAACCACCGTTCGTCTCACGACTCGTTCCTCCCGTCCAGAACCGTTGTTTCGCGTTTCGAGAGCATAGTATCGACCCGTTGTCCCGATTATCCCGGGATTATCGCTGTTCTCCCCGGCCAGAGAGCGCCGGGGCGAACGTTACTCCACATATGGCCGCGTTCCGGTCTTTGTTATACGCGGACTGACGGTCTCGAAGCCCCGACCTGACGCGGTTCCGGCGGGCGTCGCGAACGGACGAGCGAAGCCGAGAAACGGGGCGTCGCCGTTTCACACCGACAGTAAGCTCGGCTTACCGCCCGACACTCGGGAGATAACAAAGTGGCAATCCTGCGTTGGAGTGGGGTAATGAGCCGTCGAACCAGCTTCGATAGCCGCCGAACCGGCACGGAGGCGATGTCGGTCGAACCATGAGTCACGAAACGCCCGCCGACACGTGGGTCGACCGCCTCGCGCGCCCCGCGCTCCCGGTCGACCTCCTCGCGGTCGTCGGCTACGTCGCGGTCGCGGTCGTCGTCCTCTCGCAACCCGGCGTCTACGGGACGCCGCTGGCGGCCGCCATCGGGCTTCCGCTCCTGTTCTTCGCGCCGGGGTACGCGCTCGTCTCGGCGCTGTTCCCCGGCGCGACCCCCGACGACGCCCGGGCCGACGTGACCCTCGCCGACGTGCGCCAGCACGGCCTCTCGGGCAACGAGCGCGCCGCGCTCGGCTTCGGGGTCAGCCTCGCACTGCTCCCGGTGTTGGGCGTCGCGGTCGCGGTCTCGCCGTGGACCATCGCGCCCGCGACCGTCTTGCTGTCGGTGGCGCTCGCGACGGTCGCGTTCGCGGTCGTCGGGGCGGGCCGACGACTCCGCCGACCCGCGGACCGCCGGTTCTCGCTCCCGGTCGGGGCGTGGCTCGACGACGCCCGGCGGTCGGTTTCGACCGGGCCGCTCTCCGACCGCGTCCTGAACGTCGGTCTCGCCGTCGGGGTCCTGCTGGCGGTCGGCGCGATGGGCTACGCGGTCGCCTCGCCCGGGCCGGGCCAGAGCTACACGAGCATCGCGCTGCTCTCCCAGAACGAGACGGGCGAACTCGTCGCGGACGACTACCCCCGGACGTTCGAGCGCGGGCAGAGCAAACCGCTGGTCGTCGAGTTGACCAACCACGCGAGCCAGCCGACCGACTACTCGGTGGTGGCCGAACTCCAGCGCGTCCGGAAGGCCGACGACGGGGGCGCGAAGGTGGTGCAGGACCAGCAGATGGCGACGTTCACGCCCACCGTGGGACCGGGCCAGACGTGGCAGACCACCCACGAGGTCACGCCGACGATGACCGGCGAGAACCTGCGTCTGACCTACCTCGTCTACGAGGGCGACCCGCCGAAGAACCCGACCACGGAGAACGCGTACGACCACGTCCACATCTGGGTGAACGTGACGGCATGACCGGCGACCGGACTCCGGGGGCGAGACACCGCTAACCTATGTGGCCGTGGGAACACCTCGCGGTCGGCTACCTCTGTTACTCGCTTCTGGTCCGACTCTCCGGTCGGGGAGCGCCCCGGCCGTGGCCGGTCGTCGCGCTCGCGGTCGGCACGCAGTTCCCCGACCTCGTGGACAAGCCGCTGGCGTGGACGGTCGGCGTCCTGCCGTCGGGCCACTCGCTGGCCCACTCGCTGTTCGCGGCGCTCCCGGTCGCGGCGCTCGCGGTGACGGTCGGGGCGGCGCTCGGACGCCGGCGAGACGGGAGCGAGCGCGTCGGCGCGGCGTTCGCGCTCGGCTACCTCAGCCACCTGCCGGCCGACGTGTTCTACCCGGCGCTGGTCGGCGGCGAACCCAACTACGGCTTCCTGTTCTGGCCGGTCGTTCCGGCGGCGGAGACCGAAGTCGGCGTCGGGTTCGCCGAGATGGTCCGACTGCTGTTGGGCCGGTACGTCCGGCGGTTGGCCCGCGGCGAGGTGTCGCCGTACCTCGCGGTCGAACTCGGCCTGCTGGCGTCGGTGTTCGGACTCTGGGTACTCGACGGCCTGCCGCCGCTCCGATGGGTCTGGTCGCGGGTCGTCCTCGGTCGGCCCGCCGAAGAAGCGTCGTAGAAACTATCAGGACGAACATAACAATGGTTCGAGGAGACGGAGACGACGACGTGAACGGTGACGAGCGGACGGCGACGAGACGCGCGTACCTCCGGACCGCCGGGACCGCCGCGGCGGTCAGCGCGCTCGCGGGGTGCGGCCAGCGGGACCGCGGGTCGACGACGAGAGAGTCGACCGCCGCGACGGCGACCGAATCGACGACGGGCGAGACCGCGAATCCGACCGAAACCGGCGAATCGACCGCGTCGCCGACGCCGAGCGAACTGGTCGAGCGGCGCGGCTACGAGTCGGTCGTGAACGTCGTGGACGCCGGGGCCGACCCCAACGCCGAGGAGTCGATTCGGCCCGTCCTCGAAGCCAACGCCGGGGACGACACCCTGCTGTACTTCCCGACCGGGCGCTACCGACTCGACGAGTGGCGCGCGACCGACTACCGGAACCTCGGCGTGGTCGGCGACGACGCCGTCCTCGTCCCGCCCAAGGGCGTCAACTACTGGCTGATGTGGGGCGGGTTGAGCGACCTCCTCTTCGAGGGGTTCACCGTCGACTGTCGGCCCAACGACGTCGCTCCGGTCGCCCACGTCGGCACCGCCGGCGGCAAGAGCGTCGTCCGAGACGTGGCGGTCCGGGGCCACCGCCACGCGCCGCGGACAGCCTTCGAAATCGAAGTGACCGACCCCGAGGGCGAGTTGACCTTCGAGAACGTCTCGCTCCCCGACGGGTCCACGACCGGCCACGCGATGTACGTCTTCCCCCAGAGCGTGGGGAAACTGACGTTCCGGAACTGCCGCCTCGAACACTGGAAGGAGGGACTGTACGCCGCCTACCACCGCGGCCCGCTCCGTATTCTGGGCGGTTACTACGCCAACAACGGCATCGAGCAGGTTCGCGTCGGCGGCGGAACCAGCGGTGCGCTCGTCCGAGGCGTGACCGTGCGCGTGGACAATCCCAAGCAACCCCAGCACAAGCCGAACATGCGGGGAATCTGGGCCGAGGAGGGCGGTCACGTCCGCATCGAGGACTGCGACATCGCCATCACCGACCTGACCGGCACCTACAGTTCCGGCGGTATCGTCGTCGGCCAGCAGTTCGGCGAGGTGACGGTGACCGACACCGAAATCCGGACGGACGTCGACGCGTACGCCGTCAGCGTCCGGGACCCCATCGAGAGCATGGCCGGCCAGACCGTCCCGAGCATGGACCGCCTCCCGAAGCGCACGCGGGTCACGGTGCGGGACCTCCGCGTTTCCGGGAGCGCGAAGACCGGAACCGCGGTCCGCGCGGTCAGACGGGACGACTGCCGGTTCGAGCGGGTCTGCATCCAGCACGGCGGGTCGCGCGACGGCATGGCCTTCGCGGACGCGGAGGGGTGTGCGGTCCGGAACTCGACCATCGACGTGGGCGGCGAGGCCATCCGGACCGAGAACGCGACGGTGACCAAGCGCAGCGTCCGGACCGACGGGTCGTGCTGATTCGGCGTCGAGAAGTGACTGTAGCCACTTCTTCCATCCCTAAATAATTCCAACATAACGAAATACATTGCTCTCGGCGTGGGTTTTTGCGTCTGCACGCCGAGCGGTCGGTATGCCACGCGTCGCACTCATCGCGCACGACGACGAGAAGCCCGTGATAATCGACCTCGCTCGGGAGTACGAGTCGCTGCTCTCGACGTTCGACCTCGTGGCGACCGGCACGACCGGCGAGCGAATCGCCGAGGAGACCGGTCTCTCCGTCGAGCGCAAGGAGTCGGGACCCATCGGCGGCGACACCCAAATCGGCGCGGAGGTCGTCGAGGAGCGACTCGACGGTATCGTCTTCCTCCGGGACCCGCTGACCGCCCAACCGCACGAACCCGACATCACCGCGCTCCTCCGCATCTGCGACGTTCACGACGTGCCGATGGCGACCACCCGGACCTCCGCGGAGTTCCTGCTCGACGGACTCGCCGCCGAAACCGGCGAGTCGGCCCGCGGTCAGATGTAGCCGAGGTCTTCGAGTCGCTGTTCGACCGACCCGTCGTCGCCGGCGTCGGACCGGTCGCTCCCGAAGGGGACCTCGCCGTAGTCGGCCCGCGGCGGGTCGTCGGTCAGCAGGCCGTCGGGGACTTCGCCGGTCACGCGCGCGGGCACGTCGAGGCCCGCCGCGGCCATCGCGACGGGTGCCACGTCGGTCAGCGAGAGCGCGCCGGGCCGGGAACCGTCCGCGTCGAGCGCGGCGTCGGCCGCCCCGTCCGCGAACGCCGGACCGTCGGCGATGAAGACGCCGTCGCGCTTGTGGTCGTGGGCCTCGGTCGCCACGAACTCCTGGCCGATGAGGTTGGTGCTGAGCGTGTGGTTCATCTCCGCGGGCATGAACAGCACGTCGCAGGCGCGCTCGGTGAAGGGGCCGTCGTACACCTCCTCGCGCCGCCGGACCCACTCGAACACCGGGTCGCCGTCGGGAGTCCGGAGGTCCGAGAGCGTCCGAATCAACTCGTCGCGCACGCCCTCGTACTCCTCGGGCGTGACCACGCCGGAGGGTTCCCGGCCCACGAGGTTGACCCGGACGCCGAGTTCGACGCTCCGGCAGTAGGCCTTCGAGTTGGCCCAGTCGACGCCCTCGCTGGCGGCCGACACCGCCTCGTAAGGCAGGACGTCGGTCAGCAGGTCGCCCACGCCGAGTCGCGTGGCCAGCGAGTAGGCGTCGCCCGGCGTCACGCCGACCGTGTCGAGCGCCGTCGTCGCGGCCGAGACGACCTGCCCAGTGACGGACGGACCGCTCGCGCCCTCCGGCCCGCCCGCGGCCCCGTCCGCCGCGCCGGTCAGCGTCGCCTTCTCGGTCATCAGACTCGGCCCCGACGACTCGGTCGTCGTCTCCACGAACCCGGCGTTCCGGAGGACCTCGTTGAGGTAGACGGTGTAGCCGTCGAGTTCGCCCATCCCGTGGTCCGAACAGACCACGACGTTGGCGTCGCCCGCGGCCTCGCGGACCCGACCGAGGACCTCGTCCGCGCGCTCGTACGCGCGACGGAACGTCTCTCGGTCGTCGAAGTCGTGGAAGACGGTGTCGGTCTTCTGGACCTGCACGATTGCGACCCGCCAGTCGTACTCGGTCAGGAGGTACTCGGCGGCCTCGCCGCGCGTCCGAATCAGGTCGAGGTAGCCCTCGCGCTTGCGGTCGCGGTCGTCGCTCGACTCGGCCTCGGAGTAGATTCGGTACTCGCCCTCGACCGCCTCGGAGAGCTCGTCCCGGATGCCCTCGGGATACCCCGAGTCCGTCTCGCGGGCGAGGTATCCCGGCACGAGGACGCCCGCGACCGGTTCCGCGGGGTGGGTCACGGGCACGTTGCAGACCACGACCGGTTCGTCGAGCGCGGTCAGGTAGTTCCACACCGCGGGCCGGCGGACGCGGTTCCGCGAGACGAGTTCGGCCTCGTCGGGGTAGCCCCCAGTGCGGTGGAAGAAGCCGTAAGTGCCGTGGTGGCTCGGGTCCGTTCCCGTGTACATCGAGGGCCACGCGCTCCCGGTCCACGGCGGGAACGTCGATTCGAGGGGAGCCTCGACGCCCTCGCTCCGGAGGCGGGCGAACTCGGGGAGCGACGACTCGAACTCGTCGAGGTATCTGAAATCCATCGCGTCGAAGCCGACGACCACGGTTTTGTGTTTGCTCGACATCGGTGTCTCACGGTCGATTCGTTCGACCGCTCTCGGCGAGACCCACGTCCGCTCCCGGTATTGTTCTCGGGCGCTTAGCCCGGCGGCACCGAGCGTCTAACCCGCTCTGACGCCTCGTTAACGCGGCCGGCGACAGGCGGTGCCTGCGGCTAACCCCGCCGAGCGCACGCGGTGCCTGCGCGGCGACCGGTCGAGAGAACGCCGTTCCTATCGGTCCGTCGAGCGTGCGAACGCGACGACTGACGCTCGGCGCGCGGTTTTACGCCGGACTTGACCGACTGCGCAGGCGGAGGCTATCGCCCGGAGGGTCGGAGAGAAGGAGTGCGGCCGAACCGAGCGACGCCGGCCTACCGGAACTTCTTGTAGACGCTCGACAGCGCGTTGGTGACGGCGGTTCCGGTCTCCATCGTGTAGTACGACCGGAGTTCGGGCGCGAACTTGGCCTTGTAGCCACAGAGGCGTTCCTCGTTCGCGCCCACGAGGTCGTAGTTCTCGATACCGCGGTCCATCGCGTCGGTCATGATGGCCCAGTCCACGAGGTCGTTGACCGGCAGGTCGTGGTCGTGCTTCGCGCCGCCCTGCCACCGGTAGACGGTGTCGCCGAACTCCAGCGCGACCATCCCGCCGGCGACCTCGCCGTCGATTTCACAGGCGTACGGCCGGACCGAGCCCTCGGGCAGGCGGTCGTAGAGGTCGGTCACGAACCGGGGCGTCACGCCGTAGCTCTCGTCCTGTTCGTCGTGGCGGGCCCGGACCTGCGAGATGATCGTCCGAATCTCGTCGGTACCGCCCTCGTAGACGCGGTAGTCGCCGTCGGTCCGGATGTTGTTCCGGGCGTCGCTCGAGAACGACATCAGCACGTCCTCCTCGCCCGGCGTCAGGTCGACCGAGTAGGTGTGGCGCACGTCGATTTCGAAGTCGTTCCACTCGAAGGGCCGCACATCTCGGTAGTCGGGACCCGGCCGAATCTGAGTGTGCTTCGGGCCGAGTTCGCGCTCGACCCAGTCGAGACACCCCTGCACGAACCGCTTGTTCCGGCGCTCGCGCTTCCGGCGCTTGAGCTTCCGGTGGTTCAGAAGGGCGGGGCCGAGATACGTGACCCACAGGCCGGGTGCGGGCGAGAACGCCATCGACATCCCGCCCTTTCGCTTCTCGAAGACCGGAAGGATACCGACCGGTTCGTGACCCTTGTAGCCCGCGAGGAGATGGAGGTCGGCGTCGGCGTGGTCGGCCTGCACCGCCAGCGACTCCCGGTAGTGGAACGGGGTCGCCTGCGGCGACCGCTCGACGAGGTCGTTCCACTCGTGGTGTCCGAATTCCGCCGCGCGTCCGATACTGATGCCTTGTCGCTCGATAGTTACGCTCATATTATTCGAGATATCCGAGGTCCGCGAGTCTCGCTTCGACTTCGTCGTCGTCCGTCGCTTCCTGTTCGCCCGCGTCGAACGCGGGGTACGACTCGATGCCGGCCGACCCGACCGCAGGGAGGACCGACCCGTCCATGCGGTCGCCCGCCGGAAGCCCCATCGTCGCCAGCACCGTCGGGGCCACGTCGAAGAGGTGTGCGCCCGAGAGGTCGGCGCTCGGGGTCGCTCCGTCGCCGGAAATCGCCACGATACCGTCCCGCTTGTGGTTGTAGGGTTCGCTGGGCGGACCGAACTCCCCGTCGCCCACGCGGGTCGAGAGGAACTCGTCGTACTCCCGAGGGACCGTGATTACGTCGGGCGCTTCCTCGACGTAGGGCCCCGAGAACACCTCCTCGCGGCGGGCCACGCGCTCGAACACGGGGTTCCCGTCGGGCGTCGTCACCTCCGACAGCGCGTCCACGAGGTCGTCGCAGAGCCGGTCGTACTCGCGTTCCGGAACGACGCCCTCGGGTTCCCGTCCCGCGAGGTTGACCCGGACGCCGAGTTCGATTCGGTCGCGCATGTACGCCTTCGAGGCCGGGAAATCGACCTGTTCGGACCCCGCGCGGGCCACTTCGGTCGGGACGCGTCGGGCCGCGAACTCCGCCAGTCCCACCGCGTCGAGCGCGTTGTAGACGCGCTGGCTTGTGAGACCGACACCGGCGAGTCCGGCCACGGCCCGTTCGAGGAGACCCGTCCCGTCGTCGGCCTCGTCTCTCCCCTGCTTGCCGTCCTGTAGCTGATTGTCGGCGATGGTCGACCACGTCGGCATCCCCTCGCCCTCGGTGGTCGTCTCGACCAGTCCCCGCTCGCGGAGGTACTCGTTGGGCCGGAACTCGTGGCCCGCGTACTCTCCCATCCCGTGGTCGCTGGCGACGACGACGGTGTCGGGGTCGCACTCCTCGAGAATCGTGCCGAGCTGTCGGTCCACCGCCTCGTAGACGGCCCGGACCTTGCCGTGGTCGCCGGGGAACTCGTGGAAGACGGTATCGGTCTGCTGGAACTGGACGAACCCGAAGTCCGGGTCGAACCGGTCGGCGAGGTAGCGAAACGCCGACCCCCGCATCCCGACCAGTCGCTCGTACCACTCGACCTTCTCCTTACCGTCGGCGTCGCGGGGCGCGTACACCCGGTACTCGCCGATTTCCTCGCGTATCTCGTCCAGCAGTCCGTCGGGGTGACAGTCGGGGTTCTCGGGCGCGGTGTAACCCGGCACTATCGCGCCGTCGATTTCGTCGGGCGGGTGCGTGACCGGGGCGTTGACCACGACGCTCGACTTGCCGTGGTAGTCCAGCAGTTCCCAGAGGGTCCGCTCGCGGACGTGAGTCGCGTTCACCACGTCCCACTCGTAGCCGTCGAACGTGAGGAACCCGAACACGCCGTGTTTCCCGGGGTTGACGCCGGTGTACAGCGAGGGCCACGCGCTCGGGGTCCACGGCGGAATCTGAGACTCCAGCGGCCCGGCCGCCCCCGACTCGAAGACCGACGCCAGATTGGGGAGCGCGCCGGCCTCGAACAGCGGGTCGAGGACCGGCCGACACCCCGCGTCCAACCCGACGAGGAGAGTCTCCATGTTCGTCTGCGGGCGGTCAGCCATGTACCACGTTCCACCGTCCGGCCGGCCTTTGTTATGGGCTGTTTGTCACCGCGAAGACACGTCCTACGGCCGGTTTTCCGGGTTAAGCTCGCGTTACTCGGCGGAAACCGAGCGTTTCGCCGGTTGCGGACCGTTCCGTTCCGACCGTTCCACCCCCGGCCATAACACTTAAATCAGTAATGTAGCATTGAATCGAAGTCGGTAGGTTTATGAATAGGTAGTCTCGCATTGAGAAATACATGGCACGCGACGATACGGCACGCGACCGCAGTTCGGACGATTCACTGCTCGACCGACGCTCGTACCTCAAGATGGCCGGTGCGGCGGCCGCGACGGTCGGGGCGGCAGGCGTCTCCGCCAACTCCGCGGAGGCGGCGTCCTACGACACCATCAAGGTTCCCGCGAACACGAAGAAGGTAATCGACGTGAACGGCGGCGAGACCTTCGAGAACAAACTCATCGACATCACGGCCGACGGCGCGCACGTGAAGTTGATGACTCACGGCAGCGGGTGGACGGTCCGGAACGTCGGAGTCAAGGGCGAGAACAACAACATGGACGGTACCTACGGTACCTTCTACCTCCGCTGCACCGAGGACGGCGAGGCGCTCGCGGAGAACATCTACATGGGCGACGGCGCGGCCGACCGGTGCGGGCACGCGGCGGTCTCGGACTGGGCCAACGCCGGCACCGTCACCATCCGGAACATCCACGTTCAGGGCTGGGCGGCCGACGGGATGTACATGTCCCACGCGGGCAACCACGTCAAGCAGACGATGGGCGTCACGCAGGTCGAGAACGCCTACCTCAAGAACAACAACATCGAGAACTGTCGGCTCGGCACGCCCGGCAGTTACATCAAGGACAGCGTCGTCCACGTCGAGAGCCAGGACGCCGTCCCGTCCAACGAGTCGGGCCAGACCAACGCCCGCGGCATCTGGTTCAAGGAGCAGTCGGGCCTGAAGGCCATCAACTGCGACATCTCTGTCAAGGGCTCTCACGCGGTCTTCGCCAGCAACGAGGGCGAGGGCACGCTGGAGAACTGCCGAGTCGAAGGCCCCGTCACCGGCCCGGTCGAGCAGGTAAACGTCTCGGGCAGCCCCGACGTCACGCCGCCCGCGAGCGTCCCGATGTCGGCCGAGGAGGCCGCCTCGGGCGAAATCGACTCGTCGTCGAACACGTCCTCGCCCGCGAACGAGACCACCCAGTCGGACGGCACCAGCGACTCGCAGGGTAGCCTCTTCGAACTCGTCGCCGCGGAAGGCCACAAGAACGTGAAGTACGAGTTCACCGTCGAGGGGAGCGTCCGCAAGCGCACCTCCGGCGACGGCCCCAACTCCGAGAGCAGCGATAGCGTGACCGACAACGGCGACGGCACGGTGACGGTGTCCGGCGTCGCGGGCAACGGCTTCGGCGACGCCTACTACGTGGACGGAGCCATCACGTCGGTGAATCTGGACGAGAGCGTCTGGACGCTCCGACTCGACGGTAGCGAGGTGACTCCCGACGACCTGACGCTCCCGAACAAACTGGTCATCGACGGCAGCAACCGCCCGCGCGTCGCGGCCGACTACACCTTCGAGGTCAGCGGTGCGGCGCGCAAGAGCACCGAACTCGGTTCGGTCCAGAAGAACGACAGCGTCTCGGCCGGCGAGATAACCGGGTCGGTCTTCGGCGGTAAGGACGGCTACCGGTTCTCCGGCGAGGTCACCGGCTTCAGCCTCGACGGTGCCGCGAACGTCCGCGTCGAAGACGGGTCCTGAGTCGGTTCCCCCGACGGCGCGCACTCCGCGGTCGTCCCCCTCTCCGATGCGGCCCGTGACCTTCCCCCAGCGTGGTCCGCGACCTCCCCTCTCGCCCGTCGATTCCGCCCTCCGTTCCCGGTTCGACTCCCTCATCGCCCTCCACGACGGCCGCTTCGCACCCGCTAACCGCTCTCCCCACGTCTCGATTTCCTCTCTTCCTCTCTACTCCCTCATTTTACCCCCTCGACACTACTTTCTCTTCTTGACCTTCGTCCCTCCGTTGCGACGCTCTCCTTCTCTCGACAGTTCGTCGGAGTCACTCTTCGTCTCGACCGACATCTCTCGTCCGGCGCCTCTCGTCCGACTCCTGACGGAGGGCCGACGACCTGCTCGAACCGTCGTTCCGGCCACTGTTTCACTCCGTTCCGCCATCCGTTCCCCGGAAATGCCGAATTACGCGCCGCTTTCGGCGAGCGATGACTTATAACGGAGTCGCACGTCGGCCCGAACGGCGGCGAGTCGGCCGGAAGCCAGCGACCGGCATCGTTCGGCCATTATACTTAAATCGGCAAGCTAGCATTGAACAGAAGTCGGTACCTTTTTCAAGTGGTAATGACGCATTGAAGACTGCATGGCACGCGACGTTACGGCACGCGACTCGAAGTCCGAAACGACCCTCCTCGACCGTCGTTCGGCCCGCTGGCACGCCGGGTCGACTTCGACGGCGACCGACGGGCGCGAGACTGCGACCTCGCCCGGAGCGAACCCCGCTGACGAGACCACTCCCGCTGGCACACCGACGCTCTGCCCTCCCGGCCGCGCGTCCGGCGCGGAGGTGCGCGATGGCTCCTGAGAACGCCCACTCCGAGACCGAGGGCTGGCAGGACGCGCCCCGCGACCCGGACCCCTCCGACCTCGGGTACGAACTGGACGACTGGGAAGTCATCCGCGCCCGGAAGGACGACCGCGGCCACCTGATGTTCCTCCCCGAAGAAGAAGAGATGCTCCGCGACGAGGCGTTCATCGTCGCCGACGCCCGCTCGGTCTGCGACGTCGTCGACCGAATCTAACCGCTTCGCTCTACACGTTCCGCCTCGCCTCCGACGCCGGCGCGTTCGACCGCGCGACTCGCCTCCTCCACCGCGTTTCTGGCTTCTCCGAACAACCGGTCGGCCCGTCCCTCGCTTCTTGCTTCTGCAGTGACCCGGACCAGCGGTTGAGTCCCGCTCGCGCGCACGAGGAACCACCCGTCGTCGGTTCCGACGCGCACGCCGTCGAGCGCGTTCACGTCGTCGTACTCCGCGAAGACGCGCTCGCGGACTCGCTCCATCACGGCCGCCTTCTCGTCGGTCTCGACGCTGCCGCGCCGGAGCGGGTAGCTCTCGACCTCGCCCACGAGCGCGTCGAGCGACCCGCGCCGGGCGACCAGTCCCGCCAGCCGACACGCCGCCAGCGGACCGTCGGGGCAGAGCGTCTCGTCGGGCCAAATCCACGCGCCGCTGGGTTCGCCGCCGAACGCGACGCCCCCGTCGGTCGCGCGCTCGGCCACGTACACGTCGCCGACCCGCGTCCGGGAGACCGACGCGCCCTGTCGTTCGAGCGTGTCGGCGACCGTCAGACTGGTGTCGACCGGGACCGCGACCTCGTCGCCGGGGTTGGCGGCCTCCCGAGCGAACAGCGCGAGCAGCACGTCGCCCGAGACGAACTCGCCGGACTCGGTGGCGGCCCGCATCCGGTCGGCGTCGCCGTCGTGGGCGATACCGAGGTCGGCGTCGGTCGCCGCGACGAACTCCGAGAGCGCCCGGCAGTTCTCCGCGGTGGGTTCGCTCGGGCGCGCGGGGAACGACCCGTCGGGTCGGTCGTTGAGCGTCCGCACGTCGTGGCCGAGTCGGCGCAGCGCCTCGGCCGTGACCTGCCCGACGCCGTTGCCCGCGTCCACGACTATCGAGAGGTCGCCCGGCGCGGCCGCGCGCTCCAGCGCCCGCGCGTGGCGCTCCTCGGCCCCGTCCCACGACGACTCTTCGCCGAGGCCGTCCCATTCTCGGAGGTCGTAGTTCTCTTCGCGCACGCGAGCGGCGACGGCCTCGCGCTGGCGCTCGTCGAACGCCTGCCCCGAGGGGTTCCAGAGCTTCAGGCCGTTGTCGGGGGCCGGGTTGTGGCTGGCCGTCACCATCAGGCCCGCGTCGGCGTCTCGCCAGCCGACGCTCCGGGCGACCGTGGGCGTGGCGGCCTCGCCGAGGCGAATCGCGTCCGCGCCGCACTCTCGGAGGCCCGAGACCGCGGCGTCGGCCAGCATCCGGCCGCTTTCGCGGGCGTCTCTGCCGACCACAACTCGGTCGTAGCCCTCGCTCGCGAGAGCGCGCCCCACCGCGAGCGCGAGGTCGCAGGTCACTTCGTCGCCGATTCGTCCGCGGATGCCGCTGGTTCCGAACATCTAATTTTCCTGTCCGTTGACGTGGTGCAGTTCAGGCGGCGTGCCGACCTTGCCGCCGCGCCTGTACGAGAAGTAGTGGACGACCGCCGAGACGCCGAACACCGCGAGGATGAGCGTCGCCAACACGAGACCGGGAATCATTCCGAAAGGAGGGACGCCGATCCAGACCGCCGCGACCAGCAGCGAACTGGCCCCGACGAGTCCGAGGTAGTATCTGTCCCACGGGAATTCCTCGCGGGAGACGTCGCCCAGATAGAGGTCGAGGTCCGAGGCCCGGTCGCCGAGTCGGACGATACCCTCGTCGCGGTCGTACTCGACGATGTCCGCCTCGTCGAGTTTCGGCAGATGGGTCTGATAGAGGGAGATGTACACGCGCTTGCGCTGTTCGGTGGAGAGGGCCGCGGGAGTCGTCTCGTTCTCCCACGCCGCGACCTGTTCGGTCAGGTCCGAGAGTTCGGTCTCGCCGCCCTCCTGTCGGAGGTAGTACAGCGCGTATCGACGTCGAGGACTCTTCAGAACCTCGAACACCTCGTCCTGAGAGAGTCCGTCAGCGCGAGACATGCTCCCCCGGAACTCGGCAGGTCGTCGGAGGCGATACGCGCTCGGAGCCACCGGGTCGGGAGGATGTCCGCAGGTGAGACCGCCGCATACCCTCGATATTGGCGCATTGGCACTTTGTTACCCACCTACTGCCGACGGGTAGTCCGACGGTACGACGGGTCTCGTCGGCGATACGGGGACAGTAACGCTCCCGATGGGGTCGGCGTACCGGCAGGTTCCCTCGCGGGCGCTATCCGGCGAAAAACCCGCCGAGAGCGTCGATAAGAGCGGTCTACCCGAAATCAAGGCGCCATATAACAAAGAGGAACACAGGTCATTGAGTCGATAACGCCCGGCCCGCCGTCAGGCGATGCGGCCGGGCAATCGACTAACTGACTATGATTCCGTTACTGACTGCGAACGATACGCTGGGTTCCCGCTCCCCCGGGGAGGTGAGCCAGCGTGGCTAAGGCCGACACGCGGTCCGAGCGCGACGACCGAATCGCTCCCGAACTCGGCGACGACTGCGAGGTGTCGCCGAGCGCCACGGTCGGCCACCGCCACCGCGAGGACGCCGCCCCGCCCAGAATCGGCGACCGAGCGACCATTCGCTCGGGCACCGTCGTCTACGCCGACGTGGAGATCGGCGACGACTTCACCACCGGCCACGACGTGCTGGTCCGGGAGGACACCCGCGCCGGCGACGACGTGGTGGTCGGCACGAACACCGTCATCGACGGGACCACGACCGTCGGTTCCCACGTCAGCCTCCAGACGGGCGTCTACGTCCCGACGAACACGACCATCGGCGACGAGGTGTTCGTCGGTCCCAACGCGGTGCTGACCAACGACGCCTACCCCATCCGCGAGGAGTACGACCTCGAGGGACCGACGCTCGAAGACCACGTCTCTGTCGGCGCAAACGCGACGCTCCTCCCCGGCGTGACCGTCGGTGAAGGCTCGTTCGTCGCGGCCGGAGCGGTCGTGACCGAGGACGTGCCGCCCGAGACGCTGGCGGTGGGTGCGCCCGCCGAGTTCCGGGACCTGCCCGAGGAGTTGCGAGGGGGGAACCGGATAGCATGAGCGTCCCCATCGCCGACCCGGAGATGGGCGAGCGCGAAATCGAGCGCGTCCGCGAGGTCATGGAGTCGGGTCGCATCGCCGACGGGCCCGAGGTCCGGGCCTTCGAGGACGAGTTCGCGGCCCTCTGCGGAACCGACCACGGCGTCGCCACGAGCAACGGGACGACCGCGCTCCACACCGCCTTCGAGGCACTCGGCGTCGGGCCGGGCGACAAGGTGGTGACGACGCCGTTCTCGTTCGTCGCCAGCGCGAACGCGATTCGACTCGCGGGCGCGCAACCGGTCTTCGCCGACGTGGACCCCGAGACGTACAACCTCGACCCGGTCGCGGTCGAGGAGGTCGTCCGGCGCGAGGACGACGTGTCCGCGGTCCTGCCGGTCCACCTCTACGGCCTGCCCGCCGAGATGGACCACCTGCTCGACGTGGCCGACGACTACGACCTCGCGGTCATCGAGGACGCCGCGCAGGCCCACGGCGCGCAGTTCCGAGGTCAACCCGTCGGGTCGCTCGGCGACGCGGCCTGCTTCTCGATGTACCCGACGAAGAACATGACCACGGGCGAGGGCGGCGTCGTGACGACCGACCGCGACGACGTGGCCGAGAAGGCCGCGAGTTTCGTCAACCACGGTCGCCCGCCGGAGGGCGGCTATCGCCACGTCAGGGTCGGCCACAACTTCCGCATGACCTCCATCGCGGCCGCCATCGGCCGAGTCCAGTTGGACCGCCTGCCCGACTACAACGAGGCCCGGCGGTCGAACGCGGCCTACCTCACCGACTCGCTGGCCGACGCCGACGTGGTGACCCCGACCGAACCCGACGACCGGACCCACGTCTACCATCAGTACACGATTCGGACCGAGGACCGGGACGGTCTGGCCGACTACCTCGACGAGGCGGGCGTCGGCACGGGCGTCTACTACCCGACGCCGATTCACGAACAGCCAGCGTACGACGACGTGAGCCACGACGCGCCGGTCGCCGAGCGGGCGGCCGACGAGGCGCTCTCGCTCCCGGTGCATCCGAACGTCTCCGAACAGGACCTCCGAACCATCGCCTCCGCAATTCAAGAGTATGAACGCTGAACCGACAGACGAACCGACGAACGCCGCGGTCATCGGCGTCGGAAGCATGGGCCGCCACCACGCGCGAGTGTACAGCGAACTGCCGGACGTGAACCTCGTCGGCGTCTTCGACGTGAACGACGAGCAGGCCCGCGAGGTCGCCGCCGACCACGGTTCGACCGCGATGGAGATGGACGCGCTCCTCCGAGCGGCCGACGTGGCCTCCGTCGCGGTGCCGACCCAGTTCCACGCCGACATCGCGCGCGACTGCATCGACCACGGCGTGGACGTGCTGGTCGAGAAGCCATTCGTGGACGACGCGGCGGTCGGCCGCGAACTGATAGACCGGGCCGACGACGCGGGCGTGACGATACAGGTCGGCCACGTCGAGCGGTTCAACCCCGCGATTCGGGCGCTCGCCGACATCGTGGCCGACCTCGACGTCATCGCCGTCGACGCCCAGCGACTCGGCCCGCCGCCGGAGGGCCGGCAGGTGGACGAGAGCGCGGTGATGGACCTGATGATTCACGACATCGACGTGGTGCTGGCGATGCTCGGTGAGTCGCCCGAGACCGTCACTGCCCACGGCGTCAGGAACAACCAGTACGCGACCGCGGACCTCACGTTCGACGACGGGACCGTCGCCTCGCTGACCGCGAGCAGAGTGACCCAACAGCGCGTCCGGAAACTCGCCATCACGGCCGAGAGCTGTCGGGTCAACGTCGATTACATCGACCGGTCGGTCGAGATTCACCGCCACTCGCTGCCCGAGTACATCGAGGACAACGGCGACGTGCGCTACCGCCACGAGAGCATCGTGGAGCGCCCGACCGTCCAGACCGGCGAACCGCTCAAGAACGAGTTGGAGTCGTTCGTCTCGGCGGCCACCGGCGACGGCGACCCGGTGGTCTCCGGCGAGGACGGCCTCCGAGTACTCGAAGTCGCGCGCGAGATTCACGACGCGGCCGCCGCGGACGAGCGCCCCGAAGCGGAGGTGAGCGCCCGGTGAGCCTACAGGAAGTCGTCCACCTGTACGGCAACGACGCCCCCGAGGCCGAACAGCGCGAGGCGTTCCGGTCGGGCCGGGTCCCCGTCGCGGTGTACGGTCTCGGCAAGATGGGCCTGCCGCTCGCGGCGGTGTACGCCGACGCGTCCGGCAACGTCGTGGGCGCGGACGTGGACCCGGAGGTGGCCGAGACCGTCGACGCCGGGGAGTGCCACGTCAAACGCGAACCGGGCCTGTCGGAACTGGTCGCCGACACCGTCGAGCACGGCGCGTTGGAGGCGACCGACGACCCCGCCGAGGCCGCCGACGAGGCGGCGGTCCACGTCGTCATCGTGCCGACGCCCATCACCGACGAGAAGGAGGCCGACCTATCCATCCTGCGGTCGGTCGCCGAGGACGTCGGCGCGGGTCTCGACCCCGGCGACCTGGTGGTCGTGGAGTGTACGGTCCCGCCGCGGACCTGCGCCGACCTGCTCGAACCCCTGCTGGCCGACGCCGCGGGCCACGACGAGTTCGGCCTCGCGTTCTGCCCCGAGCGAACGTCGAGCGGTCGAGCGCTCGAAGACATCCGCGGGGCCTACCCGAAGGTCGTCGGCGGGACGGACGACGAGGCCACCCGCGTCGCCGAACTCGTCTACGGCGAGATTACGGACAACGACGTGCTGGCGGTCTCGGACGCGACCACCGCGGAGGCCGTGAAGGTGTTCGAGGGCCTCTACCGCGACGTGAACATCGCGCTGGCCAACGAACTCGCCACGCTGACCGACGAGTTGGGTATCGACGTGAACGAGGCCATCGAGACGGCCAACACCCAGCCGTTCTGCGAGATTCACTCGCCCGGTCCCGGCGTCGGCGGCCACTGCATCCCCTACTACCCGTACTTCGTCATCAACGGCTTCGAGACGGAGTCGCCGCTGCTCGAAACCGCCCGCGAGGTCAACGACTCGATGCCGGCGTTCACCGTCGAGACGCTGACCCGCGAACTCGACGCCGAGGGGAAATCGCCCGAGGAGACCACCGTCGCGCTGTTGGGTCTGACCTACCGGCCGGGCGTCGAGGAGACCCGCGCGACGCCCGCCGAACCCATCGCTGAGCGCCTCTCGGCGCTCGGCGCGTCGGTCCTCGCGGTGGATCCGATGCTGGACGACGCCGAGGGGTTCGACGCCAAAAAGATATCGCAACATGAGATTTACGATCGAGATATCGACGCGGTCGTGTTGGTGACGCCGCACAGCGAGTTCGAGCGCATCGAGTGGGACCGGTTCGACCCGCTGGTGGTCGTGGACGGCCGCCAGAGCCTCGAACTCGACGCGACCGACCACCGCGTCTACACCATCGGGAGCGGACAGCGATGAGTCGAGCGCGCTCCCGTCGCATCGGGGCGCCTCCGGCGGTCGAGCGAGCGTCGCGGACCGACTCGGCGAGTCGGTCCACACCCGCGAAGCGGGAGGCCGTTCGAGCGACCGGCGGCCGCATCCCCGGCCCGGACTTCGACCGGACGCAATCGAGTCCAAGAAACAGAAAACCACCTCAAAAAAGTATGAATACGGTTACAAGAAACGTAGATGATTCCCAGCGCGGACGAACGACCGGCGGCGACCCCCTGACGACGCTGGCCGAACGACTCGGTCGGAGGCTGAACGCGGACGCCGCCGAGAGCGAACCGCTCGTCGTCGGCGCGGACTCCGGCGACGCCGACACGGAGGGCGAACCGTGAAGGTCCTCACCGTCGTCGGCGCGCGGCCCCAGTTCATCAAGGCCGCCGCCGTCTCGCGCGAACTCCGCCGCCGCCACGAGGAAGTACTGATTCACACCGGCCAGCACTACGACGAGGAGATGTCCGACGTGTTCTTCGAGGAGTTGGGCATCCCCGAACCCGACGACAACCTCGGCGTCGGGTCGTCGAGCCACGGCGCACAGACCGCCGAGATGCTCGCCGGGTTGGAGGAGCGAATCGAGGCCGAAGACCCCGACGCGGTGTTGGTCTACGGCGACACCAACTCCACCCTCGCGGCCGCCATCGCGGCCTCGAAGGTCGACACCCGACTCGCGCACGTCGAAGCGGGCCTCCGGAGTTACAACCGGGAGATGCCCGAGGAGATAAACCGGGTCCTGACCGACCACGCCGCCGACCTGCTGTTCGCGCCCTCCCGGCGCGCAGTAGCGAACCTCCGCGAGGAGTCGGTGCCGGGCGCGGTCCACAACACGGGCGACGTGATGTGCGACGCGGTCCGCTGGGCGCGCGACCGGGCCGAGGACCACTCCGAGATTCTGTCCGAGGTGGGCGTCGAGTCCGGGGAGTACGTGCTGGCGACCGTCCACCGCGCGAGCAACACCGACGACCCCGAGCGACTCGCGGCCATCTTGGACGCCCTCGCCGGCGACCCCCGCGAGGTCGTCTTGCCCGCCCACCCGCGGACGATAAACCGTATGCGGGAATACGAAATGTACGAGGAGGCCAGCGAACGGCTGACGCTCGTGGACCCGGTGGGCTATCTCGACTTCGTGCGACTGCAGGACCGCGCCGACGCGGTGGCGACCGACTCGGGCGGCGTCCAGAAGGAGGCGTTCTTCCTCGACACGCCGTGCGTGACGATGCGCGAGGAGACCGAGTGGCGCGAGACGGTCGAAGCCGGGTGGAACGAACTGGTCGGCGCGAACGAGACGGCCATCCGCCGGGCGCTGGCCGACGCCGACCCGCCGGGCGACAAGCCCCGGCCGTACGGCGACGGCGACGCCGCGGCCAGAATCACCGAGCTGTTGGACGATGCCTGACGAATGTGACTTCGAACGCGACAGCGAGGACGATGTGTACGCGGACCCCCGCGTCGCCGGGTCGCCACGTGCGGTCGCGGACAGCGAGTTCGCGCTCCTGCTGACCCACGACGTGGACCGGCCGTACAAGACGGTTCAGTCGGCGTACCACGCGATAGAACACCGCGACCCCCGGCAACTGACCGACCTGCTCCCCGGCAACAACCCGTGGTGGCAGTTCGAGGAGAT
Source organism: Halorussus limi (assembly GCF_023238205.1). Lineage (NCBI taxonomy): Archaea > Methanobacteriati > Methanobacteriota > Halobacteria > Halobacteriales > Haladaptataceae > Halorussus > Halorussus limi. The sequence goes on from NZ_CP096659.1 coordinate 3,476,414, forward strand.
GATGGAGTTAGAGGAGTCGCTCGGCGTCCGGTCGGCGTTCTACTTCTTGCGTGAGAAGCACCTCCTCGAACGGCCGCCGAGCGACTGGCTCGACCCCTTCTACTGGGTCGAGCAGTTCGGGCGCTACGAGATAGAGACGCCGGAGATGCTCGACGTGCTTGACCGCCTCCACGAGGGCGGGTGGGAAGTCGGTCTCCACGGGTCGTACGACTCCTACGACGACCCCGACCGCCTCCGCACGGAGAAGACGGCGCTGGAGGCCGCGCTCGGCCGGGAGGTGGTCGGCGGCCGCCAGCACCACCTCAACCGCGGGCCCGAGACGTGGGACCACCACCGCGACATCGGCCTGCGGTACGACGCCAGCCCCGGTTCGAGCGAGACGTTCGGCTTCGACCGTTACCTGCCCGCCCGCCCGTTCGGCGACGACTTCGTCGTCTTCCCGCTGACCGTGATGGAGTGTGCGCTCCCGGACCCCGGCGAGGAGTTCGCGGCGGCGTGGGCCGAGTGCGAGGCCCTGCTCTCGGAGGCGGCCGAGAACGGCGCGGTGATGTCGGCGCTCTGGCACCCGCGGCTGTTCACCGAGGCCGACTTCCCGGGCTACCGCCGACTCTACCGCGAACTGGTCGAGAGCGCGCTGGAGATGGGCGCGTGGGTCGGCGCGCCCCGCGACTACTACGAACTCATGGCCCACCCCGACCCCGACGGCGCGGCCGAATCGGACGCCGATGGAGCGAGCGCCGACCGGCGTGACGGCGACCCGCCGACCGGCCGCGGAGGTTCGCAGTCGGTCGATTTCACCGCCGGACCCGGCGACAGGACCGACCTACGCCCGCGTCAGGTGGGGGATAACAAAGTGAAAACCGGCACCAACACCGAGTCAACAGGATGAGAGTCGAGCAACTCGAACTGTCGGAGTGGGAGTCGGCACTGCCGAGCGACGGCTTCGAAGTGTTCCATCTACCGGAGGCGCTGGAGGTGGTCGACAGACACACGGACGCCGAGATGAAGCTGTTCGGCGGGTTCAAGGGCCAACAGCCCATCGCGCTGTTGCCCGTCTTCGTCCAGCAGAAGTCGGTCGGCACCGCGGTCACCTCGCCGCCGCCGAGCATGGGCATCCCCCGGATGGGACCGATTCTGATGCCGACCAGTCCCAAGCGACGCAAGCAGGAGAAGGTCAACAACGAGTTCACCGAGAAGGTCCTCCAGCAGGTCGGCACCGACCTCGACTTAGACGGGCGACTCGCCGAGGCCGGAGTCGAGTCGCCGACGGCCGAGCGCGTACTCGACACCTTGGACGTGGACTCGCGGCTGACCCTCTTTCGCATGGAGTGCAACGCGGCCTACGGCGACCCCCGACCGTACGCGTGGGGCAACCTTCAGGTCGAACCGAACTTCACGTACTTCCTCGACTTGGAGGACCGCGAGACCGAGGAGGTCCGAAAGTCCTTCTCAAAGAGCCTCCGCCGGGAAATCGGCGACGCCGAGGACCTCGACGTGACCGTCGAGTGCGAGGGCGTGTCGGGTGCCCGTGACATCTACCGGGCGACCGAGGAGCGCTTCGCCGAGCAGGACGAACCGTTCGGACTCTCGTGGGCCTACGTCCGGGACCTCTTCGAGGCGCTGGCCGAGGACGACCGGGCGCGGGCCTACGTCGCCCGCGACGCCGACGGCGAGTACCTCTCGGGCATCACCGCGCTCTACTCGAACGACCACGCCTACTTCTGGCAGGGCGGCGCGAAGTGCATCTACGAGGGCACCGCGGTCAACAGCCTCATCCACTGGCGACTCATCGAGGACGTCGTCGAGGACCCGCCGGTCGAGTCGGTCACGCAGTACGACCTGATGGGCGCGAACACCGAGCGACTCTGCCGGTACAAGGCCAAGTTCGGCGCGGACCTCGAACCGTACTACGTCGTGGAGTCGTCGGGCGCGGCGATGAACGTCGCCAAGCGAGCGTACAAGTTAGTTCAGTAGTCGGTCGGAAGTCGAGTTCTCCGACGTTTTTGGCGTCGCCCGACCCGGAGTCGGGACGAGCGACCGCGAGAAACAGTCAGACCATCTCTTCGACGACGACCGCCGCGTCGGACTTCATCCACGCGGCGTTGTTCTTGGTGTCGTAGACGACGACTTCGCCGGCGCCGTCGTTGAAGGCGGCGTAGCGGTCGGTCACTCGGTCGGCGTCGCGGCCGTCATCGCTTTCGTATTTTCCGGTCATTGGTCGGATCGCCCACTTTCCTACGGTAAGTGGGTTTCTACCAGTTACTCGGCGCCGTACAGTGATAAGAGTTAGCAAACCTTCCAGTAATCGGGGACGACGAAATGAACCCGCCGACCGACCGAGTCTCGGCTGTCGCCGGTCGGAGGGTCGGCCTCCCGGGACGACAGACTGCCTGTCGTGCGTTTTCGCAACCTACGGCGCGTCAGGCGGCCCATAACAAAGCCCGAACGTGGGTTTGTCGAAGTAACGACGCGCCCGTCCGGGCGCGGTCTGATATACCATGGCTTCGGACACGCAATCCTCCCAGCGATGGGAGAAAGGCGCACTCCTCGTCGGTTTCGTCTCGCTCGCGGCGGCGGTACTCGTTGCGCACGGGTCGCCGCCGGAGGCGTACGAACTCTCGATATACGCCGGCACGCCGCCGGCGTTCTGGCTCGGAACCGCCGCGGCGCTGCTGGTCGCGGTGTTCGTCGGACTGCGGGCGTCGGGCGGCACCCGGCGACTCGCGCTCGTTCTCGGCGGGACGGCGATGCTCGCAGTCGCCTCGCTCCCCGTCCTGCGGTCGTACTACTTCTTCGGCGCGGGCGACTCGCTGACCCACCTCGGGTGGGCCAAGGACATCGCGTCCGGGAAGCTGGCGGTGGTGGACCTGCTCTACCCCGGGACGCACACCATCGCGGTGATGCTCGCCGACGCGACCGGGATGGAACTCACCCGCGCGATGCTGGTGATGGTGATGGCGTTCACCGCGACGTTCCTGCTGTTCCTCCCGCTGGCGACGTGGGCGATAACCCGTGACCGGCGGGCGACCACGGTGGCGGCGCTGTCGGGACTGCTGTTCATGCCGGTGAACAACGTCAGCGTCTTCGACATGCCCCATCCGACCACGCAGGCCATCATGTTCCTGCCGCTGGTCCTCTACCTGTCGGCGCGCTACCTGACGCGGGCCGACCGCGACGGGTTGGCGGTCGGCACCCCGACCGGTGCGTTGCTGGCGCTGGCCTCGGTCGCCGTCGTGCTGGTCCACCCCCAGCAGGCCGCGAACGTCCTCGTCGTCTTCGTCGCCATCGTCGGTCTCCAACTCGTCGCCCGATACCTCGGCGGCGAGGCGACCGACCACCGGACGTTCGCGCTGCAAGCGGTCTTCCTCGCCGGGGTGTTCGCGGTGTGGACTCCCCGACACGAGCGCGCCTCGGGGGCCAGTTCCGCGCTGGTGAACATGCTGATGAGCGGTCTCCAGTTGGGGACCGAGACCACGCAGGCCGCGGGGTCGGTGGCCTCGGTCGGCGGGTCGCTCCAGATGCTGTTCCTGAAACTGTTCGCGGTGAGCGTGGTCTTCTGCGCGCTCGCGGGCCTCCTCGTCCTCGGGGGCGTCCTCGGGCGCATCGAGGAGTCGAACCTGACCGCGTTCTCCCGCTACTTCGGTTTCGCACTGGTTCCGCTGTTCGGACTGTTCGCGGCCTACTTCATCGTCAGCTACGAGAAACTCCACTTCCGGCAACTGGGGTTCATCATGGTGCTGGTGACGATTCTCGGGGCCGTCGCGCTCGCCCGCGGGATGGACCTGCTCTCGACGCGCTTCTCGCTCTCGCCGGCGAGCGCCCGGACGCTGGTCGGGGTCGTCCTCGTCGTCATGCTCGCGGCGACGGTCCCCACGGTGTACCAGTCGCCGTACATGTATCAGAGTTCGAGCCACGTCACCGAGGCCCAGATGACCGGCTACGCGAACGCCATCGAACACCGCGGGTCGGCCCCGTTCGTCGGGATTCGGGGAACCGGCGAGAGATGGACCGACGGCGTCCTCGGTTACGAGGAGAGCCGCGAACGCAAACTCGGCGCGGCGAGCCTCTACGCCTCCGAAACCCACCCCGCGGTCGGCGAGAACTTCACAGGGAGCTACATCACCCGCCACTACGACGACCGGTATCTGACGTTCACCGACCGCGTGCGCCAGCAGGAACTGCAGGTGTACGACGGGTTCCGGTTCGGCGCGGCCGGGTTCCGGTCGCTCGACGCCACGCCCGGACTCAACCGCGTGCAGGCCAACGGCGGCTTCCAGATGTACCAGATAAACGAGACGAGCTAACGTGACCCGCGGCAATACAGCACTTCGACAACCATGGATCTGAAACGCTTCGCGCGCTCGTTCAAGGCGATGCTGAGTGCGCGCGTCCTCCACATGGCGGCCAGCGGCGTGCTGATGGTCGTCCTCGCCCGGTTCCTGCTGACCCAGGAGGAGTACGGACTCCTCGGGGCGGCGCTGGCGGTGCTGGGGGTCGTACAACTGTTCACCGACCTCGGCCTCGCCAAGGCGGCCGCGCGCTACATCACGGAGTACCGCGAGACCGACCCCGGACAGGTGCCCCACGTCCTCCGGACGGCGGTGGTCTACCGCCTCGGGACCATCCTCGTCGTCGGCACCTTGTTCGCGCTCCTCGGGGGATACATCGCCGACCTCATCGGCCAACCCGAGATAGCGACCCTGCTGGTCGTCGGCACGGGCTACATCGCGGTCCACTCGGTGTTCACCTTCTCGCAGGTGCTGTTCCAGGGGTACAACCAGATAACGAACAGCGCGGTCATCCGGGCGGTCGGTTCGGTCGCCCGACTCGCGCTCGCGGCGACGTTCGTCCTCGTCGTCGGCGGCGCGGTCGGTGCGCTGGTCGGTTACATCGTCGGCTACGGTCTCGGCGGCCTCCTCGGACTCGCGCTGCTCTACCGGAAGTGCTACCGGGACGTGGAGAAGGCCGAACGCGCCGAGGCGGGCCTCAAGCGACGCATCGCCCGATACAGCGTCCCGCTGACCGCGACCCGCGGGGCCAACATCCTCGACAAGCGCGTGGACACCATCCTCGTGGGCTACTTCATGAACCCGGTCGCGGTGAGTTACTACTACCTCTCGAAGCAGATTGTGGGGTTCATCCACTCGCCAGCGGCCTCGCTCGGGTTCACGCTCTCGCCCGCGTACGGCGAACACAAGGCCGAGGGCGAGACCGACCACGCCGCCCAGATTTACGAGACCACGCTGAAGTACATCCTCCTGCTCTACGTCCCGGCCGCGGCGGGCATCGTCATCGTGGCCGAACCCGCCATCGCGCTCGTCTTCGGCGAGAAGTGGGTCGAGGCCGCGCCCGTCCTGCAGGTGTTCGCGGCCTACGTCGTCCTGCAGGCGGTGTCGTACGTCACCGGCGACACGCTCGACTTCCTCGGACGCGCCCGCGAACGGGCCATCGCCAAGGGAGGCGGGTCGGTCGCTAACTTCCTGCTGAACCTCGTGATGATTCCCGCGTTCGGCGTGGTCGGCGCGGCCGCCGCGACGGTCGTCACCCACGCCGCGGTCCTCGGGGTCACGCTCTGGGTCATCCACGCCGAACTCTCGCTGTCGGTCGGCGAACTCGTCCGCCACTTCGTCGCGGTCGCCGCGGTCACGGGCGCGATGTCGGCCGCGGTCCTCGCGGTTCTGGCGCAGGTCGCGGGCGCGCTCGCGGTCGTGGTCTCGATTCTGGCCGGCGTCGCCGTCTGGGCGGGCCTCTCGGTGGCCGGCGGCCTGCTCGACCTCCGGCGAGTCAGAACCATCCTCACCTGAACAGGCTACGAACGAGACGACTCTACAACACGATGTCACGAACGAGACTCCCAGTTATTTGGCTTTCCGCGGCGAGGGTCGGAGCATGAACGACGCCGACACCGACGACTCCGACCGCTCTGCCGGCAGAGCGGACCGGACGCCCGACGTGTCGAATCGAACCGTACTGATAACCGGCGGTGCCGGCTTCATCGGAAGCCACCTCGCGGAGGCGCTGGTCGAGGACAACGAGGTCAGGGTCCTCGACGACCTCTCGGGCGGCGCGCGCGACCACGTCCCCGCGGGCGCCGACCTCGTGGAGGGCGACATCCGCGACTCCGAAACCGTCGCCGACGCGATGGACGGCGCGGACCTCGTGTTCCACGAGGCCGCGCTGGTGTCCGTCGAGGAGTCGGTCGAGGACCCCCAGCGGAGCAACCGCATCAACGCCGCCGCGACCGTCGACCTGCTCGAACGGGCCCGCGAGGAGGACGCCCGCGTGGTGCTTGCCTCCTCCGCCGCGATATACGGCCACCCCGACTCGGTCCCGGTCGCGGAGGCCGACTCGAAGGACCCGACCTCGCCCTACGGCATCGACAAGTTGACGCTGGACCACTACGCCCGCCGGTACCACGACCTCTACGGACTGGAGACGGTGCCGCTGCGCTACTTCAACGTCTACGGTCCGCGCCAGAATCCCGAGTACAGCGCGGTCGTCAACGTCTTCTTCCAGCAGGCCGCCGACGGCGGTCCCCTCACGATAGAGGGCGACGGCGGCCAGACCCGCGACTTCGTCCACGTCCGCGACGTGGTGCAGGCGAACCTGCTCGCGGCGACGACCGACCGCGTGGGCCAACCGTTCAACGTCGGCACGGGCACGAGCGTCACGATATCGGAACTCGCCGAGACGGTGGTCGAGGTGACGGACTCGGACGCCGAAATCACCCACGTGGACCCGCGACCGGGCGACATCCGGCACAGCGAGGCCGACGTCTCGGCGATTCGCGAGGAGTTGGGGTACGAACCGACGGTGTCGCTGGAGGAGGGACTCCGGGAGTTGGCGGAGGCGAAGGGACTGAGCGACTGAGGGCGAGCGCGTTCGGCCGATTGACGCGGTCGATGGACACGCCCAACTTCATACATAGTGTCTCGCCCGCGCACGCTCGCGCGTGACCCGAGACTCTCACCGAACGTTCACTCCGTCACTGAACGCTCACTTCGTCACCAAAAACTGTACCTCGATTCGTAGTCGGTAGAAAACGAGTTCCCTTTCCCTGAGGAACGTCTGCCCTTTCCCTGTCCGTAGCGTCACTTCTCGTTGATGGACTCGCTGGCGATGTTCCGCCCGCGAGTCTTCAAACTCACTTCGCGCCGTTTGCGCACTTCCTCCAGCACGTCCACTTCGACGAGTCGCTCGAAGATGCTCTCGACCTCGTCTACGTCCATCCCGAGGAAGTCGGGAATCTCGAACGACGAGACGCCCGAATAGAGCGCCATCAGGACCTCCTTCTCGGTCTCGTCGAGTTCGACTCCGCCCTCGTTCTTGCGCTCGCCCTTCTTCAACAGCGATTCGAGCAGCGCGCATCGCCGGGTCTCGCCCGAGATGTAGGTCTGGACGCTGGTGTCGCCCTGCGTGTGTTCGACCTCCAGCACGGTTCGCTGTTCGCCTTTGACGGTCCTGGTCGCCCTGTCGACCCCGCCGATGTCGTCGAGTTCGATGCCGACGAACGTGCCCGAGGCGATGGCGACGTTCACCATCTCCTCGCTAATCTTGATTCGGGCCTTCTCCCACTCGGTGTCCTGAACCACGCCGCCCTCGACCGCGGGGTGTTTGGTCAGGATCATCTTCTGGTTGAGCAGGGCCCCGTACACGTCGGTCTCGAACTCGTCGATGTCCATGCCCGTGCCGAGCAGGACGACGTTGTTCTCGAACTCGACGCTCAGATAGTCCGAGACGGAGGCGACGGCCTGATTCACGTCGTACCGACCCTTCAGGCCGTTGACCTTCGAGAGCGGAATCGACCGCTTGCCCTGGTTGCCCGCCAACACGATTCGCTTGTTCGACAGCAGGATGCGGCCGCTGGTCCAGTCGGGGTCGTTGAGTTTGCGGCCGTTCTTGACGACCTGCAGGAACTTCCCCTTCGTGTCGGTTATCTTGTGCTCGCCTTCCTTGCTCATGCGTTGTGTCTACGTTCTCGGCGCAGTCGTTCGCGTCGGCGGCGTTTGGATGCGGTCATGGCAACGGAGAGAGGTACTCACTCGCTTCGCATGTCGTCGACGCGCGCCGAGAGTTCGTCGATCGCTTGGGTCTGCTCGCGGGTCGCCGCGACGATGTCGTCGGTCGCGCTCTCGACCTGCCGGGTCTGGTCGCGCACTTCCTCGACGGTCGCCATCACCTGCTCGACGTTGGCGGCCTGCTCGTCGTTGGCCTGCGCGACCTCGGTCACGCCGGTCGCGGCCTCCTCGACCGCGTCGGCGATCTCCTCGAGGGCCACCAACGCGTCCTCTATCTCGTCGCCGGCGTACTTGACCTGCTCGTTGGACTCCTCGACGGCGACCACGGTCTCGTTGGCCTGCGACTGAATCTCCTCGATGCGCTCGGCTATCTCCTCGGTGTGCTCGCGGGTCTCGTTGGCCAGTTGCTTGACCTCGTCGGCGACGACCTCGAACCCGCTCCCGGCCTCGCCCGCGCGCGCGGCCTCGATGTTGGCGTTGAGCGCGAGCAGGTTGGTCTGGTCGGCCACCTCGGCGATGACCTCGACCACGTCCTCTATCTCGTCCATCTGGGATTCGAGTTCGGTCACCGTGTCCACCAACTCGTCGCTCATTTCGATGACCTCGTCGGTGGCCTCGCGCGCGCCCTGACTGGACTCGAGTCCGCTGTCGGCCGACGCCTTGGCCTGTTCGGCCGCCGAGGCGACTTCGTCGGAACTGGCGGCGACCTCCTCCATGCTGGCCGAGAAGTTCTCCATCTGCGTGGCGACTTCCGAGAGCTGTTCGGTCTGGGCCGCGACGCGTTCGTCGATGGCCTGCGCCGATTCGGAGGCTTGCTCGACCGAGGTTTCGAGGTTGTCGGCCTTCTCGCCGACCCGCGCGGTCAGTCCCTCGAACCGCTCGGCCATGGCGTTGACCTGGTCGACGACTTCGACCAGCGAGTCGTCGACCACGCCGTACTCGTCCTCGAACGACGCTCTGGCCGAGAGGTCGCCCGCCTCCATCGCGGTCAACGTGCCGATGAGTTCCTCGACCAGCGAGGTGATGCCCTCCTGTCGGTGGATGTGTTCGGTGCGGTCCCGAACCGTCTCGACTACCGCGATGAGGTCGCCGTCGTCGTACAGCGGCATCGCCGAGAACTCTATCTTCCGCTCTTGGCCGCCGCGAGTCACCATCGTCCCCTCGTCGGTGTAGAGCGTCCGGGTCGTGTCGGCCTTCTCCACGTCGAACTCGACGTGGGCCGACTCCGGGGCCTCGGCGACTTTGTCGGCCAGCGTCTTCACTCGGCGACCGTCGGGGTAGAACGCCTTACTGGCGTTTTCGAGGCCGAGCGCGTCTTCGGCCTCGACGCCGGTGAGGTCGGCCAGCGCGGAGTTCCACGCCGCGACCGTGTCGCGTTCCGTGTCGAGCATGAACACCGGGACGCCGATGCCGTCGAGCAGGTCGTCGTCGTCCACGTTGAGTTCCTCCTCGTCTTCGTCGGCCGCGGGTCCGGACGTTCCGTAGGCGTCGAGGCCGGCCTGCATGTCGGCCATCGTGGCCGAGAGCGCGGACTGGAGTTCGTCTTCGGCCCGAGAGAGTTCCTCGGCGACCGCCTCGTTGTTCGACGCGAGTCGGTGTTCGAGTCGCTCGAACGTCTCGCTGACGAGTCGTTCGACGCCGACGCCGTAGGTGCCGGCGAACGTCCCCGCGGAGACCGACGCGTCGGCGTGGCGTCGCCCGAGGTCGGCGGCGTCGCCCGACGCGGCCTCGGGGTCGGTGAGTACCTGCCCGAGGTGAACCGCTTGGGCCTGTTGCAGGTCGTCGGCCGCGTCGGTGTCTCGATACGTACTGGCGAGTTGCGAGCGCGTGATCGTGTCCGCCGACGAGACGGACACCGCTCCGGTCTGCGTGCCGCCGTCGAACGTCACGTTCCGCTGCCGTTCGCCGTCGTTATCCACGTCACGTAAGCTCGTTAAAATTTTCAGTAACCTGTCCCGGACCATCTTATGCCGGAAAGAGACACCAACCGGATATAAAGCTTTACTCAAATTTCACGCGCGATAACCTCAGCTATCCGCGGCCTCCGAGCTTCGACAGCGCCGAAAACGCCCGTTTCCGAACTTCCTCGTCGTCGGTGTCGTCGATGATCTCGTTGAGGCGTCTGCGCGCACGCTCGCCGCCGACCTTGCCGAGGGTGAACGCGGCTTTGGCCCGCGCGTCGGTGCTCGCCTCGGGGTCGTCGAGCACGTCGAGCAGTGCGTCTTCGGCCGCTTCCCCGCCGACTTCGGCGATGCTCGTCGCGGCGAACTGTGCGGTCATCCCGTCCTTGTCGTCCAGCACCGACGCCAGCGCCCTGATTGCGGCCTCGCGGTTGTCGTCGCCCGCGACCCGACCGAGCAACCACGCCGCGTTCCGGCGCTGGTGTGGCTGGGTGCCTTGGTCGAGGATGTCGACGAGCGAGTCCACGACGCTCCGGTGGTCCGTGGCGCTCAGTTTCTCGACCATGCGCTCGCGGAGGTCGTGGCTCTGCTGGCCCGGCGCGTTCGACAGGAGTTCGATGAGCGAGAACACCGCGGCCCGCCGGACCGCCTCGTTCTCGTCCGAGAGAAGCGACACCAACGCGTCCAGCGGTTTCGCGCTCCCGAAGTTCCCGAGCGAGTTGGCCGCGATTCGCCGAACCGTCTCGCTGTCGTCGTCGAGCAGGCCCAGCAGAGCCGACAGCGCCTCGTCGCCGCCGATGCGACCGAGCGAGTCGGCGGCCTCGCGGCGGACGTCGACGCTCTCGTCCCCCAGTCGCTTCCGGAGCGCGGTGACCGCCCGCGGGTCTTCGATGCGGCCGAGCGCACGCGCGGCCCGCGCCCGAACTCGCGGGTCGGGGTCGCCGAGACGCTTGGCCAGCGCCTTCGTCCCGGCCTTGTTGCCGATGCGCCCGAGGGCGTTGGCCGACGCCATGCGGAGTTCGGGTTGGTCGGCCGAGAGCGTCTCGACCAGCGCCTCGGCCCGCGCCCACTCGGCCCCCTCGGTCGGAACCTCCTCGCCGGTCAGCGCGGCGACGAGGCGCTCGACGGCGTGGCGCTGGTCGAGCGCGTCGATGGCCGCCGCACGAACTGCCTCGCTGTCGTCGTTCTGGACGGCCGTCACCAGCGGGTCCAGCACCTCGTGGTCCTCGGCCTCCACCTCGCCGAGGATGTCGGCCGCGCGCCGACGGACTGGCTCGCTGTTGCTCTTCGCCAACAGCGAGGTGAGTTGGTCCACGTCGCCCGTCTTCTCCAGTTCGAACAGCGAAGTCACGACTGGTCGAAGGAATCGCGCCGAGAAAAAACGTTGTGTTACGCGGTCGAAACCGAGAGGAAGGTCAGTTTGCGAGCGATGCGGCTTAGACCGTGACAGCGCTCTCCTGGGAGAGCGACTGTGGCACGTTGGCGCGGTACTGAGTCACTGCGCCGTACTGGGTGGTGAGCTTGAGTTTGACCTCTTCGCCTTCACCGAGCGGACTCGAAATCTCAGTTGCATTCATCGTGATCTTGAACCGGTCGTCCTGCGTGTTGAGGACGGGTTCAGATCCGTCGGGATCCTTGATGGCACTGACGTTGAACTCAGTGCCGTTGAGGTCCTTCGGTTTGGCGGTGTTGTGGACGAGCGTCCTTGCTTCCTCCGGCCCGATCCACTCGATCGTGGCCGAAGAGAGGTTGATGTCGTCCGACCCCGACCCGCGCATCACCGTCAGGTTGATCTGTTCGACTTCCTCGTTGGCGACGTCACCGAACGCGCTGACGACCTGCACGCGGTTCGAGACCTGTGCGCTGGACTCCTGACCGGTCTGTTCGGACTTGGTCTGGAGGAATCCGGCGGTGTTGATGAGCACGCCCGCTGCGATCGCTGCGACGAGCACCATCGCGATGAACACGATGAGCGTACCGATACCGACTTGACCTCTATCAGTTAGCCGTTCTTTGAGTTTCTCTTTCATTTTTCACGTCCTGTCCGAACGTCAATGTGACATTGACTACGGACTCTACCCGGAACGAAACGAAGCTGCATAATAAATGTACGGCCTCGATTATCAGACCTGATATTGAGTAGGTGGACAGTAACGGAATCAGATACGTCCCGAGGTTGGCCGATAACCTATCTAAATAGTTTGAATCCTTTCGATCGAACTATTCGTTTGCAGTTATACTATAGATGACGAACAGGTATCCGATCGTCGTGATGAGGTAGTTGACAGTCAACAGCATGCGGGTCTGTCCGAAATGGGTCACGAAGGCGCTCACGGTCGTGGCTATCGCGGCAGCGACGATGAGCGTGAACCCCACTGAGAGGTGGAACATCGCCTGTCGGGACGTCCGGTGGTAGGCCCGGACCGCGAGTCCGACCATCGAGAGACCAGCAGTTGCTAAGGTGGCGCTGAACACGACGTACAGCAGTTCTATCGTTTGCATGGTTTTCCTGTGCTGAGAGGCCGCCCGCCCGCGAACGGTGGTCGACCTGACGGCGAACGCAGACGGCGGTCCCCGGGGTATGCTCGGTTCATTCTGCTTTCAGGTCGCGCCACACGTCGGCCAGCGAGTTGTCCACGTCCGGGCGGTCGTCGACGGACACGTCGACGTTCTCGTCCTCGAACGAGAATTCGAGCGCGTCCACGTTACGTCGGTAGACCTTCGTGCGACGCCCTTCGTCGGAAAACTCTCTGCCCGATAGTTCGAGCAGGTCGGCCTCGGTGAGTTCCTCGATTCGGCGATAACTGGTCGCTATCGGAATTTCGAGTTCGTCACTCAGTTCCTGAGCCGACATCGGCTCGTTCGTGGCGCGGAGTATCTCGGCGTTGTACTTGTTGCCGAGTACCCGGAGCAGTTCCACGGCCTCCATCAATTATCGCGTTTGAAAACACGGGTTAAAAAGGTACCGTAGCCGACCCATCACGCGAAACGAACTGGTCGGCGTCGGAACAGTAAAGTGCCCCCCGCGGGACCCACCGACTATGCCAGAGACAGTCGGCGACGTTCAGGTCCTCGAATTTCGGCTCGAGGACCGGAAGTACTGCATCGACATCGCTCACGTGGACGAAATCGTGGACAAGGACGAACTGACACCGCTCCCGAACTCCGAGCCTCGTGTCGAGGGAGTGATGGACCTCCGGGGCATCACGACCACGATAATCAACCCCAAGCAGGTGCTAGACCTCGACGAGACCGAGACCGGCGAGCGCGTGGTCGTCCTCGAAACCGAGGACGACGAGGAGCGCAGCGTCGGATGGCTCATCGACGCCGTGAATCAGGTCGTCGGCATCGACACCGACGAGGTAGACGAGAGTGTCGAGAGCGAATCGGTCCGTGGTATCGTCCGGCAGGACGACGGCTTCGTGGTCTGGGTCAAGCCCGAAGAGATCAACAACTGACCGCGCTCCGCCGTCACTACTGGTCGCGCGTGACGGTCTCGCCCGGCGGGACCCCGGCGCCCGTCGAGAGTTTGGTACCCGCATTGAGCGCGACGTCGATACCGGTCTTCACGTCGTCGCCGACGACGACGCCGAACTTCCGGCGGCCGGTGGAGACGCGCTCGCCCTTGACAGTGAGCTTCACCGCCTCGTCGTCGTGGCGGAGATTGGCGACGTTCGTCCCCGCGCCGAAGTTGACGTTCCGGCCGAGGACGCTGTCACCGACGTAGCTCAGGTGGCCGACGGTCGCGCCCGACATGAGAACGCTGTTTTTGATTTCGACGGCGTGGCCGACGTGGGCGTCCTCACCGAGGAGAGTCGCGCCGCGAACGTAGGCGTTGGGACCGACGCTCGCACCCGCCCGGACGAGTGCGGGACCTTCTATCACGACGCCCGCGTCGATGGTCGCGCCTTCTTCGACCACGACGGGGCCGCGGAGGTCGGCGTCGTCGTGGACCTCGCCCCGAACGTCGCGTTCGAGTTCGGCGAGCTTCCACTCGTTGGCTTCCAGCAGTTCCCACGGTCGACCCACGTCCAGCCACCGGTCGATTTCGACCGCCGTGACCTCGCACTCGTCGATGGTCCGCGCCAGCACGTCGGTAATCTCTCGCTCGCCGCGTTCGCTTGCTGGCACGTCCAGCCACTCGCGGGCCTCGGCGGGGAAGACGTACGCACCGGCGTTGGCGAGGTCGGTCGGCGGGTCGGCCGGCTTCTCCACGATGTCGGTGACCGCGTCGCCCGCCGTCGAGAGCACCCCGTAGTTCGAGGGGTCGTCGACGCGGTGCGCGCCGACGCTCGGTCCCGACTCGAACAGCGCCTCGATACCGTCGGGGTCGTAGAGATTGTCGCCGTTCAGCACCGCGAACGCGCCGTCGAGATGCTCGCGGGCCGCCCGCACCGCGTCGGCGGTCCCTGCCTGCTCGCGCTGGACCGCGTACTTCACCGGGATGCCGGCGTACTCCTCGCCGAAGTAGTCTCGGACCGCGTCGGCTTCGTAGCCGACGACGAAGAGCAGTTCGTCCGCGCCCGCGCGGACCGCGGCGTCCGCGGCGTGGGCGGCGAGCGGTCGGTCGGCGACCGGGAGCATCGGTTTCGGGAGCGACGCCGACAGCGGCCGAATTCGGGTGCCCTCGCCGGCGGCGAGGACGACTGCCTGAATCCTCTCGGCTGTCATTGGAGGAACGACTCCGGGCGAAGCCTTTGTTACCACCTGCTTGCGGCGGCGTAAGTGTGAGGTACGGGACCGATTTCGCGGCCTGCACCCGATTCACGCACCCCCAAAGCGTCCCGCGAACCGAGGTATGCGTCGGAAACGGTTGCGGCCGTTTCGAGATAAGTTCGGCCTACGGACGCCGTATTTCCCCCTACTCGGCGGTCAGCGAGCGTATAACAAAGGGGACCGGCCCCAATCTGTCGAACATCACCCGCTTCCCGTACGTCGGGGCGGTTAGGACGGTACAATGCTCGATGGAGTAGCCCGGACGAACGATAGGCGCGGATTATGCGACGGTCAGCGCGCCGTCCCGAACGAATATCGCACTACGACGCTCTAATCATGATAAACACTAGCACGAAAATGGCGACCGAGACGACGGGGGTGTACTGCTGATGTGCGGAATCATCGCACGAATCGGCGGTGACGACGACAGGGCGGTCGACGAACTACTCACTGGGCTCGAAAACTTAGAGTACCGCGGGTACGACTCGGCCGGACTCGCGATCAAGAACGGCGGTGGGCCCGAAGTGTTCAAGCGGCAGGGCGAGATTTCGCACCTGAAAGACGCGCTCGCCGACGAGGTGCCCGACGGCGGCCTCGGCATCGGCCACACGCGCTGGAGCACCCACGGCCCGCCGAGCGACGCCAACGCTCACCCCCACACCGACTGCACCGGCGAGGTTGCCGTGGTCCACAACGGCATCATCGAGAACTACGACGAACTCAAAGCCGACCTACAGTCTCGGGGCCACGACTTCGAGAGCGACACCGACACCGAGGTCATTCCCCACCTCGTGGAGGAGCAGTTGGCCGAGGGTGTCGACCCCGAGACCGCGTTCCGCGAGACCATCGAGAAGCTCTCGGGAAGCTACGCGGTGGCGATGATAACCAAGCACGACCACGCGGTGTACGCCACCCGGCGGGGGTCGCCGCTGGTGCTGGGCGTGGACGACGGCGAGTACTTCCTCGCCAGCGACGTGCCCGCGTTCCTCGATTTCACCGACGACGTCATCTACCTGGACGACGGCGACGTGGTCGTGGCGAAACCCGACGGCCACCGCATCTCGACCACCGCGGGCGAGACGGTCGAGCGGTCGGTCCAGACGGTCGAGTGGGACCCCGAAGACGCGGGCAAGGGCGGCTACGACCACTACATGCTCAAGGAGATTCACGAGCAACCCGCCGCGCTCCGCCAGACGCTCCGCGGCCGGGCCGACCCCGCGACGGGCGACATCCACCTCGAAGACTTCCCGGCGGGGGCCTTCGAGGACGTGGACCGGGTCCAGTTCGTGGCCTGCGGGACTTCCTATCACGCCGGACTCGTTGGGGCACAGTTCCTCTCCGACGGCGGCGTGCCGGCCCAAGCGTTCCTCGCCAGCGAGTACGCCACCGCCCAACCGCCGGTGGACGAGGAGACGCTAGTCATCGGCGTGACCCAGAGCGGCGAGACCGCAGACACCCTCTCGGCGCTCCGGCGGGCCAACGCCTCGGGCGCGAGGACGCTCGCAGTGACGAACGTCGTGGGTTCGACCGCGGCCCGCGAGTGCGACGACGCGCTGTTCATCCGGGCCGGCCCCGAAATCGGGGTCGCGGCGACCAAGACGTTCTCCTCGCAGGTCGTCTCGCTGGCTCTGCTCGGCGAACGCATCGTCCGGGACGTGACCGGCGGCCGGACCGACGACGCCCGCGAGCGCCTTCAAGCCCTCTCGGACCTACCGGGCCACGTCCAGCAGATTCTCGACTACACGAGCGCCCGCCGGGTCGCCGAGAACTATCGGGACAGCGAGGCGTACTTCTTCATCGGCCGCGGCGCGGTCCGACCGGTCGCGCTGGAAGGGGCGCTCAAGTTCAAGGAGATATCCTACGAGCACGCCGAGGGGTTCGCCGCGGGCGAACTCAAGCATGGCCCGCTCGCGCTCGTCACGCCCGAGACACCGGTGTTCGCGGTGTTCACCGGACGCAACGACGAGAAGACCCTCGGCAACGTCAAGGAGGCGGAGGCGCGGGGCGCGCCCGTGGTCGCGGTGGCGAGCGACGGGCAGGAGTCAGTCCACCAGTACGCCGACGAGGTGCTGACGATTCCCGACACCCACCCCGACGTTGCGGGCGTGCTGGCCAACGTCCAGTTACAACTGCTCTCGTACCACGCGGCCGACCTGCTCGACCGGGCCATCGACAAGCCCAGAAACCTCGCGAAGAGCGTGACCGTCGAGTAGAAACCGGCGATTACCGTGGAGAACGCTCCTGAACAGTCGGCCCGATTTACTCGCCGACCGCCCGAAAGCAGCGATACGATGGGTTCTGTCGTACTCTCCCTCGACGCCGAACTCGCGTGGGGGTTCCACGACCGCGAGACGATGCCAGAAGACCGGGTCGCCACGGCGCGCGAGTCGTGGCTCCGCCTGCTCGAGACGTTCGACGACAACGAAATTCCGGCGACGTGGGCGGTCGTGGGCCACCTGTTCCTCGACTCCTGCGACGGCGAACACGAAGCGCACCCGACGTCGGCGGAGTGGTTCGACCGCGACCCCGGCACGTGGGAGGGTCGCGACCAACAGTGGTACGGGTCGAAGCTAATCGACGCCATCGAGAACGCCGACGTCGACCACGAAATCGGCTCCCACACTTACTCGCACGTCGAGATGGGCCACACCACCCGGGAGATTGCCTCGGCCGAGATGCGCGAGTGCGTCGAACTCGCCGAGGACCGTGGTCTGTCGGTCGATTCGGTGGTCTTTCCGCGCAACTACGTCGGCCACCGCGACGTGCTGGCGGCCTACGGCGTCAAGAGCTACCGCGGCACCCAACCCCGTCAGTGGTACGACCGCGGCCCGCTCGGGTCGCTTACCAAGTTCCTCGGGTGGCCCACGGGCACCGTCTCGCCGACGCTGGTCACGCCCGAGGAAGACGAGTACGGACTGGTCAACATCCCGGCCTCGCTGTATCTGTTCTGCTTCGAGGGGCGCAGTCGGTCGGCCGTCGAGCGCGTGGCCGACGACCCCATCGTCAGCATGGCGAAGCGCGGCATCGACCGAGCGAGCGCCGAGAACGGCGTGTTTCACATGTGGCTCCACCCGAACAACCTGACCGAGGAGCGGGACTTCGAGCGACTCGAAGCCATCCTCTCGTACCTCGCGCAGGTCAGGGACACGACCCCGCTGTCGGTCGAGACGATGGGGTCCATCGCGGCAGACATCAAGGACGACGAACCGCTCCCGCGCGAACCCATCGGCCCGCGCTAAGCTTCGTTTCGCCGGTTCTACCGGCCAATACTGTTGGTTTCCCGACCTCAATCTACGCCGTACTGCGACGCGTGGAGCGGCGAGCGGACCGACCGCTCACCGTCGCGTTCCTCGCGAGAAGCGGAAGGGGCGGGAGTCGAACTCGGTGACACGGTCCGGGATGCTCGCTTCGCTGCGCTTCCGGGCCTGCGACTCACCTGCTCGACACCCTTTCTGGGCTCGCTTTCTGTTGCTGAAGACACTCGGCGCTACGCGCCTCGCAGTGTAGCAACAGAAAGCGGAAGGGGCGGGAGTCGAACCACGCGAAGCCTGTAAGGCTGCCACCGGGGAGTCCGGTGGCACTCTACCACTGAGCTACCCTTCCACGTCCGACCGATAGGTTCGGGACTGACTTCGTTACGGGCCGCCTGCCCGTCGCGTTCGGAGTGTCGGTTCCGAATCCAAATCAACGTTCCGACGGCGACTCGTCGCAGACCGAGACGCGGGAGAACTCGAAGCGCGCGCCCGTCTCGCCGCCGGTTCCCTCGCCGGAACCGCAGTTCACGACTTCGACGTTCCAGCCGTGGGCGTTGGCGATGGACGAGACGATGGCGAGACCGAAACCAGTTCCCTCCTCGTCGGTCGTGAACCCGTGGTCGAAGATTCGCTCGCGCTCGCTCTCCGGGATGCCCGGCCCGTCGTCGGCGACGTAGAAGCCGCTGCGGTCGTCCAGTACGCCCACCTCCACGACCGGCCCGGAGTCGCCGTGTTCGACGGCGTCCTCGTGAGCTTGCGAACGAGGGCTGGTCGAACCGTGTTCGACGGCGTTGCGGAACAGGTTCTCGAGCAGTTCCCGGAACCGGGCCTCGTCGGCCTCGACCACCGCATCGCCGTCGAGCAGCAGCGACGCCTCCTCGGTGTCGACGGTTTCCCACGCCGCCTCGGCGGCCGCGGCGAGGTCGACCGGTTCGGGGTCGTCGACGACCTGTCCCTGCCGGGCGAGCGTGAGCAGGTCCTCGACCAGTCCGTCCATGCGGTCGAGCGACCGGTCGATGGGCGCGAGGTGGTCGCTCTCGACTTCGTCGGCCAACAGGTCGAACCGGCCGAGCGCGACGTTGAGCGGGTTGCGGAGGTCGTGGCTCACGACGCTGGCGAACTCCTCCAGTCGCTCGTTCTGGCGGGCGAGCTGGCGCTCGCGCTCCTTCTGCTCGCTGATGTCCACGTAGATGGCGAACGCCTCGCTCTCGTCGCCGTTGCCCGCCGGTGCGGTGTGGAGCAGGAAGTCGTGGTCGCCGTCGCGGGTCTCACGGTGGACCTCGGCGCCCTCGATTCGCTGGCCGTGGCTCACTCGCTCGTTGAGCGCCTCGGCCTCCTCGCGCCGGTCGTCGGACAGGATGTAGTCCTCCACGGGGTCGCCGACGATGTCGGCCTCGTTCCAGCCGAACACGTCCTCGAACGCCGGGTTCACCGACTTGCAGATGGCGTCGGTGCCGTCGATTTCGTAGCGCACGACCGGGTTGGGAACGTTTTCGAAGAGCGCGGCGAACCGGTCGCGCTCGGTTCGGAGTTCGGTCTCGGTCCGGACGCGGGCCAGCGCCTCGGAGATGTGGGCCGCGAGGAGTTCCGCGAGTTCGCGGTCGCCGTGGTCGAAGCCGCCGGCGTCCTTCGAGACCGCTTGAAACACCGCGAACTCGTCTAGCGGAACCGTCAGCGCCGACCGGTACTCGCTCTCGGCGGGCACTACGTTCGTCGCGTGGAGGTCCCGGACCAGCGAGGTCTCGCCCTCGCGGTAGACCCGGGCCGCGAGGTTGTTCTCGGTGTCCACCGGGGTGCGCTCGTAGTAGCCGTCGGTCGAGACGACCTTCGAGACGGCCCTCGTGACCAGTTCGTCGCCCTCTAACGCGTCCACCGTGCAGAGGTCGAACGCCAGAATCTCCTCGGCGGCCTCGATGGCGAGGTCGTAGATGTCCTGTTCGGTCGTACACGCGACCGCCCGAGCGGCCACGTCGTGGAGCGCCTCTATCTTCTGTTTGGTCTCGCGGAGTTCCAACTGGGCGCGGCGCCGTTCGGTGACGTTCCGGAAGTACACAGACAGGCCGTCCTCGGCGGGGTAGACCCGGACCTCCAGCCAGTTTCCGGGCCGGAGCGTCGATTCGGCTTCGAGGGTGACGGGTTCCTGAACGTCGAACGCCTTCCGGTAGGCCGCCCGGAACTGCTCGCCGAGGTCCTGCGAGAACGCCTCGCGGATGTCCTCGCCGAGCAGGTCGTCGGCGTCCCGGTCGAAGAAGTCGGCCGCGCGCTCGTTGACGTGCGTGAACCGCCACTCGTCGTCAAGCGCGAAGAAGGCGTCCGTGATGCGGTCGAAGATGCGTCGAATCTGCTCGTCGGCCTCCTCGGCCTCTCGCTCGGCGCGATACTGGGCGACGGCGTTCTCGACGCGGTTGGCGAGCACGGCGTACTGGTCGGACCCCGTCCCCTTCTGGAGGTAGTCGGTGACGCCCGCCGAGATGGCCTCGGACGCGATTTCCTCGCTGCCCCGTCCCGTGAACAGGACGAACGGGAGCGACGGAGCGGTCTCGCGGACCGCGTCCAGAAATTCGAGGCCATCCATCTCGGGCATCTCGTAGTCGCTGACCACACAGTCGACGCTGCCGTCGGTTACGTGGTCCAGGGCCGCGTCCGAACGGGTCTCGACGACCGTCTCGATGCGGTCGCTCGCCCGCTCCAGATAGGTGGCGGTCAGGTCCGCGATGGCCGAATCGTCGTCCACCAGCAGGACGCGGATGGCGTGGCCCATTGTATGTTGTTGTTTACCAAAGATGTCTTTAAAAATCCATAGGAGGCTTACGGCTGTAGATAGTTTGGAATAAATTACGTGTCGGAATAGATGACAAACTTTCCTAGGTGTTCACCGATTCGATGCGGTCGCTGACGAGAAGTTTCCCCTGCGCGGTCAGCGACAGTCCCTTCTGGCCCTCGTCGATGAGTCCCTTCTCCCGGAGGTCGTTGAGCAGCATCGTGACCCGACTCGAATCGACGCCGAGGGTCCCGGCGAGGTCGCCGCTTCGCGCCCCGGAGTATATCGCGACCAGCGCCTCCATCTCGTCCTCGGAGGTCGTGACCTCCTCGACCTCCTTCGCGAGTTCCGAGTACTCGAGTCTGAGATAGCGTCCGAGCAGGTTGAGTTTCCGGTCGCTCTCGATGCCGAACTCCGAAGTGACCGACTGGCCCTCGTCGGCGTGGCGGACGACGAGGACCGCGCTGCCGTCGCGGGTGTCCTTCTGGAAGTGAGTGACGTTGGCGAGGTCGACCGTCACCGACTCCTCGCCGACGAACTCGACCGCGCCGGGTCGAATCTTGAGTTTCGACGGGCGGAACGACGAACCGGTCACGCGACCACCGACTCGCGCCGGGTGCTTGACCGTTGCCTTCGAACCGTTGAGTTCGGCCTTGAACAGCACGGTCTTGAACCGCGACACCTCCTCGGTCCCGGCCTCGACGACCGCGGTCCGGCGACGGTCGTTCTCTCGGTAGGCGATGGTGATGGTGTCCTGGAAGAACGATTCGAGTTCGCCGGGAACCTGCCCGACGTTGATGTCGAAGATGGCCGAGAGCGGGACCGTCGTCTTCGAGTCGCCGGACGCCAGCACCAGACGCTTCCGACTGAGGACGATTCGTCCTTTGACCGGGTCTGGCGAATCGAAGGTGTCGAGGCTGAAACGTGCGACGAAGTCGGCGATGACCTTTTCGGACATGGTAGACGAAACCGAGGACGCTCGCTGTCCGCGCGCCTCTTTGAAACCTAATTCTCAGTCGGGGTAAATATTTTTTCGGTCCCCGAGCGCCACTCCGCCGAAGCCACGAGACCTAACTGTCTCTCGCTCGTTCCGTGGTGTAGATGTCGACCGAAACGTCCGGTGAGGTGTTCGACCGGCGCACGACACTCAAAGTCATCGCCGGATTCGCCGTGGCCGGACTGCTCCTCTACTTCTTCGGCCGGGTAATCGGGTGGAACGAAATCCTCCGGACGTTCCGGAACGCCAACCCCGTCTGGATCGGTCTCGCGTGTCTCTCGACGGTGGTCTCGCTCGTCATCTGGGCGAAGTCGTGGGACATCATCCTCTGTACGGTGGGAATCGACGTTCCCTTCCCGAAAATTGTCACGACCTACTTCGCGGCGACCTTCGCCGACTACGCGACGCCGTTCGGCAAGGCGGGGGGCGGCCCCTTCATCGCCTACGTGCTGGCGGCCGACACCGAGGCCAACTACCAGGACAGTCTCGCGAGCGTCGTGACCGCCGACCTGCTCAACCTGCTTCCGTTCTTCACCTTCGCGGGACTGGGAACCCTCGCGCTCCTGATACAGGGAGAAGTGCCCAAACAGGCCGAACTGCTCGTGGCCGGACTCGGCGGAATGGCCGTCGTCCTCCCGCTGATCATCTACGGGTCGTATCGCCACCAGCAGTTCGTGGAGCGACTCCTGATGAAGGTGATAGGCCCCATCGCCAAGCGCGTCGAACGGATCAATGCCGACAACGTCCGGGACCGCATCGACGAGTTCTACGAGTTGGTCGACCGAATCGCCGCGAGTCGGGGGCAACTCGCCAAGACGCTCGTCTACGCCTACGTCGGTTGGCTCTTCTTCGCCGCGCCGCTCTACTTCGCGGGGCTGACCCTCGGCGTGAGCCACCAACTCACGCCGATACTGGTGCTGTTCGTCGTCCCGGCGAGTTCGCTCGCGGGCGTCGTCCCCACGCCGGGCGGCGTCGGGGGCGTCGAGTTCGCGCTGGTGGGGCTGATAGTCGCGCTGACCACCCTCCAGGCCGACGTGGCCGCGAGCGCCGCGCTGGTCTACCGAGTGGCGAGTTACTGGTTCGCGCTGGCGCTCGGCGGTATCGCGGCGTTCTTCGTCATCCACCGGACCTGACGCGAGTGAGACGCCCGCCGGACGCGCCCCGCCGCGAACTCCGAGGGAGTCCGTGAACGCCGACTCAGACGTTCAGGAACGACCCGACGACGATGCGGGTGAACACCGCGATGAGACTGGACGACCACATCAGGAACACGAAGTGCATGTAGGAGTTGACCTTGTGGCCGCCGTCGGCGATGCGAATCATCAGCGACGACAGCACGGCGTTGAGGAGGGTGATGATGACGAGCAGGTACTCGATGGTCGGGATGTCGTACACGTTGGTGTGGATGATGGTCGTGATGTCGAGTTGACTGCTGTTGAGACCGATGGACATCTGGGACAGCACTTGGACGATTTCGAGACCGATGAAGAACGCGAAGGTGGAGGCCGCGGTAATCCCGTAGAGGACGCCGATGAGCGTCACGGTGGACTGGGCGCGGCGCTCGCGCAACTGGAGCACCTCGTTCATGTTGGCCGAGATGAGTTCGCCGAGTTTCTTCGGGTCGCCGCCCATCTGTCGCCCGACGAGGAACATCTCGGAGAACTTCTGGATGAGGTACGACCGCGAGTCGGCGGTGAAGTGTCGCCACGCCATCGAGGGTTCGATGCGCATGTTGAGACGCTTGTAGAGGTCGCTGACGTTGTCGGTCAGCGCGCCGAAGTCCTTGCCACGGAGGCTCTGGAGGACCTTGGTGGTGGTACTCTGCTTCGCGGTCTCGGTCGCACCGAGCGCCCGGATGAAACTCGTGAACTCCTCGTCACGCTCCTTGATGCTCTCCTCTTCCCTCCGCGCGACGATGCCGGGGAGCAACAGCGGCGTAGTCGGAATCGCGGCGTAGATGGGGAGCGGAATCGCGTCGGGGTCGATGCCGGTCCGCCCCAGTAAAATGAGCAGGCAGGCGCCGATGAGCGCGAGGGTCAGTGCGAATCCGACCGCGACCGCAATGCGGATGCGCCACTCCGAGTCGGTGGTGTGTTCCTCCGGGTGGTACCACACCGGGTCGTAGGGCGCGGTGTTGCGAATCATCACGAGGAACCCGGTCTGGACGAACGCGAACATGACGACGACCGCGCTGACCGTCATCGTGGGGTTGGTCCCGGTCAGAATCGGCAGGACCGTGGCGAACACCAGCGCGAACGTCACGGACAGCACCATCGAGAGATAGAGGTCCTTCATCACTTCGAGGTTCTGGAGCGACCCCTCGTAGATGGTGACGTAGTTCTGGATGACCACGTCCTGCTCGCTCAGCAGGAAGTCCTGAATCTCCTGCCCCGCGTTGATGGTGTAGGCGAGTCGGTCGAGGAAGTCGGCGAACGGCTTGCTCGGCGACTTGTTCGCTCGGATGCGCAGGGCGTCGTCGAGGCTCTGGTTCCACGTGTCCACGAGTTGCGTGATGCGGCGCATCTCCTCGGCCAGCGCGCCGTACTCCTCCTCCTCGCCGAGCGTCCGGAACACCTCGACACGGTCGATGTTCGCGGTCGAGAGGATGGTCATGTGGGTGATGAACAGGTGGAGGCGGTCCTCTATCTCCTTGCGCTTCTGGTCGCGCAGAATCTTCGGGTAGATGATTGCGACGACGATAGCCAGCAGGCCGAGCAGCGGAATCGGCGCGCTGATGAGCAGCGGGAAATCGGTGACGGCGTAGACCACCACGGTCAGCAGGAAGAACACGGCCGAGGGAGCCACGACCAGCGTGAGGTATCTGGAGACGGGCGTCTCCATGTGCTGGTAGGACTCGATAGTCGAGGACATGAACCCCGAGATGAGGTCCTTCACGTCCTTGGGGGCGTCCTCGGATTGTTCGTTAGTCGCCATGGTGGAAGCCGTCGGTGTTCGCGGGGTTTACGTTCCACCTTCAATTCTCTTTCCCTCGGAGTATTTCTACTGATACTCGGCGAGGTCTGATCGGTCGATGGAATCGCCCGAAAGAATCGAGAATGTCACTCGTTCTCGGGAGTCGTCTCAGGAAACGAAAGCACCGTCGTCGAACTCCCCGTCCGATTGGACGCCACTCACGGAGCGGTCAGCGTTCCGCCGTCCACTCGTCCCGTGGTTCGCCGCGGGAACCCTCGCTGAACGGGAAGGAGTGCGCTCCCAAAAACGTCCGCCTCAGTCGATGGACCGGTGGATGTCGAAGGGCAGTTCGTCCACCCCGCCGCGCTGGAACGCCTCGATGGTCTCGTTGACCTCGTGGTAGCCCAGAATGTTCTCCTCTATCATGCGCTCCATGAGTTCGGCCCGGAAGTCCAACTCCTTGTAGATGTCGCGGGTGTTCTCGTACCCGAGCAGGGTCGCGATCTGCTCTTCGAGGACGAAGGAGTTGTTCATCCCCTGGAAGACGATTTCGTCCTCGACGGGGTCCCAGTAGAACGACTGGCGGGTCACGACGCCGCCCATCTCCTTCGAGTAGCCCTCGATTTCCTGCACCGAGGTCACGCGGCGCAGCACGTCGTCGCCCTGCTTGACCCGGTTCTGGAACAGCGCCACGTCGGCGTTGTCCATGAACGTCTCGGGGATGTTGATGGGGTCGCCGGTGAACCGCTGAATCATCGAGACGATGTCGCTGGCGTGGAACGTCAGCATCACGGGGTGGCCGGTCTGGGCCGCCTGGAACGCCATGCGACCCTCCTCGCCACGGACCTCACCCACGATGATGTAGTCGGGACGAGAACGGAGCGCGGCCGCGACGAGGTCGAACATGTCCACGTCGGTGCTGTCCTCGCCGCCGCCCTCGCGGGTGAGGAGCTGCTGCCACGTGTCGTGGGGCGGCAGCACCTCGGCGGTGTCCTCCGCGGTGTAAATCTTACTGTCGCGGGGGATGAACGACATGATGCAGTTCAGGGTCGTGGTCTTCCCGGACGCCGTCTCCCCGACCACGAACACGGTCTGCTCGTTCTCCAGACAGAGCCAGAGGTACGCCGCCAGTTTGGGCGACAGCGTTCCCCACTTGGTAATCTGGGCGACCGACAGCGGCGTCCCCTCGCCCTGACGGATAGTGAGGCTCGGCCCCTTCAGACTCACGTCGTCGGAGTAGATGATGTTGATACGCGACCCGTCCGGCAGGGTCGAGTCGACGATTGGGTCGGAGTCGCTCACGGGGTCCCCGATTCGCTCGCCCATGTTTCGCAGCCAGTTGTCGAACCGGTCGGGCGACCCGAAGTCCACGCTGGTCCCGAGCATGCCGAACGTGCCGTGGTCGACGTACGTCTCGTGGGGACCGATGACGTGGATGTCCTCGTTGGCCGGGTCGCGCATGATGGGTTCGAGCGGACCGAAGCCGACGATGTCCCGGTTGAGTCGGTACCGGATGTTCTCGTAGGTCTGTTCGGACACCTCGTAGGTCCCGATGTTGGTGAAGTCCTTGACGTACCGCACGATGTCGTCGGTCGAGAACGTCCGGACGTTGTGCTTGAAGTCGTTGTACGAGACGTCCTTTATCCAGTCGAGAATCTGCTGTGCCGAGACGTTCTGGAGGTTACCCCTACCGCCACCGCCGTTGTTGCCGTTGTTGACTAGCACCGTGTCGTCCAGCAGTTCCTCGATGCGGTCGTCGTACTCGCCCTCGTCCTGCGGCGCGGGCTTCTTGACGCTCTTTTCGAGAATCTCACCCCGGACCTTGCCGAACAGTTCCTGTTCGGTTCCCGATAGTTCCGGTTCGACCGCGTAGTACTCGGTGTCTTGGCCCACGTCGCCGTAGACGTGACAGTAGATGGGACCACCGACCGGGTAGATGACGTTGGGCTTGTCCGCCTCCCACTCGTCGTCCGGTTCGTCGATGAGTCTGGGGAACTCGCCGGTGAACTGCTTGAACCGCTTGAGATAGTCCCGCAGGTGGGGTCGCCGCATGGCGACCTCCCGAAGGTCGTCCTGAATCTGCGCGGTCCCGTGCTCTGTCATGGTAGGGGTCGTTACGCGACGCTACGGCTCTCGATGACGATTCCGGCGTCGGCCCGCACGGAGAACCCGATGGTGTCGCCGACCTGCTCGCCCATCCCGGCGAAGCGCTTCACCGAGATGTTGCGGCGCACGTCGTTGCCGACCTCGACCATCTGGAGTTCCATGAACACGTCGGCGATGGCTCGGAACGGCCCGATGGCCTCCTCGTCCACCGTCGAGGGGTCCACCGTGAGGACGATGACCTGCCCCTGGGACACGAGGTCACGGAAGAACGAGATGATTTCGAGGGCGGCCTGTCGCTCCTCGTTCTGGCGAATCAGCGCCTCGAACTTGGGGTCGTTGCGGAGGATGGCGTCGAACGTGTCGATGACGATGACGTCGGCCTGCCACATCGCCTCGGCGTTCATCAGCCGATTCAGCAGTTCCTTGCGGTTGCCCTCCTCGTCCTCGGCGGGCGCGGTCAGCCGACCGCCGCCGGTGTCCACGTCGGCGTGGAGAAAGAGGAGGCGTTCGTCGAGGAGGTGGTCCTCCACGCCGTACGACAGCGAGTGCATCTGGTCGATGAACCCGCCGATGGTCAGTTCGGTCGAGAGCAGGGTGACCGAGTGGCCCGTCTCGCAGAGCCCGTAACTGAACCGCTGGCTGATGGCCGACTTTCCGGCCCCGTAGTCGCCCTCGATGAGGACGATGGAACCGCGGGGGACGCCGCCGCCCAGTTCGTGGTTCAAACGGTCGTGGTCTTCCAAGCCGAGGGAGTAGAGATTATCGTGACTCATGTTCTGAACTGAAGCACCTCCTTGTCACCGTTGACGATGACGACGACTCGATGGTCTGAGTCGGCGTCGAGCGACTGAGAGATTTCGAGTTTCGCGACGTTGCCGACGCGCCACGCCGACCCGTCGAGGACGGTGATACCGACGTTCGTCTGGTATCTGCCGTCCACTAAGACTTCGATTTGGTCACTCTCCGCTTCGAGTGACCGTGACCCTGTGTTCTTTACCAACACCGTGACGTTCTCGTTCCCGGAGGCGTTGTACACCGCACCGCTACCGGGGTCGCTGATGATGGAGATGTCCGTACGGATGTCGCCGCTCACGTCGACGCTCCGCTCGCCGAGCGCCGAGGAGAGTCGTTGGACGCCCTGCGTGAACGTGCCGGCCACGCTCGCGGCGATGATGAGACTGGCTATGAACAGGATGAGGTGTGAACTGGAGACGCTCGCCACTCAGACCACCTCCGAGTCGGCGACTCCCGGTCCGGTCACGACCTTCACCCTGTCGGGATTGGTCTCGACCGAGAGGTTGAAGTGCAACGTCTCGCCGGGAAGCCAGATGTCGGTCTCGTTGTTGCCGTTCACTTCCAGCGTCTCCATGTTCGAACTCGTGTGGTTGGTGTAATTTCCACCTATAAGAATGTCGGTGTCATCTACCGACAAGGTCGTGGAACCGGCGTTGTTGACTGTCACGTTCACGTAGCGCTGTCCGCCCCTATCGACGAGCGACGCGTTGCCGATATCTATCGCGGTGTTCTGGCGTGCGAGCGCGTCCTCGCCGTTCGCCTCGTAGGCGTCGTTGACCCGCTCGAAGCCGTTGTTCGCCGTCGTGTAGGCGATACCGAAGCTGATGAAGATGCCGAGGAACAGGACGACCGTCGCGCCGCTAACGCTGAATCCCATCGCGCCCACCTCGAATCCGCGAACAGTGTTCGACTATCTTCCGCTGGACCGCGTCGCCGGTGAGCTGGCTGAGGAAGGTGAGGCTCTGGATGTGGTCGTCGACTTCGAGCGTCGCGGGGCCGGTCTCCTCGGTGTCGACCGACTCCACGTCGGCGAACCCGCTCACGAACGCCAGCAGTTCCTCCTCGACCGACTCGCTGATCCACCCGATGTCGCTGTAGTACTCGATGGTTCGGACCGCGTCCTCCGGCCCGAACTCGCTCACGAGGAACTCCAGCCACTCCATCACGACGAGGTCCGAGACGTAGCCGTTCGGGAGTTCCGCGAGGTACGGCTTGCCGCCCCGGCCCGAGTTCGCGGGCGTCGCGGGGTCGGCGGTCGCGGGTTGTGCGTCGGCGGGTTCCTCGAACTCGAAGTCGCCGTCTTCCGAGTCGTCGGTCTCGATAGTCGGTTCGGGGTCCGGGTCGAGGTCGGCCGGCGGTTCGTCTCCGGCCTCTTCGCCCTCCTCCGCCCAGTCGGCGTCGCCCGACTCGTACTCCTCTTTGAGTTCCGCGAACGTCGAGCCACCGGCCTGTCCGCCTTCGCCGTCGTCGTCGGCGTCGTCCGCGGTCGAACCTTCGTCGTCGAGCGCCTCGTCCGGCGACTCGAAGCCGAGGTCGTCGGCCGCGTCGTCTTCGAAGTCGTCCTCCCCGTCGCCGAACTCGTCACCGTCCTCCTCGAAATCGTCCTCCTCGTCGAAGTCGTCGTCGAAGAAGCTCTCGGCCTCGGCGTCGGCCACGTCTTCGCTGAGGTCTTCCTCTTCCTCTTCTTCCTCCTCGCCGTCGAACAGGCCGAAGCCACCGCCGCCGTCACCGCCTAAGGCGTCACCGCCCGCACCCATGCCGCCCTGTTGAACGTCGTCCACGAACGGGTTGACACCGCGCGTCACCATCTCGTAGATTTCGAGGAGTTTGCGGACGTTCTCCTCGGTCTCGTCGACCTTCGAGGATATCTGTTCGTTCTCGCTCCGGACCGTCCCGACCGTCGAGGAGATTTCGGCGACCTCGTTTTCGAGTTCGTCGATCCGGTTTTCGAGTTCCTGCGTCGGCCCGCTTCCGCCGCCGCCCATGGCGAACTCGTCGTCGCCGCCCCCGTCGCCCCAGTCGTCCATCTCCCCGTCCATCCCCATGCCGTCGTCCATACCGCCGAAGTCGTCGTCCATCTCCCCGCCCATGCCGTCGCCACCCATACCGTCGCCGCCCATGCCGTCGCCGAAGAGGTCGTCATCGCCACCGCCGCCGGAGCCGTCGGCGTCGGCGCTCTCGCCCTCCTCTTCGTCCATGAAATCCATGATTCCCATGCCGACCAAGCCCGTCCCGAGGAGGTGAACGAACTGGTCGCTGAGACCGATAAGTTTCATTATCGACAACAGCGAACTTCCAGCACATTAATCTTCCCCCTGAGTTATCAGCTCTGATACTCGCCGACGAGAACGTCGAAACGCCGATGGAGGACTTCTGTGTCCCGTTTCCGAGACACTACTACTGAACAGATGTGTGGTCAGTTTTCTTGTATATCCGGAGGCGTCGCGCCACCGGTTCGAAGGCGGGTTTGAGCGTGTCGGGAAGCGTCTCGGTCTTCCCGATGACGAGATAGCCGCCCACCGAGAGCGACTTCGAGACGGTCTTCAGAATCGGGAGTTTGTGTTCGGCGTCGATGTAGATGAAGAGGTTGCGACACACTACGAGGTCGAAGTTCGACTTCGGGTCGCCGTTGATGAGGTCGTGGCGCTCGAACGACACGAGGTTCTTGACGGGGTCGGTCACGGCGAACTGGTCGTCGTCGCGGTCGACGTACCGCTCGTACTCGTCGAGCGGTGCGAGTTGCTCGCCGATGTCGGTCGTCCGGGTGTTCTCGTAGACGCCCTGCCGGGCCGCGGCCAGAATCTCGCGGTCGATGTCGGTCGCGGTTATCTCGATGCTCGCGTCGTCGACTTCGGGGTCGTCTAGCGCGAGCATCGACAGCGAGTAGGGCTCTCGACCGTCGGAACAGGCCGCGCTCCAGAGCCGAATCCGGCCGCGCTCGTCCGAGAGCGCCCGGAGGACCTGCCGGACTTCCTCCCAGACCTCGGGGTTGCGATAGAAGCTGGTGACGTTGACCGAGAAAGCATCGAGCAGGGCCTCCTGCTCGCGCTCGTCGTCTTTCAGCAAGTCGTGGTACTCGGCGTACTCCTCGGTGTCGGTTCGGCGCATCCGCGAGGAGACCCGCCTGTCGAGATACGAGTCGTCGTAGTAACTGGTCGCGAAGCCGAGTTCGGCCTCGACGTACCCGAGCAGTCGGTCGAACGCCTCGTCGTCCGGCCTCACAGGTTCTCGACCCCCTCGTGGGTGCTCTTCACCCGAAACGTCCACGTCTTCGGGGTCAACTCGACCGACCGGCCGTAGTCGCCGCCCACGTCCTCGGCCACGACCGGCACGTCGCGGTCTGCGAGTGCGACCCGCGTCTGTTCGACGTTCCGCTTGCCGACGCCCTCGCTGACTCCCGAGAAGTCGAACATCTGGCTTCCGCCGGCGAGTTTGGCCTCTGTGCGCTCGGGGTCGCCTCCCGCGGCTTCGAGTTCGGCCAGCAGTCGCTCGACGCCGACCTCGACCGATTTGGCCGGCTTCCCCCGGTCGTCGCCGCTCGCCTCCGGGAGCATGACGTGGGCCAGTCCGGCGACTCCCGCAGTCGGGTCGGCCACGGCGACGCCGACGCAGGAGCCGAGTCCGCTGGTCGTGAGTACCGTGTCGCCCGCGGCGACTGCGAGTTCGGCGACGCCGACTCGGACGCGCTCGGGGGGTTCTTCGGCGAAGGAAGGTCGTTCTGCAGTCATCATAGTGACCCTGCTTTCGTGGTGCGTTCGGCCGTGGCGTCCGGGTCGAGGTCGTCCAGGGCCGTCCGGAGGTCGTTCTCGTCCGGGAGGGCGTATATCCCGCAGTCGAACTCCGCGTCGTCGGCCCGCAGGGTCGCGTCGAACAGGAACGCGAACGCCTGCTTGCGGCCGAGGCGCGCGACGACCGACTCGGCGACCGCCGGCCCGACGTCGTGGACGAACTGGGGCGGCGAGATGTCGATGGTCGCGTTCAACACGTTCGCCCATCCGTCGATGAAACTGCTGGTCATCACGTTACCGATTTCCTCCATCGCCGACCGGGCCTGCCCCTCGAAGGCCGACACCTCCTCGGTGCCGGGCACGAGCGCCGCGGCCACCTCGCGGGCCGACGCCTCGTCGAACAGCACGAGGACGTAGCCCCCGAGCGGTTCGTCGGTCTTGAGGACGACGCCGACGTAGGGCCGGTCGTCCAACTCCGCGGGCACGTCCTCGACGGGGACGAAGTTCAGGTTCGTGATGTCGACGCAGGTGGCGATGCCGGTCATGGCCGAAACGCTCTCGGAGGCGGTCTCCGCGCCGGTCGTCGCCATCTCGCGGAGCGTCGCCAACTTCTCGACCGAGACGGGGTCGTCGCCGTCGGCTAACATCTCCTCCATCGAGTCGCTGTCGGGGAACATGTGGAAGTTCACGTCGAGTTCCTCGCCGACCGCGCCGACCTGACTCCGGAAGACGAACGCTCGGTCGCGCTCGACTCCGGCCGCGTCGAGCAGTTGCTCGCCGGCCCCCTCGACGTACTCCGGCGGCGAGATGTCGATGGTCGCGTCGAGGTGGTCGGCCCACCCCTCCACGAACCCGCTGGTGACGATGTTGCCGACCTCCGCGACCGCGCTCTCCTCGACGCCCTCGCCGGGGAGAAGCGTGTCGAGCAGCACCTCGACGCCCTCGGGCGAGAACGTCAGGAGACTCGTCCCGTCGATGCCGCCCTCGAAGTCGATGGCGACGCCGACGCGCCGGGCGTCGCGAGAGACGTCCGCCGCGGAGGCCAGCGTCACCTCGGTCACGTCCACGGCTGTCTCGATGCCGGTCATCCCGGTGAGGTTCTCGGCCGCCCGTTCCGCACCCGCTCGGGCGGTCCGATTGAAAGTCCCCAGCGATTCGATGTCCACGTTCATGGTTCGAACCTCGGGTCCGGGTTCATATCTCTATCTTCTGCATGAGCGAGACGAGTTCCTCCAGTTCGGGGAACGTGTACACTTTCACCTCGACGTCGGCCGCGCGGGCGTGTACGCGCGAGTCAAACACTAAAGCCATCTCGTCGGGCCGAGTCCCCACGAGGTTCTCGACCATCTTCGACCCCGCACCGTAGGTGAACTTCGGCGTCGAGATGTCGATGGTGGTGTTCAGCACGTTCGCCCACCCGTCGATGAAGCCGCTGGTCATGATGTTGCCGATTTCCTGTACCGCGGACCGTTCCATGTCCGAGAACCCGCTCGAGGAGGGGTCGGCGCTACCCGGGAGCATCCCAGTGGCGAGTTTCTTCGCACTGCTCGCGCTGAAGAGGAACAGGATGTAGCCGTGGGGCGGTTCCACGAGTTCG
Source organism: Halorussus limi (assembly GCF_023238205.1). NCBI lineage: Archaea > Methanobacteriati > Methanobacteriota > Halobacteria > Halobacteriales > Haladaptataceae > Halorussus > Halorussus limi. The sequence continues at coordinate 3,509,200 of NZ_CP096659.1, forward strand.
ATGTGAGTACCGACCTGCTTCTCGTGACCGACGTGGGTCTTGATGTCGTCGATTTCGAGGAAGTTGATCTTCGTGATCTCCATCTCGGTTTCCATGCCGGTCATCTGGTTCAGATGGTTGGCGACCGTGTTCGCCCCCTCCTTGGCCATCTGGTTGAACAAGTTCAGTTTTCGTATGTCGATGTGCAAGTTTCTGTCCTCACCTCGGCTCATATCTCGTCACCTCTCACAATGTCTCCACGTCCAGAATCGTCACCACGTCGCCCTCGCCGAGAACCGCGGCACCCGACAGGCCGGGGATGCCGCTGAGGATGCCCTCGAACGGTTTGACGACGACCTCTTCCTGTCGGCTCACGGCGTCGCAGTGGATGGCGACCTGTCGCTCGGACTCCTTGACCCGGACCAGCATTCCGTCGCCGTTCTTGGTCTCGCCGGGCACGTCCAGCGCGTCGCCGAGTCGCACGAGCGGGTAGACCGTGTCGTCGTGGGTGACGACCTCCTCGCCCTCGACGGTCTGGACGTCCTCCATCCGGCGAATCTCGTCCACGTTCTTGATGGGGACCCCGTACTCCTCCTCGCCCGACTGGACGAACAGGACCTTCACGATGGCGACCGTGACCGGCAGCGAGAGGCTAATGGTCGTGCCCTCGCCGGGCGTGCTGTCCACTCGAATCTCGCCGTCGAGTCGCGAGACGGTGTCTTGGACCACGTCCATCCCGACGCCGCGGCCGCTCACGTCCGTCACCTCGTCGTTGGTCGAGAACCCGGCGTGGAACACCAGCTTCTGGGCCTCCTCCTCGCCGAGTTCGTCGACCTCCTCGCGGCTCATGATGCCCTTCTCGACGGCCTTCCGACGGATACCCTCGGGGTCGATTCCCTGTCCGTCGTCCTCTACCTCGATGGTCACGCGGTCGCGCTCGCGGAAGCCTCGGAGCCGAATCGTCCCCTCGCGGGACTTGCCCGCGGCCTCGCGCTCCTCGGGCGGTTCGATGCCGTGGTCCACCGCGTTTCGCAGGAGATGCATCAGCGGGTCGCTTATCTCGTCGAGGATGGTGCGGTCCAACTCGATGTCGGTTCCCTCCATCCGGAAGTCGACCTCCTTCTCCTGTTCGCGCGCGAGGTCCCGGACCAGACGCGGGAACTTGTTGACCACCTTCTTCAGCGGGACCAGCCGCATGTCCATCACGGTGTCCTGCAGACTCGAGGTTATCTTGTCGAGTTCGTCGAGGTGGTCGGTGGCGCTGTCGAGTTGCGCCTGCTCGACCGACCGGCGGAGTTTGATGCGACTCGTGACGAGTTGCTCGACCTGTCCGTGGAGGTCGTCGAGTTGGTCGACGTCCACGCGAACCGACTGAATCTCCTCTATCTCTCCGGCGGTCGACTCGTCCGACGACTCCGAACCGCTCGCCGAATCGTCGGGGTCGTCGGAGCCATCTCCGTCGGCGTCCGAGTCGGCGGTCTCGACCACGTCCGCGTCGGTGAAGCCGTCCTCGGAAGAGTCACTGCTTTCCGCCGCGTCGGCGTCCGACTCGGACGCCGACGCGCTTGCATCTACTTCGGCTTCGGCGCTCTCGTCCGGCGCGTCGCCGGAGTCGCTCGCGCGGGCCGCGTCACTCGGTTCGTCGGCCGCCTCCTCAGATTCGTCAGCAGCACTGCCCGACTCGTCGCTCCCGCCGCCCGCGCTCGTCGCGTCGATTTCGGCCGGGTCGAGCGGGGTCACGGTCCCGCCGGAGATTTTGCCGACCGAGGCGACGACCGACTCGACCTCGCTCGCGCCGTCGGCCGAGACGAAGGCGTCGAACCCGTCGCCGTACTCGCCGTCGTTGACGGCGTCCACGTCGGGAACGGTGCCCAGGAGGTCGAGGTTCTCGCTCAGTCCTTCGAGCGCGAACATGCCGTCGACGCCCTTCATCTCGGGGTCGCCCATGTCCACGTCCACGTGGAACACCTCGCCGCCGGGGTTCGAGAGCGCCGACGGGTCGTCGAGTCGCTCGACCGGAACGTCGGCCAGCGCCGCGCCGGTCTCGTCTGCGGCGTCGTCGGTCGCGGCGTCACCGTCCTCGCCACCGTCGCCGTCGATGACGCTCCGGATGTCGGCGATGATGTGGTCGGGGTCGATGTTCGACTCGCCGTCGGCCTCTATCTGGTCGAGGGCGTGGTCTATCTCGTCGACGCCCTCGAACACGAGGTCCATGACTTCGGGGGTGACCTCCATGCGACCCTGCCGAATCTCGTCCAGCAGGTCCTCGATGGCGTGCGCGAGGTCGCTGGCGTCCTGAAAGCCCATCGCGCCGAAGTTCCCCTTCAGCGTGTGGGCGGTCCGGAAGATGGAGTCCATCGCGGCCTCGTCGCCGGGGTCGTCTTCCAGTTCGAGCAGGGAGTTGTTCAACTCCGTGACGTTCTCTTCGCTCTCGCGTATGAAATCCTGAATGTAGTCTTCCATTTCAGTTCACCCGTTGTCTCGTATCGTGTCGAGAATCGCTTTGCCCATCTCGTCGGCCGAGTGCACGCTGTCGACGCATCCGGTCTCTATCGCGCGGGCCGGGATGCCGAACACCGAGCAACTCTCCTCGTCTTGGGCGAGGGTGGCCCCGCCCGCCGACTCGATGGCCTCGATGCCCGCCGCGCCGTCCGAACCCATGCCGGTCAGGACGACGCCGGTCAGCGGCCCGTCTACTTTCTCGGCGGCCGTCTCCATCGCCACGTCGATGGCCGGGCGGACGCCGTGAAGCGGTTCGTCCTGCGTGAGGCGGACGCGCAGTCGCCCGTTGCCGTACCCCGCGACCGCCATGTGGTAGTCGCCCTTCGCCACGAGCGCCTCGCCGCCGCCGATTCGGAGGCCGTCTTCGGCCTCTCGAACGTCGTACTCGCTCCGGCGGTCCAGTCGCTCGGCGAACCGGCCGGTGAAGCCGTCGGGCATGTGCTGGACGACCAGCACCCGGAAGTCGGCCTCCCGCGGGAGACTCGACAGCACGCGCTCGACCACTCGCGGCCCGCCGGTCGACGCTCCGACGACGAGCGTCGGATTCTCGACGTAGCCGTGGTCGGTGTGGAGGGTGTCGGAACTCGACGTGTCCACTCGATCGACGGACTGGGGGTCGGCCCGCGTCGCCGACTCGACCTTCTCGACCAATGCGTCGCCGTGGGCCGAAATCTCGGTCGAGACTTCCCCGCCGGGTTTGGCGAGGAAGTCGACCGCGCCCTTCTCCATCGCCTCGAACGTCGCGTCCGCGCCGTCCTCGGTGTGGGCCGACAGCATCAGAATCGGAGTCGGGTTCGTCGCCATGATCTCCTCGACGGCCTCGATGCCGTCCATGCGTGGCATCTCCACATCCATCGTCACCACGTCCGGGTCGTGGTCGACGACGGCCTCGACGCCCTCCTCGCCGTCGCTCGCCTGCGCGACGACCTCGATGCCGCCGTCGTCGAGGATGTCGGAGATGACCGTCCGCATGAAGTGAGAGTCGTCCACGACGACTGCCCGCGTCATGCTGAGACGACGTCCTCGATGGCGTCCATCACGCTGGGTTTCTGGAAGGGTTTGGTGATGTAGCCGTCAGCACCCGCCTTGATGGCGGCCTTCATCTTCTCTTCCTGCCCGATACTGGTACACATGATGATGTTCGAGTCGGGGTTCGCGTCCTTGATTTCGGTGGTCGCTTCGATACCGTCTCGGATGGGCATCACGATGTCCATCATCACGAGGTCCGGGCCGTGTTCCTCGTAGAGTTCGACGGCCTCGACGCCGTTCTCGGCCTCGCCCACGATTTCGAACTCCTCTTCCAGTATCTCGCGAAGTAGATTCCGCATAAATTCCGAGTCGTCTACGATGAGTACGTTCTTAGCCATGCGATAGTCACCGAGCGGTTGGTTTGAAACGGGGTGAAATAAATTCTCCCCTCCGATTATCAGGACTGATGCTGTCTTCGCCGCGTTCTCGACTGAAGCAACTGAGTTCTATCATTTCAACTGTTCTATGATAACGTCGATGTCTATCCAGACCACGAGGTCGAGCGCATCGCCGCTGGGCTTGCGGATGATGCCTCGCGAAATCTCTTCCTCGATGCCCCGCGTCTGGAGGTCCGAGAGGTCGTCGTCGGTGTCGATTCTGCTCTCGGGGTGGGTCGTGACCTCCAGCACCTCGTCGACCCGGATACCGATTTTCTGCTTGTCGTCGGCCCGGTCCAACACGAGGACGTTCTGTTCCTCGCTGGTCGGTTGGTCGCCGTCGATGCCGAGGAACGTCCGGGGGTTGATGATGGCGGTGGTCTCTCCCCGGAGGTCCATCACGCCGTCGATGGAGTCGGGCGTCCGGGGGATTCGCGTCACCTTCTTTATCTCAACGATGCTATCGACCTCGTCGATGTCGATGGCGCAGTAGTCCTCGCCGAGGCGGAACTCAACGACCTGTCGCGTCGGTCCCTCGGCGACCTCCGGCGATTCGGTCCCGTCGGTCCCGTCACCAGTGTCGGTTTCCTGTACCTCCATAGCAGTCTCTAACTTGAACATCGAAGCCCAGCATATAAATCCCGGCCTCGCCTCTCGGATTTGATAATCGGTCTCGTCGGCGGTGGACGCGGTGAACTGTCGGCGCGACGACGGGAGGTGGAAACGTACTTGTCACCGGAGCGTAACGACCGGTGTATGGCTCGCGTCCTCCGCCTCGCCGCCTGTGCCCTCGTGGTCGTCTCGCTCCTCGCCGTCGTCGCACCCGGTAGCGCCGCCCCGCCGCCGCGACCGCTCTGTGACGCCTGCGGGGAGTCGTTGGAGAAGACCGCCGCGTCTCGCGACCTCACCGTCTCAGTAGAGCGAAGCACCGCCACCGTCTCGGTCGCCCGGAACGGGACCGCGACGTGGGTCGTCCGGAACCGACTCGCCGACTCCCCGGGCGTCGAACGCCTGCGCGAGAACGATACGCTCCGGTCCGAAATCGCCGACGACGCGATGTGGGACGCCGAGTTCGTCGCCGCGAACGTCTCGTCGTCGGGCGTCCTGACGATGCGCTACCGCGAACCCGACTTCGCGGAGGCGTCGGTCGGCGGGACGCTCCGGTCGGGCGAGTTCACCGACGCCTACGGCTACCGGAACCTCGACGGACTCGGTGCGGACCGCCTCGTCGTCGTCGCGCCCGAGGGGACCGAAGTCGGGTGGACGGTCCCCGGCGCGACAGTCTCCGACGACGGCCGCCGCACGGTCCTCACGGCGTTCGAGGACCGGGGGTTCGTCACGTTCGTTCCCGAGGAGAGCGCGCTCGGTCCCCTGCTGAGTCTGCTGGCGGTCGGGACGCTGGTCGCGCCGCGAGTCGGGAGCAACCTCGTCGCCGTCGTGGTGTTCCCGACCGCGCTGTTCGGACTCTTCGTCGGGGCGGTCGGCGCTGGGGTCTCCCGGTCGGACGGACTCGTCGGGCGCGTCGGCGAGGCGGTCGGCCCCGTCCTCGTCGGCGTCGGCGTCCTGTTGACGGGCGGAGCGCTCCTCGCCAGCGGCGGCCTGTCGCTGCTCGGCGGGGCCGCCACGCCGCTGTTCGGCGTCGGCGCGACCGCGGTCGTCTTCGGCGCGTTGCTCGGGCGGCCCGCGGTCCGAGCGCGAGCGACCTACTGGCGACTCGTCGCGGCCGGAGGGGTCGGCGTCGCGCTGGCGGCAGGGACCACGCTCGTCGGGGCCGTCGCGTTCGACCAGAGCGGACTGACCTACTCGCTCCTGAGCAGTTTCCCGCCGCTGGTCGCCGTGTTCGCGCTGTTCCCGGCGGGGTACGCGCTCGGCCGCGGGGACCGACGACTCGCGCTGGCGACGGCCGCGGTCGGGTTCGCGCTCTCGGTGCTGCCGTTCGTGTCGCTCCTCTCGCCGACGAGAGGGTTCGGACTGTTCGTCGCCGTCTTCGTCGCGGCGTACGCGGGCGCGGTGGCCGCCGTCGGGACGCCGTTGTTCGTCGTCGGCGCGTCGCTCGCCGACTCGTCGGGCGACGCTTCGACGTCGCCGGACGACGAACGACCGACCGCGACGGCAGAGTAGCTCACTCTGTATTTCTTCGACACGAGTATATATTTCTTATAGAATGGAGGATATTTCTCGTTCCGACGGGCGCGTCAGTTTCCGAAGAGTCGGTCCTTGATGCCGCGCTTGTGAGCGCGCTCGGCCAGCAGGACCGAGCACTCGACGCCCTCGGCCACGTCCGCGACGAGTGACCCGCCGACGAGACGCGAGAGCAGACCGCGCTCGGTCGCGCCCAGAATCACCATCGAGGAGTCGGCGGCGGCGCGTTCGATGGCCTCCTCCACGTCGCCGGTCTCGACCCGGAGGTTCGCGTGCGCGAGGTCGTGGTCGGTCGCCCACTGGTCGAGGAACGCCTCGCCCTCCGCGCGGTCGTCCGCGACGTGCAGGAGCGTCACCTCCGAGTCGTAGGCGTCCCTGAGCAGGCGCGCGACCTCGGCGCTGAGTTCGGAGTCGGGACCGCCCGCGGTCGGCACGAGGACGCGTTCGGGGTCGAACCCGCGGTCCTTCATGACGATGAAGTCACTCGGCAGGTCCATCCCGAGGTCGTCGAACGCGCTCTCGACCCGGCCGGGCGAGCCGTGGGCGTCCTCGCCCCACCCCATCACCACGAGGTCGGCGTTGTGGCTCCGGGCGGCCGAGAATATCTCCTCGAACGAACGGTGGGAGACGATGGTGTGGGTCTCGACGTCCACGCCGAACGTCTCGGCGTCGCGCTTGGCGTCGTCCAGAATCTGGTGGTAGTTCTCCTCCCGTTCGTCGAGGTGGTCGGCGGCGTACTCCAGCGAGGTCTGGTCGGGCACCGTGATGACGTGGACCGCGTCCAAGACGCCGCCGCGCTGTCTGGCGAACGCGCTCGCAAGCGTGATGAGGTCGGTCTCGTGTTCGGGGTTGGCCAGCGGCACCATCACCCGGTACTGCCCGCCGTCGGGTTGGAGCGACGTCGCGGCCGAGACCGCCGACCGTGGCATCTCGTCGCTCCGCGAGAGGATGTAGTCCGAGAGGATACCCTCTTTCTGGGTCTTCGAGCGGGCGTAGACGAAGTACCAGACGATACCGCCCGCGACGAAGACGAACGCGAGCGTGATTTCGATGGGCTTCATGAACGCGATGAGACCGAACGAGGTGAACGCGCCGAGAACGGGGACGGCGGGGTAGAACGGTACCTCGAAGTCGGGGTCGTACTCCTCGGTGTCGGCCTCGCGCATGACGATGAGCGCGACGTTCAGCAGGCCGTAGACGATGAGGTGGAGGACGCTCCCGGCCTTCGCGAGCGTCTTCACGTCGCCGGCCACGATGAACAGCAGGATGAGACCGCCCGTGACCGCGATGCTCCGGTACGGCGTCGCGAAGTTCGGGTGGATGTCGTTGAGTTTCGGACTGATGAGTCGGTCCCGGCCCATCGCGAAGTTGATGCGCGAGGACGCCAGAATCGAGGCGTTCGCGCTCGACGCGGTGGCGAGGAGTCCGGCGAACGTCAGCAGTCCGACGCCGACGGCCGCGAGACCGACGGTCCCGAACGCGATTTCCGCCACGTCGAGGACGGGCGTCGTCGTGAACTCGGGCCCGAGTTGCCGCCAGTTGACGACGCCCATCATGACGACGAGGATGACGGCGTACATCGTCGTCACGATGAGGACGCTCCCGACCACCGCCAGCGGGAGGTTCCGGCCCGGATTCTTGAGTTCCTCGGCGACCGTGGTTATCTTGGCGAACCCGAGGAACGAGACGAAGACGAGACCCGTCGCGGGCAGAACCGCGGTCGCGCCGCCGGTCTCGGCGGGGAAGAACGGTCGGAGCGTCGAGAGGTCGGCCTGCAGGAAGCCGAGCGCGGAGAACAGCGTGAGGATGCCGACCAGCGTGACGACGATGAACACCTGCAGGCGGCCGGTCTCCTTCGCGCCGACGTAGTTGACCGCGATGAAGACCAGTCCCGCGAAGAGCGCGCCGACTTGGAACGACGAGAGGGTGACGACGCCGAGACCGATGGCGGGTATCGGCAGGAAGGTCGCCAGGTACTCGCCGAACCCGAGGGTGTAGAACGCGCTGGCGAACGCGAGTCCCATCCAGTTACCCCATCCGGCGATGCACCCGAACAGCGGTCCGAGCGCGTGGTTGACGTAGTAGTAGCTTCCCCCGGCTTTCGGCATCGCGGTGCCGAGTTCGGACGCCGAGAGCGCGGTGAACAGCGAGATGACGCCCCCGACGACGAACGAGAGCGCGACCGCGGGTCCGGCGGCGGCCGCCGCCTGCCCCGGCAGGACGAAGATGCCCGCGCCGATCATCGTCCCGACCCCGATGGTCAGGGCTGCGAGCAGGCCGAGGTCCTTGGCCAGTTCCTCGTCTTCGGAACTCATCCGTCCTCACCCTTCGGGAGTACGACCACCGGCCGGTCGGCCTCGGTGACGATTCTGGTCGTACGATTACCCGAGAGGAACCGGGCGAGGCGGCCGCTATCGCGCGGTCGGAACGCGACGGCGCTCGCGTCGATGTCGTCGGCCACGTCGAGGATGGCCTCGACCACGTCCCGACGGTACGCCGTCCGGTCGTCGGCGTCGGGGAACGTCCGTCGGGTCGCCTCGAACGCGGCCGCGGCGATTTCCTCTGACTGCTCGACCGGCGTCTTGTCCGGGACGCCCTCGCCCTTCTCGACGACGTGGAGGACGGTGACGCGTTCGGGACCGTACGGTTCGAGCGCACGGGCCGAGCGTTCGGCGTCGTCCTCGTCCGCCACCGGGAGCAGAACGTCGGACAGCAGCGATTGGTCGTAACTCTCGTCGGTCATGGTGACTGGTGGTTTTCGGTGGAGCCGTCAAAACAATTCCTACTTGTTTGGAGACCATTCGGCCGCGACGCCGTTCAATCGGGGTGTATCTGCCGGTTCCGGCGAGAGTTACCAGATAACGAGCGTCTCGACCGCCGACTGCTCACCCGACGTTCTCGGGCGGGAACACCATGCCGCGGTCGTCCTGCACCGCCTCGAAGAGGTCGGCGATGGTGTCCTCGGGACCGAGGTCGTAGGTCTCCAGAATCGACTGGAGGCAGGACGGCGAGTAGCGCACCCGGACGTTCGACTCGGTCAGCAGGATGCCGAGCACGTCCTCGACCGCGGTCTCGGTGGTCAACTGCTGGGCGTACCACCGCAGGAGGCTGTCGAACACCGCGCCCACGTCGTCGGAGAACATCTGCTGGTGGCTGATGGCGTCGTCGGACTTGGCGGTGACGTGGAAGCCGTAGCGCGCGCTGACGCTGTCGAGGTCGTCTTCGAGCCACTGCTTGACAGCGCCGGAGTCCACCGGCCCGGACGCGGCCGACTCCTCGCGAGACGCCGACTCCGCCGGGGCCGACGCCTCGCCGGACCGCGAACCGCCCGACCGGGAGTCCGGTGAGTCGTCGGGGACGTTCGGCCGTTCGTCGGTGCCGATGACGTATCGGTCTTGGTCGAGCGAGACGACGTTCTCCTCGCTCTCGATGTCGAGTTCGTCGGGGGAGAGCGCACCGTCGTCGCTCGTCCGGTCGGCGGCTTCGAGCGCCGACCGCTCCTCGGGGTCCCGACCGTCGTCGGGCATCGGACACATTGCCAGTGGCTACCGTTCGATTTCACATAAACCCACCGCCTACCCCGACCTGCCGCCGCGTCTCGCGGGCCTCGCCGTCGGCCGCACCTCTCGGTTCGCCGAGAGTCGTCGCACGGTCCGGACTTCGAGCGACGATTGGCACCAGAAGTCGCAATTTTTGCTACGGGCCGCCGTATTTTCGACAATCGTTGTAGATGGGGTTTATTATCGTCGAAGTACTCGACACCAATACCGAAATGAGCGTTCAACGTCCGACGACACGCACCGAAGCACTGCCGAGCGAACTGGAGTCGCCGCGCGCGAAACTCGTTTATCTCTACCTACAGAGCGCGGAGGCGTCGATAGACGAACTGCAGTCGGGTCTCGGCGTCAAGAAGATCACGCTGTACAGCATCCTTCGAACACTTCGCGAGCGAGAACTCGTGGAGAAGCGGGACGGACGGTTCGCGGTCGCCGAGTAGTTACTCTTCGTCTTCCTCGGGGCAGAGTTGGTCGGGTGTTCGCTGGTAGCGCGGGGTGGCTACGAACTGCTCGATGCGCTCGCGTTCTTCTTTCGAGAGAGCCATAGGCGAAGGAACTCACGGTAAGACCAAAAAGACAGCGGCCGTCTTCGCCGGTTTAGCGACCGGGTCGGTACGGCGGCCACGAACCCGACGCACGGCGCTGTCGGTCGTAGACCCCCGACAGTTCTTTTACCGCAGGAGCCCACTACTTCATGATGGGGTTTTGTATGTTCGACAGTAGCACGAGCGCTTTCCGGGGGAGAGAGCATGTCTGAATCGGGAGACAAGTATCCCGAGGAGTCGGGACGGCGTCGGTTCGTCAAGGGCGTCGTGGGGAGCGCGACGCTCGCGGGACTGGGCACCGCGGCCGCCGCTGGCATCGACACGACGACTTCGCCGACCGGAGAGGGCGGCGGTATCACCCAGTACTACGGTCCGGAGAACGTCGCCGGACCGGCACCGCGGGCGATGCCCCAGATTCCGATAGAGATAGACGACGAGGGGTTCGTCAAGGGCATCTGGCCCGAACCCAAAACTGTGACCGAACAGGGCCGGGAGATAACGGTCGCTGAGATGGAACTCGGCGGCATCACTTACTCCAGCGAGTGGTTCCAGTACTGCGGGGTCCAGACGTACCCCGGCGTGAACCCCGAAGCGGACCAAGACAACTTCTTCCGGTACGCGAGTTCTCCGCCGTACCAGTGGCAACAGGAGGAGGTCGAACCCGGCACTAAAGTCAACGTCAGCGACTTCGAGGACTACGCGACGTGGGGCAACGGCATCGGGCGGGACGGACTCGGCAAACCCGCGCTGGTGACGTGGCGCTCGCAGGACGTGCCGCCGGGCGGAACGATGCCGGTCCAACTCATCCGGAGTACCCGAGTCGAGGCGATGACCGAGCAGGGCAACGACTGGCTCTCGGAGAGCACCGAACAGGGGTTCATCGCCAACCTGAACAAGTGTACCCACTTCTGTTGCGTCCCGGGGTACAAGGCGCTCGGGTCGAGTCAGCGGTTCAACGCGGCCAACGAAATCTACTGTCAGTGCCACCAGTCGGTGTACGACCCGTACAACATCGTGGAGGTCTCGTTCGTCGCGCTCCCCCGACCCGAGGAGGACTGACGGCCATTCGACCCTCCGGGGCGACCGGTCGCCGCGATCGACGCCCGGCGGCCATCCGGCGTCGTTCCCGAACCGACGGGAGTCGCGTCGCCGGACGTATCAGTTTACGTAGCTGGCAACAAACGTTTTATATCCGCGGTAAGCATCCACGAACGTTGCATCGCATGCTCTCCGCAGTCCTCGACAGACTCAGGCGAATGGTGGGGTCGGCAGAGTCGGGACCCGACGACGAAAGCGCCGCCCGCGACGACGGCCCCGACCTCTACGAGTGCGAGGGCTGTGGTTCGGTGTTCATCTCGAAGCCCGAACAGTGTTCGAAGTGCGAAGACGACGATTTCTCGAACGTCGGTAAGTTTAATTGAGAGTATATTTCTGTCGGCGTTGCGGCAGTCCGACTACCTGACTAATCTTCTCGCACACGCGAAGGATACTATCGAGACCCCCGGCGGTGCCGACGGCGGGCCCGCCGACCGTGCCTCGTAAACTGCTGACCACACCGGTTTCGGATTCGCCGACCGCACCGACGCCGAATAGAGACGCTTTTCCCGGTCGGGCGACGAGTTTCGACCAATGGTCGCCCGCCGACCGACACCATGACTCGAACGAAACTCCTCGCCGTCGGGACGGTCGTCTTTCTCGCTGTCTTCGCCGGCGCGGGCGCGTTCGTCGCCACGCAGACCGGCGACTCCGGCGACGCGTCGACCGACGCGCTGACCGCGAACTGGGTTAGCGACACCGGCCGGAACATCTCCGGAAACCACCACGTCGCGGTCGGCGGACGGGTCGGCAACCGGTCGCTCGTGTTCGCACCCATCAGCGGCGAGGCCGGGAGCGCCGCGGGCGACGGTCACGACCACGACCACGGGACCGCGGCGTCGAGCGCCGCGGCAGGGTGCGGGTTGGTTTCGCTCGACGGCACTTCGGGCGCGGCCCGGTGGACCTACGAGGTGCCCGCCGAGAACTGCACCATCCACGCCATCGCCGACCCGACGCTCGCCGACCTCGACGGCGACGGCACCCGCGAGGTGCTGGCGACCTCGACCGAACGGACCGTCGCGGCGTTCGACCCGGCGACCGGCGAGGTCTCCTTCGAACACAACCTCTCGGCGTACGGCTACACCCGGCCGCTGGTGGCCGATTTCACGGGCGACGCGGGACCGGAGGTCGTCGTCGTGGACGTTCACGGGACGGTGTTCGTGGTCCGGCCGAACGGCGAGACCGTCTGGACCCGCAAGCTCCCGGCCGACTACGTCTGGGGTCAGCCCCACATAGAGGACTTCGACGGCGACGGGTCGCCGGAGTTGGCGGTCGCGCTCGGCAGCGGCCGCCTCGCGATGCTCGACAGCGACGGGACGCTCGCGTGGAACCGTTCGGTCGGCGCGGGCGACTCGGTTACGTGGTTCACGACCGGGCAGGCCGACGGCGACTCGCCCGCCGAACTCGTGACCGCGACGTCCGGAGGCAACGTCTCGCTGTTCGACGGCGACGGGTCGCGGGTCTGGCAGCGGTCGTTCGGCGCGTACGCCGCGGTGAACGCGGTCGGCGACGGCGACGACGACGGCACGGCCGAGGTGTACGCGACCGCCCGAGACGGCAACCTCCGGGCCGTCGACGCCACCGACGGGACCGTCGAGTGGTCGACGAGTCTGACCACGGTCAACGCCCAGATGACGCCGCCGCCGGTCCTCGGCGACCTGAACGACGACGGCGAGGCCGAACTCGTCGCGGCGTCGAACGGCGGGCGCGTGACGGTAGTCGACCCCGATTCTGGCGAGATTCTGGCGGAGTACGAGCGCGACACGCCGATTTGGACGAACCCGACGCTCGGGAACGTGGACGACGACCCCGCGCCGGAGATTCTGGTGATGTACGGCGACGGTCGGGTCGCGGCGCTGTCGTACGAAGACGAGTCGGCGTAAAATCGAACGGCGGGTCTTCCCCCTGTCCCGGCCGCTGCGCTTCGACCTGACACCGAGTTCCGCAGTCCGCCGAGCGGGAGCGTGCGCCCGGCGGACCCGGTCGCGTCACAGGTTCAGTGAATACGGGAGTCGTCCGGGGAGTTCCGGCGGTTTCGATGCGGACTCTGGCACGCGAGTCGCGACACATCGAGGCGGTCTATCACCGCCTACCCGAGTAGAGTGCGGTGCGATAATTAAAACGGCGTCAGACTCCCGGACCGTTTCACTTTAAGTGAAGCGGGACGGTTCGCGGTCGAGCGACGCCGCGACGGCGAACCGTCTGCAACCGGCGGTGGGATTCTTAACCCTCGCTTAGAGTGAGTCGGATAGCGCACGCGACTCCCCGCGTGCCCCGCCACCCATGGAATTCGAAACCGCGTTCGACCTGCTGAGTAACGAGTACCGACGCGCCGTCGTCGCGCTCTTGGACGAGGAGGGGTCGGTCCCCCGCGATAAACTGACGGCCCGACTGCTCGCTCGCGGCGTCGGCGTCTCCGCCGAGGACGACCGGACGAACCGGCGTCAGTTGCGCATCGCGCTCCACCACAACCACTTGCCGCGCTTGGCCGACGCGGGCGTCGTGACCGACGACGGCGAGGCGATTACCCCGACCGAGGAGTTGGCGGACCTCGCGGCGTGGCTCGACGAGTCGTCCCACGTCGCGCCGACAGCGACCACCGACCTCGACGACCAGTTGCTGGCGTTCTACGCCTAATCTCGGCGTTCTCTCCTCTTGTCGGAAAGACGAGCGGACTGGACTCGTCGCTCACAATAGATGTGTCGGTCCCGGCCGAAAAGGGCCCGCGACTACCAAGCCAGGGGTGGGATTTGAACCCACGAACTCCCGATTACAAGTCGGGTGCTTGAACCGCCCAAGCTCCCCTGGCGCGCATCGCCACCTTCTGGCTACTCCTTTGTGAGCGTATCGCTTTCGACCGATTTTTCGAGTTCGACGCGGTGGGGAGCGTAGCCGTGGCGGCGGTAGAACCGCCGGGCGTCGGCGTTGTCAGCCATCACTTCGAGCGAGACGGCGTCCGCGCCGGCGTCGGCCAGACCCGCCTCCGCCTCGGCGAGCAGGGCCGACCCGATGCCCTCGCCGCGACGGTCCGGCACGACGTAGATGTTCTGGACGATGCCGCGGACCGCGTCCTGCTCGTAGCTACTCGACTCGATGCCGAAGGTCACGAAGCCGACGATTCGGCCGTCGTCGGTCCCGTCACCGTCCTCCGCATTCCCGGCGTCCTCGCCCGCGTCTTCGGCGTCCACCTTCGGGTCGGCCTCGTCCGCGCGAGCGACGAGGAGTTCGTCGGCGACCGCGCGTTGAGCCACCGATTCCCGGACCGCTTGGCGGTTCTCCGCGGAGAGCAGTCGGGAGTCGAACTCGCGCTGGCCCTCGGCGAGTTCGACCCATCGGTCGGCCACCGCGTCGACGTCCGCCGTCGTGCCGACCTCGATGCTGACCATTCAGTTTCTGAGCGCCTCGACCGCCGGGAGGTCCTCGCCGGTCAGCATGTTGAGCGCCGCGCCGCCGCCGGTGCTGACGTGGTCGAAGCCGTCGATGTCGAACCGTCGGATGGCCGCGGCGGTGTCGCCGCCGCCGACGACGCTGTACTCGGCGTCCGTGGCGGTCTCGAACAGGTCGCGCGTACCCCGAGCGAACGTCTCGTTCTCGAAGACTCCCGCCGGGCCGTTGAGGATGACCGCGCCCGAGTCGCGAACGACCTCGCCGTACGCCGAGACGGTCGCGGACCCCACGTCCATCGCGGCCTCGCCCTCCCGCGGCGGCAGGTCGTCCACGGCGATTTCGTGACGGTCGCCGTCGCGTTCGACGGCGAGGTCCACCGGGAGGCGGATTCGGTCGCCGTACTCCGCGAGCAGGTCGGCCGCGCGGTCGATTTCGTCCCAGTAACCCTGCTCGTAGACGAAGTCGGCGCTGGCGTCGCCGAGGTCGGTCCCGTCGGCGAGCAGGAACACGTTGGCGACGACGCCGGTCGTCAGCACGGTGTCCGCGAGGCCGCGTTCGAGGACGCTCTCGGCGACCGCCATCGAGTCGGGGACCTTCGCGCCGCCGACGACGTAGGTCCGTGGTTCGGGCGTGGACTCGATGTCTCCCAGCACGTCGAGTTCCGCCTCCATCACCCGACCTGCGTAGCTCGGAATCCGGGTCGGGAAGCCGACGATGGAGGGTTGCGAGCGGTGGGCCGCGGCGAAGGCGTCGTTGACGTAGGCGTCCAAGACGGGCGCGAGTTTGTCCACGAGTTCGGTCTCTCCGGCGCGGTCGGCGGGAAACTCCATGTACTCCTCGCTGTAGAATCGGGTGTTCTCCAGCACGACCGCTTCGCCGTCGTCCAGACTCTCGACCGCGCGGCGGGCCTCCCCCGAGAAGGTGCCGTCGGCGTACCCCACCGGCGCGTCGAGCAGTTCGTCGAGTCGGTCGGCGTGCGGGCGGAGGTCCCTGAACTCGTCACCGCCCGGACGGCCCTGATGGGCGAGGACGGCCACCCGACCGTCGCGTTCGAGCAGTTCCGAGAGGGTCTCGACGTGAGCGCGGAGGCGGGCGTCGTCGGCGAGCGCGCCCTCGTCGGTCAGGGGGCTGTTGATGTCGATACGCACTCCCAGCGTTGTCCCTTGGACGGCGAGGTCGTCCAGGGTCTCTATCGCCATGTACGTCTGTCCGACAGCGGGAGGGAAATATGTGTCGGGCTGATTGACAAATAAAAATTCGATTCCGAGTGAACTTTCCGGAGCGGGGCGTTGGGTTCGCAGTCGCGAAGGTGTGAGTTAGGTCCACAGTTTGCAAACTTTTTTATACCCCGTCTGAGACGTATTGGTAGACTATGACAGGCATGGAGAAGTCGCGGCGCGCGTATCTGAAGACGACTGGTGCGGTCGCCGGGGCCGGACTCACGGGTCTCTCGGGATGCATCGGAAGCATCTCCGGCGGCGGCAGCGGCGGTGGGGGCGGCGAACCCATCCAGATGGGCTCGATACTGCCGATTACGGGGTCGCTGAGTCCCTACGGGCAAGGGATGCAGGACGCGGTGAATCTCGCGAAGAAGCACATCAACGACGCGGGCGGACCGCTCGGTCGGACGGTGAAGGTCACGAACAAGGACAGCGAGACGAAACCGAGCAAAGCCTCTCAGAAGTACAAATCGCTGGTCAACGAGCAGGGCATCGTCGGGTTCGTCGGGGCGGCGTCCAGCGGGGTCTCGGTTCCTCTCGCCAAGAACGTCGCCTCCGACGGCGTGATGCAGGTCAGTCACGCGAGTACGACCCCGGCGCTCTCCGGAATCGGGTACAACGACGACGAGAGCGTGAAGTACTTCGGCCGGACCGCCCCGAACGACGGCCAGCAGGGTCTCGTGATGGGCCGCATCATGAACGAGGACCAGTACATCGGCGCGGACAAGGCGGCGTTCCTCTACGTCAACAACTCCTACGGCAAGGGTCTGGCCGACAAGGCGAAGGCCGCGTTCGACGGCGAAACCGTCGGGATGGTCCCCTACGACAAGAAGTCGACCGACTACACCTCGACGCTCGACAAACTGTTCGAGAACGACCCCGACGCCATCGGGTTCGTGGGCTACCCCGGCAACGGGAAGACCATCCTCAAGCAGTGGGACAACGGCGGTTACGGCGGCGAGTGGGTCCTGAGCGAGGGCCTGAACGACAAGGGGTTCTTCCAGAGCCTGAAATCCATCACCGACGGGATGTACCTCGCCTCGCCGAGTCCCGAGTCCGCGAAGAAGAGCGCGTCCGCGTTCGAGGAAGGGATGGGCGACCAAGCCGGGACGCTGTTCGCACCCCACGCCTACGACGGTCTGTTCCTGCAAGCGCTCGCCATCCACAAGGCAGGCGAAGCGACCGGGAAAGCCATCGCCGAGAACATCCGGTCGGTCTCGCGCGAGGGAACGAAGGTGTACGCCGGACAGTTCCAGAAGGCCAAGGACCTGCTGGACGACGGCGAAGACATCAACTATCAGGGCGCGTCGAGTCCCGTGGACATGAACAAGTCGCTCGAACCGCTCAACCGATTCGCCATCATGCAGGTCAAGCAAGGTAAGCGCGAGCAACTGACCTCCATCAAACGGTCGTGGTTCGAGGGGAAACTGTAACGAATTCGCCGCCATCGCGGTGACTGCTTGCGCTTTCTTTCGAGGACAAATCGCAGGAACGTCCTGATATTCTTCGTCGCTCACCGGATCCGGTTGAACTATTCCGCCGTACCGTGGGAATCATACACAATTGTTTATTGCTATCGCGTCGTGTGATACGTCGGAGATGTCAGAGAAATATCGAACGACGCGACGGGTGTATCTAAAGGGCGCGACGGCCGCGGGGGTGGCCGGGCTGACCGGACTGTCAACCTCGGCGGGTGCCCGGCAGGGCGGTCCCATCCAGATGGGGTCGATTCTCCCCATCACGGGGAACCTGAGCGCCTACGGAAGCGGGATGCAGAAGGCGGTCAACATCGCCGTGCAGGACGTGAACGACGCCGGCGGGCCGCTGGGTCGGCAGATAAACATGACGAACACCGACAGCCAGACCCAGCCCTCGCGGGCCATCCAGCAGTACAACACGCTGGTCAACGAGCAGAACATCATCGGGTTCGTCGGGGCGGCGTCCAGCGGAGTCTCGGTTCCGCTGGCTCAGAACGTCGCGGCCGACCAAGTGATGCAGATGAGCAACGCCAGCACGTCACCCGCGCTGTCGGAAATCGGCTACGCCGAGGGCAGCAACGTCAAGTACTTCGGCCGGACCGCCCCGAACGACGCCCAGCAGGGCATCGTGATGGGCCGCATCCTCAGCGACGACAAGTACATCGGCGCGGACAAGGCGGCGTTCCTCTTCGTGGACAACCCCTACGGGCAGGGTCTGGCGGAGCGCGCCCGCGAGCAGTTCCAAGGCGAGACGGTCGGGATGGTCGGTTACAGCCAGCGGGCCAGCGACTACACCTCGACGCTCGACCAGTTGTTCAGCAACAACCCCGACGCCATCGGGTTCATCGGCTACCCCGGCAACGGTCGAACCATCCTAAACCAGTGGAACAACGGCGGCTACGGCGGCGAGTGGGTCCTCAGCGAGGGACTGAACTCCTCGGAGTTCCTGAGTAGCCTCAGCAACATCACGTCGGGGATGTATCTGGCGTCGCCCGACCCCGAGCAGACGCCGGGCCGGACCACGTTCGAGCAGAAGATGGGCGACCAAGCCGGGACGCTGTTCGCGCCCCACGCCTACGACTGCCTGTTCTTGGAGGCACTCGCCATCCAAGCCGCCGGAGAGGCGTCGGGGACCGCCATCGCCGAGAACATCCGGTCGGTCTCGCGGCCCGAAGAAGGTGCAAGCCAGCAGACCGCCACGACCACCGGCGGGGGTGGCGGCGGTGGCGGTGGCCAGCAGGCCAACGTCGTGACTGTCGGCGAGTTCCAGAAGGCCAAGGACTTGCTCTCGAACGGCGAGGACATCAACTATCAGGGCGCGTCGAGTCCCGTCAACCTCAACGAGTCGCTCGAACCGCTCAACCAGTTCGCCATCCTGCAGGTGCAGGGCGACGGGTCGACTAAGGTGCTGGAGACGATTCCCCGGAGCTTTTTCAAAGGGAAACTGGGCGTCGGTGGCGGTACGACTACCACGACGACGCAGGGATAAAGCCGCGACGCCGGACAGTCG
This sequence comes from Halorussus limi, assembly GCF_023238205.1. NCBI lineage: Archaea > Methanobacteriati > Methanobacteriota > Halobacteria > Halobacteriales > Haladaptataceae > Halorussus > Halorussus limi. The sequence continues at coordinate 3,528,021 of NZ_CP096659.1, forward strand.
GCCCGCGACGTCAAATTTTTCGACGCTCGGCCGAGGGGAGCGACGGGTCAGCAGGCGAAATTTTACGTCCGGTGAGGTGACCAACCCCGACCGGACGCTTCGCGCGGTTCCGGACGAGTCAGTGGGCCCATCCCGGGACTGCCAGTCCGACTAACCTGAGAGAGGGCTGAGCCATACCGCCAGGGCCGTATCCGAAGGTGAGGACGTGTCGCCGATTTCGAGGCGGAACGCCGGAACCGCGGTCGAGAAGAGGGTCGCTAGTCGTCGGTCGCGGCCTCGCCGGTATCGCCGCCGCCACCGCCGCCGCCGCCGAGGTAGAGTTCCGTGACCTCGTCGTTGTCGAGCAGGGCGTCACCGGTGTCCTCGAACCGGTTCTCGCCCATCTCCAGCACGTACCCCCGGTCGGAGTTCCGGAGCGCCTTCCGGGCGTTCTGCTCGACCATCAGGATGGCCGTCCCCGACTCGTTTATCTCGATTATCTTCTCGAACACCTCGTCTACGAGGTCAGGCGCGAGGCCCGCCGAGGGTTCGTCGACCAGCATCAGGTCCGGGTCCACCATCAGGCCGCGACCCATCGCGAGCATCTGCTGTTGGCCGCCGGACATGGTGCCGGCCTTCTGGTTCTGGCGCTCCTCCAGAATCGGGAAGCGGTCGAACACCTCCTGCAGGGCGCCTTCGGGCATCGAGTCGAGGATGTACGCGCCCATCTCCAAGTTCTCGCGCACGGTGAGGTTCGGGAAGACGTTGTCCACCTGCGGGACGTAGCACATCCCCTCGCGGGTGATTTCGTCCGGTCGGAGGTCGGTGATAGGCGCACCGTCGAACGTGACCGACCCGTCCCAGCACTCGATGAGACCGAACACCGCCTTCATGAACGTGGACTTCCCGGCGCCGTTCGGGCCGATGATGCAGACGATTTCGTCGTCGCTCACGTCCATCGAGACGCCGTGGAGAATCTGGGCGTCGCCGTAGCCCGAGACGATGTCGCGGGCTTCGAGGAGTGCCATCGATTATCCCCCCAAGTAGGCGTCCACAACTCGTTGGTCGTTCTGTACCTCCTCGGGCGTGCCTTGCATCAGCTTCTTTCCTTGGTCCATGACGATGATGGTGTCCGAGAGGTTCATGATGACCTCCATGTCGTGTTCGACGATGCAGAACGTGTAGCCCTGCTCGCGCAGACTCTCGATTCGCTCCAGCAACTTCTCGGTCAGCGCGGGGTTGACCCCGGCGACCGGTTCGTCCAGCAGGATGAGGTCGGGGTCGGTCATCAGCACCCGACCCAGTTCCAGCAGTTTGCGCTGGCCGCCGGAGAGGTTGCCAGCGTACTCGTTGGTGAGGTGGTCGATTTCGAGGAACTCCAGCATCTCGACCGCGCGCTCGCGCACGTCGTTCTCCTCCTCGGCCACCGCGCCGCGCCGGAACCACGCGTTGGTCAGGCGCTCGCCGCGCTGGTCTTGGGGCGCGAGCATCAGGTTCTCTAGCACGGTGAGTCCCTGTAGCTCGCGGGTCAACTGGAACGTCCGGGACAGACCCGCCTGCGAGACCCGGAACGGGCGCTGGTGCTTCACGTCGAGGTAGTCGTTCTTGACCTTCTCCTCGGCCTGATAGACGCCGGCACCTAGTCCCGCGCCGACGACCGCCGCGGCGCCGAGTCCGAGCGTCGAGACCCCGGCGGCCGCGGCGGTCGCGAGACCGACGCCGCCGAAGGTCATCCCTGACGCGCCCATCCAGATTCCCTGCTCGGTGTCGCTCGGCCGCATGATGTCCTGCAGGTCGGTTCCGCGGTACCGGACCTCGCCGCCGTCGGGTTCGTAGAACCCGCTGATGAGGTTGAACGTCGTCGTCTTCCCGGCCCCGTTCGGGCCGATGAGACCGGTGACGGTCCCCTCCTCGACCTCGAACGTCGCGCCGTCCACGGCGGTGATGCCGCCGAACGTCTTGCGTAGGCCTTCGACTTCCAGTATCGATTCGCCGGTTCCGTGGGTCTCGCGTTCGGATTCGACTGTCTCGCTCATTCTTCGGTCACCTCAGCGACGGTTCGTTGCTCGCCCCACAGCCCTTCGGGGCGGTAGTAGAGGATGACGATGAGTAGCGCCCCGATGAACGCCAACCGGAGCGCCTGCACCGACGAGCGCGCCGCCGTCGGGAAGAACGCCGCGATGTCGGCGGTGGCCTTCTGGAACGCCCAGTAGATGGTTGCACCCAGAATCATCCCCTTGTTGTTGGCGGTCCCGCCGATGATGAGCGCGAGGAACGCGATGAACGTCACCCGCGGCGCGAACATCGTGTGGACCAGACTCTGGAAGTAGATGGCGGTCAGGCCGCCGGCGAACCCGGCGAGCGCCGACCCGAGCATCATGCTCTGGACCTTGTAGGCGAAGGTGTTCTTCCCGAGCGACGTCGCCACGTCCTCGTCCTCGCGGATGGACTTCAACACCCGGCCGAACGGCGACTCGACCGTTATCTCCGCGAGGTAGTACAGCATCCCGAGCGACGCCAGCGTCAGCACCAGCAGGAACCGCGAGTAGTCGAACGCCGCGGTTCCGGCCTGAAACTTCAACAGCCACAGCAGGTTCTGGACGGTGTTGTCCACGACGGCGCCCGCGCCCGCGCGCTGGAACGGAACGATGTTGGCCATCACGAAGTACCGGATGACGAACAGCCAGATGGCGCCGACCCCGACGATGCGGACGAACTCGACGCCCGACCCGAACCGACTCCAGTTCGACCCGAGGTAGTAGACGCCGTAGAGGAACGCGACGAGCATCCCCATCGTCACGAACAGGCCGAAGCTGCTCATCGCGTCGCCCGACCCGCCGCCCAACACGATGAGCGGTACGAAACACGCGACGAACACGACCGCGAGGGCGAGCGCGACGCCGAAGTCGCGCCCGGAGAGGTCGCTGTACCGGCGGACGACCGCGACCGCGCCGAAGACCCACGTAAACAGCGAAATCGCCGCGAGGAAGACGAACGCGACCGTCGGCGAGTCGCCCGCGACCAGCGCGGCCCCGAAGGCGACCGCCGCGGTGACGGCACCGGCCGCCGGCGCGTAGCGGCGGTTCGCACCGTAGAACCCCGCTGTGACGGCCGCGAAGACCACGACGCCGAACAGCCAGTCGAGGTTCACGCCGAGGAGCGTCCACCACTCGAAGGCCTGCCACGCGACGCCTCCGGCCGCCAGACCGAAGAGCGCGCCGCCGCCGAGCAGGAGTCGCTGTTCGGACGCGCCGGTCTCCGTGCGCGAGCGGCGGGCGGCGACGTAGCCGACCCCGAGCGTCGTCAGCGCGAGCAGGCCGTCCACGACCCACCCGCCGACGCCCGGCGTGCCCGATATCGTCCGGCCCGCGGCGACGCCGCCGTCGGAACGCGGTCCCGACGAGGCGGGCGACCCGTCGGCACGCTCGCCGCCGTCGGCCTTGGCTTCGACGCCCTCGGCCGCGAGTTCCGAGTCGCGCTCGGTGCCGACCTGCGCGAGCAGGTAGGTCGCCACCGTCCAGAGGACGAGGACGACGAATCCGAGGAGCGCGGCCGCCTGAAGCGTGTCGGCCGGGAGCGGGAAGTGGTCGCGGAACGGCTGGCTGAACCCCCGGAGCGACCCGGGACCGTTCGCCAGCCAGCCCTCCGACTGGACGACGCGCTTCAGGATGACCGAGATGCCCAGCACCGCGATGGCGAGGTAGTCCTCCCGGAGACGTATCGCCGGGAGCGCGACCAGCATCCCGAGCAGTCCGGCGACCAGCGTCCCGACCGCGATGGCCGGGAGCCACGGCCAGTTCCACCCCAGAATGTACGTGGTGAACTGCTGTTCGCTGGCGGGCGGTAAGACCAGCAACGCGGTGACGTACGCACCGACCAGATAGAACGCCACGTGTCCGATGTCGAGCAGGCCGGTGTAGCCGAACTTGATGTTCAGTCCGAGGGCGAGTATCGCGTAGATGCCCACGATGATGCCGAGCGAGACGAGGCTGGATGACAGTGCCATGTTAGCTTCCTCCCGTGATGCCTTCCGGTTTGACCAGCAGGACGACGAACAGGATGGCGAACGCGATGGGGATGCGGTAGGTCGACCCGATGTTCGGAATCGCGTAGATGCCCACGTCCATCGACAGTCCGACGATGTAGCTCCCGAGAATCGCACCGTACACCGACTGGAGGCCGCCGAGGATGACCCCGGCGAACATCGGGAGCAACAGGAAGAATCCCATGTTGACCGTCAGCTGGCTGAACAGCACTCCGAGCATCACGCCGCCGACCGCGGCGAACGCCCCGGCGATTATCCACGTCGCCATCATCACGCGGTCGGTGTTGATGCCCGTAATCTTCGCGAGGTCGATGTTGTCGCTGGAGGCCCGCATCGCCTTCCCGAGTTTGGTCTCCTGAAGCAGGAAGTGCAGGAATCCCATCATCCCGAGCGCGATGAACAGGACCGAGGCCCGCATGACCGAGATGCGGATGCGGGTCGCGAACGCCGACGAGTCGGGAACCGACCCGCCGCCCGCCAGCGCGAACAGGAGCGCGACGAACGTCACGATTCCCCCGAGCGCCGCGGTGAGTCTCGGTCCGACGGTGTGGCCCGCGCCGTAGCCCTCCGCGCCGCCGCTCCGCCAGCGGTAGGCCGCGGCCGCGACGACCAGCGTCAGGCCGACCAACGCGACGAACGCGAGCCACGAGTAGGTCGCGGTGAACATCGCTTGGTCGGGTTCCGGCCCGGTGTCGATGACGTGCATCGTGAAACCGCTACCGGTGACGTAGAAGTCGAAGAACTTCGCGGCCGACAGGCCGATGTCGTAGCCGAACACCGTGCCGACCTGCGGGACGACGTAGGTCCGGACCTGTCCGCCGTAGAACGCCTGCGTACCGAACCGAAGCACGAAGGAGAGACCCAGCGTGACGATGAGCATCGTCGCCAGCGAGGCGTCCTTCGCGCGGAACTTCTGGAAGATTACCTTCTCGAGGAACGGTGCTATCCACGCGAGCATCAGCGCCGAGAGCAACAGTCCGGCCCAGATCGAGGGGAATCCGAGCGTGACGACGACGCCCAGCACCGCCGCGACGGCCGCGTGGACGCCGAGTGCGAGCGCCGGACTGGGGTCGCCGGGCCACCACGACCCCTTCAGCGCGGGGAGACCGCCGAGTAAGTACACCGTGGCCAGCGCCGACCCGGCGGCGAGGACGAAGAGGACGGCCATCCCGACGCCGGTGAGTTCGCGGGCCGCCGCGTCGGTCAGCATCTCGAAGACCGGCACGGTCGTCGGTTTGTTGACGAACAGCGCCATGTACGCCCCGAGCATGAGGAGTTCGCCGTGCGCGAAGTTCGGGACTTCGGCGATGTTGTACACCAGCGCCAGTCCGATAGCACCCAGCGCGACGATGCTCCCGGTGACTAATCCGGTCGTAATCGCGTTGGCCAACCCGGTACTAGGTGGCATGTGAAACCACCTCGCATGTCTGCTTGTCACAACCTACCATATGACGTATCTCGCAAGCCCGACCTATTTGTGTCTTGCGCTTTTTCACACCCCTCGAAGAAGCGGATGGCCTGCGCTCGAGACGGTGGTCCAAGCGTAGAGCGTCTATCGACGTCCAGAACGACTATCTGGGTCCGGGACTGCCGCCTGCGCTAGGACCGCCGGGCCACGGTCCACGTCCGAGCAGCACGGTCGCGGCAAGCGTCCGAACGAGAGCGGACAGTCTCCCGGTCCGCGATTGCCGGAGCGTTCCGGTCTCCGACTACCGGGACATCTCGGTTCCCGATTGGGAGTCGCCCGGCCGACCCGACCGGTTACACTTCGCGGCAGTCGGCGCAGATGAGTTGGCCGTTGACGTTCGCGAGTTCTCGGCTCAGCGTTCCGCAGGTCTCGCAGATGCTCCGGTCGGAGTACTCGCGGCGGTCGCCGTTCTCGCCGACGGTCCCGGTCGGTTCCGCGGGCCGGTCGCCGGTCATCGGTTCGCCGCCCACGCGGTCGTCGCTCATCGGTCCGCGGCCACTGACCTCGGCGGGCGAGTCGCCGTGGAACGACGGGACGGCCGACAGCGACGCCGACGCCGAGATGACGTCGCGCTCCGAGAGGACGCCGACGAGTTCGTCGCCGTCGGTGACGAGGAGTCGCCGGATGTCCTCGCGAGACATCGTGCCGGCGGCGTCCGACAGTTCGCGCTCGGCGTCCACCGAGACGACCGGTTCGGACATCACCGACGACACCTCGGTCTCGGCCGGAGCGCCCTCCTCGGCGACCAGCGAGAGTACGTCCGACTCGGTCATGATGCCCACCGGGTCGCTCCCGCGGAGGACGACCACACAACCGGTTCCCTCCTCGTCCATGAGTCTGACCGCTCCGAGAACCGTGTCCGATTCGCTGACGCCGACGTATTCTCGGGTCATCACGTCCCGGACAGTCACTTCGCCTTCCATGTGCGAAAGATTGGCACAGATTCTCTAAAAGGTATCCCCGGCAACTTTATGCCCGTAAGAAACCAACGTTAGAAGTTGTCTCTTCGGACACGACGAGATTGGCGGTCGGACGGCGAACCGCCGGCGGGAGCGAAGTTACCCCGTCATTGCTCGACGAGGCCGGCGACGGAGTTCGATTCGGGGTGTTCGTTCGGATACGCGAGCGTCGAAAAACGGTATCGACCAAAAACGACCGAAACGGCCGTATCGACCGCACCGACCCGACCGCGTGTCAGTCGATGACGACGCGGTCGCCGTCGTCGCGGCAGTCTTCGAGCGCGTGCTTGGCGGCCATCCCGGCGGTCTGAGCGTTGGCGGCCTGTCCGACGCCGACCTTGAGTTCGACTTCGACGGTCTCCTCGACGTGCCGAATGGCGTCCTCGTAGGCCGCCGCGTCGAGGTCGGGGGAGAGCGCGATGACGTTGTCCCCGCCGACGAAAAAGGAGAGGCCCTCGTGGGCGCGCCGGAAGTACCGCATCAGTTCGGCGTAACCCTGTTCGATGTGGATGAACGAGTCGAAGGCGTTCAACTGGTCGGTGTACTTCCCGGTGGCGTCGTTCACGTCGAAGTGCGCGATCTGCACGTCGTCGTCCGTGCGCTCGTCGGGGTCGAGCGTCGCGCCCCGGAGGATTTCGGTCCGGTCGGCCGCCTGCGCGCTCCCGGCGTCCTGAATGTGTTCGGTCGCCGCGGAGAGCGCCTCGACCGGACTCGGGTCCACGCCGACGCCGAAACTGACGGTCACGGGGTAGCGGTTGGCGACCGACTCCTGCACCAGCGCGTGGTCGGCCTCGTCCATCCCGTTCGTGACCGCTATCATGTTGTCGAACCGGGTGAAGAAGACGTACCCCTCGCGGTTGCCGACCAGTTGCGCGAGGTCGGCGTAGAGTCGGGACTGGAGGGTCTGGAGGTCCACTTCCCGGCGCGGTTCTGGCGTCACGGTCCACGGTCCGTAGTTGTCGATCTGAATTAGGGTGACCTGCGCGTTCGTCACTGTTGGGCGTTGGTTTGTGACGGTGGCTTATAAGTTATCCTAATTGTGGTAGCGTTTCCAGAACTGAGAACGGAATCGGCGCGGGAGACGAAACCCGACCCGTTCGATTGTCGATACGGACAGAATATCACTGAGAGAACCGAAACCCGACTCGATACGGAGTCGAAGTGACTGTACGGTCGGACTCCGACGATAGAAGTCGGGAATCGGAAAATACTCGTCCACATTTCGGGGCGTTTCGTAGACGTATCTCACAATACTTATCCGTGCGGCGGACATTCGTTAATTTGCTATGGCAGAAGGAACCGTTGACTTCTTCAACGACACAGGCGGCTACGGCTTCATCGACACTGAGGACGCGGACGAGGACGTTTTCTTCCACATGGAAGATATCGGCGGCCCCGACCTCGAGGAAGGCACTGAGGTAGAGTTCGAGATCGAGCAAGCGGACAAGGGTCCGCGCGCGACGAATCTTACGCGACTTTAAATTAGCGCAGTTGTCCGCTTGACGGCGGTACGACTCGTGATTTTCTCTGGAACCGCACGCGAGTAGCGCTGGCTATTCCGGGACGACTCGTAGATACGTGAGCAGGTACTGCTGACGCCGGAGTCGAAATCCCGTGCGGGATTACCCGCGACTCGTCACGAGCAGGCGTTGTTACGCGACCAGCGACAGCGATTGTGGGACGGCCGACAACGTCCCGAAACCGTCCTCCCGCGCGGCGGGACACCGCCCGCGGAGAGAGCGGAAATCCGAATCCGAGGGATTCAAACCACAGTCTGCCCTGCACCTCACCAATGACCATTCCGTCGTTCGTCGTGGGTATCGCGGGGGGAACCGGGGCCGGAAAGACGACGGTCGCCCGCGAGATTACCGAGGAGGTCGAGGACGCCGTCACGCGGATTCCGATGGACAACTACTACAAGGACCTGAGTCACATGGACTTCGAGGAGCGCACGGAGGTCAATTACGACCACCCCTCGGCGTTCGAGTGGGACCTCCTGCGCGAACATATGGACGCCCTGCTCTCGGGCCAGACCATCGAGATGCCCCAGTACGACTTCGAGATTCACAACCGCAAGACGGAGACCGTCACGGTCGAACCGACAGACGTCATCGTGCTGGAGGGCATCTTCGCGCTCTACGACGAGGAACTGAACGAGATGCTCGACATCCGGGTCTACGTCGAGACCGACGCCGACGTGCGCATCCTCCGGCGCATCGAACGCGACGTGGTGGACCGCGGCCGCGACTTAGAGGGCGTCATCGACCAGTACCTCTCGACGGTCAAACCGATGCACGAACAGTTCGTCGCGCCGACGAAGAAGCGCGCCGACCTCATCATCCCCGAGGGAGCGAACGCCGTCGCGGTGAACCTGCTGGAGGAGAAGGTCCGCGCCGAGACCTACACCGACTCGGGGTCGGTCTGGACCCTGAGCGAGGAGGGCGTCGAGCGCGAGGACGCCGAACGCCTCGCGGTCACCAGCGCGGGCGCGACCGACGCGGAACCGGGCGCGGCCGACGCCGAACGCGGAACCCGCGAGGGCGACCGGCGGGCGGGGCCGGACGACGAGGACCCGGAGAAGTGGAACGACGAGAACGAGAAGTAGCTCGAACGACGAAAATCCGATTCAGGCGCTCTTCTTCTCGGGGTTCTCGCCGCGCGGGTGGTAGTCCCAGAAGCCGCCCCGGCGCATCCCCGCGCCGACGGCCTTGTGGAAGTCCAGAATCGAGTCGAACTCCTCGCCCTCGACGTGTTCGAAGATGTCCGCGACGCTGACGACGCGCTGGTAGTTGATGCGAACCGGTTCGTCGGCGTGTTCCTCGACGAACTCCCGCTTCGAGAGCGGGAAGTCCTCCTCCTCGTCGAGTTTCTTGGCGAGAATCGCCATGCCGTACTTGCGTCCGCCTTCGCTCCCTTCTTCGCCGTCGGGGTCGTGCGGCCAGTCCATACCCGGAACGTGGGACGGGCCGTAAAAAGAGTTTACCGTTCGTCGGAGCGTCCGAGACGCGGACGGTGACGCGGTAATCGAACCGGAACGGCCCCGACGGCGGACGACGGAACCGCCGCGTTAGCTTCGGGAGGTCAGTCGTCGGCGTCGGCCGGACTCGTTCGCTCGCCGAGCAGTTCCTCGCGGTGTTCGTCGAGCAGGGGCGCGCACTCGCCCGGGTCGGGCGGCGTCTCGCTCAGTTTGATGGGCGACCCCGCGACGGTCACGTCCTCGTCGGCCCCCGGCTGTTCGACCTCGACCAGCATGTCGCGGGCCCGGACGTGAGGGTCCTCGAAAACGTCGGCGACGTCCTGCACGGGCGCGCACGGGACCGACCCTTCGAGCGCGTCGCACAGTTCCTCGGCGGTCCTGCCGGCGGTCCACTCGGCTATCTCCTCGCGGAGCGACTCGCGGTCGTCGAGGCGGTCGGCCGCGGTCGGGTAGTCGGCCGCGAGGTCCGGCCGGTCCATCGCCTCGCAGAGGGCGTTCCAGTGGTTGTCCCCGAACGCGGCCACGACGACGTGGCCGTCCGCGGTCTCGAAGGCGTTGTACGGGAACAGCGTGGGGTGGGAGTTCCCCCGGCGAGTCGGGACCTCGCCGGTGTAGGAGTGCTGGTAGACCGTCCGCTCGCACATCGAAATCATGGCGTCGTACATCGCGGTGTCGACGTACTGGCCCTCGCCGGTCCGGTCGCGGTGGTGAAGCGCCGCGAGGATGCCCACCGCGTTCAGCGTCGCGGTGAACAGGTCGCCGATGCCCGGCCCCACCTTGGTCGGCGGGCCGTCCTCCGGTCCCGTAATCTCCATCACGCCGCCGAGCGCCTGCGCGACGAGGTCGAACGAGGGTTGGCCCTGTCGGTCGGTCTCGCCCGTGCGCGGGTCGCCGAACCCACGGATGGAGGCGTAGACGAGTTCGGGGTTGCGCTCGCGCAGGGTCTCGTATTCGAGGGCGAACCGCTCCATCGTCCCCGCTTGGAAGTTCTCCGCGACCACGTCGGCCTCCTCGACCAGTTCGAGGAAGTCCTCGCGGTCGGCCTCGTCGTTCAGGTCGAGTTCGAGGCTCCGCTTGCCGCGGTTGACGCTCTGGAAGTACCCGCCGTAGGCCTCCCGGTCGCCCCCGTCGTCGCCGACGAAGGGAGGATTCGGTCGTATGAGGTCGCCGCCGGGACGCTCGATTTTTACCACGTCGGCGCCCAAATCCGAGAGGAGCATGGTACAGTACGGTCCCGCTAGAACCTGCGTGAGGTCGAGTACGCGCACGTCGTCGAGCGCTTGCATCGTTTCACCCCTCGCCGACCCGCGACAAAAATCTTCGCAATAGATGATTACATTTGTCTGAAAGGGACATGGACACCCTCAAATGACCTTAAAGGGGTTTAATCATGAACAATGATTATCTTTAAGTATTGTTCATGGAAGTTGTAGGTGATGTCTGCTACAGTCATCCTCGGCGTCATCGGGTCCGACGCGCACGCCGTCGGCATCACGATACTCGAACAGGCGCTCTCGACGGCCGGTTTCGAGGTCGTCAACCTCGGCGTCCAGTCCAGCCAGCAGGAGTTCATCACCGCGGCCGAAGCACACGAGGGTGACGCCGTACTCGTCTCCTCTCTCTACGGACACGCCGAGCAGGACTGCCGCGGGTTCCACGAGGCCATCGCGGACGCGGACCTCGACCTCGTCACCTACATCGGCGGCAACCTCGCGGTCGGGCAGGACGACTTCGACCGGACCAGCGAGCGGTTCCGGGAGATGGGCTTCGACCGGGTCTTCGACTCCGAGACCGGTCCCGAGGAAGCCATCGCCGCGCTCAAGGCCGACATGAACATCGCGGAGTCCGAAGCCGAACGAGCCAGACTCACGAGCTGAGTTACCCCTCTCGATTCACTCAATGTTACGCGACACGCGACTCTCCGGAAGAGACCTCTCGCGCATCGGCCAAGAGATACGGGCGGACTGGTCGGTCGACGACCTCGACTTCGAGGAGGCGGTCGAGTACCACGACTCGCTGCCGGCGAGCAAACGGTTCGCCCGGGTCCTCGAAGACGCCGACCGCCCGCTTCTCCAACCCCGGGCGGGGGTCCCGCGACTCGACGACCAGATCGAGCTTCTGGGCCACCTCGAAGAGGCGGGGCGGGCCGACCTGCTCCCGACGACCATCGACTCGTACACGCGAGACAACGAGTACGAGAAAGCCCAGCAGGGCCTCGAAGAGGCCCGCGAGAGCGGCGAGGACACTCTCAACGGCTTCCCCGCGGTCAACCACGGCGTCGAGGGCTGTCGGGAGCTAATCGAGGCGCTCGACGCGCCCATCGAGGTCCGCCACGGCACGCCCGACGCCAGACTGCTCGCGGCCGTCACGTTCGCCGGCGGGTTCCAGAGCTTCGAGGGCGGTCCCATCTCGTACAACATCCCCTACACGAAGGAGCACGACCTCGCCGAGACCATCGAACACTGGCAGTACGTCGACCGCCTCGCCGGAGCCTACACCGAGCGCGGCGTCACGATAAACCGAGAACCGTTCGGGCCGCTCACGGGGACGCTGGTCCCGCCGAGCATCGCCATCGCGGTGATGCTGGTCGAGGGGATGCTCGCCGCCACGCAGGGCGTCCGGAGCGTCACGCTCGGCTACGGACAGGTCGGCAATCTCGTCCAAGACATCGCGGCGCTCCGGGCGCTCCGCGGACTCGGCGAGGAGTACCTCCCGGACGAGGTGGCCGTCACCACCGTCTTCCACGAGTGGATGGGCGGGTTCCCGCCGGACGAGGCCCGCGCCAACGGCGTCATCGCGCTCGGCGCGGCCACCGCGGCCATCGCGGAACCCGACAAGGTCATCACCAAGTCCCCGCAGGAGTTCGGCGGCGTGCCGACCAAGGAGGCCAACGCCGCGGGTCTGCGGACCACCAGACAGCTCATCGACATGATGCGAGAACAGGAGATAACCCTCGACGGCGTCGAGCGCGAGCGCGAGTTCATCGAGAAGTCCACCCGGTCGCTGATGGACACCGTCCTCGAACTCGGCGACGAAGACGTGGCCCGAGGCGTCGTCGAAGCCTTCGACACGGGAAAACTCGACGTGCCGTTCGCGCCGAGCGACAGCGCGGAGAGCGCGGTGCTCCCGGCCCGCGACGACGACGGTCGGGTCCGCATACTCCAGTTCGGCGACCTCGCGCTCGACCCGGACCTCAAGGACGTTCACACCGACCGACTCGACCGCCGGGCGCGCGCCGAGAACCGCGACCGGTCGTTCCAGATGGTCGCCGACGACGTGGACGCCATCAGCGACGGGCGACTCATCGGCCGGCCGGGAGGTGAGGGCGCGTGACGACGATAGAGACCGTCCGAGCGGTGCCCGGCGCGTCGGGGTTCTTCTTCGACGACCAGCGCGCCATCAAACGCGGGGCCGAACGCGACGGCGCCGCCTATCGAGGCGACCCCGTCACGCCCGGGTTCGACCGCGTCCGGCAGGCGGGCGAGGCCATCAGCGTCCTGCTCGAACTCGGCGACGGCACCGTGGCGACCGGCGACTGCGCCGCCGTCCAGTACTCCGGCGCGGGCGGCCGGGACCCCCTCTTCCGGGCCGCGGAGTTCCTCCCGGTCGTGGAGGGACCGGTCGCCGACGCGCTTGTCGGTCGGCCCGCCGAGCGGTTCGCCGAGAACGCCGCGCTCACCGAAGAAATCCGGACGGCGTCGGGCGACCCACTCCACACGGCCATCCGGTACGGCGTCTCGCAGGCGCTCCTCGACGCCGCCGCGAAGGCGCGCCGCGCGACGAAGACGGACGTGCTGGCCGACGCGCTCGGGACCGACCCGGCCGACCGACCGGTCCCCGTCTTCGGCCAGTCGGGCGACGCCCGCCGCGACAACGCCGAGAAGATGCTGCTGAAGGGCGTGCCCGTCCTCCCGCACGGCCTGTTCAACAGCGTCGAGAAGGTCGGCGAGTCGGGCGAGCGACTGGTCGAGTACCTCGATTGGCTCGCGGACCGGACCGCCGAACTCGGGCCGGCGGGCGCGGACTACTCGCCCCGGTTCCACGTGGACGTGTACGGCGTCCTCGGCGAGATTTTCGAGGCCCCGTACGACCGGCCGGAGGTCGCCGACTACTTCGCCGACCTCCGAGCGGCGGCCGACCCCTACCCGCTCCAGGTCGAGGGACCGATGGACGAGGGCGGCCGCGAGGAGCAGATTTACGCGATGGCCGAACTCCGCGACGCCCTCGCGGACGCCGGCGTCGGCGTGGACCTCGTCGCCGACGAGTGGTGCAACACCTTCGACGACGTGACGGCGTTCGTGGACGCGGGCGCGGCCGACGTGGTGCAGGTCAAGACGCCCGACCTCGGCGGCGTCCACCGGAGCGGCGAGGCGGTCCGGTACTGCGAGGGGACCGACACCCGCGCGTACCTCGGCGGGACCTGCAACGAGACCGCCGAGTCGGCGCGGGCCTGCGCACACGTCGCGCTCGCCACCGACGCCGCGCAGGTCCTCGCCAAGCCCGGCATGGGCTTCGACGAGGGGTACATGATAGTGGAGAACGAGATGCGGCGAGCGCTCGCGCGCCGCGGCGACTGGCGCGCGCCGGTGGCGAACGGGGAGGCGGTCGCGGATGACTGACTGGACCGACCCCGACGCGTTCGCGGCGGCGCTCGAGCGCGCCGAGACCAAGGAGAAGGGCAACTGCTTCGAGGACTTCGCCGAGGGCGAGACCGTCGAACACGACCCCGGTCTCGTCCTCTCGCGCCGCGGGTCGGAACTCTGGGCGGGACAGACGCTCAACTACGACCCGACGTACTGGCGGCCCTCGGTCGCCGAGGCCCGGGGCTACGACGCGGTGCCGGTCCACCCCGACTACCTGCTGGCCTGCGTGATGGGCGCGAGCGTCGGGGACCTGAGCGAGAAGGGCGGCTACTTCCTCGGGCGCGACGACCTCCGGTACCACCGTCCGGGGGTCGCGCCGGGGACCGAACTCCGCGTGGAGTCGGTGGTCGAGAGCAAGGCCGAGTCGAGTTCCCGGCCGGCTTACGGCATCGTGACGTGGGAGACCACGGGATACGACGCCGCGACCGGCGACCCGCTCCTGTCGTACACCCGGACGAACATGATTCCCCGCCGGGAGCCAATCGCGGCCGACGGCGAGGGGGCGAACGCGGGGGACTCCGAGGACGAGGAGGCGGAACGCGCCGACGCGGACCTCCCCGACGAACTGCTCGCGCCCGAAGGCGGCCACTTCGAGGACTTCCGGGAGGCGCTCGCCCGGGCCGACGGCCGGGACGCCGCGGTCGCCTACCGCCACGAGCGGGGCCGGACCATCGACGACACGACGGTGGCCCAGCTCCCGCTGGCGACGCTCAACACCGCGAAGCAACACCACAACGCCGACGCGATGGCCGACTCGCCGTCGGGCGAAATCGTCGCGTACGGCGACGTGACCCGTTCCATCGCGCTCGGCCACGCGCGCTCGGACGAGCAGACCCTACGTGAGGTGTCCTGCGACGACGAGCGATTCCACGACTTCGTGACCGTCGGCGACACGGTTTACGGCTTCACGCACGTCCTCGACGCGAACGACGGCGACGCGCGGAACGCGGGCGAGGTCACTTTCGAACACGTCGCGTTCAACCAGCGCGACGAACCGGTCTACTCCGGGACGCGAACCGCACTCGTCCGGAAGCGAGCCTGACGACTAAAACGCACACCCGAAACCACACCCAATCCATGACGAACACCCGACTCTGCCGAACGTTCCAGACCGCGCCCGCTGGCGTCCCCCGCGACGACAGCGCGAAGTACCTCGTCTCCGGCCTCGCGGCCGAGGGCTGGCAGGCGCCCGACTGGCTGGTTCCCGACCTCGAAGACGGCACCGCGCCCGACCTCAAGGACGAGGCGCTGGCGAACGTCCGGGACCTCCTGCCGGAGTACGCGCCCGACTTCGCGGGCGAAATCTGGCCCCGCGTCGAGTGGGGCTACGACGACGAGGCGACCCGCGAACGCGGCCGCGACCAGATAGCGACGCTCGCGGCGTCGGTCGGCGACCACCTCGACGGCGTGGTCGTGCCGAAGGTCGGCCGACTCGACGACGTGAAGGCGGCCGAGGCCGCGGTCGAAGCCGCGGTGCAGGAGTCGGGCCGCGAAATCGAGATGGCGATAATCGTCGAGACCGCGCGCGCTCGGTCGGACCTCCGGGAAATCGCGCAGTTCGGCCGCGACTCGCGGCTCTCGGCGCTCGTCTTCGGCCCGGTGGACTACGCCGCGGAACTCGGCGGTCGGGACGTCGGCGGCCCGGAGGGCGGGCCGAACTGGCCCGGCCTCTACGAGGCGATGTCGAACGAGGCCAGCGCGAACGACCTGCTGGCAATCGGCGGTCCCTTCGACAAACTGTTCCGGGAGCGCGCGGGCGTGACGTTCTACAACGGCGACGAGTACGCCGCGCACGTCGAGCGCGAGGCCCGCGTCGGACTCGACGGCAGTTGGTCGCTCCACCCGAACCAGACCGAGCAGGCCAACCGCATCCACCTGCCCACCGACGCCGAACTCCGCGAGGCGGTTCGGAAGATAGAGGCATTCACGGAGGCGAAAGACGAGGGGACCGGCGCGGTCTCCATCGACGGCCAGATGGTGGACGAGGCGACCCTGAAGAACTTCGAGAACACGGTCGAGACGGTCCGGGCGGTCCACGACGCCCGCGAGTCCCAGACCCGGGAGTGCTACGACGCCGACCTGCTGGAGCGCGCGCTCGCGGTCGGG
This sequence comes from Halorussus limi, assembly GCF_023238205.1. NCBI lineage: Archaea > Methanobacteriati > Methanobacteriota > Halobacteria > Halobacteriales > Haladaptataceae > Halorussus > Halorussus limi. Next base: position 3,544,198 of record NZ_CP096659.1, read on the forward strand.
TGAAGCGCGAGAGCCGCGAGCAGATGCACTGCTCGCGGTATCGCTCCCGTCAGAAGGACGGTGGGATTGGGATTTGAACTACGCCGAGACGGTCCGGGCGTGCGGCGCTTCGCGCCGTTCCGGGCGTGCGACTCGTCTACTTCAAATCCCACCGTACGCCGAAAGCGCTCGCGGACTGGCGAGCAGATGCACTGCTCGCGGTATCGCTCCCGTCAGAAGGACGGTGGGATTGGGATTTGAACCCAAGAGGCATGACGCCACCTGCTTTCAAGGCAGGCGCAATAGGCCGCTCTGCCATCCCACCGCGCGGTCCAAGCTACCGACTCGTCCGTCTAAGAACTGTCGGTCTGCGTTCGAACCAACTCGGGGCCGGCGTCGCCGTCCGCGACCCGCAGGCCCCACTCGCGGAGCAGGGTCGCGGTGTGTTCCGGAACGATGCGTCCGGCCGCGGCGCGGGCGTTGAGTTCGGGCACGAGCGAGAGGAGGTCGGTCCCCGTCGCCACCCGGGTCTCGGTCGGGAGGAACCCGACCTCGTGGCCTGCATCGACCGCGCGGTCGGTCAGCGTCTCGACCGCGGGCGAAGCGTAGGCGCCCTCGAAGTCGATGGTGTCGGTGAAGCCGGCGAAGTGGACCCGGCCGCGCTCGCTCGGCCCGAGGACCACCTCGTTGCGCCGGAGTTTCATCGCGGCGCTGTCGATTTCCTTCCGGGTGAGCATCGGCGCGGTGCCGGGGACGACCGCGGCCGACTGGGCGTCTTCCTCGCCGAGCAGGTGCGAGACGGTGTTGCCCGCGCGGGCGGCGAACGTCGACCCGACCTGCACCTCGAACCGGGCCTCGTCGTGGTCCGAGAGAGCGTCGGTGACGAGCGCCCGGACCTCCGCCTCGGCGCTCCGGTCGCTCGCGTCGGCGGACTCCTCGTCGCGGTAGTTGACGAGGAGTTCGCCGCCGCTCCGCTCGGCCGCTCGGACGGTGTCTTTCAGCATCGCGGCGTAGAGGTCGGCCGCCTCCTCCTCCGAGAGCGGCGACGACTCGGCGAGTTCCGGCAGTACCAGCCCCGGCCGCGGCGGGTCCGCGAAGACGGCGATGACAGTCATACCTCACTCTCGGTGGGCCGCGGCCTTGAAAGTCGTCATTCCCGCTCCGGCGAAGTCGGTTCGTCGCCTCGGCCGCAGCCGAGGTAACACCGGCGAGTCGGGTGACGCCCACCGACGGCGAAAAGCCCCGTTTTTTGTCGGCGGCGACCCTCCCCTCGCGTATGAACTGGTGGAAGCCACTCGCGGCGCTGTCGGTCGCGTTGGTCGCGTTCGTCGCGGTCGGCGCGCTGGTCGGACTGGTCCAGGAGGTCCTCGGAAGCGTCGCGGCGCTCGCGGTCGTCGCCCTGCTACTCGTCGCGGTCGTCGCGGCGAGCAAGGCCGGCACGTCGCCGAACCGCTGGCTGTCGAACCCCTACTGGGAGTGAGGGCCGAGACCGGGACTCGCGCCCGCCTCGTCTCTCAGCGACCCCGCCGACCCTTCGTCTGGCGGTAGTCCCGGTCCATCAGCGACGAGAAGTGGTCGAGGAACGCCTCGCGTTCGGCGTCGGTCTGGTCGAGCGGGTCGGTCATCGGGACGATTTCGAAGCCCCGGCCCCGAATCGTCGTCGCGTGGTCCGCGCTCGCGTCGAACTCCTCGGCGGGGGTCGTGGTGTACTCGGTCGCGATTTCGGTCAGCGCGCGCTGGCCGACCGGCACGAGGATTTCGGGGTTTATCATGCGAATCTCGGCGTTGAGGTAGGGCTCGCAGGTCCGAATCTCGTCGTCGGTCGGCGACCGGTCGGGGTCCCGACACCGCGCGAGGTAGGTCAGAAAGGCGTTTTCGAGTTCGGGGTCGTCGGCGCTCGGCAGGGAGTTGTTGAGACCGAGCAGACCGAGGACGTGCTGGAGGGCCTCGCCGCGCTCGTCGCCCGTGAAGGGGACGCCCGTCCGGTCGGCGCCCGGACCGGGCGCCTCGCCGACGAACAGGAAGTCCGCGCCCACGTCGCCGTACCCGTGGACGACCCGCTCGCGGGTCGCACAGAGTTCCGGGCAGTTCTCGCAGTCGGCGTCCATCCCGAACGGGTTCGAGCGAGTCTGCTGGTTCGCGTCCATCGTCGGAATCGAGGGGCGCGCGCGGTAAAAACCGGTCGGAGCGACCCGGCGGCCTCTCAGTACCGGTCGTCGTCGGTGCCGAGCGCCTTCCGGAGGTACGGTTCGACCCGCTCGAAGCGGTCGCCCGGCGCGACTCGGTCGCGTTCCCGGTCGTGGGCGACCATCCCGAACTCGGCGAGTTTCGGCAGGTGGACGTGGCGGAGGGAGGTGGCGGCCCGCTCGTAGGCCACCGAACTCCGGGCGGCGACCCGGTCGGCGAGGTCCGGAACGGAAATCGGGTCGCCGTCCGCGACCGCGTCGAGGACCCAGCGGCGACGGGGGTCGGCGACGGCCTCGAAGCAGTCGTCGACCGAAGGGCGGGCGACCCCGGCAGTCTGGGCCTCGACGGTCTCGACGACCGTGTCGAACAGCGAGGCCACCTGGCGGACGACGCGTCGGTCGTGGGCCGCGGGTCGCAGGCAGAAGTAGCCGACCGCGTCGCGGGCGTCGAGGGCGCGGAGGAACTCGGGGAGAAACGCGGCGGCCGACGCGGCGTCGAGGTGGCCGAGAAGGTCGGTCAGCGAGTCGAAGTAGACGACGGTTCGGCCCTCGTCGGGCCACGCGTCGATATACCCCGTCACGGCGTCGCGCAGTTCGTCGGTGTCGGTCGGGTCCGCCACGCCCCGGAGCGGCGTCCGGTCGGCAGACAGCGGCGCGGACGTGGCGGCCGAGGAGCGCATCTGTTCGCCGACGCTGACGACGCCGACGTTCCGGGGCGGACGGTCAACCCGGTCGCGCCACTCGTGGAGGAAGCGCTCGGACTGTCGGTAGGTCACCGCGACCGTCTCGGTGGGCGTCTCGGTCAGGAGGTCGAACAGTACGTCGAATCGCGAGTTCTCGTCGCTCGTCCGGCGCTGGACCAGTGTATGCGGGTCGCCGTCTACGCACGTCCGGACGAGTCTCGTATCTTGCACACCACTCACCTCCTCACTCGTCGTCCGATACCGGTTCGTCTACGATTCGGACGCGTCCGTCGCTCCGCACGAGGACTTCGAGGCCGCAGACGCGGAAGGTAGCCTGGGCCTCGCCCTCGCTGTCGACGAACAGCGAGTCGAGTGCGTCCGGGTCGATTCTGTCGGCGACCGGGATGACCGTCGTCGTCGGGTCGACGTCCGCGACTTCGGCTATCGCTTCGATGACGACGTCGCTCAGCATCGCCGGACCGTCCGGGTCGTACGTCGCGCGGTAGACGCCGGAACGGTCGGGCGCTTCGGTCAGGCCCGGGTTATCGTCGATATCATTTCCCATGTTACTTTTGGACACGTTTCCCGACTCCACTTCTTTTTCAGTTTGAAGGAATAATAAATTTATGGCGTTTATCGGTGGCGACTTCGAAACGGTGAGCCGAGTGACGGAACTGATTCCGAGGTCGGTCGCGACGTCTCTGTCGGTGCCGGCGACCACCGGCCGCCCCCGGCGAGAAACGGTTCACGTCTGTTAGAAACCTCCCATTACGTCGCTCTCGGCGAGTGAGAGCGTAGAACTATTGCCGGCATTTAATCCGCTCCCCGAGGAGTATCCGACGGGGGTTTCATGACAGAGAACACATCCCGTCGGCGCTTTCTGAAAGCGGCGGCAGCGACAGGCGCATTGGCCGGTCTGAACGCGACGGTCCTCGCACAGGGCCAGAACGAGGAGGTAATCCTGCTCGGCGGATACACCCAAGGGTGGCAGGGCTACCGTCTCCCGGGCGGAGCGAGCGCGTCGGGAACGGCGAACCCGACGCTGACGCTGCAGGAGGGGACGACCTACACCCTGATGTGGCAGAACGGCGACGGCGTAGGCCACAACTTCGCCATTCAGGACTCGCAGGGGAACAACCTCCAAGTCCTCGAACCGCTCACCGTTCAGGCGGACACGTTCTCCCAGATTAACCAGACGTCCGAGGACCAGAACGTCACGCTCGACATCACGGGCGGGAACGTGACCGGCGTGAGTAACGGCACCGGCGGAAACATGACCGGCGGAAACGCGACCGGCGGTCAGCAGACGACCCAGTCGCTGGTGGCCAAGACCCAGATTCTCTCGGAGGAGGGCGCGGTGCAGGCGGTTCGCTTCACCGCCACCCCGGAGATGGCCCAGTACATCTGCATCGTCCACCCGAACACGATGGTCGGCGACATAGAGGTCCAGAGCGGTGGCGGAAGCGGCAACATGACGGGTTCGATGTAACCCCGCCGTTCGACCGACAGCGAACTATCGAACTCTTTTCGACCGTCGGGAGGTCACTCGTTTCTCGGACTGCTCGGATGGTAGTCGGTGTCGTACTCGCCGGGTCGGTCGTCGACGCGGTCGGGGTTGATTCGCCCGCCCAACAGCATGAAGTCCACGAGCGTCAGCGCGAGCATCGCCTCCACGACCGGGACGCCCCGGGGCGGGAGGACCGGGTCGTGGCGGCCGATGACCTGCTCGTCGCGCTCCTCGCCGGCCTCCCAGTCCACGGTGGTCTGGGACTTCGGTATCGAGGTGGGCGCGTGGAGCGTCACCTCGCCGTAGATGGGTTCGCCCGTGGTGATGCCGCCCTGTAGCCCGCCGTGGTCGTTCTCGACCGGCACGGGGTCGCTCTCCTCGGGGTTCTCGGGGTCCTCGAACTCCCACTCGTCGTTGCGCTCGCTCCCGGTGTACTCGCGGGCCTCGCGGCCGAGGCCGAACTCGAAGGCCGTGGACGCCGGGACGGACATCATGGCCTGCCCGAGTCGGGCCTCGACGGAGTCGAACCGCGGCGCGCCGAGTCCGCGGGGGACGCCGCGGGCCTCGAAGTAGATGGACCCGCCGATGGAGTCGCCCTCCTGCTGGTACTCGTCGATGCGCTCGCGCATCTTCTCTGCCGTCTCGGGGTGGGCGCACCGGACCTCGTTCTCCTCGCTGTGTTCGAGCATCTCCTCGAACGAGACTTCGGGGGCCTCGATGTCGCCGATCTGGTTGACGTGTGCCTTGAGTTCGATTCCCTCGCTGGCGAGAATCTTCTTGGCGATGGCCCCGGCCGCGACCCAGTTGACCGTCTCGCGCGCCGACGACCGGCCGCCGCCGCCCCAGTTGCGCGTGCCGAACTTCGCGGAGTAGGTGAAGTCGCCGTGGGAGGGCCGGGGCGCGGTGACGAACGGTTCGTACTTCTCCGAGCGGGCGTCCTTGTTGTCGATGACCATCCCGATGGGCGTGCCCGTGGTGTAGCCGTCCTGTAGCCCCGACTTGATGGAGACGTGGTCGGGTTCGCCCCGACTCGTGGTAATCATCGATTGGCCGGGCTTCCGACGGTCGAGGTCGGCCTGCACGTCGTCTTCGTCGAGTTCCAGTCCGGCCGGACAACCGGAGACGGTGACGCCCATCGCCTCGCCGTGACTCTCGCCGAACGTGGTGACTTGGAAGAGGCGACCGAAGCTGTTTCCGTTCATTACCGGAACGTTGGTCGGGGCCGGTATTTATGGTTTGGAGTAGGCGCAAGTTGGTCCTCGACGCGCTCGCACCGCCATCCCTTTTGTCTGTCCGGCGGAAATACCTCCACCAGCGCGCCATGGTCTGGGGGACAGTCTTCGGTCAGGTCGGCGTAATCGTCGCTTCGGTCCTCGGTCTCTGGCTCGGAGCGCGGCTTCTGGTCGATTCCGCGGTTCGACTGGCCCGCCGGGCGGGGCTCTCCGAACTCGCCATCGGACTCACCGTCGTCGCGATAGGTACCTCGACGCCCGAACTCGTCGTGACCGTCGACGCCGCGCTCACCGGTGCGAGCGACATCGCGGTCGGAAACGTCGTCGGGTCGAACATCTACAACCTCGCGTTCATCCTCGGCGTCGTGTCGCTGTTCCGAGTCGTCCCCATCGAGCGGTCGCTGGTTCACCGGGACGGACTCGCGCTCGTCGCGTCGACGCTCGTCGGGTTCGCGGCGATGCGCGACCTGACGGTCGGCCGCGCCGAGGGACTGCTGCTGGTGGGGTTGCTGGTCGTCTACACCGGTTACCTGTTCCGCGCGGAGTCCGGAGGCGACGTAGCTGACGACGGGGAGTCGTCGGCCGAAGCGTCGTCTAACGGCGGTCGGGAGTCACCGGAAACGACCGACAGCGGCCGAGACTCGACCGACGCGTTCGCCGTCGAGCGGAACGCCTCGTGGGGCCGAGACGCGGTCCCGCTGGTCGTCGGACTGGCCGTCGTACTGGTGAGCGGCCACTACATGGTCGAGGCGGCGACCGCACTCGCTCGCGGAGCGGGCGTCTCGGAGTGGGTCATCGGCGGGACGATAGTGGCGGCCGGTACCTCCACCCCGGAGTTCGCGGTGTCGCTGGTTGCGCTGCGGCGCGGCCGCCTCGGCGTGTCGGTTGGGAACGTCGTCGGCAGTAACCTCTTCAACCTGTTCGGCATCCTCGGACTCGGCGCCCTGATACGTCCGCTGGCGGTCTCTGGGGCGGCGATAGAGAGCATGGCGTGGCTGACGGTCGTCGTCGTCGTGATGGTGGCGGCACTCTGGTCGGGTCGGCGACTCTCCCGCGCGGAAGGCGGCCTGTTCGCGCTGTCGGAGGCGGTTCGGTGGGCGCTGGGACTCGCCGGTATCACGGGGTAGGGAGACGTAACAATTACAGATGATTCTCAAAGGGCTGTATATCTTTCTCCGACATCACTTTACAAGTCCGTCGGCCACGTCCGTCCTGAGCATCCGGCAGGGGTTCGATTCGTCGGAAAAAGTACGTTTCGATGGTGCGGGAGCGACTACCGGTTCACGGTCGCGCCGAGGTCGTACAGCACCTCGAAGAAGTCCGGGAACGACACGTCGACGTGTTCGGCGCCCGCGACGGTCGTCGGGCCGTCGGCCGCCAGCGCCGCGACCGAGAGCGCCATCACGATGCGGTGGTCGCCCCGGCCGTCCACCCGTCCGCCGGTCAGATTCGACTCGCCGCCCCGAATCGTCAGCGTCTCCTCGGTCTCCTCGGTCACGGCGCCCAGTTTCTCCAACTCCTCGGCCATCGCGGAGACGCGGTCGGTCTCCTTGTACCGGACGTGCTCGCAGTTGACGATGCGGGTCTCGCCGTCAGCGACCGCCCCCAGCGCCGCGATGGTCGGCAGGAGGTCGGGCGTGTCGCCCACGTCCACCTCGACGCCCGAGAGCGAGGAGCGTTCGACCGTCACCACGCCGTCGTCGCGGTTCCAGTCCACGTCCGCGCCCATGCGCCCGAGGACGCCGACGATTTTCGAGTCGCCCTGCGCGCTCGGGTAGGCGCCCCGGACGCGGACCGCGTCGCCCTCGTCGGCCGCCAGCGCGCCCGCCGCGAGCAGATACGAGATGGACGAGAAGTCGCCGGGCACGTGGTACTCGCCGTCCTCAGGTTCGTAGAACTGGCCGCCCTCGACGTAGTAGGTGCCGCCGCCGTCTCCCTCGCCGCCGACGCCCCTCTTGCCCGCTTCGACGCCGAACTCGTCGAGCAGTTCGAGCGTGATGTCGACGTACGGCGCGGACTTGAGTTCGGTTTCGAGTTCGACCTCGACGCCCTCCTCGGTCACCGCGCCCGCCATCAGCAGGGCGGTCACGAACTGCGAGGACACGTCGCCGGGCATCGAGACGGTGCCGCCCGAAATCGGCCCGTCGACCACCAGCGGGGCCTGTCCGTTCCGCCGGGTACTCCTGGCGCGTCCGCCCAACTCGTCGACGGCCCGGAGCAGGGGGCCGTGTGGCCGCGACCGGAGCGAGCTATCGCCCGTCAGGACCGTTCCCCCGTCGGCCAGCGCGGCGGCCGCCGTGACGAGTCGCATGGTCGTCCCGCTGTTCGCGCAGTCGATGACGTCGCCCGGCACCTCGGTGCGTCCGTCGAACCCGTCCACGTCGAGGTGGTCGGACTCGCGGGAGACCGCTCCGCCGAAGGCGTCCACGGCGCGCATCGTCGCTTTCGTGTCGGCGCTCACGAGCGGGTCGTAGACCAGCGCGCCGCCGGAGTAACCCGCGGCCAGAATCGCCCGGTGAGTGTAACTCTTCGAGGAGGGCGCGCGCGCCGACCCCGAGAGCGTCGATGGTCCTATCTCTACGTCCATGTCCGGGCCGACGGCCCGAGGGTGTATCAGAATACCGGAGGTGGCGAATTATCCGACGACTCGGCAGTCCGGTCAGCGCACGACCGTTACGGGCACCGTGGCCCGCCCGACGAGTTCCTTGGCGGTCGAACCGACCAGACCCTCGTAGCGCTCCGAGAGGCCCCGGTGGCCGACGAAGACGGCGTCGTACCCCTCGTCGTCGGCGAACTCGGTCAGGACCTCGACCGGTTCGCCGTACAGCAGACCGGTCTCGACCTCGACGCCCGTCTGCTCGCCCACCTCGGCCGCCTCGTCGAGGACCGCTTGAGCCTCCTCCTCGGCGTCCTCCACGTCCTCGGCGACGAGTTCGTCGGCGGCCTCGGTGTAACTCGTCGGCGGGTCGTCGCCGCCGGTGAAGAACTGGTCTGGCACGACGACGCTGACCGCGGTCACGTCGGCACCGGTCGCGGCCGCCTGCTCGACCGCGTACCGGAGCGCGTCCATGCTGGGTTCGGAGCCATCGACCGCGACGAGGTACTTCATACGAGCGACTTCGATGCGACGGCTGATTTGGATTACGGCGGACTCCCCGCGAGTCGTCCGCGAGGAGACGGTCGAGTGGACACTGACTTCAGAACTCGCGTCCGCGCTCGCGCTCGCGGTCCCGCGCTCGACTCTCTCGGGAAGCGGCGTCGGTCGCCTGCCCCTCCATCGCGTCGGCGATGCGTTCGACCGCCGCGACGAACTGCACCGCGAGGTGGAACGTCCGCCACGCGAGGTACGCCCCGAACAGCAGAACCACCAGCGTCACGCCGAGCAGTGGCCGAGTGGCGATGAGGACGCTGTACAGCAGGACCAGAACTGCGAGGACCCCGAGCGCACCCCGGACCCGAGACGGTTCGTGTACGCGCACCGAGTCGTCTTGGCTTGACATGTTTCGGGCTTCGCAGGCGGGAGTTGAAAAGCCTCGGTCCCGACCTCGGAGAAAGTATTTACTTCGACCGTGAGAGTCGCCGGACATGTCACCGCCGAGACGCCGCCGGACCGACGGGCAGTCGAACCCCGGCGCGGGAGGTCTGGCGCGACGCCGCGCCATCCGCCTCGGCGCGGCCGCGCTCGTCGGGTCCGTCGCCGGATGTGTCTCGGGCGTGCGGGACGACGAGTCCGGCGCGACGACGACCGATTCCGGGACCGAGACGACCGCGGACGCGACCACCGACGCGAACAACACCGACGCGGCGACTACCGACGCCACGACCCACGCGCTCGGCGTCGATACCTCGCTCCCCGAGGGGCCGGTCGTGTTTCCCGAAGGACCGAAGTCCCGTCCGGAACGCCCGGCCGACCTGACGGCGGAGTCGGTAGAGCGGTACGTCGAGACGTTCGAGCGCGGGTGGGTGTACAACGAACTGTACCGGGGCGCGTCGAGTTCGGTCCACCAGGAGTGCGGCGTCGAGTCGGTGCAGGAGTACGGCGACGGGTTCCGCGTCGTCGTGTGGTGTTCGGCGTGGGCGAACTCCGGGAGCGGTGAGACGACGGTCTACGCCGACTACTTCAGGCAGTACGCGACGTACTTCGTCGGGGAGAACTCGACCGTTCGTCGGGAGGGGAGAGCGGAAACCCGGGGGTGAGGTTTCCGCCCGTGAAGTGCAGCGTGTCCCCCTATCGCTCTCGGTGAAACGAGCGTTTGACTCTCGAGAAAGTATTTGTCCATAGCTTCCCGGATTCGAGACGTGAAGCGACGGACCCTCCTAGCGACGGCCGGAGCGGGTATCGGTATCACGGCGAGTTCGGGGTGTGCGCAGTTATCACGAGTGGTTCCGGGGTGCGACAGCATGCACAGCACGACGATAGGTCTCGAACCCGCGTCGCTCTCTGACGAGCAGGTGTCGCACCTCTTTCCGCTCGTCTTTACCGAACTCCGAAAAGCGCATCAGCAGATTATCGAGGAGGCCAGCGACGAGAGGTACAAGGCCTGCCCCCCGATTCCCGATTCGGTTCAGTCCTTCACCGACCTCGCGCGGAAGCGTATCGACCGACAACAGAGGGAGTACGGCGGTGAACCGGAGAACCGTCCGGATTACCTCCGAACCGCGTACCTGAAGCGGGAGAACTCGTACTCCGAACTGCAAATCGCTATCGAAGACGTAGTCGTCTCCTGACGGTCGAATCGGGAGTGACGCGTCCTGTCGCACGGATTTATCGTCTCTTTCGAGGTCGACATTACATAGAGGGCTACGTCAGGAACTACCGTTCCGGAACCCGTATCGTTTTCCCGTTCGCGGGGGTTGCTGTCGGTATGAACCCCGACCTGTCACCGCTCGCGGACGCGCTCGCCGAGGCCGAGGTGGACGGCTACCTGCTCGACGCCGACTCCGGCGAGTCCGACCAGTTGTACCTCTCGGGCTTCGACGCGCCCGACCCGTTCGTCACGCTCTACACCCCCGAGGAGACCGCACTGCTGGTCTCGGGACTGGAGTACGGCCGCGCCACCGAGGAGAGTCGGGCCGACGAGGTGGCCCGACTCTCGGACTACGGCTTTCAGGAGAAGGTCGGCGAGTACGGTCGCACCGAGGGCAAACATCGAGTCGTGGCCGAGTTCCTCGACGACTACGGCGTCGAGTCGGTCGCCGCGCCCGAGCGATTCCCGCTCGGCACCGCCGACGGCGTGCGCGAGCAGGGCGTCTCCGTCGAGGTGCTGGACGAGGACGTGGTGACGGAGATTCGGGCCGTCAAGACCGACGAGGAGGTCGAACACGTCCACGCCGCACAGCGGGCCAACGAGGCCGCGATGCGGGCGGCCGAGGAGTTGCTCGAATCCGCGACGGTCGAGGACGGCGTGCTGTACCGCGACGGCGAGCAACTCACCAGCGAGCGCGTCAAGGAGGAAATCGAGGTCACGCTCCTGCGCCACGGGTGTGCGCTCGACGAGACCATCGTCGCCTGCGGCGCGGACGCCGCGGGGCCGCACAACCGCGGGAGCGGACCGCTCCGCGCCGACGAGACCATCGTCATCGACATCTTCCCGCGGGACAAGTCCACCAAGTACCACGGCGACATGACCCGGACGTTCGTCAAGGGCGAGGCGAGCGAGGAGGTCCGCCGGCGCTACGACCTCACTCGGGAGGCCTTCGAGGCCGCGCTCGACGCGGTGGAACCCGGCGCGACCGGCAAGGAAGTCCACGACGCGGTCTGCGACGTGTACGAGCGCGAGGGGTACGACACCCTCCGGAGCGACCCCGCCGCGGATACCGGATTCATCCACAGCACCGGCCACGGCATCGGACTCGACGTTCACGAACTGCCCCGAGTCAGCCCCGAGGGCGGGGAACTGAAGCCGGGTCACGTCGTCACCATCGAACCGGGCCTCTACGACCCCGAGGTCGGCGGCATCCGCATCGAGGACCTCGTGGTCGTGACCGAGGACGGCTACGAGAACCTGACCGACTACCCGATTCGGCTTGAACTGGCGTAGGGCGGACGAGACCCGAGTCGATTCCCGACGCGCTCGACCCCGGTTCGGGCCTTCGCGTCCCCGAAAACCAGCCACAACCGGCAAGTGGGGGACCGTCTAATTCGGACCATGCTTCGACAGCGAACCGAGAGCGAGGAGCCGCGCGAGGAACCGGGGGAGAGCGGAGGTATTCTGCGGAAGGGACTGCCGTTCGCGTTCGCCTTCGCGATGGGATTTCTCCTCGGCAAACAGCGCGGAGACGGGGCCGCGGTCGAGACCGGTGGCGACGAACTGAGCGAGGCCGCGAGCGAGGTCCGGGAGCGCGCGACGCCCGGCGAGTCCGAAAGCGAGGGCCGAGCGAGCGAGAGTTCCGAGACCGACCGCTCGGAGGCCGAATCGGGCGACGCCGCGTCGTCCGAGAGCGCGGAATCCGCCGGAACCGAGGCCGCCGAAATGGACGAGGCGGTCGCCGACCTCTCGCCGCCGACGACCCACGGGATGCCGATGCTCGGCCTCGGCACGTACCAGATGGAGGAGTACGACGAGTGCGTCGAAGCCGTCAAACGGGCCTTCGGGATGGGGTACCGACACGTCGACACCGCGGAGGGCTACGACAACGAGGACGCGGTGGGCGACGCCATCGAAGAGGCCGAAATCGACCGCGACGACATCTTCGTGGCGACGAAGGTGAGTCCGGACAACCTCGACTACGACCACGTGCTGACCAGCGCCGCCGATAGCTTCGAGCGCCTCGGCGTCGATTTCGTGGACCTGCTGTACGTCCACTGGCCGACCGGCGAGTACGAGGCCACCGACACCCTCGAAGCCTTCGCGGAACTCCGCGAGGAGGGACTCATCGGGGAAATCGGCGTGAGCAACTTCACGGTGGACCTGCTGGAGGAGGCCGTCGAGGTGGCGGACGAACCCATCTTCGCCAATCAGGTCGAGATGCACCCGCTGCTCCCCCAGACCGAACTCCAGCAGTTCTGCACGCAGGACGACGTGGACGTGGAACTGGTGGCCTACTCGCCCATCGCCCGCGGCGACGTCTCGGACGTGGACGAGTTGCAAGAGGTCGCCGAGAAGCACGACGCGACGCCCCAGCAGATTAGCCTCGCGTGGCTTCGCGAGAAGGGCGTGACCGCCATTCCGAAGGCGACCAGCGAGGACCACCTCCGGGAGAACTGGCTGAGCCTCGGGGTAGAGTTGGACGACGACGATATGGAGAAGATAGACTCCATCGAGGAGCGTCGCCGCATCGTGGACCCCGACGAAGCCCCGTGGAATCAGTAGCGCGAGGTAGGTCGAGGCTGACAGCGACCACCGCCGCGACGGGTCCGGCGGTCGTACGGAGCAGCGACAACCACCCACACCATCATTAAAGACAATTATGTTTAAATGGCGGGGAGCCCTCTATCGGGTCGTGATGGAACGACGATGAGCGCGGACGCCACCGACTCCGAGGCGGAGGCCGCGGACTCCGAAGTCGAGACGAGCGACCCCGACTCGGAGACCGACGACGCGGAGACGGACGGCGAGTTCCCCGCCCCGCCGCGGACGCTGACCGACGGCGAGGGTCGCGTCCTTCAGTTCCGCGCGAGCGGCGACTCTCCGAGCGAGTCGGCGACGGAATCGGCACCCGAGTCCGGCGACGAGGCGACCGCAGACGGGACGGACGAGCGCGGCGCGCTGGCGGCGATGTACGACGCCTTCGACGCGTCCGACCGCGCGCAGGGCATTCCGCCCGCGGACCCCCGACAGCGCGCCCAGTGGCTCGACAGACTCCGCGACGGCATCGAGGTCGTCGCGTGGCACGGCGACGTAGCGGTCGGCCACGGCATCCTGCTCGGCGGCGGGCCGGGCCACGAACTCGCGCTGTTCGTCCACCCCGACTACCGCGAGGCGGGGGTCGGGACGGCGCTCCTCCGAACGCTCCTCGGCCGGGGCCGAACGGCGGGCGTCGAGCGGGTCTGGCTCTCGGTCGAGCGCACGAACCTCCCGGCGGTCAGCCTCTATCGCGGGGTCGGATTCGAACCGACCGGCGGCGCGGTCGGCGAGTTGGAGATGGCGCTGTCGCTCCCCAGCAACTCGTAGCGAACCCCTTTTGAGAGCCGACCGGCTATCAACTCCCGATGAAGCTACTCGTCGTCGGCGCGGGCGAGATGGGCCGGTGGTTCGGCGGCCTCGTAGCGGCGCACGCGGACGAGTCGGACGTGGCGTTCGCCGACGCCGACCCCGAAGTCGCGAGCGCTGCCGCCGACGCGGTCGGCGCCCGCGCGGTCCCGCTCTCGACCGACGAGCGATTCGACGCGGTCTGCGTCGCGGTCCCGATGTCGGCCGCCGAGGCGGCCATCGAGCGCCACGCGCCGAAGGCCGAGCGCGCGCTCGTGGACGTGACCGGCCAGATGGCCGACCCCGTGGCCGCGATGCGCGAGGCCGCGCCCGACCGCGAGCGCGTCAGCCTCCACCCGCTGTTCGCGGCGTCGAACGCGCCGGGGAACGTCGCGGTCGTGACCGACGAGTCCGGTCCCGTCACCGACCGGATTCTGGCCGCGCTCGACGCCGCGGGCAACCGATTGGTCGAGACGACGCCCGACGAACACGACGAGGCGATGGAGACGGTGCAGGCCGGGACCCACGCCGCGGTGTTGGCGTTCGCCGCGGCGGCCGACGAGGTTCCCGACGGACTGACGACGCCGATTTTCGAGGACCTGACCGGGGTCGCCCAGCGAGTCACCGGCAACTCGCCCTCGGTGTACGCCGAGATTCAGGCGACGTTCGACGGCGCGGACCGGGTCGCGGAGGCGGCCGCGCGCCTCGCAGACGCCGACGACGAGGAGTTCGCGCAGTTGTACCGAGAGGCGAGCGAAGCGAAGCGGGTCGCCGACGAGACGACCGCGTCTGGCGGAGACGCGGATGCGGCGACGCGAGACGCCGACGAGACCGCGGAGAACGACGACACATGAACGACGAGTTACGACAGAGAGTCCGGGAGAACGCGAAGTACCTCCGGAACGTCAGACCCATCGACGCCGACGAGATTTCCCAGTACATCGAGAGCCAACCTCACCCCGGCGTCGTCCGTCAGATTCTCCGGCAGGAAGCGCCCTCGCTCGGACTCGTCGAGCGCGCGGACCGGACCTTCGAACCGGTCGAGGAAGGGCCAATAGCGCCGACGTTCCGGGGCGTCGAGGCGTTCCCGCCCGAGTACGGGATGGGGCTGGAGAATCTGCTGGTCGACCGGTTCGGTCCCGACTGGCACGAGGGCGAGTCCGGGAATCGACTCCGGAACGCCATCCAGCGACTCAAGGAGGACTACTTCCGGAACAACCCGGTCGAGTACGACGAGACCGCCGCGCTCGGCTACGCCATCTACCACTTGCCGGACAACTACGCCGCGGTCCAGTACGTCGTCCACGAACTCGCCGAGGAAGGACTGTTCGACCGGCGACTCCGGATTCTCGACGTGGGCGCGGGCGTCGGCGGCCCGGCGCTCGGACTCGCCGACTACCTCCCGGAAGACGCGCTCGTGGAGTACGACGCGGTCGAACCGAGCGCGGCCGCGGACGTGTTCGAACACATGCTGGCGGACGCCGACCGGAACTTCCACGCCGACGTCCACCGGGAGACCGCCGAGGCGTTCGACCCGACCGAGAGCGGGGCGCTCGCCGCGGCCGACGCCGACGGCGAGGACGCCGGGGGCTACGACGTCGTGCTGTTCGCCAACGTCCTGAACGAGTTGGACGACCCGGAGGCGGTCGTCCGGCGCTACCTCGATTTCCTCGCCGACGACGGGTCGGTGGTCGCGCTCGAACCCGCCGACCGCGAGACCAGCATCGGACTTCGACAAGTCGAGCGCGCCGTGGTCGACGACGCCGGGGCCGCGGCGGTGTTCTACCCGACGCTCCGACTCTGGCCCGGCGAGCGCCCGACCGACCGCGGGTGGTCGTTCGACGTGAAACCCGACCTGGAGGTGCCCGCGTTCCAGCGCAAACTCGACGAGGCCGCGGGCGCGTCGGGCGAGTTCGTCAACGCGGACGTGCAGTTCTCCTACTCGATTCTCCGCCCCGACGGGACCCGGAAGGTCGAGTTCGACCTCGACACCGAACACGTGGCGAAGATGGCCGACATGGACCGGCACGTCACTCAGCGCATCGACCTCGTGGCGCTCAAACTCAGCCACTCGCTGGCGGAGGGCGACCGGAACCCGCTGTTCAAAATCAGCGACGGGAGCGAGGCCGAGGACCACTTCGCGGTGCTGACCCGCGAGACGGCGATGAACGCCGACCTCGGAACCGCGGAGTACGGCGACCTGCTCTCGTTCGAGAACGTGCTGGTGCTGTGGAACGACGACGAGGAGGCGTACAACCTCGTCGTGGACGAGGACACCATCGTGGACCGGATTCCGGTTTAGTACCGCGTCGAGACGGAGACGTCGCTCCCGTCGCTGGCGTCGACGACCGCGTCGAACGGCGACTTGAGGGTCGCTATCGTCTGTTGGTCGTGCGCGTTGGGGTTCATGTGGAAGTGAGCGAACCCGTCGACGGCGTCGAACCGGCGAGTCACGACCCGGAGGAACCGGTACATCGTCGACGAGTCGGCGTACTGGAGGAAGTCGGTGACCGAGTCGAAGCAGACGACCGTCTCGGCGTCGCCGTCGGTCCACCGCTCGATGACGTCGCTGACCGCCATCCCGACACCCGTCAGGTCGGTGGGACTCACGGTCTTCACCGTCACGTCGTCGGGGTGAGACGTCGAGCGTCTGAGGGTCTCGTCTATTTGGATGATAGCGGTCTCGTTCGGGTCGCCGTGTTCCGCTCGAAGTTCCCGAAGCCAGCGGTCCGCCCGGCCGAACGTGAGTACCAGCACGTTCGACTCGGCGAGCGTCCGCTCACCGAACAGGTCGTGGTGGATGTCACCGCTGGCAGGACTCAGCGACGAGGCCAACATGAGGACGTTTCTCGCGTCCTGAAGTTGTTCGAGCGCCGGCGAGGTCATTGCTCCTCCAGCACGTCGGTCAACACGTCGATTACCTCCCCGGCGTACGTCTCGCCCTGAATCGACACGTAGATTCCCCGTCCGTCGTCGACGTATCGGACGATGGTCTCGTCCTCGAGGTAAACCGCGAACGCGTCGAGCGAACTGAGCGGTTCGTACAGGTCCGCGTACATCTCCTGTTCGGTGAAGTCGAGTTTGTAGTTGTAGTGGAGTTGGTCCGCGAACTCCTCGACGGCTTCCGCCCCGCCGAACTCCTCGACGGTTCGCTCGTCGATGAACAGCGGATTGTACGTCTCGTCGTCGTACTCGACGAACGCACGGAGGTCGTCACCGGCGGTCTCGCACGGCATCGAACGCCTCCGACACCGGGAAGTCGGTCAACCCCGCCGAGTTTCTGATAGTACCCATTGCACCGAGGTTTATAACCGGGGGTTAAAAGTCTGCCCGTGGAACGACCGTCCGACCTACCGGTTGACTTTGCCGACTCGCACGACTTTTAGCACGCGAGACGCCAAGCGTGGATATGGCTACCTTTCGCTCTTTCGAGGGACTCCGCGACGCGCTCGCGGACGCCGAGTTCGACCGACCGCCGGCTATCGTCTGTAACGCACACGTCACCGGTCTGAGCGTGGCGCGCGCCCTGCAGGCCCGCGACGTGCCCGTAATCGCCATCGACCGCAACGAGAAGGGCGTCGCGCCCTACTCCGACGCGGTGGACTACGCCGGTCGAGTCACGTACCCGCTGGACGACGAGGACGGCTTCCGCGAGGACGTGGAAGCCCTCGCCGCGGAATTGGACCACGAACCGGTCGCGTTCGGGTGCATGGACGAGTGGGTCCACGCCTTCTCCCGCACGGAACCCGAGGGCGTCACCCTCCCGTTCGCAGAGCGCGCGACCGTCGACCGCGTGCTGGACAAGGAGTCGCTCTACACCGTCGCCGAGGAGTTGGGCGTCCCGTACCCCGAGACCTACCGCATCGCCGAGACCGACCCCGCCGAGACCGGCGGCGAGTCGGGACCCGTCGGGCGCGACGCGAGCGGCGAGGGCCGCGAGAGCGTCCCCGCCGCGGAGGCCGCCGACCGCCTCGGCTTCCCGCTGGTGGTCAAGCCCGCGCTCAAGCGGAAGTTCTCCGAGGCCGTCGGGACGAACGTCATCGAGGTCGCCGACGAGGACGAACTGGAGGACGTGGTCGCCAACGCCGCCGCGGAGGGCATCCGCGTGATGGCTCAGGAGAAGGTCCCCGCCGTGCAGGGCGAGGACTGCTCGCTGGCCTCCTACGTGCCCGAGTCGGGCGACGCGGTCTCGTTCGTCGGGAACGCCCGGGTCCGCTACCCGCTGGGCTACGGCACCTCCTGCGTCGTGCGGCGGGCGACCGGCGACGCCGCCAGAGAGGTCGAGGAGAACGCGCTCGCGGTGCTGGAGGAGACCGGTTACTACGGCATCAGCGAGGCCGAGTTCCTCTACGACGGCGACCGCGAGGAGTACGTCCTCATCGACGTGAACACCCGGCCGTGGAAGTGGATTTCCCTGCCGGTGCAGGCGGGCGCGAACCTCCCGCTGGCCGCGTACGCCGACGCCGTGGGCGAACGCTACGAAGCCGACGAGGTGCGCGACGCGAGTTGGGTCTACCTCGCCGACTACCTACAACTGCTCGCCAGCGACCAGCAGTTCTCGGACGTGCTGGCCCGCGACGACTGGCTCTCGCTCATGTCGGGCGACTTCGAGGCGAGCGACGACCTGACGACCGGTGTCTATCGCCCATCGGACCCCGCTCCGGCGTATCAGCTTCTCACCACCGAGTTCGGCACGCAGGAGTACTACTGCTCCTGTTGAGACCGACGTGAACGACCGCACCGCTACCGTCGGACTGTTCGCCACGCTCGCCGTGTTGTGGGGGTTCTCGTTCATGGCGATTTCCGTCGGTCTCGAATCGCTGGAACCCGTGCTGTTCGCCGCTTTCCGGTACGACGTGGCCGCGGTACTCCTGCTCGGCTACGCGTTCGTCCGCGACACCGCGCCGTGGCCGACCGACCGCGCCAGCGCGAGCGCCGTCCTCGCCGGCGGACTGTTCCTGGTGGCCGCGAACGCGTTCCTCTTCGTCGGCCAGCAGACCGTCCCCAGCGGGGTGGCGGCCATCATGCAGAGCCTCGTTCCCATCGCGACATCGCTGTGGGCGCTCGCGTTGCTGCCGGAGGAGCGCGTCTCGGCCCGCGGTGCGGTGGGCATCGTGCTGGGACTCGTCGGCGTCGGACTCATCGTCCGGCCCGACCCCGCGAACCTCCTCGGCGACGACGTCGTCGGCAGACTCCTCATCCTGCTTCAGGTCGCGGGCGTGGCGCTCGGGGGCGTCCTGATACAGCGCGCCCGCCCGACGCTCGAACGGACCGCGCTCACGGGATGGTCGATGTTCGTCGGCGCGCTCGTCCTGCACGCCGTCAGCGCGGGCCTCGGCGAACCGTTCGCGCTCCCGCGGACCGCGGCGGCCGCCGGGGCGGTCGCCTACCTCGGCGTCTTCGCCACCGCGATAGCCTTCGTCATCTACTTCACGCTCCTCGAAGTCCGGGGCGCGCTGGAGACGTCGCTGGTCGCCTACCTCGTGCCGGTCGTCGCCACGGTCGTCGGCGTCGCGGTCCTCGGGGAGACGATAACCCCGCTCACCGTCCTCGGATTCCTCCTCGTGTTCGCCGGGTTCGTCGTCCTCAAGCGACGCGCCATCGCCGACCTCGCGGGCGACACGCGCCGGTTCGTCGCGCGGGCCGACGACTGACCGACGCCGCCGAAGCAATCGCCGTCGTCGTCCGAGGTCGGCCGCACGTCTCGCCGGTATCCCCGCCTTTTCACCCGGCGAAACCCACGTACGGACCAATGAGTAGCGACTACATCCACCTCAACCTCTTCACGATGAACTCGGTCGAACACGTCACGACCGGCAACTGGCGGACGCCGGGCGACCAGTCGGACCGCTACACCGACGCCGACTACTGGCAGGAGGTCGCCCGGACCGCCGAGCGCGGCGGGTTCGACGGCGTGTTCTTCGCCGACGTGCGGGGCATCTACGACGTGTACGGCGGCGACCGAGAGACCGCCATCGAGAACGCGATACAGACGCCGTCGAACGACCCCGCGTACCTCGTCCCCGCGATGGCGTCGGTCACCGACAACCTCGGCTTCGCGGTCACCAAGTCCACGTCGTACAACCACCCCTATCAGTTGGCCCGCGAACTCTCGACGCTCGACCACCTCACCGACGGCCGGGTCGCGTTCAACATCGTCACCTCCTATCTGGAGAGCGCGGCCCAGAACCTCGGGTTGGACGAGCGGATGGACCACGACGACCGGTACGACCGCGCCGACGAGTTCATGGACGTCTGTTACGCGCTCTGGGAGGACAGTTGGGACGACGACGCGGTGGTCCGGGACCGCGATAGCGGGGTGTACACGGACCCCGGGAAGGTGCGAGCCATCGACTTCGAGGGCGAGTTCTTCGACGTGCCCGGTCCCCACGGCGCGGAGCCGTCGCCCCAGCGAACGCCCGTGCTGTATCAGGCGGGGTCGTCGGACCGCGGCCGGGAGTTCGCCGCCGACAACGCCGAGGCGGTCTTCGTCAGCCAACTCACCGAGGACGGAGTCCGCGACTACGTCGAGGACATGCGCGACCGGGCCGCGTCGAAGGGCCGGGACCCCGACGACCTCCTGTTCTTCCCGGGTATCGCGCCCGTCGTTGGCGAGACCGAGGAGATAGCTCAGCGGAAGTACGAGACGTACGCCGAGAACGTCGACACCGAGGCCACCCTCGCGCTGCTCTCGGGGTTCATCGACCTCGACTTCTCGGAACTCGACCCCGACCAGAAGGTCGAACACATCGAGACCGACGCGATTCAGGGAGCCATCAACGCGTTCACCAAGAACGACCCCGACCGCGACTGGACCGTCGAGGAAGTCGCGGAGTTCGCGGGCCTCGGGTCCACCTCCCCCGTCATCGTGGGCAGTCCCGAACAGGTCGCCGACGAACTCCAGTACTGGTACGAGGACGTGGGCGTGGACGGGTTCAATATCAAGGAAATCGTCCGACCCGGCACGCTCCGGGACTTCGTGGACATGGTGGTTCCGGAACTGCGCGAGCGAGGACTGGTCCGCGAGGAGTACGAGGGCGACACCCTGCGCGAGAACCTGTTCGAGGAGGAAGGCCGGACGCGACTCGCCGACGACCACCCCGCACGGGACTGAACTCGTCACCAATCGAGATAGGTTCGGCGCGAATCAAACTCCGGCGCGCAACCGAATCGCGAGTCCTCTCTTCGGCGAAACAGTATCCGTAGTGAAATAACCAGAATTTTTAACATCAGACCGTGCGCCGAACCGGCTAGAGTATGGCTACCACGTCACGAAGTTTCGTCGGCGGCATGGCGAATCGAGCGAATCCGGCGTTCGCGGCGGGCGTCGTCGCGGTACCGCTGGTCGCGCTGGCCTACGGCGTCACGGTCGGCCCGCTCCAGCACCTGACCTACGTCCACGTGATGGCCGGGGTCCTCTGGACCGGCATCGACCTGTTCATGGGACTGGTACTCGGTCCGGTCGTCGGCGGACTCAGCACCGAGGAGAAGGCGTCGGTGTTCCGGCGACTCACCCCGAAGACGACATTCCTGATGCCGTCGCTGGCGCTCGTCACCGTCTTCGGCGGGGTGACGCTCGCGCGGGACCTCGGGAAGTTCCCCCACGCCGAACCGTGGATAGCGCTGATGAGTACTGCGATTTCGCTCCCGGTGATTCTGCTGTTCGCCGCGCAGTTCGACGCGCTGACCGACCGGCGGACGCTCGGCCTCTTGGGCGTCGTCGCCGTCGGGCACGCGGCGTGGCTGTTCCGGACGCTCCCGGAGTTCGCGATGACCGACCACGCCATCGCGGCGGCGCTCGGTATCGTGACCCTGCTGTCGGTTCTGGGCTTCGGCGTACTGCTGCCGGGCGAACTCCGGATGTACCGCGAGATGACCTCGGCGGATCCCGACGAGGAACTCATCGGTGCCATCGGGATGCGAAACGCCAAACTGAGCGGGATTCAGGGCGCGCTCCAGTTGGCTATCATCTTCGTGATGGTGTACGTCCGGTTCTGAGTTCCGCGGCGATTCTCGTTCGAAGGCGCGACCGCTCGTCTTCGCGACCCGCGCACCGCGGGGTTCCGCGCGACGAGCGCCGAGAGCGGTAGGACTTTTGACCGGCCGTCGTGAGGTTGCGCACATGAGCGACACCCGCGAAATCCTGCTGACGAACGACGACGGGATAGAGAGCCCCGGCATCCGCGCGCTCTACGACGCGCTCTCGGAGGTCGGCAACGTCACGACGGTCGCGCCCGCCGACGACCAGAGCGCGGTCGGCCGGGCGATGACCTACGAGGTTCCCGTCGAGGAACACGAACTCGGCTACGCGGTGGAGGGGACGCCCTCGGACTGCGTGGTCGCGGGACTCGCAGAACTCGGCCCCTACCCCGACATCGTGGTCTCGGGGTGCAACGAGGGGGCGAACATCGGCGCGTACGTCCTCGGGCGCTCGGGCACCGTCAGCGCCGCGGTCGAGGCGGCGTTCTTCGGCGTGCCGGCCATCGCGGCGTCGCTCCACGTCCCACAGAGCCAGTGGCCCCGGGACACCAGCGTCGAGGAGTACGAGGAGGTCGCCGAGGCGGTCCGCTACCTCGTGGAACACGCCCCCGACGCGGGCGTCTTCGAGGAGGCCGAGTACCTGAACGTCAACGGACCGCTCCCGTCCGCCACGTCCGGCGCCGCCGAGGGCCGCGAGAGCGCCCCCGCGGACGCCCCGGAACGAACGCCGATGGTCGTCACCCGACCGTCGCACGTCTACGACATGGACGCGACCCGCGACGACGGCGTGGTCACGCTCCACGACCGGACGTGGGAGCAGTTGGACGGCGACACGCTGTCGGACCCCGAGGGCACCGACCGGCGAGCGGTCTTCGACGGGAAGATAAGCGTCTCGCCGCTGACCGCGCCCCACACGACCGAGCGCCACGACGCGCTGGACGACCTCGCCGAGCGGTTCTGATTTCCCGAACGGTTCCGAGCGGGGCGCGAACCGCCGCCGACCTACGGCGACCCGTCGAACCCGCTGTCGAAGCGGTCGCCGGTCTTGTCCAAGTTCTTCACGCCGGGGCAGTCGTGCTTCTCGGGTAGCTGGTGGTGCGGACAGAACGTGCCCTCACAGTAGGAACAGCCCCGCGCTCCGACCAGTTTCTCGCCGCACTGTTCGCAGGTGTCCATGGAGGAACTACACAATCAATAACCAAGGAAGTGTGGGTCGGTTCGTTCCGAAGGAAGTGAGCATCTCGATACGCCGCCTAGAATCGCTGCTTCGGCGGTTCTCCGGCCTCCCGGGCGACCGAGACAGACGTTGGCAAAGTTTATTTAACCGTACTGAGAACAGAGTCACATGGTCAAGAGTACCGTTCGATTTCCCGAACCCGTGGTCGAGGAAATCGAAGCACTCGTCGAGGAGGGAGTCGTCGAGAGCAAGTCGGAGTTCCACCGCTTCTGCTCGGAGTACGTCCTCGCGCAGTTGGACCCCGACTTCGAACCGGAGACGCTGGACTTCGAGGAACTCGAAGACGCGCTCATCCGCGACGCGGGTCCCTCCGAGGAGGAGGGACTGTCCTTCCTCGAATCGGTACTCTTCATCCGAAAACACGCGCTCCGCGGAAACGTCCAGGACGCCGAGGACTTCATCGACCACCACTACGACCCCGCGGACCGCGACGCGGTCCTCCTCGAAGAACTCCTCTCGTTCTACCACGAGTCGTCGCCCGACGCGGCCTCGACGCCCCGCCGGTCGGTCCAACCCGAACAGCGGTGAACGCGTCGAGAGCAGCGGCCGCGTGACCGAGTCCCGCATGGAGAACGTGAGTCGGAGACGCTCGTCCGTAGACACCTGAAAACCGAGGAGTGATTTTCCCGGAGCGAGTCCGTTCGACCATGCATCAGACGTTCGTGGAGCTGCTGGAGCGCAACGCCGAACACGCCGAGGAGTTCCAGTCGCGGTTCGGCGGCGTACAGGACTCCCAGCATCCGGCAGTCGTCACCGTCTGTTGCTCGGACTCGCGGGTCTTGCAGGACGAGATGTGGGGCAACGACGAACCGGGCCGCGTATTCACCTGTAGCAACATCGGCAACCGGGTCGTCCAGCGGACCGAGGCGGGCGAGGCCGTCTCGGGCGACGTTCTCTACCCCGTCGAACACACCGGCACCGACACCGTGGTCGTGGTGGGCCACACCGGCTGTGGGGCGGTCACGGCGACCTACGACGCGCTGACCGACGACCTCTCGGAGCCGCCGGGCATCGACCACTGTCTCGGCCTGCTGAAGCCCCGCCTCGAATCGGGCGTCGAGGCGCTCCCCGACGACGTGGACCGGGCCGAGGCCATCAATCGGCTCGTGGAGTACAACGTCGACCGGCAGGTCGAGTTCCTCGTGGAGAGCGACGATATTCCCGACGCCACCGTCGTCGTCGGCGTCGTCTACGACTTTCAGGACGTGTACGGCGAGCGCCGCGGCGAGGTCCACGTCGTCAACGTCGACGACGAGAGAGAGGTTGACGCCCTTCGCGAGGCGCATCCCGAAATCGACGACCGGATAGCGCGTCTCTGGACGTACTGAGGGCGACCCGAGTAGCGACTCGGTTCGCGAGGGGCACGAGGGGCGCACGACCGCCGGGCGACGGGTCCGTCGCCACAAGTCCCATGTCCGCTCGGAAGAATGGATACGCCGAAAGGGACCACCGTGAGCGAAGAAGCCGAGGGAGACGAGGAATCGACGCCCAGAGTTCGGACAAGCGACCGAGCGGCGTCCGGTGCCCCGGCCGCCGGGTGGGCGCTGGGCGACCGGTTCGCGTGGGAGGAGATTCACCAGCGACTCCTAGCGTCGGCCGAAGAGGCGATAGACAGCACCACCAGGGAGCTGTTTTTCAGCGGTCTCACCGCCGGATTCGCCATCGTCCTGACCTTCATCGGATACGCGGTCGGGAGCGCGAACTTCCCGAACAACAACTTCCTCGCCACCGTCCTCTACCCCATCGGGTTCCTCTACATCATCCTCGGCCGGTACGAACTCTACACCGAGAACACGCTCCCGCCGGTCAAGTTGGTGTTGACCAGACTCGCCAGCCTCCCGCTCCTGTTGCGCATGTGGACCGTCGTCTTGACGGCGAACATCGTCGGGGCGGCCATCGGCGCGTTCGTCCTCGCCAACACACAGGTCCTCTCGCCGGAGGCGATGCGGGCGGGTGCCGGACTCGTCCAGCACGGCCTCGAAGTGGGCTGGTGGGACGTGTTCTTCAAGGCGGTGTTCGCGGGGTGGCTGGTCGCCGGCGTGGTGTGGCTCGGAACCGGGGCGCGCGACACGATTTCCCGACTGATAATCATCTACCTCGTCTTCTACATGATACCCACCGTCGGCCTGTTCCACGTCGTCTCCTCGGGGGCCGAAGCCCTCTTCTTCGTCTTCCTCGGCGTTCCCGGTCCGGGACTGCTCACTATCGCCTACGAGTTCTGGCTCCCGGTACTGCTCGGAAACACGTTCGGCGGCGTGGTGCTGGTCGCGCTCGTCAGCTACGCCCAGTCCGAACAGCGTCGCTACCCCGAAATCCGCGTCCTCTCGACGCGCGAGTTGCTGTTCAGCCTGAAGGGCGGCCGCCCGTTCGACACTCCCAGACCGGGGATTCGGCTGACGGACGAGAGCGAAGAGACCGGCACGGAACACGACTGAGTCGCCCGCGGACCGAACTGGTTCGATATCCAAACACTCTTGGCCCGTTCGGCGTGATGACTCGGTAATGCGACAGGAATCGGGTTCCGAATCCGCGAGGAAAGATTCCTCGTTCGTTCGTCTGCTCTCCGTCTGGGTTCTCGTCGGGTCGTCGCTCTGTGGTCTCGGGTGGACCGTCGCCGATGCGGTCCCGGTCGCACTCCCCGTCTCCTCGATGGACGCCGGACTGCTCGCCGGAACGGTCGTCGTCGCTCTGTTCTGGGTGGTCGGGTTCCGTCCCTCACTCTCGGCGAGCGTCGGATACTTCGTCGCCGAACAAGCGCTTCACCTGTTACTGGCCCTCGGCAGTGGCCTGTTCTCCAGTGGCGCGCTCGGACCGTGGCGAGAGGTCTGTCTCCGAGGCCTGTCGGTCGCACTCGCGGGGGCGCTGGTCTTTACCGGGTCGGGGAAGCGCCTCCGCGACTGCGTACGGACGCGCGCCGGGAGACTCGTCGAGACGCCTCCCGAGGCGAATCGGTAAACGGAGTGTCGATAGGAGTATCCGTATCGACCCTCGCGTTGCTCCACCGCGTTCCTCACCCGGAGGGGAACGCGATGTCGCCGCGCATCGATATCGGGTGGACCTCGCAAAGATACTCGGCCATCGCCGATTCCGCGGTAAACTCCACGGTCTGGGTCGCGCCCTGCTCGGAGATAACCTCCGTACTGAGGAGTGTACTGCCCTGTTCGCCGACGATGGCGAAGTTATGCGGCGCACCGTCGAGGTTCTTCCAGACGAGCGTGTACTCCGTTCCGGGTTGCAGATTCAACGTCGGGTTCGTTTCGCCGTCGATAGAATCGGGGGAGATGCCCCGCCAGCCGCCGACTCGCCCGCCGAGGACGAAGTCCGCGTCCGGGGCGACGGCCTGCGTCGTCCCGGCCTGCGTAGTCGTGGCTGTCGTGGTCTCGGCGGCCTGAGTGGTCGTCGCCGCGTCCGGGAAGTCGGGCGACACCGCGACCGTCGCTCCCTCGATGGTCTCCTCGTCCCACATCACGTGGAGGAACGGCTGTGGCCGACCGGTCGGCAACTCGAAGGCCGTGTGAACCGGTTCGGGTTCCGGACCGCGTTGCGTGACTTTGATCGGCGGGACGAGGACGTGCGTGTGGTGGAGATTGCCGAGATACGCCTCGTCGGGCGACAGTGGGAGTTCCTCGTCGATCGCCAGCGCATAGTTACCGGCTTTCCGAATCATCTGCGTGGTCATGAAGTGGATGACTTGGCGTCGGTTGACCACTTCGCCGTTGACGATGACGTTCCCGACTCCCCAACACGCACCGTACGCAAATTGGGTCGGCATCAGGGGCGTACCAGTGCCGGTGACGCCGTGGAGCCACGACCCGGTGACGACACCGCCGCCCGTGTTCCACGGCGGAATCGGCGGCTGAAACACCTGTTTGATTTCGAGTCGATACTGGTTGCCCGCCGGGTCGGTGAACCGGGCGTCGAGGTCGACGTCGTCGGGCGTCTCGGTCGGGCTACCCGCCGGGATGTCGTAGGGCCGGCGGTCCTTGTACGTCAGGTCGAGTCGACCGTCGACCGTCCGGGACGAATCGCTGAACGCCGAGTTGAACGTCGTGACGGTGTACGCACTCTCGTCCGCGTTGGTTCGGCGCTTGTCCAACGGTAGTCCCACTTGGTAGGTCTGTTCCCGAAGCAGGTCGGCCACCGGCCCCTCGGCCACGTTGACCCAGTGTCAGCCCGTGTTGATCGGATAGTCGGGCGTACCGAACACGTACTCGCTGATTTGGCGCTTGCCGGGGAGGACCCAGTTGACAGTCTTCCCCGGTTCTTGCTGCACCCGGAGGTCCACTCCTGTTTGGCCGTCGTCCGCTTGACGAAACTCCACGGGGACGTCCGGGAAGTAGTTACCGCCCAACGCGCCGAACGCAGTCGTTCCCCCTAACCCGAGGAATGTCCGACGGTCCATGAATACCCCTCAGCGACAGATTCTATTGCCCCTCACAAACCCATTGTGGCCATTGTTATGAATTATTACACCATCTGTCGGCTGTCGTCGAAGGAGTCCGCCGGACGGAGGTGAGCGACTTGCACGACGTATTTTTCGCTCGGTAGCAAGCAATCGAACGCCGCGGTGGCACGGACTCTTTCGACGGTTCTCACATCGTTGCCTCCGGGGTTCGAACGGAAGATTGTACAGTGTACGAGGGCGTGAGTCAACCGGCGAGCATCGGACGGGCCTCGGCACGTGGAGAACCCGTCGCAGTCGGTTTTGCCGAAAAACGAGTCGTCGCGGCCACCGATCGTCTGCCGACTCGTCCGGCATCGTCGGCGGTTGGAGACGGTGTCACCAGCCGAAGCTCCTTATATCACCGAGAGCAAGCAGGAAGCATGACCGAGTACGAGCTCGACGATATCGATCGTGAAATCCTCTACGCACTGCAGGAGGAGGCTCGAAACTTCTCGTCCTCCGAGATTGCCGACCGCACTGAAGCGTCGTCGAGTACAGTCCGAAAGCGCATCCAGCGCCTGGAGTCCGAGGGCGTCATCAAGGGCTACAGCGCCGACGTGGATTACCAGAAATCGGGATACCCACTCCGGATGCTCCTGTACTGTACCGCACCGATTCCGGAACGTGGCGAACTCATCGACGACATTCTCGAGATTCCGGGAGTCGTTTCCGTCCAAGAACTCGTCACCGGCGAGAAGAACTTGCTCGTGACAGCTGTCGGTGAAAGCGACGACGACATCACGCCCGTCGCGCAGGAACTCCTCGAGATGGGCCTGACTGTCGCCGACGAAGTGCTCGTCCGCAGTCACGAGACGACACCCTTCGACGACCTCACCTCACAGTCGAATCCGAGCGACGAGTAAACCTCCGCGAGTTCGTCTCAGGACTACAGGACTACGCGCTTCACGGCCCGGGCGCCAGCACGACGAACGATTACGGCAATCAGAACGACCTTCCACGGCGATAATCGGCCCTTCGAGTTCCACGACCATCACTTACGAGAGGTGGATACTAACCGTCCCGAACGTTTTGTTCGATATCTCCATTCACGGCAGGTCGAGTTTCTCGTCCAGAGCGAATCGGTCACAGCGACGATTGTGGGATACGTCCACGACGATGACGGGGTCTACGGAGAGTTTCCTGACACACCTTACCTCGTCAGTCTGAACGGCGAGCAAGACGTCGAGACCCTCCGGTCGCGTGTTCCCGAGGGACGTAACGTAGCCGCGGCTAGCGTCCGAAACTAATCGCACTCCCTCGGCGTCACCAGAAACGAAATCTATCTCCATCCATCATTATCTACCATCCTGTTAATACAGTTTCGTGCTTAGAACGATATGGTAAAGCCGAAGAATATAATAACCAATCTGTTCGTACAAGAGTATAGAATCGGCCAGCTCGTTGCAGTGACTCCGGGCCCGGGTGGCCTGATGACCTGTGCTGGCAGTTAGGAGATACGAACGATGACTGGACAATCACACTCGAATGGCTCAGTACAACTCCTAGAGACGACGCCGTCATCCTCGGTGGTGTCGCGAGCGACGACGGCGGGTGTCTGGGCGCTCTTTTTGCTCAGTCTGGCGACGGTCGCGGTTTCGGTCTGGGGTGGCAACGAGTGGCACCTCTCGGGCTACGTCGTCGTAGACGGGCTGACGATGGTCGTGTGGACCGTCGTCACCTTCTTCAGTGGTATCGTCCACTCCTACTCTCGCCGCTACATGGCCGGTGACGCCCGCGTCGACCAGTTCTTCGGTCTGACGTTCGCTTTCACGCTCACGGTCATGGCCATGGCCGCGGCTGACCACGTCGTGCTGTTCGCCGCGGCGTGGCTGGGAATGGGGCTGGCGATGGCGTCGCTCATCGGACACGTTCGCGGCTGGGAGCAGGCGCGGGCCGCTGGCTCGCTCGCCCGCCGCTACTTCGTCGCAAGCAGCGGCTTGCTCGGTGGAACCCTCGCGCTCCTCGCTTGGACGACGGGAACGAGCTCTATCTCCAGTATCGTCGCTCAGACAGGGAGCCTCCCCGCTGGGCTCGCTTGGCTCGCTATCGGGGGGCTCTTCCTCACGGCGATGGTTCAGTCGGCACTGCTCCCGTTTCATAACTGGCTGCTGTCGTCGATGACGGCACCGACCCCGGCGTCCGCCCTGATGCACGCCGGATTCGTCAACGCCGGTGGCATCCTGCTGACTCGCTTCGCGCCGGTTTTCGCCGACGTCTCGGTTGCTATGTCGCTGCTCGTCGTCGTCGGCGCGGCTAGCGCCCTGCTCGGACAGGCGCTGTTGCTCGTCCGGCCCGACATCAAGCGGAAGCTCGGAGCCTCCACCGTCGCCCAGATGGGCTTCATGATTCTCCAGTGTGGACTCGGGTTCTTCGCCGCCGCCATCACCCACCTCGTCCTGCACGGTTTCTACAAGGCGTACCTGTTCCTCTCCTCCGGCGCCACTGTCGAGCAAAAATCTCCGACGGGAACCACTCGTACCGACTTGGGCCTGCCGGGTCTCGTCGTCAGTCTAGGCGCCGCAATCGGTGGCGGCGCGCTCTTCGTCGCAATCACTGGCAAAGGGGCGAAACTGGATTCCGGCGCTTTCCTGGCGCTCGTGGTGGTTCTGACGACACTCCACGCGACCCGTGACGTACTCAAGCGGTCACAGCTCCCCGCGAAGTTCAAACTCGTCGGTCTCCCACTCGTCGTCGCCGTACCCATCGCCGTCTATGGGCTCCTATTCAACGCCGTCTCGGCGGTGCTGGCGGACGTTCCGATGACCCACGCGCCGACCGAACTGACGGTCGTCCACCTCGCCATCGGCGCCCTCTTCGTCGGTTCGTATCTCGCGGTCGAACTCGGCTGGCACCGGTCCAGCAAGCGCCTCTACGTCGCGTTGCTGAACCTCTCACAGCCGGTCCCGGAAACGGTGTTGACCACCAAGGAGGACTACGATGACGCTTGAAAACGAGCAAACCCACTTCGCGAACAGTATCGAACGCGCGGCCGAGAAAGTCGGCTCGGTCTGGCCGCTCCACTCGTTCGTCACGGCCAATCCGCTGTCCGGCTTCGAAGACCGGCCGTTCCACGAGGCGGTCGCCGAGGCCGAACAGCTGTTCGGCGGTAGGGGTTATCCACATCCCTCCGTCTTCAGACAGGCTTGGGAGAACGGCCAAATCGAACGAGAGGTGCTTTCCGCCGAGCTAGAAGCCCACGGCTTCGACGAGAACCCGGAGACGTTGTTGGACGAGATGGAGACGACCGAGTCCGCCTCTCCCTCTGAGACCGACTCCAACACGGAGGAGGTCGACCGCGTCCTCTCGAAGTGGCTCGCCGCCTTCCTCGACCAGGGGAACGCCAAGTGGCCGATGCCCGACCGCGAAGACGGGTTCTACGCGGCCTGGCGTGCGGTGGCTCCCTACGATGGCGATGTTCCCGGCTGTGACGGTCCGTCCGACCTTCCGGAAACCCCGATAGCGGCGCTGGAAGACGTTCTGGCGGACTATCCACAGGGAGAGTGGGAGACGATCTTCGAGCAACAACTCGCCGCCCTCCCCGGCTGGACCGGCTTCATCAAACAGCGGACCAGCGACGACGCCGACGCGTGGCAGTCGAGCTATCCCATCTCGCTGACCGAGTATCTCGCGGTCCGTCTGCTCCTCGCGGATTTCCTCGATGCCCCTATCCAGCCGAACGAACACGACACCGAATCGGTCGAGAACGACGAGGTTCCGCTGCCGGAGATATGGCTGACCGCGTGGGAAAAGAGCCACCGTGACCGGCTGCTGGAGGCGGTGTCACAACCTAACCGGGAGACCACTACTGCGGACGAATCCGCTCGTCCGGCCGCACAGCTCGTGTTCTGTATCGACACGCGCTCGGAGATTATCCGCCGCCACATCGAGGCAGTCGGCCCGTACGAAACCCACGGCTACGCGGGGTTCTTCGGTGTCCCGATGCGCTATCAGGCGTACGACGCGGACGTGTCTGTCGATGCCTGTCCGCCGATCGTCGACGCCCAGCACCGTATCACTGATCGGCCTGCGAGGAGAGCGGACGCCACACGGGAGCGCTACGACCGCTGGCAGGGCGCTCTGGATGCAGGGAGGAAAGTGCTCAAAGCCCTCAAGGCCAACACGGCGGCGGCGTTCAGCTTCGTCGAGAACGCCGGGCCAGGGTACGGCGTCGCGCTGACTGCTCGGACGCTCCTACCCGCTCGCGTCTACGACGCACTTCACGACACCGACCGCACGCCCGACGAACACGAGTTCTGTGAGCCGTCGGTCGATTACAACCCGGACGCCGTCCACTCCCTCCGGGAAGGGCTCTCGTTGGAGGAGAAAGTCGAGTACGCCCAGACCGCCTTCGAACTGATGGGCTGGGAGGAGTTCGCCCGACTCGTCGTGTTCACCGGCCACACCAGCCAGACGACCAACAACCCGTTCGATTCGAGTCTGGACTGCGGCGCCTGTGCCGGCAACCCCGGCGGCCCGAACGCTCGCGTCCTCGCGGCCATCTGCAACGACGAAGCCGTCAAGGCCGAACTGCGCGAACGCGGGTTCGACATCCCCGAAGACACCGCGTTCCTCGCCGCAGAACACAACACGACGACCGACGAAATCACCCTGTTCGACAGCGAGGTGCCCGAGAGTCACCGGGAAGACCTCGAACAGTTGCGTGAGGACCTCACGCAGGCGCAGACTCGCGCGACGGCGGAGCGGACGGAATCGATGGCGGACGAGACTGCCGATAGCGTTCGCGAAACGCAGCGTCGGGCCGCCGACTGGGCGGAGACGCGCCCCGAGTGGGGACTGGCCGGCAACGCCTCGTTCGTTATCGGCCCGCGCGAGTTGACGGAGGACGAAACCCTCGACGGTCGTACGTTCCTCCACTCCTACGACTGGCGTACCGATTCGGAGGGCGAGGCACTGGAGGCCATCATGACTGGGCCGCTCGTGGTCACGCAGTGGATCAACAACCAGTACTACTTCGCCACGGTCGATAACGCCGTCTACGGAAGTGGCTCGAAAGTGACGCAGAACCCCGTCGGCAACGTCGGTGTGTTCCAAGGGAACGGCGGCGACCTGATGACCGGACTTCCGCTCCAGTCGCTCTACGCCGACGCAGACCAGCCACACCACCAGCCGTTGCGTTTGACTGCACTGATTCACGCACCTGTCGACCGGGTTACAGAGATTCTCCGTCAGCACGAACAGCTCGTGCAACTCCTCGACAACGGCTGGATACAACTGACAGTAATCGATCCCGAACAGGACAACGCACCGCTCCACTATCAGGAGACCATGGAATGGGAGCTAATCCAACCGGAGCGGTCCTCTACCGAGCCACCCGTCCAGACGGTTTCGGGAAGTGTGGCTGATTAAGTCGGGACCCTATAAATCGAGACAAACCCACAAGGGTCGTGGTCCCCACGAAGCCGAATTTTTGGCTACCGTTTCTCCCGCTGTTCGACCTTGTTCAGTTCTATCAACAGCCTGAAAATCGCCTTCACCAAGTTCGCGTCCACGTCGAACTGTTCGGCGTTCTCGCCCGCGCGGTCCATCACGCGCTGCTCTTGGTCCTCGTCGGTCGTCGGCATCTCTCGCTCGGCCTTGACCTGCGCGACCGTCTCGGCCACGTAGGTCCGTCGGGCGATGAGTTCCACGATTTCCTGGTCGATGCTCTCTATCTCCTCGCGGAGTTCCGCGAGGTTCATCTCGTCCGGGCGCCGTCGTTCTGTGTCGTCGTCAGCCATGTCGTACCCTCTCGTTCGCTCCAGTGTTCGCGTACCTGTTCGACCGCCGCCGTATCGCCGACCGCGACGAAACTCGGTCCGGTGCCCGACAGCGAGACGCCCCGCACGTCGGGCAGGGCCTCTAGCATCGGGTCGGCCGAGAATCCGAGCGCCGCCGCGAACGCGAAGCCGTTGACCGTCATCGCCTCGCCGTACCGACCGTCGAGCGCGAGGTCCGCGACGACTTCGGCGACCGGCGCGACGCGCCGGCACCGGGCCACGTCGGCGTCCGCGCTGTAGGCCTGCTCCGGCGGCGTCCAGACCGCCACGTCCCACGTCACGGGTTCGCGAGCGAGCAGTTCGTCGCTCTCGTTGTCGGTGACGGTGACACCGCCGAGCATGCTCGCGCTCGCGTCGTCGAACGCGCCGGTCACGGTCACGCCCGCGTCGCGGGCCGCCCGCACGCCGAGTCGGCAGGCGTCCTCGCGGGCCACCTCGTCGGCGACTCCCAGCGCGTCGAGCGCGGCCAACACGGTGGCGTTCGCGGCGGCGCTGGAACTCTTGAGTCCGGCCGCCATCGGGACTTCGCTCTCGGTGCGGACGCGGCCGCCGGAGATTTCGGCGGCCTCGTCACCGGCCTCCGCAGAGTACTCTGCGACGACCAACTCGACGCACCGCTCTATCAGCGTCGTGTCGGCGTCGGGCGCGTCGGCGATTTCCGCGTCGAACGACCCCGAGGAGTCGAGTTCGACCGTCGCGGTCGTCTCGGCGTCGATGGCGAACGCCGACCCCGTTCCGCAGGCGAGGGCGTTGAGTACGGTGCCCGCCGCGGGTGCCGATGCTCGGCCGTCCATGCCCGGGACTCTCTCGCGGGTCGTAATGACGCTGGTGGTTGGTGCAATCGGGGTTGTCGCCGAAACGCACCCCTTTTCCCCGACCCCGACGAAAATCCGGACATGAGCGCACGCAACGACGTGGCCCCCGACACGCTCGGCGTCGAGTTGGGCGAGGACGGCATCGTCGTGGAGTACACCGACGGCCGGGAGGCCTACTACCGCGGGGTCCCGGAGAAGAAGTCGGGCACCCTCCGGACCCAACCCGGCAAACTCGTCCAGATTCTCGTGACGGACCCGACCGAGACCGAGGGCGTGCTGATGTACGTCAACGACCGCAACACCCACGACGACATCCTCGAATCGACCGGCGTGGGTCGAGTGATGCTCGGTAAGGACGAGGAAGAGGAGCTGTTCCCCGGCGTCACGGTGCGCGTTGACGGCTACGCCATCGAGGTCGAGGCCGACCCGGAGGTCGCTCGCGGCCGGGTGTTCGTCTTCGAGGAGGACGAACTCGGCGAGCGGTCCTACGAACTGGTCAACGAGGACTGAGATGCCGCTCCCGAAACGCTGGCGGACGCTGAACCGGCAGACGGTCGGGTCCGCGCCCGAGCAGTACGGCGTCTACGAACTCGGCGAGGACGGCGCGGTCCTCGAAGTCGGGTGGGGCGTCCTCCGCGACGAACTCAAGGACGCGCTGGCCTACGGGTCGGGCGACGAGGTTCGCTGGGAGACCTGCCAGACGGAGGCCGAGGCGCGGGAGTTGGCCGACGAACACCGTGAGCGCGCCGGGTTGTAGTGCCGGACGGCGCGGGTCGAATCTCCCGCGAGCGTCGTTCGACCACTCGTCAGGCATCGTGAGTTTGTGCCTTCCACAGTGCGGAACACACGACTGGACAGCGACCGCTCATTCTAATGGCTGTGCGTAGTCGACTTGTTTCGGACGGAAACCCGTGTCACGGTAGAACCGGCGCGCGTCCTCGTTCCGCCACTCACAGGAGACCTTGAGGTGGTCGCACCCCCGCTCGCGGGCCAGTTCTTTCACACGCTCGACGACTTCCGTGCCGTGGCCCTGATTCCGGTGGTCTTCGTCGATGGCGAGGTCAACGATGCGGAGGTACTGCGAGTACTGCCGCGACGGGTGGTGGCCCTCGCGGAGTGTGAGATAGCCGATCGTCTCGCTGTCGTGGACGACGAGATAGATGGAAGTGTTCTCGTCGTCGAGGAGAGCGCGGAAGCCATCGTCCGAAACCTCGTGGACGTCCGCGTAGACGAGTTCGTTCAGGTCGGAGTACTCCTCCATCGCACTTGCGAGGGCGTACCAGCGGTCGACGAGCGCATCGAGGTCGTCGAGGGTGGCTTCGACGAGTTCCATACTACGACTCCCGAGCGCCTCTCCTTTAAAACTATATCTGGCGTGATAGGTTCTGTCACTCCCCTACATGCGAGGCCCGCTGAAACAGGAGATGGCTTCTCTCCATCTGGACAAAGTTGGGCACGGAGTGTGACGGACACGCGCGCTGTATCTTGCAAGTCACTCTCGACCCATCGACCGTCCCGAAGTCGAGACGCCGGACTACTGGATGTACGAGGGGTCCTCGTGGTCGCAGTTCGCCTCGTGTTGCTTGGCGTCGTCCTCGTCGTCGAACATCATCCCGCACCCCTCGCACTTGTACCACGTCATCTCGTCTCGCTCGGTTGTGACGACCATGTTCGTAGATACACCCGACGAAAGTAAATCGTTTGCCCCGACGGGGGTCCACCGGCCTCCGA